>JAZQWJ010000054.1:0-24465 GCA_045632285.1 Eubacteriales bacterium | reverse complement strand
TAGAGCGTACGGTTCACATCCGTAAGGTCGAGAGTTCGAGCCTCCCCGTCTCCACCAAAAACAAGAAAAGACGAACCAAGGGTTCGGCTTTTGTTGTTTTTATCCAAGCCGCAGGCTTGGCATGGCATCACGCGCCAGCGTGTATGGAATCGCCGAAGGCGTATGGCATCACCGAAGGTGCATTTCTGCGGCGGAATCTTCAAGGTTCGCCTTTCGTTAAGCGTCCTCCACCATAGCAAAAGGGCCACCCACATGGGCGGCCCTTTTTCTATTGATTTTACCCAACGCAAAAAAGGCCGCCCAAAGGCGGCCTTGCGTTGGTGACAGGACGGCGGCGTTGCCGCCTATTCGTCGCGCCAAGTCTTGCGACTTGCGCCAAAGCCGCAAGCGGCTTTGCCTGCTATCTGCACGCTGTGCAGAGCAGGTTCTCACAACCGTCACTCCGCCCAACGCAAAAAAGGCCGCCTTAGGGCGGCCTTGCGTTGGTCGGAGTGACAGGATTCGAACCTGCGGCATCGTGCTCCCAAAGCACGCGCGCTACCGGACTGCGCCACACCCCGATTATTTTGTTTTTGTATCAATTTTGTATCTTGTGAAGGGCACGCGCTCCCTGTTGCCGTTACCGCATCGCGCGTCGCTCGCCACGCTCACTTGCGCTCTGCGACGGCTGCCACTCCTTATTGCTCGCTTTATCCCGCACTGCGGGCGCTCGCAACCGTCCCCAAACAGCGCCACGGCCTAAGCGTTACTGTATCATTATAGCAGAAAGGGCAGGGGATTGTCAAGGTCGCAAGCAAATTTTGATGGGGTTTTAAGCGAAAGGATTTGACAGGTTTCGCGTTTTGTGCTATACTGATAACAAAAATCAAGGGAACGGGGTGAGTATTTTGCGACAATCCGAAAAGAAAAAGCGAATGGCGGCGATCGTGGAAAGGCTGAAAGAGGTCTATCCCGTGCCGGTCTGCGCGCTGGAGTCGGGCGGTGATCCGTGGAGACTTTTGGTGATGGGGCGCCTGTCGGCGCAATGCACCGATGCTCGCGTTAACATTGTTTGCAAAGAGCTGTTTGCAAAATATCCCGATGCCCTTTCTATGGCCTCGGCAAGCCTTTCCGACGTAGAGGAGATCGTCCGCCCCTGTGGGCTCTACCACACCAAGGCGCAAAATATCATCGATGCCTCGCGGATGCTGATCACCGAGTTTGGGGGCGAGATGCCCCACGAAATGGATGAGCTTTTGCGCTTTCCCGGAGTGGGGCGCAAGATTGCAAACCTTTTGCGAGGAGACTTATTTGGTCTGCCCGCCATTGTGGCGGATACCCATTGCATCCGCCTTTGCGGGCGCTTCGGCTTTTATCCGCAAAGTGAAAAAGACCCCACACGGGTCGAGAAAACGCTGGTTCCCATTGTGGAACCCGCCGAGCAAAGTGATCTTTGCCACCGCCTTGTAATGTTTGGCCGCGACGTGTGTACCGCCCGCGCACCGCAGTGCGCAGAATGCCCATTGTTTGATCTTTGCGATATGGGCGGCGCTAAGAAAAAAGTATAAGAAAAGCGGGCAAAAGCCCGCTTTTCTTATACCGTTCGGGGGCTTTTTGGCTGCAGATCAGCCATTTCGTGCAGTGCGGCAAGCGCCGCGTCCAGCCCGCCGACGGCATCGATCAGACCGTGTTTCACAGCCTCACGCCCTTCTAAGATCGTGCCCACGTCGGTGGCCATTTTGTCCGGGGCCATCATCAGTTTTTCCAGCACGTCCTTTTCAATGCGAGAGTGCTGACAGATAAAGTCCACGATGCGCCCTTGCATATCGTGAAAATAGCGGTAGGTTTGAGGAACCCCCAGCACAAGTCCGTTGATGCGCACGGGGTGCACCGTCATGGTTGCGCTGGGCACGATAAACGAGCGCTTGGCCGACACCGCCAGCGGCACGCCAATGGAATGCCCACCCCCCAACACCAGCGAGACCGTCGGCTTTTTCATAGAGGCGATCAGCTCTGAGAGTGCAAGCCCCGCCTCTACGTCGCCCCCCATGGTGTTGAGAATAATCAGCAACCCTTTGACGTCCGGATCCTCCTCAATGGAGAACAGCAGGGGGATCAAATGCTCGTATTTGGTGGCCTTTTGCCCCTCGCCAAGGGCGTAATGCCCCTCGATCTGTCCAATGATAGAAAGGCACCGCAGCTCTTGTCCTTTGGCACCGGCGGCAATGCTGCCGCTTTTGAAAATATCCTCTAATTTTTCTTCACTTGCGTCTTCTTTGGTGATATCCTCGCTCATTTTTGCCTCCTTGCACAAGTTTTTTCTTATATTTTTCCCGATTTTCTCATTTATAGTCGAGATTTCTTTCAAATTTGCATTTACAATCAAAAAAAATTATGCTATAATAAATATGTATGGGCTTGGATAGCCCCAACTATACATCAAAAGAGAGGTTTTAAAAATGGACAACAAATTTATTGTTGAAACTTCTGCACGCCACATTCACGTGACCGCCGACACCTTTGCGACCCTGTTTGGTGCCGATGCCGTTCTGCACAACAAGAAGGACCTGAGCCAGCCCGGCCAGTTTGCTTGTGAAGAGCGCGTTAAGCTGGTTGGCCCCAAGGGCGAGCTGGCTGTGACCATTCTTGGTCCCTTCCGCCCCGCCGATCAGGTCGAGCTTTCTTACACCGACGCACGCACCCTTGGCCTTAAGGCTGTTCCCGTTCGAGAGAGCGGTGACGTTGCCGGCACTCCCGGTCTGAAGCTGGTTGGCCCCTGCGGCGAGGTCGATATGGCAGAGGGCACCATCGTTGCCAAGCGCCACATTCACATGACTCCTGCCGATGCAGAGGCTCTTGGCGTTTCTGACAAGGAGATCGTCAGCGTTAAGCTGGATACCGCACGTCCCGTGATCCTTGGCGACGTTGTGGTTCGCGTTTCTGATAAGTTTGCGCTGGCTATGCACATCGATACCGACGAGTGCAATGCTGCAGCAGCCTTCGGCGCCGTTTACGGTGAGATCGTAAAATAAAATGAAAAAGGTAAGAATTCTGTTTCAGGGCGACAGCATCACCGATGCGGGCCGCGACAGGCGCAATTACCACCACCTTGGCTCCGGCTACCCCAAGTACGCTGCCGAGCAGATGGTAAAGGATCACCCCGACGTGGAATTTGAGTTTATCAATCTGGGCATCAGCGGCAATCGCACCGATCAGCTGTTTGATCGCCTGTACCGTGATGGTGTTGCCCTTGAGCCCGACGTCATTTCGATCCTGATCGGCATCAACGATATCTGGCACCGCTATGGCGGCGACCGCGTTGAGACCACCGATGAGCAGGTTGCGCTGAACTATCGCTGCATTTTGGAGCGTCTGCGTGCCCAGACCAATGCCAAGATCGTGATGATCGCCCCCTTCCTGCTGGACTTTGAGGGTAATCAGCACTTCCGCCCCGATCTGGAGCGCATCCTGCCCATCGTGCGCGAGCTGGCAAAGGAGTTTGCAGACGTCTATATCCCGCTGGATGAGATCTTTGCGCAGGTGCTGCCCACCCAGCCCGAGCCCCTGTACTATTCCAGAGATGCGGTGCATCCCAACACCAACGGCTCGATCTTTATCGGCGGCAAATATGCCGAGGCCGTTAAGGCTCTGATCGAGAGCCTGTGACACGAAAAGTGGCACACGTACCCCATATTTTGTGACTTTCGGGAGAAATTCCGTAAGCAATAAAACCCAGTTAATCTAAAAAAGGAGATAAAAACACATGAGCAACGTAAGTGAAATGCCTTACGCACAGAGCCTTGAGGTTCAGCATCAGTGCGTAGTCAAAAAGGGCTGCGATCACGGCCCCGCTCCCATTCCCGAAGAGGGCAAGTGGATCCAGGCAAAACAGATCACCGATATTTCCGCATACACCCACGGTGTGGGATGGTGTGCACCCCAGCAGGGCGCCTGCAAGCTGTCTTTGAACGTAAAGAACGGCATCATCGAGGAAGCACTTGTTGAGACCATCGGCTGCTCCGGTATGACCCACTCCGCCGCTATGGCCGCAGAGATCCTGCCCGGCAAGACCCTGCTGGAGGCTCTCAATACCGACCTTGTTTGCGACGCCATCAACACCGCTATGCGCGAGCTGTTCCTGCAGATCGTCTACGGCCGCAGCCAGTCTGCCTTCTCCGAGGGCGCCCTTGTTATCGGCGCAGGCATGGAGGACCTTGGCAAGGGCGAGCGTTCTATGGTTGGTACCATGTACGGCACCAAGGAAAAGGGCGTTCGTTACCTGGAGATGACCGAGGGCTACTGCACTCGCATGGCTCTGGACGAGAACAACGAGGTGATCGGCTATGAGTTCGTTTCTCTCGGCAAGATGACCGACATGATCAAGAAGGGCATGGAGCCCAACGAAGCTTACGAGAAGGCCAAGGGTACCTACGGCAGATTTGCTGACGCCGCTAAGTACATTGACCCCCGTAAAGAGTAATAGAGGAGGTAGAGTATCATGGCAAAGTTTGAAGGTTACGAAAGACGCGAGGCGAAGATCCTCGCCGCATTGAAGGAATTTGGCATCAACTCTATCGACGAGTGCAAGGAGATCTGCGACGCAAAGGGCATCGACCCCTACAAGATCGTTGAAGAGACCCAGCCTATCTGCTTTGAGAACGCAAAGTGGGCTTACGTTGTAGGCGCCGCTATCGCCATCAAGAAGGGCTGCACCAAGGCATCCGACGCCGCTGCCGCTATCGGTATCGGCCTGCAGGCATTCTGCATTCCCGGCTCTGTTGCCGAGAACCGCAAGGTTGGTCTTGGGGATTGAAGCCTGGGCGCAATGCTCCTCTCTGAGGAGACCGATTGCTTCTGCTTCCTCGCCGGTCACGAGTCCTTCGCTGCCGCTGAGGGCGCAATTAAGATCGCTCTGAACGCAAACAAGGTTCGTACCAAGCCCCTGCGCGTTATCCTGAACGGTCTGGGCAAGGACGCTGCCTACATCATCTCCCGCATCAACGGCTTTACCTACGTAAAGACCCAGTTTGATCCCGCTACCGAAGAGGTTGCAGTGATCTCTGAGAAGGCATTCTCCACCGGTGCTCGCGCTAACGTTAAGTGCTACGGCTCTGACAGCGTGCCCGAGGGTGTTGCCATCATGCGTCTGGAGAACGTTGGCGTTTCCATCACCGGTAACTCCACCAACCCCACCCGCTTCCAGCATCCCGTTGCCGGCACCTACAAGAAGTGGTGCATGGAGAACGGCAAGAAGTACTTCTCCGTTGCTTCCGGCGGCGGCACCGGCCGTACCCTGCACCCCGATAACATGGCTGCAGGCCCCGCTTCCTACGGCATGACCGATACCCTCGGCCGTATGCACGGCGACGCACAGTTCGCAGGCTCCTCCTCCGTGCCCGCTCACGTAGAGATGATGGGTCTCATCGGCGCAGGTAACAACCCCATGGTTGGTATGACCGTTGCCGTTGCAGTTGCTATCGAAGAGGCAAGCAAGTAATTTGCAATTCAATAAAAAAGAGGTCGAGAAATCGACCTCTTTTTTCTATCCGTAGGGGCGAACAGTGTTCGCCCGCGGGCGTTCGTCCCCCTCGGCAACGCCGAGGGGCATCGCCCCTACAAAAGCGAATAAAATAAAAAGTTGGACACATCATTTCCGCATTTTGCGTGGTGATGTGTCCAATTTTCATGTTAACAATAAAAAGGGGAAAACCGCAGATTTTCTCTTGAGCATCTCCATTAAGAGCAATCTTACATGATTGCATAAATTTTATGCTTTCAGTGCGGTTCTGCTTAAAATTCAATCAGCATAACCGAGTTTTTTTCAAGCTTTTTGGTTGCGGGAGACCAAGAGAGCAAACGCATATCATCTATCACGCTGTATCTTGCATTCGAAAGATCCGCACCTATGATATCAAGCTCAAGCTCTTTTCCGGAAAGATTGGAAATAAGGAGAGCCGTTTTATTACCATCGGTGGCGCAAAGAGCATACACGTCAGGAACATCGCACGAAATCTCTATTTGCGTTCCAAGCTTATAAAGCATATTGAACGCAACCATGGAATAATAGCCGTGTATGGGTTTGTGCGTGATAGGATTAAACAGAGGGCAGTAAGGCGCGTTTGCGGTACGCATATCGTAAATACAGCAAACAGATGGATTGCCATACTGCATCGCTATCATCATAGCGGCAATCTCTGCTGCGTGATGCCCTGTCCCGAGCTCTTCGGCATAAGGATCCCATTCATTGAGATGTGTCTCGAGCTCGGGATGCCCAAGTGACGTAAGCTCCTCATGAAGCCAGTTATCATAGCCTACGGTTGCGCGCGTATCCGAGTAACTGTGCCATGAAAAGAAATCGATCGGAGCATCGTGCTCATCTATATATTTTATAAAGTTACGGAAGAAGCTGAAGCGGTAATTAACTTCCTCTCTACGCTCCTCTTCTTTTTTGTTCCAGTGGTAAAATCCAATCGCGCCATATCCGCCAACCTTGATCTCGGGATGCTTTTCCTTAAGAAGCTTTGCAGTTTTCGTATAAAGTTTGTAATAATCCTCGGCACTTCCGTTCCAAAGCTGCGAGACGTGATTCGGGCTGTTTAAGTCATCAGCCTCCCCCCATATCTCCCAGTACGTTATTTTGTAGTAATAGCCGTTTGCCCAGCCCTTTGTATAATGCCTTACTATATGCTCACATATAGATGCCCATTTATCGTAATCGCTCGGCGGATCTATCCAATAAGACTTGACCTTTGCCGCATTCTCTATGGTAACTCCGAGACGGTAATATGGCTCAACACCTGCGTTTACGAGCTGTTCGAGGAGAAGATCGGTGAATGTGAAATCATAGCTTTCGGGATCGTCAACGTCTGCGCTGAAATCACGAAAGATGTTGGGAATATCAACGTACTTATATCCGCCGAATGCTCCGTTTACGTCGTGCAAACGGGAATAAGGAATGCCTGCTTCAGTAAGATAATGGAAATATCTGTCCGAAGCATCAGAGGTAACAGGAGGCTGACCACCCGCGTGCATAGGCTTGATTTTTGCTGTTTGTTGCTTTGAGATCATAAGCTTGCAGTTCATAATAATCCCCTTTCATAGTGAATTTTTGTTATTTCAACTTACAGTATCATTTTACATCAAAGCACTTGAAATTGAAAGAAAAAAGATGTATAATAACAAGACAAAAGTTCACTTTTGACTAAAACCAAAAGCAAGGAATTTTAATATGTATTGCGAAAAACATCCTTCATCGGATAACGGATTTATACTTACTCCGCCCTATATGCACAATGATTTTACGTTTCCCTTGCATATACATAAAAACTATGAATTTATTTTTGTAGAAGAAGGATACTTAATAGCCGAAATAAACGGATTTGAATATAAGCTATGCAAAGGGGACGGGGTTTTTATACTTTCAAATCAACCGCACCGCTATACCACACCCGAGCATAGCAAAAGTTGGACATTGATTTTTTCGACCGACTTAATTCCTGAGCTGAAGCAAATACTAAAGAAAGCACCTCTTTCGCCAATGATACGTTTAAACGATCCGAACACACGCGAAATGCTTTTAAGGTATAAAAGCAATCCGTTGCGGATGCACGCGATTCTCTATAATTTGGTGGCGATTTACTGCGAGGGAGCACCTGCGCCGCATCTCTTATATGAAGATAACGGCGTTGTGACAAAAATTGTACAGTATATAAGCGATCATTATGCGGAGCCGCTGACCCTAAAGGAAATTTCTCGTTCGCTTGGATATAATTATCGCTATATATCCGGTATTGTGAATAAAATATATAAGTTACCATTCCCGACTATTATAAATAGCCATAGAATACATCGCGCTTGCGCTCTTCTCGATCAAGGAGAAAATTCCATAACAGAGATATCGATACTGTGCGGATTTGGTTCGACGAGAAGCTTTAACCGAAATTTTAAATCTATCATGAAAATTACACCGAAAGAATATAAGAATAAAGCAAAATAAATTTTGAAAAGTTTTAGTTCTTTGATGCGTTGAGATTATGGGCGCAGGGAACAACCCCCGAGGCTTAGTATGACCGTTGCAGTTGCTGTTGCTATCGAAGAGGCACTGAAATAATCCTTGATTTATAAGGGTTTCGTAGGGGTCATTCACGAATGACCCACGGGCGATTCGTGAATGACCCCTACAAAAAATCAATTATAAAAAAGTTGGACACATCATAAACGCATTTTCGCTTATGATGTGTCCAATTTGTTTTTATAGAATTTTATAGAAAAACCAATCACAACAAATTGATGCTTTGATTGTTTGCAGTGGTACCGATATAAATTTTTATATCTCCCCAAAAATCGGTTTTGGCTATTACTTCTTCTCCTGTGGGCAATTGACCGTATAAATCCAAAGAAGCTATAGCAACACCCTCGTCAAAAAGGTCTCCCTCAATATACAACCACTCTTTAAAAAAGCCGCTATATATACAAATAATGTAGCCGTTATAACGGCGAATCTTGACCTTTACAGCCAAAAAGGCAAATGGAATCATAAACAACCAAAGAGCACCTAAAGAGATTGCGCCTGCAAGAAGCCCCGTTTCTGCGTTGAAAGATTCTCCATAAGATGCATCCAGTACTCCGGCAATAAGTATAACGATAAAAGCAATACCCACACATGCGAATACGGAAATCAATCTTTTTCGACTCGCTTTTTCCTTCAACTCAATCACCCATTTCGGTTGATGCATATTTCGTTCTCCATTCCGTCATTAATATTATTGAACTGTACTTGACTTAAGTATACACCAAATTTTCAGCACTGTCAACCCCAAAGTTCTCTCACTTGACATCCGCAGAACGACCTAAACTTTAGTTCTTTTATTTCATTATTTTTAAATAATTTCTACGTTAATTCCTCAAAGATACCTTTCTGTTGGACTTTACGGGAGATATGACCGTTGCGGTTGCAGTTGCGATCGAAGAGGCGAGCAAGTCATTTGCTTTCAACAACAAAAAGAGGTCGAGAAATCGACCTCTTTTTTCTATCCGTAGGGGCGATTCGTGAATCGCCCCTACAAAATCAAATAAAAGTCGGACACATCATTTGGGGCTTCCCCTTGGATGTGTCCGATATTTTATATCAAGCTGGGTGCTTGCAATGAGAATGAATTGAGAAAATCTCAAAAAGGAGAACACTGTTGACAGCATCGGGGAAAAGCAATATAATGAAGAAAAGGCCGCAGGACGGCGCATAAAAAGGAGAGCATTATGAAAAATTTTGAGCTTTACAACCCCGTTCGGGTGATTTTCGGCAATGGCGAATCGGAGGATATTGGCCGTTACGTTGACGGTCTTGGCAAAAAGGCAATGGTGGTGTCCTATGGCAGCGCCACGCTGAACGCTCTGCGTGCCCGTATCGAGGCATCGCTTGAAAGCCGCGGCATCGAGGTCGTGCGGTTCTATTGCATCACGGCCAATCCGCTGCTGTCCCACATCCGTGAGGCGATCGAGCTTTGCCGTGAGCAGGGCGTTGATTTTTGCATCGCCGTTGGCGGCGGCAGTGTGATGGACGCCACCAAGGCCATTGCGGCAGGCGTTTTGTACGAGCACGACCCCTGGAAAATGTTCATCTCTCGCCACGACTGCGAGGTCTGCATCCCCCCCGAGCGCTCTCTGCCCACCGTGATGATCCCCACACTGCCCGCAACCAGCAGTGAAATGAACTGCATTGCGGTGGCCACCAACGACGAGACCAAGGAAAAGGCCTATATCTATACGGCGGCTCTGTATCCCACCATAGCAATTATGGACCCCGCCCTGACCTGTAGTCTGCCCGCCTCTCACACCGTGGTGGGCGCGGCCGATGCCATGTCCCACGTGCTGGAGGCCTACCTCAACGGCGATCAGCACTCCCCCCTGCAGGACCGTTTGCACGAGGGTGTTCTGGTAACCATTATGAGCGAGCTGCGCGAGATCCTGAAGGATCCCACCAACGTAGAGCATCGCGCCAATATGCAGTGGGCGGCCTGCCTTGCCTGGAACGGCTATCTGCAATCCGGTCTGGATGCCCCCACGCCCATGCACCAGATGGGACACGTGCTCTCCGCACTTTACAACACGCCTCACGGTGTGACGCTGGCCATTTTTATGGACGCCTTTTTCAGATATACGTCGAAGCTAAGCGAAGAGCGTGCCCGCCGCTTTGCGTTGCTTGGCACCAAGATCTTTGGGCTTGATCCCAACCTGCCCGCCGCCGAGGCCGCCGAAAAGACGGTTGCCCTCTTCATTGCGTTTATGGACGAGGTCGGCGTGGCGCATACCCTTACCGCCGCAGGCATTCCGCACAGCGATATTGAAAAGATCGCGGACGAGATCGTGGCACACGGCTGCAACGCACAGGGCGAGCTGCCCTCGCTGCCGCCCATCGGCAGGGATGGCATTGTTGAGATCCTGCATATGGCCAAGTGACCGCATAGCAAGACAAAATCTTATCAGAGGTGAACCGTATGAGATATACAAGCATGGATTTTCACACAAGTCCGCTGATCCCCGACATTGGAAAGCTGTTTGACCCCAAAAAGTTTGCCGAGACCGTTAAGGCGGCGCATATCGAAAGCGTGCTGGTGTTTGCCAAGTGCCATCACGGCTACACCTATTATCCCACCAAGGTGGGCACGATGCACCCAAACCTTGATTTTGACCTGCTGGGCGAGCAGCAAAAGGCATTGCGCAGCGTTGGGGTCAAGGCGCCCGTTTACATCACCGTGGGCTGGAACAAGCTGGACGTTGATGCGCACCCCGAATGGCGGCAGATCCGCTTTGACACCAAAAAGCCGCTGTATTTCGGCTCGGATCCGACAGAGCACGATGATCCCGATGCGGTGATCAAGGATTGCTCTTGGACGACCCTTTGCCCCGCCAATCCCGATTATCTGGAGCATATTGAGGCGCTGACCCGCGAGGTGTGTGAGCGCTATGACGTGTCGGACGGCATTTTTTACGACATCTGCTTTATGAAGGATGCCTGCGCCTGTGATGCTTGCCGCGCGGGGATGCTGAAAAAGGGTCTTGACCCCGAAAGCTATGAGGATGCGAAAAAATATTACGTCGAGGCGCATATTGCCACCATGCAGCGCCTGACGGGTGTGATCCACGAATATTATCCCACCGCCCCTGTGTTTTACAACGGCGGCGCGGATATGAACCGCACCGAATATCACCCCTATCAGGGGCATTTTATCCTTGAGGATCTGCCCACGGCCTGGGGCGGTTACGATCTGATGCCCATCCGCGCCAAGTTTTTTGAAAAATACGGCAAGGACGTGTTTGGTATGACCGCAAAATTCCACCACAACTGGGGCGAGTTTGGCGGCTTTAAAAACAAGGAGGCCCTGCGGTACGAGTGCGCCGATATGCTTAGTGTGGGTGCCTCGGTCTACGTGGGCGACCATCTGCACCCCTCGGCGGATATTGACGAAAGCACCTATGCCGTGATCGGCCACGCCTTTGATTACGTGGAGCGGATCGAAAAATATTGCGACAACACAAAGGCCTATACCGATCTTGCCCTGTGGCTGAGCCACCGCAAGGAGTCCGACGTCGGCGCCTCCAAGCTGCTGCAGGTGATGCATTTGGAGTACGACGTGATCGAATCGGGAGATGACCTGTCGAAATACGCCTGCGTGATCCTGCCCGATCTTGTAAAATTGACCGATGCGGACAAAAAGGCGCTTGCCGCCTTTGCCGCAAAGGGCGGCAAGATCATTGCCAGCTACGACAGCGTGTTTGACGAGCTTGGCATCCGCAAGATCGAGCCATCGGGCTTTGATCAGGATTACATCAAATGCGCGACCGAGGATTTTGTTACGCCGTTTCTTTCCTATTCAAGCGCCTACAAGACCGAAAGCGACGGCGAGCGCTTGGCCGAGGTCTTTGAGCCCTATTTCAGCCGCACCTTCGGACACTATTCGGGGCACAAGAACACCCCCTACCGCACCGAGCCCGCAAGCTATCCCGCACTGGTGAGGCGTGGAAACGTGCTGTATTTTGCCCACCCTGTTTTTAGGGCCTACAACAAATCGGGCAACTACGTGCTTGAAAAATACGTTGAAAACGCCATCCGCGGCTTTTACGACTGTGCGATCAAGACCGCAGAGCTGCCCTCTTGCGCCCGCGTGCGCCTGCGGGAGGGAGAGGGCTTCCTTTCGCTCCACGTGCTGTACGCACCCCCTGTCAACCGCGGCAACGTGTGCTTGTTGCCCGATTTCCCGAGGCTCCACGACGTGGAGATCAGCATCAAGACCGACAAAAGGATCAAGGCGGCCACCCTCCGCCCCGACGGCAAGCCCGTGCCCTTTGCGCAAAACGGCGATTGCGTCACGCTGCAGCTGCCCCCCTTTGCACTGCACGTCCTTGTAACGCTGGAGTATTAAAAGCATTTACCCCCATAACGGTATGAAAAATCCCCCCGCAGAACGCCGTTGGCGTTCTGCGGGGGGATTGACGCTTTAATAGCAAATAACGTCACGCTCAATCATTTCTATGATTTGAGGATCTAATTTTGCCAACTCAAAGCGATATACTTTGTTCAATCTAGGATTAAAAAATCCAATATAATTGATTTTTTTGAAGCAATCATATTTAGAGTGCATTCCCATAATGTGATACATAAGCAGTTGAAGAGTGTGCTGATTGGTGGGGTCTTTTACTGATACCTTATAGTCCCAAAGTGTATCTGCTGTCAGAAAATCCCCATCTCCTGCATTTACAGTTTCAGTATATCCACCCTCAAAAGTAAAGCCATCCCACACAATGGGGCCAAATTTTTCAAAAAAAGCTTTGCTTCGGGTTACCATTATCTCGATATTTTTCAAAGTATCTTCGTTGGGTTTGATTTGCTTTACGCCGCTAAAAAACTCTGCTCCTGCGCGAAAACAAACATCATAACCGACCAATTGACAAGCAGCTTTGATAGAGGATTGATCTAATTCTTTGATTTTTTTCAACAGTTTTTCTGCATATTCGAGTTCGCCAGCTATAGCTGCTCCTAACAAGGAAATTTTAAAAGCGTTTTCCTTAGAAGCGCCGCAAACGAAGGTTCGTGTCAAATAATCAACTGCCAGTCCGACCAGTGACGCATGAATATTTTCGCCTTGATAGAGTGTAGTACCATCGTCGAGATTAGTAACCTCTAAGTTTTTTGGAGGCAGATAACCACCGCGGGGCTGTTTGATTTCTTTAATTCGCTTTGTTACAGATGCCATAATAATCCTCCGATTAACTCTTTTGAGTTATATTTGCATTATAGCACGCCCATGGGCTATTGTCAACCCATTTGAGGTAATTATATTGCGATGCGTCAGATACAATATAATTAACTCACAAGGGTTAGGAGGGACTATGAACATCGGGAAAGCAGTTAGTTTTCGTATTTTGGAGTTGTGTAGACAATATGACATTACACTAAATAAATTATCCACCATCTGTGGAATTACACAGTCGACGCTCAATAACATCGTTAGCGGTCGAAATAATTCTACAACTGTTTCTACGGTTAAAAAGATCTGCGATGGGCTTGAAATTACGATTCTCGATTTTTTTACCTCTTCGCTGTTTGAAGATTTGGAGCAAGAGATCAAATAAGCAATTACCCCCATAACGGTATGAAAAAACGGCTTAACGCATTGCGTTAAGCCGTTTTTTGCGGAGAAGGCTTGCGCCAAGGCGGTCTGCACTCAGATCGTGTTGGCAGTGGCAAAAAAGCGATAGCGCTTCCACAGGAAGTAATAGGCGGGGATGGGGTCGCCGTCGCCGTCCTCACCGTACAGGCGCAAGCGCTCCTCCTCCAGCTCCTCCAGATGCGCAACGCGCCCCTCCAGATAGTCGGCAAGGCGGCGCTTGACGGTATCAAAGCGCTGGATCAGGCCGCCGTAGCGGATGTCGTGCAGCTCCCAGCCGTGGGGCTTGTTGTAGTACATCCAAACGCCGTAATGGCAATCGCGCAAGGCGTGCAGACGCGCGAGGATCAGGTCACATTCGGCAATGAATGCGGCCAGCGCGTCACGGTCGTGTGCATCGTAGGCGCGCTTTAAGCGCACGCCGAAGTCGGCCTTGTACTCCAGCAGAGCGGAAAGCTTTAAGATCAGCTCATAGGCGGGTGCAAACAGCGGGTTTTGCGGTCGGTTGGCCTCTAGCCTCTCGGTGGTAGCGGTGTAGAAATCCTTCATAGGCAGATGCTCGAAATGCTTGTCGGCAAGGCCCAGCAGCGGATCGTTGTAGAGAAGGCCGCGTGTGAGGGAGGATTTTTGCCCATCGGGATGCTCGGGCAGCTCGCAGAGCATCAGGGTGTCATAGTCAACATTGCAGGCGTAGCGCAGGCAGCGCTTCATCGAGGCCTCGTCATAGCCGCCCGCGTAATCGTAGTCGGCAAACCACGCAAGACCGGGCATAGAGAGGATCAGATGGCTGTCGTCGCCGCCCCAGATGGTGGCAAAGACCTCCTGTACGCCGGTCTCTCGGCAGGCGTCCAATGCGGGATAGGTGAAATCAAAGGAGCGGGAGTACAAGGGGCCCTGACCGCTCCATTGCCAGATGCCGCCCGCATAGATGGTCTCGCGGTCAAAGAGGTAGCGGTGCTTTTCGATATTGGTGCGGTAAAATTCCTTGTCGGCGTTATAGTAATCCCAAAAGATGGGGCGCACGCCCTGGGGGATGCTTTCGCGGAATGCCTCGGTAAACTGCACCCGCGTGTCATAATCAATGTATCCCTTCATGTCCTTGGCCGCCATACGGAAGAACATATCGCTCCACATCATGGGGTCAAGGCCGCGCGCATTTGCCATCTCGCGCACCTTTTCCAAATGCTCAAAAAAGATCTCGTGTCGCGGACGGTAGCCGTTTTTGGCCAGATATTTGCCGGTGCCAAGGTCAAAGGTCTCGTCCATACCGATGTGCACGCGCTTGGTGGTAAAGCACTCGCATACGGTGGAGAACATGGCGTCGATCAGGGTGTAGGTCTCGTCCGAGCCCACCAGCAGCACGCTTTCGGTGTCCTTGTGGCTGTATGCCTGCTTTTGGCTGAGGTAGTTGGAAAGATGTCCCAGCACCTGAATGCAGGGGATCAGCTCGATACCAAGAGAGAGGGCGTAGGCGTCCATTTCCTTCAGCTCGGCCTTGGAATAGCGTCCGCGGGCGTGCCCGAAGTAGGGGAATCCGTCCACCTCAAAGGTGTCCTCGGAATACAGCATATAGGAGCTGAGGCCCATCAGTGCCATACAGCGCATGGTGGCCTTGACGGTCTCTACACGCAGCACGCCGCCGCGTGAAACGCTGAACATACCGCCGTTTTTGGCAAACAGGGGGTGCTCGGTCTCGGTTTTTGACTTGATGCCGTCGTGGGTCCAGCCGAGGAGCTTTGCAAGTCCGCGGAAAAAGCGGGCCTTGCCGTCGCCATAGGTGATGGCGGCGCGATCACCGTCAAGGGTAACGGTGACGGTGCGCTCCGCCACCTCGGTCACGGTCACGGTGAGATCGGGGTTTTCTGTTACGACCTCAAAACCGAGGTCGGGGGCAACGTAAGCGATGCCGTCCAGCAGCGCTTCGGCGTTTAAAAATTGAATTTTCATAATGTACTCTCCTTTACGACCGTGCCAGAGCTTCCTTCAGCACGGGCTCCAGCAGATCGGCAATGACCAAAAAGCCATAGTCGTTGGGGTGAGAGCCGTCTACGGTGGCATAGTCCTGATAGGCGTCAAATTGGCCGCCGTTCCAGAAAAAGACGTTTTCGTCACCGCTTTCCTTGGCGTGCAGATAGGTGTTGTAGATGATCTCCCTGCGCCTTGGGCGGTCATCCGAAAAGCGGGGCATTGTGGTGCTGGTCATCATGATCACGGGGAGCGTGGGGTGCTTTTCTCGAATGGCCTTGAACATTCGCTCGTGGGTGTCCTGCAGGTGTTGCGCGTTGGGGGCGTTGTGGTCATAGTCCATCACAAGCACCTGCATATCAAGGCTTGCGATATAGTCTACGATCGTTTCCTCGCCCCGTCCGCCGCCGGAAAAGCCCAGATTGACGTGGTCAACGTTCAGCCGTCTTGAAAGGATGTTGGAATAGGCGTTGCCGGGGCGCGAGGCGCATCCGCCCTGGGTGATGGAGTGGCCGTAATAGACAACGGGCTTATCGTAAGCGTAAGCGGGCGCTTCCTTTATGGTAGCGCCCTCCTGCAGGCCGATATAGACCTCGCTGACCTCGCTGTAAAGGGGGAAGTGAATGGTGATCTCCCGCATTTCGCGACTGTCAAACTCAAACGCACGCACAAGGCTGTCGGTGATGTAAAAGGAGGGGCGAAGCGAGCAGACGTATTTGTCAACGCCGTTTTGCCTGACGTAAAGGTCAAAGCCCGCCGAGCCGGTCATGGCAAAGTGGGCCATTCTGCCTACCGTCGGCAGCTTTGCGGCAATGGCGATATAAGGGCTGTCGGTTTTAAAGCGCAGCCTGCCGCCCGCTGTGCAGGCGTGATGCTCCAGTACGGTCTCGTGGCCTGTTTTGGCAACCTCCTCGGGCAAGCGGCGGTATTTTCCGTCCCGGTAGAAAAGGCCGTAGACCCGAAAGGGACCATCGTGGACTGCGTGAAATACAACGTCGCCCTTTTCCAGCTCCGAAATTTTTTCAAATTTTTCTTTCATAGCTTGCAGATTCATTTCAAACACTCCTTTGGTGTGCAGGGGATGATCTATTATAATAAAATTATAAATCATAAACAGGCCTTAGTCATTGACAAAACGGACTTTTTGTTGTATAATCGGGCCAATGGGGGGTGAGAAAATGGCAGAGCTATCGATCTATCCAAAGGACCAAGAAGAGCGCTATCTGGTCAAAATGGTACATATAGGCAGGCGCGTTGGCACGCTGGAGCGACACTCGCACCGCTATGCCGAGCTGATGATCGTGCTTGAGGGCCAGGCGATCGACCTGATCGACGGGCAGGAATATCATATCCAAGCAGGCGACGTTTATGTTCTTTATCCCGGTATGCTGCACGAGCAGCGGGAGGCAAGGGGCTATCGCTATGCCATCTTTAAATTTGACCGTGAGGCCTTTCTGGCCGAGGCAAACGATCTTCGCGGCTTGTCCGGATTTCACCTGCTGTTTTCTATGAAATCCGGCTCTGCATTGCGTGCCATAGCGGATGATACCACCTTGGCCGCGGTCGAGCCGCTGGCCCGCCTGATGGAGGCGGAAATGAAGAACGCCTCGCGGGAAAGCGAGGCGTTGATCAAGAATCTGTTTATGGCCACCGTGTCTATTCTGTGCCGCAGCTGTCGGCCCTCCCTGCCGTCGCTGCGCGCATATCGGCAGGTGATCGCACAGGCCTTGGGGCATATGGAGACCCATTATGCAGAGGCGGTGAGCTTGGATGATCTGGCTAAAATAGCGGGATATTCCAGACGGCACTTTACCCGCTTGTTTCGGGAAAATATGTGTTGCTCGGCAATGGAATATCTGACCGAGCTGCGCCTGAATGCAGCCTGCCGACTGTTAAAGCAAAACGAGCCGCTGACGGCTGTGGCAGAGGCCTGCGGCTTTTCGGATGCGGCAGCGCTTTGTCACGCCTTCCGTCGCCGCTTTGGCACCACGCCCAAGACGTTTCGCGTAAAGGATTGAAGGGTTCGGGACGGATCGGACGTTACACCGAGGCACCGTGTTTCCCCATGCGGACGTGTTTTGGCTTGACGACCTTTAAAAATATGCAATATGAATGACACCCCAAGGTGAAAGGAGCGCCGAATGATCGACAAGGCATATCTTGAAATTTCCAATATCTGCAATCTGAATTGTTCCTTTTGTCACGGCACAAAACGCCCGCGGCGGATGATCACCGAGGAGGAGTTTGAGGCTTTGACCGACCGCCTTGCGGGCGAGGTCAAATTTTTGTATTTTCATTTGCTGGGAGAGCCGCTGCTGCACCCCTCCTTTTCACATTTTGTGCGCCGCGCGTGGGAAAAGGGCTTTTATCCCATTTTGACCACAAATGGCTCGCTTCTGGCAAAATGTGGCCAAACGGTATTAGAAAACCTGCCGTATAAGATCAGTATATCGCTCCACGCTCCTGCTGCAAACACGGCTTTTGCCGATCCTGCTTATTTTGATACCTGCATCGATTTTGCCAAGCAAGCCGCTGCCAAGGGTTGCATTTCGGTGCTGAGATTGTGGAATATCGGTGGCGAGGGAGAAAGTGAGAACGAGAGCATTTTGCAAAAGCTGCACGCGGCCTTCCCCGGCGAATGGCCGCCCTCGCACCGCGAGAGCGTGCGCCTTTCCGCAGACAAGGTCTTTTTAGAGTGGGGAGAGCATTTTGAATGGCCTGATTATCAGGCCCCCGAGGCCCCCCTCGAGACCGAGATCTTTTGTCACGCCTTGCGCAATCAGATCGGCGTGCTCTGCGACGGAACCGTTGTGCCGTGCTGCCTTGATGCCGAGGGGGATCTTGCGCTTGGTAATCTTTTTGAGCATACGTTGTGCGAAATTTTAAACACAGAGCGCGCCAAAGCCATATACGAGGGCTTTACATGCCATCGCGCGGCAGAGGAGCTTTGCCGCCGTTGCGGATACGTGCGTCGCTTTTAAATAACAAACAGGTGGAGAAGGCTTTGCTTCTCCACCTGTTTTTGCAGTGGACGGGATTTGGAAGGAGGATTTTTGACAGGTCAATCAACAATTATCAAAAAAGATAATTATAATTCGTAAACAATCCAGTAAAATATAAACAAACAGAGAAACGAGGTGAGCGTATGATCTTGAACGTTGCAGATAGGATCCGTTATTTGCGTGAAAAGAACAATCTGACACAGACCGATCTTGCCAATCGCTTAAGAATTTCCAGAAGCGCCGTGAATGCCTGGGAAATGTCACTGTCCTCGCCCTCCATCAATAATATCATCGAAATGTCCAAGGTCTTTCACGTGACCACAGATTATTTGCTTTCCACCGCCGAAAGGCTGATGGTGGATATTTCCGATCTGGATAACGAGCAACGCGAGATCGTGATGAGGCTGGTGGATTGCTTCCACCGTAAATGATCAAAAAAGAGAGCAAGTCGCAGCTTGCTCTCTTTTTTGCGTTTATTTGCCGTTCAGCTCCCGCAGACGGTGGCGAATGCGGGTCAGTGCGTCCTTCGGATCTGTGGCCTCGGCCACGGCTTGCTCGATGGGGCAGATGCCGTCGCCTGCACGGTTTACGATGTGGGGGACGACCAGTTCGGCATACAGCGTGACGCCGTGGCGCGCAAGGATCTCTCTTGCGCGGATGCTGACCACAAGGGCATAGACCTCGGTAACGCCAAGCAGCACATAGAGGTAGGCGGCACCTGCGCCAACCACCTTATCGGCGGCACAAAAGTTGGAAAAACACATACCGTTATCCAGCCAATTTAAAAGGGGGGCTACGCCTCGGCGTGTATCTGTATAGGCGCTGGGGCCCTTGCAAAGGGCACAGGTCAGCCCATTTTTTCGCAACAGCGCAAGGGCGTTTTGGGTATCCTGCGTCATATGGAGATCACGCCTTTACGCGTGTAGCAAAATCTGCCATGATCTCAGAGATCTTGATGTTTTGGGGGCAGACGGCCTCGCAGGCTCGGCATCCAACGCAGGAGGAGGGTTGCTTGTCGGCATCGATCTTGGAAAGAGCCATAGGGGCAATAAAGCCGCCGCCGGTAAAGGCGTGCTCGTTATACAGCTTGATCAGGCGGGGGATGTCCAGTCCGTTGGGGCAGTACTCGGTGCAATAGCGGCAGGAGGTGCAGGGCACGATGTTTTTCAGCATATCGGCGGCGATCTCCAAAACTGCCGCAAATTCCGCACCGTCAAGGGGCTTATTCTCGTTGTAGGTTGCAATATTTTCTTTTAATTGCTGCATATTGGACATGCCGGAAAGGGTCACCACCACCTCGGGCACGGCCTGCAAAAAGCGGAAGGCGATGGCGGGTACGGCTTCATCGCGCACGGCACGCAGAGCCTTGGCGTGAATGTCGCCCAGATTTGCCAGCTTGCCGCCGCGCAGGGGCTCCATTACCCAAACGGGGATGCCGTAGGAGCTGACCAGCTCGATCTTTTCCTTGGCCTCTTGAAAAGTCCAGTCCAAATAGTTGATCTGCAGCTGGCAGAATTCCATATCCTTGCCATAGGCCTCTAAAAAGCGACGCATGCCCGGCAGGGCGGCGTGAGTGGAAAAGCCAAGATGACGGATGCGGCCGTTAGCCTTTTGCTTGATCAGATAATCGTAAATGCCGTTGGCAGGGTCAAGATAGCCGTCCAGATTCATTTCGCACACGTTGTGGAACATATAAAAGTCAAAATAGTCCACGCGGCAGCGCTCCAGCTGCTTTTCAAAGATCTCCTTTACCTTGCCCATATTGGAAAGGTCATAACCGGGGAATTTGCTGGCCAGCTTAAAGCTGTCGCGGGGATAGGCAGAGAGGATCTCGCCCATAACGGGCTCGGACTGTCCGTTGTGATAGCCCCACGCGGTGTCGTAATAGTTGACGCCGTTTTGCATGGCATAGGCGACCATCTCAGCTGTGGCGGTCTTATCAATGCTGCCGTCGGCAGCGGTGGGCAAGCGCATTGCGCCAAGACCCAGTGCGGAAAGATGCTCTCCTTGAAATGCTTTATAGATCATAGTATGACCTCCTGCGTTTATTTGTTTTTATTATACTACATTTCACATCAAAAGGCAAGAAGATTTTTGCCGTCCGCGTGATTGACAATTTTTACGTTTTATTATATAATAATCGTGTATATATTATTGGTGGAGCGAACCGCCAAACGTCGGTGAAGGAGGAAGCTATGGAGCGCACCGTGATCCGTCGCGGCAGCAGGGCCGCGTTTATTCTTTTGTTTGCTTGCGCGCTTTTTTTCGCGTTGACACTATACGTATCTGCCGCAGGAGCCGAGCACGCACCCGTTATTGCGTCCTACTCTGCCGAGGTGACCTACGGCGACTCCTTTTTTGTTGAATTGACGGGTGCCGAGGCGGGTGCCGAGGTCGTTTTTGAGATGGGAGAGCTTTCGGCTGCCGTATTTGCGGACGAGGAAGGGCGGGCTGCTTGGAGGCTCCCATCCTTGACGCTTGCCGCACAGAGGATCTACACCTGCAAGGCAAGCCTTGGAGAGACTGTCGTTTCCTGCGAAGTTGCCGTGACGCCGCGCCCGTTGACCGTAGAGGGCTTTGCCGTTCAGGATCGTCCCTATAACGGCGGCAGGGGGGCAGAGATCAGCAGTTTTGGCACCTTGGTCGGCCTTCTGCCCGAGGATGTAAGTCGAGTCGCGCTGGATACCTCGGCTGTTTCCTGTGTGTTTTCCCGCTCTGACGTGGGCACGGGCATTCGGGTCTCGGTCATCGGCTTTAACCTGAGCGGATCGGCCAAAAACAACTATACGGTGTCCGATCCCGACAACGTGACCGCATCCATCACCCGCCGCGCCCTTACGCTTGAGGGGGCGATCGCGCTGCCCTTTACCTACAATGGCATTGCCGGGCAATCGGTAGAGCTTTGTGAAGGCTATCGCCTGCTTGGTATCGTGCCCGGTGAGGAGGATGCCGTTTGGCTGAACGGTGTGCGCGCAACGGTGGCGTCTCCCGCGGCAAGCGTTGCACAGGGCGTTGTATTTGACCCTGCGGTCACCTTTTTGCGCGGCGAGCTGGCAAACAATTACGAGCTGATCTTGCCCACCGACGTTACGGTGGAGATCCGCCCCGCTGCCCTGACGCTTTCGGTGGAAAAAGTGACTGTCAACAAGGGCCAGCCGATCCCTGCGCTGACCGCCAAGGCCGACGGCTTTGTCAACGGTGAGAGCGCTGAGGCTTTGGAGGGCTTTTTGTTGCCCACTGTAGTGCCGGGCGCCGTCAATACGCTGAATGCGGCGTTGACCTCCTTTACGGTCGCTTACGTGGGGGGGAACGCCACGGCTAACTATGTGTTTGACGTTGACAGCTTTACGGCGGTGACGCTGGAGATCCGTCGGGTCGAGGCTGCCCTCGGAGATTATACCGTCAGCGTTGAGGACCTTTCTAAATGGTACAACACCGCAATCACTGTCACCCCCGCGGGGGCGTATACAGGGATCACCACCGACAACACCGACGGCTCGGTCGCGGTAGGTGAGATCGATTTTCTTTCGCTTTTAACCTTGAACGGCGAGGGCGAATGCAGGGTGCGCTTTGCGCTTTGCCATACCGACGGCACCGTGACCGAGGAGATCGAGCTTTCGTATAAATTGGACACCGTCGCCCCCACGGGTGACGTGCTGTGGAGAGGGCAGAGCGTGATCGCCGCCGGGGCATCTGCCTTCCGTTATTTCAGCCGCGAGAGCATTAGGCTAAGCTTTACTGCCTTTGACGGAGAGGGCTTTGGCGGCGTTGTGCAAACAGAATATGCGCTGACCGAGAACGGCCCCTTTGTGCCGGTTTCCGACGAGGCGGTCGAGGTGGCTACTGCTGCGGGCGTGTATCGCATCTGGTATCGCATCACAGACGGCGCAGGGAACGTAACGTTGCTTTGTACCGACGGTATGGTGCTGTATTGTGATGCGGAGCTTGGTACCGCTGTGCTGACCTATCAGCGCCTGTCGGGACAGAATGCCGCGACCCTGCCTTTTTGGAATGAGAATACCCTTGCCGCACTGCGCAAGGCGGATGGCGAGCCGCTGATGGCAGAGGACTTTTCGGTGGGCGAGGATGGTACGCTTTGCCTGCACGCTTCTTATCTGTCAACGCTTGCGGCGGGCGAGCATCACTTTTTGCTGACGCTCTGCCCGATGGGACAGCCCTACGTGGCGTTGGAGGTCAATGACGCGCCTGCGGAGCTGATGTTGACGCTGAACGTAACGCGCTGCGCGCCTACTGTTGCGGATTTTACGGTCAAGCTGCCCACAGATCTTGTTTATAACGGTGGAGAAAAACAGGCGACCGTTACGGCGCCCGCGGGGATGGGAAGCATCACCGTGTACTATGAGGATCAAAGCCAAAATCGGCTGAATGTCATCAAAAATGCAGGTACGTATACGATTAAGATCGACGTTGGCATAGGATATGACTACGAGGGCATCACCGCCCTGACCGTAGGCGTGCTGACGGTAGAGAAAATGACGCCGCAGGCACCCACCGTTGCTTATGACGCCGTGACCGGCCTTGTGTCGGGAGAGGTTGCGGGGCTGCTCTATTCCTTAGACGGTGTTTTGTTCCTTCCCGTTCCGCAAAGCCTGTCGGGGATCGTGACCGACGTTTGCAGCTTGTATTTTTACCTGCCCGGAGATGGCATCAATACCGAGAATTCCAAGATGACCGTGCTGGAGATCACACGGGCGCAGAGCCCGATTGTGGTGCCTGTTGACGAAACGCTGTTTTCCGCCTGTGACGGTAAGCTCTACGCCATTGTTGAAGGATTGGAATATCGCCACGTGGGCGAGACGCAGTGGCGTGCCGTTGAGGGCACAGCCGTAAACGGCCTTGCACCCGGCACGTACGAGGTGAGGGTAGCCGCCCTTGGAACCGTGCTGGAAAGCAGTGCGGTCCGCGTGGTCATTCAGGCGGCGCCGGAGTTTGTATCGGCCGAGCAGGTGGTTGCCGGAAACGGACAGCCTACCGTTACGCTGCGCGGAGAGTTGACCGTGCCTGCGGCACTGGTGCTGGAGGGTCTGAGTACAGACCCTGATGCGAGCTCGGCGTTACGCTCGCTTTCTGTGATCGATACACGCACCACAGAGGTGATCGGATTTTTTGAGCTGAAGCTGATCGGCCGCCATCGCGGCGCGGTCACGTTGGATATTGCCGTTGGCGATGCGTACAACGGAAAGGTGCTGACAGTCTATCGTGAGCTGAGTGACGGCAGCACGGAGATGCAGGCAGTCCCTTGCGAAAACGGTGTGATCACCTTGACGGCAGAGGAGCTGTCCGCAATTTTGATCACCACGCCTATGACCACGCCCTACGGCATTGGCTCCGGCGCTTGGGTCTGGGTGCTTTCGGCAATGCTGGCCCTTGTGATCCTGGTCTGCATCGTTATTGACGTGCGCACGCGCAAGCAAAAAAAGCGCGAGCGTTGAAGCAGACTGTCGAATAACGGATAAAGTAAGAGAACATCCCCGAGGGATTTTTTAAAAAATCCCTCGGGGATGTTGACAACACAGAGAAATTTCGCTATAATAGTATCGTTCGCAGGCGTAGTCTAGTGGTAAAACCTCAGCTTCCCAAGCTGATGCTGCGGGTTCGATTCCCGTCGCCTGCTCCAAAGCAAAAGGGGCGCCAAACGGCGCCCCTTTTGCTTTGGAGTGGGCGACCCCCAAGCGACCCCGTTTGTGTGCAAAATGCGTGATGTCTTTTGCACAATCCAAAAGCGCGCACAAACGCGGGTGCGCACACCCCACCCGAAGATCGGGGAGCTTGCTCACCGGGCGCAGGGTGAGGGTGTATTCGCCGAAGGCGAAATACCCGTCGCCGCCCCGTCA
>JAZQWJ010000053.1:0-50017 GCA_045632285.1 Eubacteriales bacterium | reverse complement strand
TAGAGTTTGTATTTCTCTTTCAGAATTGTCGAGATGTTCTGCACAATCTACACACTTTCGTGTATACTTTTTGCTTCATACTTATCTCTTACTGTTCAATTTTCAAGGACCGTTCATCGCTGCGCTCTCACGCGGCGACTTTGCTATTATACCACATCCAAAACCCTTTGTCAATAGGTTTTTCAAAAGTTTTTTGAAAAACTTTTTGTTTTTTTGAGGTGAGATGCGTTATAGCGTCGCTTTATTGCGACTGGTGTATATTCTACCATTTTCATTTGGATTTGTCAAGAGGTTTGATCAATTTTTTTGAAGTTTTTTTCTTCTTTTTTTCAGTATGACCACCCATAGATGTTTTATACATAATTCACCACAAAATGTAGCATACTACGATCAACACGAAACAGCGAGGTGCCCTATGCTGACCATCCTTTTTCGCACAGTGATCCTTTATACCGTTTTGATATGCACCATGCGTTTGATGGGCAAACGACAGCTGGGCGAGCTGGAGATCACGGAGCTGGTCACAACGCTCTTGGTCTCTGAGATCGCCTCGCTCCCCATCCAGGACCCATCTGTCCCCATCGCCTATGCCGTTGTTCCCCTGATCACGATCCTTGTGATCGAGATCTCACTTTCGATGATCCTGCTAAAGTGCCCCGGATGGAAGGGCTTGGCCTCAGCACGGCCCAGCATCCTGATCCGACGCGGGCGGGTAGACCAGCAGGAAATGCTGCGCATCCGCATTTCGATCGACGAGCTGATCAGCGAGATCCGGCAAGCCGGTTACTCCGCTTTGCAAGACGTTGACTATGCCATTTTAGAGCAAAACGGAAAAATATCGGTCATACCCAAGCGCGCCTGCCAGCCGCCAGACGCCAAGGCACTTGGCATAAAGCCCACAGAGCCGGGGATCTCGCACGCTCTGATCGAGGATGGGCGCATCAACGCATACAACCTTTCTTTGCTCTCGCTGAGCGAGGATTGGGTCCGTGCACGCCTTGCCGAACGCGCCTTGACCCTACAGGACGTTTTTTATATGGGCATAGATGACACCCAAGAGCTATATTTGATCGAAAAGGAGCATTTATGAAGACCTTTTACGCCTCGCTTGTTCTTTTCCTATTATTAATATTGGCCATTGCCTGCAACGCGGTATACGTGCAGCACGTTGCGGGAGAGCTGGAGCGGCAGCTGCGCGAGCTGCCCCCCTGCGAGCGCGCCGACGAAGCCTTGCAGGATCTGGAGCGGTATCGTCGGCGCCACGTGGGGCGCTTGGGACTTTCTGTGCCCGATGAGCGCCTGAACCGTCTGCAAGAGCTGCTGCTTGACCTGCAGATCGCAACGGCCGCAAGGAGCGCTTCTGCATTTGAGAGAGCGCGGAGGATGGCGATCGAAACCGTTTTAGAGATCCGACGAGCAGAGCTCCCCTCGTTTGGCAATTTGCTTTCATTATATATATACAAATAAAAGAGCCGCCCGGCAGGCGGCTCTTTTATTTGTTTTGCGATCAAACGGCGGCGTTGAGAGCGGCCAGCCAAGCCTGATAGAAGGCGTTGGGAGACTCCTTTTGATCGTCGTTGGTCTCGGGCTTGCTGTCACCTTCGTCGACCAGCTTGCTATCCGCCATGCATTCCAAGGCCTCAAGCAAGGACTCTGCAGTCACGGTCTTGGTCTCGCCATCCATCACATAAGTGATATCAGCGCCGAAATCAGCGATGAGGTAAGCGGCGATCGCGACGTTGTCGCCCTTGACGCCGTAATAAGCTCTGTACACATCATTGACCTGCTCGTCGTTCATCTCGGACAGAGCAGCCAACGCGCGCTCGGAAACGGCATTGATGATGCGAACGCTTTCTACGTCCAGCGCATAGCTGCCGGTAGCGGGCTTGAAATTGTAGTACATACTGAGCGTGAGGTCGGTACCCATATCCAGATTCTTGTTTTGGAGATACACGGTCTTGACCATAACGGCCTCAAGCAGCTCGGCCTCGGTCATGCTCTCGACCTCGGCAGCGGTAAAGCTGGGGTAAGCCAGGAACACGTTGCCGGTTTTGTTGACGTCCATCGAATAGAGGTTTTCGGAGGTGGGGACCACGTAGGTAACGGTCTTTTTCAACTCGCCCTCGAAATACTCGACAGCGCCCTTGGTGTAGTTAACGCCCTCGACACCGTACTGCAGGATGTTGCGAACATCGGCATTGGTGTTGAGGTAAGCAATGATCTCCATCGAGCGGTTGGCGTAAGCAGCCTTACCGCCTACGGCACCGATGGCAAACATAGAGCTGAACACATCGTCGGTGGTCACGCGGGGCTTTTCCATTACGTAATAGGCATAGCCCTTTTCTGCGTATTCGTGACGCAGCTCCCAGTCACCCTTGACCACGCAAGCAGCGGCGTTGAAGCGCTGAGCGGGATCGTTGGTGATGTAGCCCTCGTTGCTTTCGTAATATCTCTTCAGCGCAAGCGTCTGCATATACTCCTGGTCGGCCAGCAGGTAATCATAGGAAAGAGAGGAGCCCTTGGAGGCGGTGTCGGCAAAGACGTCACCGAACAAAGAGAAGCTATCCTTGTTGACCTTGATGCCCTCGGCGCCGTCCAGATCGTGGTTCCAATAGTAAACGGGGCCAAAGTCAAGCAGGCCGTCGGCGCTATCGGTATAGATGGGGAATACGTCCTCTTTATCCTGATAAATGTAATCAAGGAATACCTTGCACTGGCTATCGTAAATAGAGGAGGTCGTGATATCGGCGGGAACGCGGCCGTACTCGGCAAGCAGTGTCTTATCCACCATCAGGTAGGTGTACTGACCCACTGCGTGGTAGTTGGGAACGGCATAGGTAAAGTTGTTGTACTTTACGGCGTTCAGGAAAGCGCCGTCGATGTACTTGCCGATCTCTACAGCGTCGGTATCAAGCAAGGTGGTCATATCGGCCGCCCAGCCCTTTTCGATGTAAGAGCGGTATCTCTCGTAGCCATCCATATAGAAGATGTCGATGACGTAATCCTTGGTCTCGGGATATTTGAGCTGAGGGATGCCGTCGACCAGCTCGGTCTCCTCAGAGGGAGCGTCGGAGGCCTGCTGGTGAGAGCCGTCGGCAACAGCCTGATCATAAGCGGCAAAGGTGCTTTCAAGCTCCTGATAGTAGGAGTCCTTCAGCAGGTAGAACAGCTTGATGCGCGTTTTGAAGCCGGTCTTGGTCAGGTCGTTGATCGCATCCTCGATGGCATAGACCTGCAAAAAAGCATCCTGCTGCTCGGAGGTCCAAGCGGCAACGATCTTTTGCTTTTCGGTCATTTGCTCGGGGAGCATCTTATCGTCCGGAACGTCCTCAGGCTTATAGCCCTCGCGCACTCTCTTATTGGCCTCGACCACCAGTGCACTGTCGGTCTGGACCCACATATTGAGGGTGGTGGTATACTGGGATGCATCACTGGTGATGTTGTCAACGGCATCATCCTCGCCACTGCAAGAAGCCAGCAACGGAACGATCATCAGCATCGCGAGCATCAGACAGATGATTTTTTTCGTCATAATCGGAACCTCCCTTTCCCGCACGCGGGAATAGAATAATATAATACAATGCTTATTGTACACGATTTTAAAAGATCTGTCAAGAGTTAGAACATTCCCCCGCCCGAAAAGCGGTCGAAAATTTGCGTTCGGGCAGAGTTTTCGACCGTAACTTTTCACAAAGCGGATTTCAAAACATTTTGTATTCCAAACAGAAAAACCGTGAATATGTTGTAAGGTGCACTTTTGTTTTTGTGCAAAACTGCCGATAATTACCGATCAATCCAAAAATCCGCGAAGATGGCGTGCGCGGCTGGGATGACGCAGCTTGCGAAGGGCCTTAGACTCGATCTGGCGGATACGCTCACGCGTGATGTTGAACTCCTTGCCGACCTCCTCCAGCGTATGGCCGCGACCGTCATACAGACCGTAGCGCAGCTTGATCACGTGGGCTTCACGGGGGGTCAGGGTATTCAGCTCACGCTCGATGGTCTCGCGCAGAATGCTGGCAGACGCTGCCTCGGCAGGTGCGGGGGTATCCTCGTCGGGGATGAAGTCACCAAGGTGGCTATCCTCCTCCTCACCAATAGGAGTCTCCAGCGAAACGGGATCCAGCGCGACCTTCATGATCTCGCGCACCTTTTCGGCACTCATACCCATTTTTTCACCGATCTCGGCAGGAGTTGCCTCACGGCCCAGCTCCTGCAGCATCTGGCGCTGATAGCGAGAGACCTTATGGATGGTCTCGACCATATGAACGGGGATGCGGATGGTACGTGCCTGATCGGCAATGGCGCGGGTGATAGCCTGACGGATCCACCAGGTGGCGTAAGTAGAGAACTTATAGCCCTTGGTATAGTCAAACTTATCCACAGCCTTCATCAAGCCCAGATTGCCCTCTTGGATCAGATCCAGGAAGAACATACCCTTGCCGACGTAGCGCTTGGCAATGCTGACGACCAGACGCAGGTTTGCCTCGACCAGCTCGGTCTTGGCGGCCTCGTCGCCCTCGGCCATACGCTCGGCCAGCACCTTTTCGCGGTCGGTATCCAGCAGCGGGACCTTGCCGATCTCCTTGAGATACATACGGACGGGGTCGTCGATGGAAAGGCCCTCTTGCTCCAGGATCTTTTCCATATTTTCGCCACGGCCAAAGCGCTCGACCTCGCTTTCGATCTCGTTCATTTCAGAGCTGGAGATCTCACCGGGCAGCGAAACGCCGTTGTCCTCGAAGACCTCGTACAGCTTTTCCAGACTGTCCATGTCAAAATCCATATTTTCCATAGCCGCGTCCAGATCGCTGGTCGACAGCTCGCCAAGCTTACCCTTTTCGATCAGCTCGTTTACGTCGACCTTTTTTTCAAGCTCGTTCTTATCAAGGAAGGCATCTCCCATCATCTCGCGCTTTTCGATCTTGTCTTGTTCTTTTTTTGCCATTTTGACTTCCTCCGTCAATTTATTGTTTCTTTTTTTGCAGCGCGGCGCGTCGCCGCTCGATCTCGCTTTGCCAATCGCCCGCGCTTTTTGCCTCGCGCTGCTCGCGGCGGAGGCGCAACGCCTCTGCAGCGGCGCACAGCACGCTTTCGTCATTGTTGGAAAGGCTTTGACGATCCTGACAGATGCGCACAAGGCGCCCCATCTCATCGGGGTCAAAAAACTCTCCAAGTGCAGAAAAACTATACCCGTTGTCGGATTTTTCTGACTCCATCACCCGTTCAAAGGTACGCTTGCCGAGGTCGGTAAAGAAATCCTCGGCCGTTAAAACGACCCTGCCCACCGTCACGGCCTTGCGATGCTCGGGATATACCATCAAAAGGCCGAGTGCGGCTTCTTCTGCCGCAGCTGCAGCGGGATCCTTTGCCGCATCGGGATTCACACGGTCGCCAAAGCTGCGTGCCTCCATTTGCGCCGCCTTGCTTTCCTGCTTTTTCATTTCGCGAAAGCGCTTTGCTCTGGCGCGCTTCACGTCGTTGGAAAGGCTATCCGCAGAAATACCAAGCTGCTTGGCACTTGTTTGGATGTACAGCTCGCGCTCTACGCCCGAGGCAGTCGCCGCAATGATCGAGGTGACCTCGCGCGCGGCGCGGATCTTTCCGTCGGCAGCGGTCAGATCATACCGTCCCAGTACGTTACGGAGCTTAAAATCAAAGGCCGTATGGCTGTTTTCGATGACAGAGCGGAATGCATCCGCGCCATAGGTGCGGATATATTCGTCGGCATCCTTGGCGCCCGTCAGCTTTAGCACGCGCACCTCCAAGCCCACCTCGTCCAGCAGCGCCATTGCCTTATTGGCAGCTCGCTGGCCGGCCTCGTCACTGTCGTAATTGATGATCACGCGCTTGGTATAGCGAGCCAGCAGCCTTGCGTGCTCCGGGGTGATGGCAGTGCCCAAGGTGGCCACGGCATTTTCAAAGCCTGCGGCGTGCATGGCAATGGTATCCATATAGCCCTCGCACAAGATCATCTGCTCGGCACAGTTGTTTTTGGCATAATTAAGGCCGAACAGGATGCGGCTTTTTTTAAAGCCGGGGGTATCCGACGAGTTCAGATATTTGGGCTTGCTGTCGTCCATCACACGGCCACCGAAGGCCACGATGTTCCCTGCCGTATCGATGACCGGAAATATCACGCGATTGCGGAACATATCAAACGCCCTGCCCGTTTTTTGCGACTTTCCGCAAAGGAAGGCGGCGATCAGCTCCTCCTCGGTATACCCCAGCCCCTTCATATGGCGGGTCAGCATTCCGAAATCGTTGGGGGCGTATCCAAGCCCAAAGTGCTTGATGACCGCACCCGCCATACCGCGCCGCTCGGCAAGGTATTGCATAGCCTCGCGGCCAAGATCGGGGTCAAACAAGCAATTCCGAAAGAATTTGGCCGCAGCCAGGTTCATTTCATATACGCGCTTGCGGCTGACGCTCTCGCGCCTGTCGGGCGCGGCGTCATTGGGGATGCTGATGCCCGCCCTTGCGGCAAGGAACTCCAGCGATCCGACGTAGTCCAGATTTTCGATCTTTTGAATAAAGGTGATCACATCTCCACCCGCGCCGCAGCCAAAGCAATAAAAGCTTTTGGTGCCCGGGAACACGGTAAAGGAGGGGGTCTTTTCACCGTGAAAGGGGCAAAGACCGTTTCGATTAGAGCCCGCGCGCTTTAGCGTGACGTAGGAGCCGATCACGTCCTCGATATCGCAGCGATAGCGGATCTCGTCTATAATCTCTCTTGGTATCATTTAACGCGCCACACCTCCGGGATAAAGAGATCGCGATACAGCTCGATGGCATAGCGATCGGTCATGCCGGACAGATAGTCGCACACGGCACGCTCTACGCTCTCTTTGCTGATGGTCTCTAAATAGTCAATGGGAAGGTTTTCGGGGTGATCGGCAAAAAAGGTAAACAGCTGTGCCAGCATCACCTTGGCCTTGGCCTCCTCGTCCTTGGCGGCGTTGTCCTTATAGACGCGCGCAAACAAAAAGGCACGCAACGCGTCGGTCGCCTCCTGCACGTCGGACTCCATTTTGATCTCGTTTTTATCGGTGCTGGCGGCAATGATGGCAGAGACCATTGTGTTGATGCGCTCTCCGTGGGTCTCGCCAAGGATCTGCCGCAGCTCACGCGGGATCTCGTCCTGCTGCAGGATGCCTGCGCGCAGGGCATCGTCGATATCGTGATTGATGTAAGCAATGCGGTCGGCATAGCGGATGACCGCGCCCTCCAGCGTACAGGGCATTTCGGGCCCCGAATGATGGGCAATGCCATCTCGCACCTCAAAGGTCAGGTTCAGGCCGTCGCCGTTGTTTTCCAGCCGCTCGACCACACGCACGCCTTGCGCGTTGTGCGAAAAATCGGGAGAAAACAGGTCTTGCATCACCAGCTCGCCCGCATGGCCAAAGGGCGTGTGGCCAAGGTCGTGCCCAAGGGCGATGGCCTCGGTCAGATCCTCGTTGAGAAACAGTCCGCGTGCAATGGTGCGCGCGATCTGCGTGACCTCAAGGGTGTGGGTGAGGCGGGTGCGATAATGATCGCCTGCGGGTGCCAAAAAGACCTGGGTCTTATACATCAGCCGCCTGAAGGACTGGCTGTGAATGATGCGGTCACGGTCGCGCTGGAATTCCGTGCGCAGCGTGCAGGGCACACAAGGCTTTTCTCTGCCCCGGGTATTTTCGGTCAAAAACGCGTAAGGGGACAAAAGCTCACGCTCCTTTTGCAAATACAGATCGCAAACGTTGGGCACCACGGCACCTCCTTTCAAGCAATTACAAATAGAATATACGCGCAAAAAAGCAAATACTCTTTTTTTCGGCAAAAAAACTTTAAAAAATATTTTTCACGCGCGTTGCACGGGCAGACGGGCGCACACAGCACTCTTGCAAGGCAGAAGGCAAAATGCGCGCGCTTGTCGCAAAAAGTGCCGCACATTGTCTTCTTTTTTAGCACACAAACGCAAAAGGCAAGAGGTCGGGCACGCTTGTGCCCGACCTTGATGCTTTATTTCAGATCCATCCCCTCGCCGACCTTTTGCGCGATGCAGCGCCCTGCGGTCAGCTCTACAAGGCGGGTGCAAAGCGCCTCTCCCTGCTCGGCGGGGAGCCCCACCTCAAGCCGCACGCGATCCGAAAAATCCGAGCCGCGCTCTCGCACGCCGATGCGTGCAAGCTCGATTTGAATTTTTTGATAATCGGGATAGGTGCAGTCGATGCTGTAATAGCCAAAGGGCACGTACTCGGCAACACCCGCAGCCGCAAGGCCAAGATGCGCAGCCCCCGCATAGGCGCGGGTCAAGCCGCCCGCCCCCAATAAAATGCCGCCGAAATAGCGGGTGGTGACCACCACCACGTCCTCAACGCCCGCGCGGCGGATGGCCTCAAGCGTAGGCATTCCCGCAGTGCCCTGCGGCTCGCTGTCGTCGGAATAGCGCGCAGCGCCCTTGCGCAACAGATAGGCAAACACGGTGTGCCGCGCATCCGGGTGCATTTTTTTGCGTTCCTTGACAAAGGCCATGGCCTCTTCTTCGGTAGAAACGCGATGCACGGCGCAGATAAATTCTGAACGCTTTTCTTCTAATATTTCTTCACTATCCCCCGCAACGGTACGAAAAATGTCCTCATTCATCCTCGTTTTCCTCCGCAATGGGGGCCACGTCGAACGCGCGCAGCGGGCCATAGGTCTTGGCATCGACCACAGCCGTAACGGTTACGCCCTCAACACCGTATTCCACAGCCTCGACCGTAGCGTTTTCATACAGTCTGTTCAAAAGCCCTTGCTTGGCATTGGGAATGAGAAAGGTCACGCGGCGCAGTCCGTCGTGCAGGATATCCTCGATCTGCTGCAGCATTTGCGCAACACCCTGACCCGTTGCCGCAGAGATATAAGCCACGTGCTCTTTGCCGTGGGACATCCCGGGGTGCGCAGCACCCAGATCGCACTTGTTAAACACGTACAGCGCAGGCTTGCCGCCAGCGCCAAGGCTTTGCAGCAGCTCCTCGGTCACCACCAGCTGCGCAGCAGCCTCGGGATCCGAGGCGTCCACCACGATCAGCAAAAGATCGGCGTAGACCGCCTCCTCCAGCGTAGAGCGGAACGCGTGGATCAGATGGTGGGGCAGATTGCGGATAAAGCCCACCGTATCCGTCAAAAGCACGGTCTCGCCACCGGGCAAGCGACACTTGCGGGTGGTGGGATCCAGCGTGGCAAACAGCTGATCGCGTGCCAAAATGCCCGCATCGGTCAAATAATTCAGCAGCGTGGATTTGCCGGCGTTGGTATAGCCGACGATCGCGACCCGTGCAAGACCGGAGCGATCCCTTGCTTGCCGTTGAGTACGGCGACCTGCAGCCACCTCCTCGATAGCGCGCTCCAGCGCGTGGACGCGACGCTGCAAATGTCGGCGATCGGTCTCAAGCTGGCTCTCGCCGGGGCCGCGCGTGCCGATACCGCCGCCAAGGCGGGAAAGCTCGGTGCCGCGCCCCATCAGGCGGGGGGCGGTATATTTCAGCTGCGCCAGTTCGACCTGCAGCTTACCCTCGCCGCTGACAGCGTGTAACGCAAAAATATCCAGGATCAGCATCGAGCGGTCTATCACGCGGACCTCGCCCAACACGTCCTCCAGATTTCGGATCTGAGACGGGGTCAATTCGCAATCAAAAACCGCCAACGTCACCTCGTTTTGCGCACAGTAATAGGCAAGCTCGGCCACCTTTCCGCTGCCGAGATAGGTCCTTACGTCAGGTGCTTCTTTATTTTGTATCAAGGTAAAAACGGCCTCTCCGCCCGCCGTTTCCAGCAGGCGACGCAGCTCCTCAAGGCTGGCGGCGGCCGCACGCTCGTCGGTCTCTCTTGTGATCACGCTGACCAGCGCGGTGCGCGCACCGAGGGTGCTTTCGTTTTCTGCCATCATATCCTCCTTTTTCTCACCCCGTTCGGGGACTTAATTGTCGATCGGTGTGATGAAAATGCTTTGCATACACAAGGGTTCCCCCTTTGTGATAGCGGCCAAGTTTTTTTGCGCCCTAAAGCGGTGAGCGAGGCCCGCTTTGTTGCAAAAACAACGATACGTTGCCGCAAAAACGCGACAGATCCGTTTGCTTTGCAAGAAAAAGGGCGGCCATGCCGTTGCACGCCCGCCCAAGTTCCGTGTCGCTTTGTGCGACGGTTGGAGAAACGATTATCTCTTACCCTGGAGTCTTCTGTTGAACTTGTCAACACGACCGCCCACGTCAACAAGCTTCTGCTTGCCGGTGAAGAACGGATGACACTTAGAGCAAATTTCAACCTTCATTTCCCCGCCGTTGGTAGACTTGGTCTTCACCACATTGCCGCATGCGCAGATGATGGTGCAGTCTTCATAGGTCGGATGAATTCCTGCCTTCATGTTCAATGCCCTTCCTTTCATAAGAATACGCTATATTATAGCACACTTTATTTGTTTTTGCAAGCCCTTTTTGAAAAAAATTCAGATTTTTCCCGCAAGCTCTCCGCGCAGCTCTGCAATGATCCTTTTTTCCAAGCGCGATATGTAGGATTGTGAGATACCAAGGGCATCCGCCACCTCCTTTTGCGTCATCTCCTGCCTGCCGGAAAAACCGTAGCGCAGCTCGATGATCAGCCGCTCTCGCGGCGGCAGCTTTTCCACCGCCTCGCGCAAGATGCGCCGCTCCTCACGCTTTTCCAGTTCAAACTCCACGCCGTCCTCCTCACTGCCAAGCACATCGGAAAGCAGTAGCTCGTTCCCATCAAAATCCACGTTCAGCGGCTCGTCGATCGACACCTCGCCGCGCCGATTGCTCCGTTTGCGCATATACATCAATATCTCGTTTTCAATGCAACGCGAGGCATAGGTCGCCAGCTTGATATTTTTATCGGCACGGAAGGTATTGATGGCCTTGATCAGCCCCACGGTCCCGATCGAAACAAGATCCTCAAGGCAGGTTCCGCCCCCCTCAAAGCGGCGCGCCACAAACACGACCAAGCGCAGATTGTGCTCGATCAACAAAGAGGACGCCTCGGCATCATCGGGCAGCCGCGCCAACAGCACACGCTCCTCCTCTGCCTCTAAGGGAGGCGGCAGCACGTCGGGGCCGTTGACGTAATAGACGCCGCAGGGGCGCTTGATAACGTTCAACATCCATTTTGCAAATCTTAAAATTGCCCAAAGCATAAAAAGCTCCTCCTTGATAAAGATCAATCCAAAACCAGCTCGGCCGGCAACAGCGCATCGCAGTCCTCCGGCATCGAGGCCAACGATACAGGCGCCACAAGCAGCTCGACCGACAGCGCGCCGCGCCCGGTGTCCAAGGACGCCGCGTCGGGCGCCAACGCCGACAAAAGTCCACCGCCGGTCGCGGTTTTTGCCGGGATCAGCCGCGTGCGGCGCGCCACCGCCTCCGGCAAGCAGGTCAGAGCCGCGTGATCGCCGCTGACCGCCGCCTCAACAAACGCGCGGGGCAACAGCCGCCTTGCCGCTTTTGCATCAAGCAGTACGACGGGGCGACCGCTGACGGGATCGTGAAGCAGATTGGCGGTATCTACCATACAACGCACAGTCACGCACCTGTCCCCCATCTCCAGCCGCAGCAGCGCACGCTTTCCTTTGGCGCGGCGCTGGCAAAATCTGCCCCACAGCAACGTAGCACCGCCCCCCAAAGCCGCCAAAAGAAAAAATCCGAGCGGAGAGAGTGGCTTCCCGCCTCCAATGGGCAGCTGCAGATGCGACAGCAGTGACGCCATACCGCTGATCACGCCACCCACCGCAAAGGACGTGCCAAAGTAGATCAAAAAGGCGATCCCCATACGGCGCAGGCCCAGATCCTCGCCGCCAAAGGACAAAACGCACATCATGAGGCAGACACCGCAATCTGCGGCGAAAGCCCATCCTCCGGCAGTAGACAGCAGCAATGCCACACAGGCATAGAACGCCCCCAACGCCGCCGCCAGCATCGAGCGCCACAGCGCAAATGGGCGATGCATCAGCTTGGCGGTCAGAAACAAGCATTGGAAATCCATGCAAAAGTTGATGAAGAACAAAATGTCGCCGTATACCACCTGTCCGATGCCGCACCACTCCCCTCTGCCTTCCGCTTGACATCTATTATAAACAAAGCGCGTGAAAAAGTCTGTCGTTTTCGGGCGTAAGAAGGTTTTCTATTTTTTGTGTTCCGTTTTTCCATTTTTTAATCATTATTTTCCACATTATTTCCTTTAGAACTATTTATTTTTCCATTTTGCGTCAAAGACTTGCTTTTTTTCTCCTTTTTTGATAAACTGAATGCAGGGTACTACCGACCTGCCGCAAAAAAGATGTGGAGATTTGCTATGGCTTTTTCGTTTTTGGCTTTTGCCGACTTTCATTATAAAAAGAAGATGTACGCCTCGACCGTTGATGATCTGCAACGCATCCTGCAGCGCGCCGCCGACAGCAAGGTGGATATGATCCTGCACGCGGGTGATTTTTGCAATCACTACCCGGGCTCTCCCGAGGTGACCAAGCTGCTGCTGCAAAATCCTTATGGCATCCCCGTATTCGGCTGCTACGGCAATCACGAGCTGGAAACTGCCGGCACCGCGATGTCCTTTGTTTCGCCGCGCATCACCAACCGCTCCGTTGTATGGGGCACCAAGGACGGCGGCATCGGCGACGGCGGCATCGGTCATTATTACGTGGATCACGGTGAATACCGCATCATTTCGCTTGACACCAACTATTCACTGACACCCGACGGAAGATGGGAACGCAACGGCACGGGTAGCCATTGCCCCGCTGCGGGAAATACCCTTGGTGACTCGCTTGGTCCCGATCAGCTTTTGTGGCTGGATGGCGTGCTGACCGACGCCGCCGAAAAGGGACTGCGCTGTATTTTACTGAGCCACGCCTCCTTTGACAGCCGCCCCGACGGCTCGCCCGACGCGGCCGCCGTGCGTGCGCTGCTTGCCAAGGCCAACGCCACGCGTAAAGGCACGGTGCTGATGGCGGTCAACGGCCACTATCACACCGACAACTGCAAGGTGGAGGAGGGCGTGCTGTATTTTGACGTGAACTCGGTGCGCAACTGCTGGTGGGCAGAGGAGCCCCACGGCAAGTACCGCGAGGATGCGCCGACCTTTCCTTTTATATCTTACGACGAGGAGGGCAACCCCATCGGCGAGGCCGAGGAGCTCCCCTTGCTCTCGCTACGCCAAGGCAAGCGCACGTTGTTTTCTGTTGACCCTCTGTCTGCCGTGGTCACCGTTGACGGCGACACTGTGACGATTGCAGGCACGCGCTCCAGTTGGGTGGAGGATCTTGCCCCCGACACAGACCGCACCGACGTTGTTCCCTTTATCCGCGACCGCGTTGTGCAGTTGAGCTGATATATAAACAAAAACCTGCCATCCCAAAGGGGATGGCAGGTTTTTGTTTTGCGGATCCGGGGAGCGAGGGGGCGCAAGACGGTGCGTAACCGCGTGTGGGGCGGGGCTCTCGGGAGGAGCAAGACCCTTCCCTGCGGTTTGCGTATTCAGAGTGCGTAGCCGCATTAAAAAGCACCAAATTGGGGTTTATCGGTGAGTTGCTTTGTAATTGCGCCAATGCATTCGCTCACTTTTGCGTCACCCTGAGCGGAGCAGAGAGATATTGTTTTTGGCTACGATTTATGGTATCAACCTCTGCGCAGTCGAACTTTGCAGAGGCGTGATAGCCGATGCAAGGTGCCGAGCCTTTAGGGCGAGGCAGGGTCTCGCAAAGCGCTATCTTTCCCTGCGAGACCCCAAAATGCTATCGCATTTTGCTCGCAAAAACGCGCAATTCGTTGCACGTTTTTACTCGTTCGACTACGAAACATCACACTGTGATGTTTCTGCCGCTCAGGGTGACGCAGGAGTTTGGGCTTTGATTTTAACCTCCCCCACAAATCAAAAATTAAAGCACTTGCATTTCGCCTTTGTAATTCCATTTTGCAAAAGCTTTTTGGGGTTCCAAGGGGCGCTTTTGGCAAAAGACCCCTTGGTTGATAAATCACAAATCACAACCAAAAAGGACGGCAGACGCCGTCCTTTTTGCTATTCTGTTTTACCCTCATAGCCCGATGATCTCGCCCACGTCGCGTAAGATATACATCGGGCGATAGGGGAAGCGTTCAATGTTTTCCGTTGTGCTGACACCCGACAGCACCAGTACCGTGTCAAGCTCGCTTTCAATGCCCGCAATGATGTCGGTGTCCATACGGTCGCCGATAATGGCAGCGTCGCGGCGAGAGCAATCCAGCTTTTTCAGCGCGTGGCGCATCATCAGGGGATTGGGCTTGCCCACGTAATAGGCGCTTTTGCCCGTGGTCATCTCAATGGGTGAGATCAGGGCGCGGCAAGCGGGAATGATGCCGTTTTCGGCAGGGGCGGTCAGGTCAGAGTTGGTACCGATCAGCTTGGCACCGTTCTGCACCATTTTTACCGCCTTTTCGATCTTTTCGTAGTTCAGGGAGCGAGTCTCTCCAAATACCACGTAGTCGGGGTTTACGTCGTTCATGGAAAGGCCTGCCTCGTACAGCGCGTAGGTGAGTCCGGGTTCGCCGATCACGTAGACCGAGCCACCGGGGCACTGGGATGCCAGAAAGGAGGCCGTTGCCAGCGCACTGGTGTAAAAGTGATCCTCGCTGACGCTAAGACCCATACGGGAAAGCTTCATGCTCAGCTCTCGGGGCGACCGCTCGGAGCTGTTGGTCAAAAACAAAAATTTCTTGTCGTTTTGCAGGAGCCATTCCACAAATTCGGCCACGTGGGGAATGATGCGATTGCCGTGATAGATCACGCCGTCCATATCGCAGATAAACGCCTTTTTTTCTTGCAGTGCTTTTACGTCGTTTCTCATAGCTACAGCTCCTTTTCTTTCATTGAGGGGACGATGAAACTATTATATACCAAGGATGTGAACAAAGTGTGAACAAAACTACGGCCGTAATTTTTCGAAAATGATTGACTTTGCGGGACAAATGATATACAATAAAGATGGATATATTTTTTGAGGGGGAATTGCAACCATGCAACAGCTTCCAAAGGGCTATTACGCCGTACAAAGTGATCTTGTCAACGCATCGCAGACCACCTTTACGTACAGAGGCGTGACCTACGCCGCCACGGTCGGCGTCAATCTGTTTGCCAATGCTACCGAGGCCAATGCGGCCGCCACGGAGGTGCCCGACGCGGTGCTGGAGGGGCTGCCTTACGAGAGCTTTTCCGCCCCCGTGCTACTGTTTTCCGCGGGCGAGCATCGCATCGGCAAGCGCAGTGCGGAAAGGGTACAATTTTCCGGCTCCCGTATTCTGCTTGGCGAGGGCGTCGGCATCAGCCCCAACCTGCCGAGCAACGACCCCATGCAGCCCCCCGCGCTGAACCCCGCCCGTGACGGAGCAGGGGAGAGCGTGCTGGCGGGCGGATACGATTTCGGCACAATGGCTATGGTGGCGCACGCCCCTGCCGACCTGATCCTGTTTGACGGCTTCACTTGGGAAAGGACCCGCTTTGCCGACAATCGCTCGGGCTCGGGCGATCATCTTTGCCGCTACGTGTTCCGCAATATTCGCCACACCAGCCCTTGCGGCCACAATATGTATACCTTTGGCGAGATCGATACCAACACCGCCTTGGAGCGTGAGGTCTCGCTGGAAAATATCCGCATCACCGATCTTTCCGATATGGGCTACGGTGGCATTTTTGCGTGGATCAATGCGCAAAAGACCACGATGAAGGGGATCTGCATTGACGGTACCACCCAAGTGCTGGGTCTCACCAACATCACCAAGAGCTTTGCTAATAACCCCGGCAACTGTTCCGTTTGCGAGTACATCATCTCGGATAGCTACTTCCGCAACGTCGGCGGCGAGAACGGCCTTGCCACCGCCTGCCGTGGCGACGGTGCGGTTTGCCTGACCGTGGAGAACTGCACCTTTATCGACGCTTCCCGCAAGGGCGAGAGTTTTTTGCAGCCCCACCTTGCCAACGACCGTTGCAAGCTGACCGTAAAGGGCTGTCGCTTCACGGATACCCGCCAAAACGATGCCGCTATCGGCATTCGGGGAGAGGGAGAGAATATGGAGATCGCGGATTGCACCTTCTCGGGCTTTGCCGAGAACTGGCGCAAGATGCCCGCACCGCCCACCGATGCCCCCGCGCTTATTGAAAATCGCGCAAGCAGCTGGCAGACCGACACGGCCGATGCCCATACCGTTATCGGCACTGACACTGCCGACCTCACCGAATTGAATACGCTTTACGCAGGTCGCCGCGCTTATTACGGCGATCAGCACGCCCACAGCGATTGCGGCGGTAAGAGCGACGGCTCTGCCCCCATTGGCGACTATCCCGCCAAGATGGATCAGCTCTCCCTTGACTTTGTCGCTCTGGTAGATCATCGGCAGATGCGCGGCTTCTTTCTGCCCGAATGGGACGATGAGCGCTTTATCATCGGCACTGAGCCCGGCACGAGCATCGTCGACACCAATGCAGCCGCCGTATCGCAGATGCATTACAATATGCTGTTCCCCCACAAATACGGCCTTGCCATGGTGCTGGCCAATTTCCCTGAATTTGAGTTCCAAGGTGACGAGCTGACGGGCTCCTTCAAATATCCCAAGTTCACCAAGGAACGCTTTATGGAGCTGACCGCCTACGTGCAATCCATCGGCGGCATTATGGTACATCCGCATCCCAAGGTGCTGATGGGCTCCGACGATCCGTTGGATTATTACGTGGGTGAAAATATGCACCTTGAGGTCATGGTCGCTTCTTACGAGCGTCACGACTCCTTCCGCAGCTACGAGCTGTGGTGCGACCTGTTGGCACTGGGCAAGCACGTGTACGCCGCAGGCGGCTCCGACACCCACGGTGCCGTGACCAACCGTTGCGTTTCCACCTTCTATTCCAAGGAAAAGAGCGGACGTGCCTTCTTTGACGTGATGCACAGCGGTGACTACACCGCAGGTGCTTTCGGCATACAGATGTGTATAGACAACGCCCCTATGGGCAGCACCGTGCCGTATCGGGAGGGGATGACCCTTTCTCTGCGCGTGGGCGATCTTTTTGCCCCCGCTTGCAAGGGCAATACCGCTTACGAGCTGCGCGTGATCACCGATCAAGGCCTTGCCTATGCCTCCCGCTTTAACGGCAAGGAAACGCAGACGCTGACCCTTGCGGTGCAGGATCGCAAATTCTACCGTGCCGAGGTCGTGGACTTGACCCACGGCTATCGCATTGCCGTGGGCAATCCCATCTGGCTTTCCTGATGTAAATTTTATCTCTTGAAAGGATTTTTGATATGGTCAACAACGTTGTAAACGAGATCGCAAACGCTCGCGTTTTGAGCAAAGAAGCCGCCCTGCGGATGAAGCTGGAGGGCACTCTGAAGGAGGCCGTTCGCTTTATCGAGCGCAACCAGATCACCGATACCTGGCTGTGGCAAAAATGTGTGGATATCTTCCGTGTGCAAGCCGATGCCGACAGTGACTGGCGCGTGACCTGGCGCAGTGAGTTCTGGGGAAAAATGATGCGCGGCACCTCTATGGTGGTAAAATACACGCAGGATGACGGTATGTACAAAATTCTGGAGACCTCGGTGCGCGATCTGCTGACCACCGCCGACGAGCAGGGCCGCATTTCGGGCTATTCTGCAGAAAAGGAATTTACCTTTTGGGATCTGTGGGGCAGAAAGTACGTGATGCTTGGTATGATGTACTTTATGGAGATCTGCCGCGACGAGACGCTGAACGACGAAATGCTGGCCGCTATGCGCCGCCACGCTGACTATATCGTTGCCCGCGTGGGCAACGGCGAGGGCAAGCTGGATATCCGCACCTGCAGCAAGCACTGGGAGGGTCTCAACTCCTGCTCTATTTTGGAGCCTATGGTGCGCTTGTACCGCCTGACGGGCGATAAGAAATATCTTGATTTTGCCGAATATATCATTTCTACGGGCTTCATCCAGTCTGCCAACATCGTTGAGCTTGCCTATGCCGACGAGGTCACTCCCCACGAGTACCCCGTGGTCAAGGCCTACGAGATGATGTCCTGCTTTGAGGGACTTTTGCAGTATTATTACGTCACCGGCGAGGAAAAATATAAGACTACATTGCTCAACTTCGGCCGCCGCATTATGGAGGGTGAACTGAGCATCATCGGCTGCAGCGGTTGCACACACGAGCTGTTTGACCACACCGCCGTACGCCAGACCCAGACCGATTATCAGGGCGTCGTGCAGGAGACCTGCGTCACTGTCACCTGGATGAAGTTTGCTATGGCCATGCTGGAGCTGTCGGGCGACGTGGCCTATGCCGACTGCATCGAGCAGTCCTATTACAACGCCTACGTGGGCGCCTTTAACACCCACCGTGTGCCCGTTGTTGATAAAAAGGGCAGGGATTGGCCTCAGGTGCTGCCCTTTGACAGCTATTCTCCTCTGGTATCCAACACAAGAGGCCGCAAGGTGGGCGGACACAATTTCTTCCCCGATAACACCTTTTACGGCTGCTGCGCCTGCATCGGTGCGGCGGGCGCAGGCACCTTCCCACAGGTCGCTTTGATGAAGAGTGAGCAGGGGCTCGTGTTCAATCTTTACGAGCAGGGAAGAATCGAGACCCTGACCCCCGCGGGCAAGCCCCTTGCGGTGCAAATGGACACCGCCTACCCCTATGACGGCAAGATCAAGCTGACCCTGACGCTTGAGGAGGCCGAGGGCTTTGATCTGACCTTCCGCGTGCCTGCTTGGTGTGAGAACGCAACCCTGACCGTTGGCGGCAAGACCGAGGGCGTGCCCGCCGGCTACGTGACCCGCCGCGCAGAGTGGAAAAACGGCGACGAGATCCTGCTGGAGCTGCCTATGGCATTAAAGCGTGTGCTGCCCCCTGCAGATGCGGTCAATGCCGAGTTGTTTGCCGCATATACCTACGGCCCGTTGGTGATGGCCGCCGATAAGCGCATCACCGATCCCGATGCCGTGCTGGATATCGCTGTAGACGAAAAGGGCTATGCTGCCACCAAGGTGTTGGACTATTGCCCCGAGATCCGCGACGCTCAGCTCTGCCTTGAGGTGGCTCTGACCGACGGCAGCAAGGTGCGGCTGATCGACTATGCCTCCGCAGGCAAGACCTGGAGCGAGGAGAGCCGTGTCGGCGCCTGGCTCTATCGCCGTGCGGCAGAGAACTGATCGCAATGCAAATTTTTGACGTTTCTCAGGAGGTCTTTTCCGCAGCAGTCTATCCGGGGGACCCCGCACCGCAAAAGGAGAAGCTTTGTTCTATAGAAAAAGGCGATTTTTACGATCTTACCGCATTTTCGATGTGCGCCCACAACGGTACCCACGTGGACGCGCCCTCGCATTTTATTGGGGGCGGTAAGACCGTAGATGCGCTGTCGCTTGACAAAATGATCGGTGCGGCCGCCGTTGTTTGTCACAACGGCCGGGTCACCGCCGCCGATGTAAGCGCCATTTTGGCAAGAGTGAGAGCAAACGACCAGGAGGCCGCAAGGCGCTTGCTTTTTAAGGGCGATGCCGTTGTGACCGAGGAGGCCGCTACGGCGCTTGCCGACGAGGGCGTTTGGCTTGTGGGCACCGAAGGGCAAAGCGTCGGCCCTGAAAACGCACCGATGGCGGTGCACCTCGCGCTGCTTTCTGCCGAGGTGGTGCTGTTGGAGGGCTTGCGCCTTTCCCATGTGCCCGAGGGCGTATATCTTCTTTGCGCCGCCCCACTCAATCTCGGCGGCGCCGACGGCGCCCCCTGCCGCGCTGTGCTGATCAAGTCTTAAGTACAGAGATATGCCTTAAACTCATCAAATGCCGTAAATACGAAAGAAAAAACGGGCTTGCTTATCCCTTAAACAAGGGAAAAGCAAGCCCGTTTATCATGTTATGAGGGAAATATGGCAGCAGACACTTATGCCTTGTTCCGGCACCCGAATACCAGCATCTTTTTGATGACCTCTTCCTTGATGCGCTGCACCTTCAGGTTGCGGATATCAAGGTAGGAAAGGCCCTTTTCAAGTCCCTCCTGCATGCCGCGCACGCCCGCAAGGCAAAGGTCGGTGTAGATGTTCACCTTGGAAATGCCGTGGGCGATGGTGTTGCGGAAATCGTCGTCGGTAAGACCCGAGCCGCCGTGGAGCACCAGCGGGATCTCCAACGCATCGTGGATCTCCTGCAGGCGCACAAGATCCAGCTTGGGGGCGCTCTTGTAAGCGCCGTGGGCCGTACCGATGGCCACTGCCAAGGCATCAATGCCTGTGGCGTTCGCATAGTCCAGCGCTTCCTTCACGGTGGTATAGCGATCGTCGGGGTCGTCGGGATTGGCAGCCTGCCCCACGTGACCGATCTCGCCCTCCACAGTGGCACCAAAGGTATGGGCGATCTTTACAATCTCACGGGTGTCGGCTACGTTTTGGGCATAATCGGTCACCGAGCCGTCAAACATCACGCTGGTGCAGCCCAGCTGCAGCGCCTCCATACAGCGCTCAAAGGTCAGACCGTGGTCGTAATGTACGACTACAGGCACAGTCGCGCGCCTGGCAGCCTCGATGATAGAGGGGAGGATCAGCTTCAGCTCGCCGCCGGGCAGCAGGATCTCTGCCGTGCCGATGATCAGGGGGGCGCGCAGCTCCTCTGCGGCGGAAATGGCGGCCTCAGCCATGTCTGCATCGGTGGTGTTGAAAAGTCCCACACCGTATTTGTTTTTCTGTGCATCCTTTAAAACTTCGTTCAGATTTACAAGCATAATATTCTCCTTACAGCGTCACGCGCTCGGTGGTTTTAATCAGTTCTAAAATATAGTCCTTGTCCCGCATACCGCTGACGGCATCTGGGGCGGAGAGGCTGCAGGCCGCCGCGCCCGCGGCAAGCTCCAGCATGGCTTTGTCGTCAAAGCCCTGATAAATGGCGTAAAGGCAGCCTGCGCAAAAGGCATCGCCTGCACCTACCGTACCCTTGATATAGCCCTTGGGGAGTTTGAGCGAGGGCACGACTGTAAAGTCACCGTTTTTGTTCAGGCAAAAGCCCGCCTCGGGGCAGTGGACGATCACGCGTGAGCCCACGCCCTCGGCCATGATCTGCTCCATGGTCGTTTTGATGTTTTCCAAAATGATCTTGCCGCTCTCGTCACGGGGGGCAAGACCCGAAATGCCGCAGGCCTCGATCTCGTTCATAAAGGCGTTGTCGGTATAGCGCAGAGAGGGGATCACCTTTTCGGCAAACAGACCGCTGCTTTCGCTGACCACATCGATGGAGGTGAGAATGCCTGCCTCCTGCAGGTCGTGGAGCAGGTGCGCCATGATCGTTCCGTATTCTGGATCCACAGCATCTAGCGTGTCCATCATCAAAATGTAGCCCACGTGGATCATGCGGCAATTCAGGGCGGCAATGTCCACGTCCTCAAGACCGAATTCGGCATTGGCACCGCGATAGTGGAAAAAGGTGCGCTCGCCCGTGTCCTGTACGGTCATCACGTCGCTAAAGCTGGTGCCCGCCGTTTCAGACACCGTAATGCCGCCAACGTCCACGCCGTTTTTGCGCAGCTCGTCGGCGAGAAAGCGGCCGCTTTCGTCGTTGCCTACGCGCCCCACGGCACAAACACGCAGATTGCGATCCATTTTGGCAAGGTCAATGCCCACGTTGGGGACGTTGCCGCCTACGCCGCGCGATACCGAATAAATGGTAGAAAGCATATTCATTTTGGGGTAGGCGCTGATCATTTTGATCTGATCCGCCACCAGACTGCCCGCAACGGTAATGCCTTGGCGGTCGCTCATCAGCAGCGCATCCACCGTGGTGTCAAGTATGCGAGAAAGGGAATAGAGCTGGGTGATCTCGGGGTAGCCCGCACCTCGCTCCCATTTGCTGACGGTCTTGTTGCTGACGTGCAAAAGATCCGCAAGCGCACTTTGGGTCAGGCCCTGCTTTTTGCGCAAACGCGCAATGGTGGAGCCAAGCTGTAATTCAGTTGCTTTGCTCATACAAAATTCCTCCGTTTGAGGTCGTTACTTTGATTATACCCCAAGAAAGGGACATCTGTCAACCGACTTTGAGTAGAACAAACCGTAGAATTATTGCGATTGTTGTCTGCTGATAGTAGAAATTTGCGCATCAAATGAAATTGCTCTTGCTGCCGTATGTGATTTTGAGCGGAGCAAACAGCGCAGTGGCTGGTGCGTAGTCGAACGAGGAAAAACGTGCAACAAATTGCGCGTTTTTCCAAGCAAAATGCGACAGCATTTTGGGATCTTGTATGGATTATTGCAATCTCACGTAACCACGCACAGCACATCACAAAGTTAAAAGAACCTGTTAAATCACTTTTTCGTTTTCAACTTTTCGGCAGAGGGGATTGCAATTATTTTTCTGATCTGCAAAAAAGAAAGAGGAGACCCCCTTTTAAAAACGGGATCTCCTCTTTTAAAATTTTTAAATCAAAGCACTCTGATGCGAGACAGCACCTCAAGTCCGCTTTCGGCGAGCTTGGCATCAACCTCGGCCTCGGTCATCTCGTTGGTCACGACAACGGCGCGACCGTCGGAGCACTTGGGTGCAACGCCAAAGGCGCTCTCCAGCTTGGCACAGTCTTTTTCGGCAACTGCCAGCATCGTGCGGCACTTGTAAGCGGAGAAATCGGCATAATCATCCTCGCTCGCCACCTCAAGCTTGGGGGCACGCACGCCGTCCTGACCCATGTGAGCCACAATGTCGATGATGTCGGCAACCACAGCACTGGCGGTGGGCAGCTTGCCCGCTCCTCTGCCATAGAACATGCACTCTCCCAGCATATTGGCATCAACCAAAATGCCGTTGAATACGTCGCTGACGCCGGCAAGGGGATTGCCATCAGGCACCAGACGGGGGCTGACCATTGCCAGCACCTTGCCGTCGACCAGCTCGGTGTGACCGATCAACTTGATGGCATAGCCGTTGTCGCCTGCAAAGGCGGCGTCCTCGGCAGAGATCTTAGTGATACCCTCGCAATGGATGCTGTTGGGGTTCAGCAGTTTGCCAAAGGAAAGCGCAGCCAGGATCACGATCTTGCGCGCCGCGTCAAGCCCCTCTACGTCGGCAGCGGGATTGCGCTCGGCATAGCCCTTTTCCTGGGCGTCCTTCAAAACGGCGTCATAGGCGGCGCCCTCGTTCAACATCTTGGTCAAAATGTAGTTGGTGGTGCCGTTGAGGATGCCGTTGACCGAAACGATCTCGTTAGAAGCCAGATCGTTGACAAGGGGACGGATGATCGGAATGCCGCCGCCAACGCTTGCCTCAAACAGATAGCGCACGCCGTTTTTTGCAGCAAGCTCCAAAAGCTCCGCACCAAAATTGGCAACGACCTCCTTGTTGGAGGTCACAACGCTCTTGCCTGCCTCAAGGCATGCCTTGGTAAAGTCATAGGCGGGGTGAGAGCCGCCCATCATCTCGGCCACGATCGAGATCTCGGGGTCGTTTACAATATCGTTAAAGTCATGGGTAACAAGATGACCAAAGGGGCTGTCCGGGAACTCGCGCAGGTCAAGGATGCGCTTGACGGCCACGGCCTTGCCCAAGTTTTTTTCGATCACACGGCTGTTGTTGGCAAGGACCTCAGCAGCACCGCTGCCGACCACGCCAAAGCCGAGAATAGCTACGTTTACCATAAAAGGGATATCCTTTCTTCGTGTTGATTTTACTATTATAGCACACTTTTTCTCAAAATGCAAATAAACTATTGAAAAAAAACAAAAAATATGATAAAATAAAGCATATTTCTGATTGGAAGGGTGAAAACGGAATGGGATCTGCGATCGGCGGAATGAATAACGTCAAGATCTTTGTGCTTTATCTGATGCAAAACGTCGGAAGGCCCTTGGATTTTGTTACCATCAACGATATTGTTATGCAAACCGATTATATTATGTATCTGGATTTTGCCGAGGCTTTTCACAAAATGCTGGATGACGGCTTGCTTGAACAGGTCGAGGATACCGAGGCCGAGCCCGCGTACGCCATCACCGAAAAGGGGCGCGTAGTGGCCGAAACGCTGCACAGCGACATCCTTTCTTCTATTTTGGAAAAAAGCTTGGCAGCAGCGTTGCGTTATCTGGATTTCAAGCAGCGCGGCATCAAGGCCACGTGCGAGACCGCCCGCCGCGAGGATGGCCGCTATGATCTGGTCTGCTCGCTTTGGGAAAAGGGAGAGGTCATTTTTTCCACCACGTTGGTGGTAGACAGCGTCAATCGCGCCGCCCGCTTAAAAGAGAATTTTTACGATCGCCCCGAGGTTATTTATCGCGGCGTACACGCATTGCTTTCGGGCAATATGAATTTTTTGTTTGACTGATATCAAACATCACAAAAATAAAGTCCCAAGGCCTTAAACGACCTTGGGGCTTTTGATTTTTGAAAAAGTTTGGTATTTTTAACAAAAAATAGTGAAAAAAAGCGAAAAAAATCGCAAAAAGTGAAAAAAATTGTATTGACAAATTGTAAAAACATTGTTATAATTAATGTGCAATCGCGTTTTTGGCGGTTGTAAGCGAGGTAATATGAAAGCAGACGAAAAAGAAATCGTGGTAAAAGATCTTGTCCTTCGTATCCGCGGTGGCGATCAAGCGGCTTTTAACGAGCTGCTGGCGCTATATGCGCCGCTGGTGCAGGCAGAGGTTGCCCGCCATGGCGAGACGTTGGGTGATTTCGACCGCGAGGATCTGCGTCAGGTGGCGTGGCTTGCGCTTTACCGTGCATCGTTCAGCTTTGATCTTGAACAGACCGAGGTCAGCTTTGGCCTTTTTGCCAAGATCTGTATTGCCAACGCGCTTTCCACGCAATTGCGCGCCATCCGCCGCCGCACCGTAGAGGTGCCCGTGGCAGACGAGGTGTTTGTTGGGATAAACGGAGAGGACGGCGACCCCGCCGGCCGCGTTAGAGAAGAGGAGGACCTCCAGCTTCTGCGTTCCCGCATCCGCGCATTGCTTTCTCCCCTTGAAAACCGCGTTTGGGCCTTGTATACGGCAGGCTTTTCTGCCAAGGAGATCGGCGCGCGTCTTGGAAGGGAGCCCCGTTCCATCGAAAATGCTGTTTATCGCATCCGTCAAAAGCTCCGCGAGGCGCTTGGATAAGCGGTCAATAGGATTTTATATATGCCCCGGTAGCTTAACCAGAGCGTTGAAGTTTCTCTCAAAGGTGTCGGTCGAAATCCGTCTAAGGGCAAAAACAACCATCAACAAAGCGAGGTAAAACACAATGAACGAAGAAGTAACCATGACCCCCGAAGTCTTTGAGGACGAGACCCTGGTATGCAAGGAATGCGGCAACGAGTTCGTATTCACCGCAGGCGAGCAGCAGTTCTACAAGGAAAAGGGCTTTATGAACAAGCCCAAGAGCTGCAAGGCATGCCGCGATGCTAAGAAGAACGCCGGCAGAGCCCCCAGAGAGTACTTTATCACCACCTGCGCAGAGTGCGGCGGTGAGGCTAAGGTCACCTTCCAGCCCTCCAGCGACAGACCTGTATACTGCAGCGCTTGCTTCGAGGCAAGAAAGAACGCACAGTAAGAAAAATAGAAAAAAGAGCGTGCTTGGCACGCTCTTTTTTCGTGTTGCCCGACCTTGCATTTTTTGCCGTTTTGTGCTACAATAAGAAAAACAACGTCCACAGGAGGCCCTTGATATGTGGTGGAGCGAAAGCTTGCGCTGCCCTGTTTGCGGCAGCGCGATGCAACAAGAAAACAGATCGCTTTTTTGCAATGGCGCACGCCGTCATTGCTTTGATCTTGCCAAGGAGGGGTACGTCAATCTGGCGCCCTCTGCCGCTGCGGGCGGCGGCGATGACGCAAGCTTGATCCGCGCCCGCACCGCGTTTCTTTCGGCGGGGCATTATGCCCCCTTTGCTAACCGCATCTGCGGCATTCTCAGCACCCACGTTCCCGGCGGAACCGTGATCGATGCAGGCTGTGGCGAGGGGTATTATTCCTGTAAAATGGCCGCGAACGGGCTTCACGTGCTGGGCGTTGACCTTTCCAAAAACGGTGTGCGTCACGCCGCCAAGGATCCGGAGGGGAGAGCGGCCAAAGCACTGTTTGCTGTGGCGGGCATCTTTACGCTTCCGGTGGCAGATGCCTCGGTCGATGCGGTAGTCAGCTTGTTTGCCCCTGTGTGCGAGGCTGAGTTTTTGCGCGTGCTAAAGCCGGGGGGCATTCTGGTGCTGGCAGGAGCCGGTCCCGATCACCTCCTTGACTTAAAGCGCGTGCTGTACGATACCCCCTATCAAAATCAACCCCGTGCCGATGCCCCAACAGCAATGGAGCTGCTTTCCCAAGAGCGCCTTGCATTCTCAATGGAGCTTGACAGCACCGCGCTGGAAAGCCTGTTTGCTATGACCCCCTACTATTACCGTACCTCAGCCGAGGGAAGGGGGCGGCTTGCAGCACTCCAACGACTGACGGTCGGCGCAGAAATAGATATTGCGGTATATCGCAAGCCTAAATAAAAAAGGTCGCAATGCCTGACGCATTGCGACCTTTTTTTGCGCTTTGCCGTGCTATAATGCAAGAAAAAAAGGAAGTGAAAGCTATGATTTACAGCGATTACGGCTATGAGGTCAAGGCACGGGACCGCTTGCTTTGCGTCAGCCTTTACGGCGAGATCGACCATCACAGTGCCGTGAATTTGCGACAGGAGCTGGACGAGCTGATCCTGCAAAAGCAACCCTTACGGTTTGTTTTGGATCTGTCTCGCATAGAGTTTATGGATAGTGCCGGCCTCGGCCTTTTAATGGGGCGATATCGCTTGGTGCAAAGCATCGGCGGTACAATGGTGGTTTCCAATGCCAACGCGCGGGTGATCAAGATCCTGCGCCTTGCGGGTATGGAGCGCTTTTTTGAGATCACGGGGCTGAAAGGAGAAAGGCTATGAGACAACGTAAAAGAAAAGAGGAAAACCGTATGCAGCTTTGTTTACCCTCGTACTCTGTCAACGAGGGGATCGCGCGGGCGGCAGTTGCGGCCTTTTGTGCGCAGGCAAATCCCTCTGTTACCGAGCTGGCCGACGTTAAATGCGCCGTTTCAGAGGCGGTGACCAATTGCATCGTACACGCATATAAAAACAAAGTAGGCACCGTGTACATAACCGTTTCGCTGTTGCGTGGCGGCGTTTTGCGTGTGGCCGTGCGGGATAAGGGCTGCGGCATCGAGGACGTGCGGCGCGCACGCGAGCCGCTGTATACCACCGATGCGGCGGGAGAGCGGAGCGGCATGGGCTTTACGGTTATGGAAAATTTTATGGACAAGCTTTCGGTATATTCCCGCAAGGGGGAGGGCACGCTGGTGGTGATGACCAAGCGTATCGGGCTTGGCCGAGAGGAGTAAAGCGGTGGAGGAAAACACCCGACAGGCGCGGCATTATCAGCTTTTAAAGCAGGCACAATCAGGCGGTGAAGCGGATGCGATGGCCGCAACCGAGACCCTGCTTTCTGAAAATATGGGATTGGTGCGCAATGCGGCGCAGCATTTTCGCGACCGTGGGTGCGAGTATGAGGATCTGATGCAGATCGGTACTATGGGGATGCTGCGTGCTATCCGCACCTTTGATCTTTCACGCGGCACAGCCTTTTCAACATTTGCGGTGCCGTTGATCGTGGGGGAGATCCGACGCCATTTGCGTGATGACGGTATGATCCGCGTTAGTCGCACCTATAAAAAACTGGCGGCCGAGTTGGTCAAAAGCAGGCGCGATATAGCAGAGAGAGAAGGACGGGAGGCCACGGTAGAGGAGCTTGCCGTATTGTGTGGCACAACCAAAGAGGAGGCGGCCGTGGCGCTAGCTACACTCAACCCGATCGCGTCGCTCTCCGAATGTGCCTTTGAAGAGGAAAAGGGAGAGCTTGCCGCGCGGATTACCGATGATGAAAGCGCCAACGAGCCCGCTATTTTAAACGATAGAATTGCTTTGCGAGAGGCCATTGGCCGTATGCCGCCTTTGTGGCGCAAGATCTTGCTGCTGCGCTATTATCGTGACCGCACTCAGCAGCAAACTGCCGATGCGTTGGGCCTTTCGCAGGTCAAGGTGTCAAGAGAGGAAAAAAAGATCATCGCCTTTTTGCGCGGCGAAATGATCGTGTAACGCCTTCGCCGCCGCCCCACTTCCGCCACACGACCACGCCGCCCCGCGGCCCGCTCGGTGCCTTCCGCGGGGGCGGCAAGCGCCAAGCGCGAAAATCTGAAGGTGAGCAAGGATCCCGAAGCTGTAAAGCAGCTGCGCCGCACCGAGGAGCTGTTCCGCAAGGCCCTTGAAAAGGCAGGTGTCGGCTACGCCCACGACGAGCTAACGCGCATGAATGAAAAAAATGTGCAGGTTAGCGAGAAAAATGGGGGCGAGGGCGTTGACGAAAGCGGCGAGGCGAGGTATAATGGTGGTGAGGTGAAATCCTCGCTCAAACGGCAACGGTACATATCCTATGACAAACTGGGAAAAGACACCGTGAATGCTATTCGAAACCAACTTTATGAGTTGTATAGAGGCGTGGGAGATAGTATCGCAAACGATGTCGCAGTTGAGATCGGGGATACCGTATACGTTGTTGATTCGGGAAAGGATAAAGGCAAAATTTCGTTTGGTGTAAAGGAGATCCTCGTCATTGACGATGCGAACGTACGCCAACAGGTGAGGAGAGACATAAATGACAGAGCAGTATCAAAAGGGATCGTTAGTGATGCAATATCTGAAAAAGTTGGACGTGCATCCGATCAATATAGGGCAAGCGGTCACGAACGAGAATTACAGGAAAAGCTATCAACTGATCAAGGAAAATCCCAACATCAGCAAGGAGGATTTCTTGACGGCAATGGGGATCGAGGAGTGGGAGGAGAGCGAGGCTACTTTTTCGACACCGTTGACCAAAATGCAGGAGCTTTTGATTCGTGGGCTCAAACTGTTCCCGATGACCCCGAAGGAGAGAGAAACTATCTTTCGGATGTTGAAAACCGAGGAAGAAAGGTGGGCGCTGATGATCTTTATGAAGGAGAACAGGGGCGCAACCGCACAGGAAATCAAGAGAGTGGCGGATATGATTATCGAGTTGACCTCGAAGAAGCCGATAGACTGATCAAAAGACTGCGCGAATTGTATGCCCAACTTGATGCAGAACCGAGCAGCAGGGTAAAACAGAGCCGCAAGGTTACTGGTGAGACGGTGAGCATCTCCAAGGAGGAGATGGAGCTGCTGCGGGCGAATGATACGGTTGACGATATGCCGACGTGGGCCAAGGGCGTTTACGCCTTGGACGAGGCGACGGCCAAGGATCTGCCGGCGGAGAAAAGCCCAAGGTCGGCCAAAGGCAAGATAAAAAAAGGAAGAACAGCGTTGCTGTTCTTCCTTTTTTTATCTTATGCAAAGCTCACGTAGCCGCGCAGACCCACCTCGTTCATCAGATCGGTGGTGTTGCCGTCCGGCTCCCAAAGCATCTCGGCATAAAGCGCCACGGGGTACATGATATTGCGCTCAAACATACCGTCCTCTACCAGTGCTGTGCAATATAGATCGCCCCGCTTGGCGTTTGCAAAGGTGCGCACTGCCTCGTGGGCATAGGGGGCGCTTGTCAGCCAATAGCTTTGGATATAGCGCCAGATGCGATTTTTGTTTTCAATGCGGTTTTGTTGCATCCACTTGGAGGAAATGCCGATCTCCACGGGCCCCTCCAAATGGGTAAAGGAAAGCCAATCCAGCTTGACAAGGCCCTTGGTCACAAGGCCAAAGCGGTCATTCTCTCCGCGCAACGCGGCGATTTTGCACACAAAGTCCTGCGTCTTGTCAAAGTCCTTGACGTCATTGGGAATATAGGAGTAGGGGAACGAGCCGCAGTTTTCCCATACGATGCGCACGCGGGGGTCAACGTTTTGGATATATTCCAGTTTGTTTTTGACCGAGTTGGCGTGTAGACCGAACTGCAGCTCCAGATTGGGATATTTGTCAAGGAATTTCTTTGCACCTGCATTTACAAAATCGGTTACCGCCTCGGCAATCAGCACGCCGCCAATGTCCTCGCGGTCAAGCTCGGTAAAGGATTGAAAATAAATGCCATCGCCGCCAAGGGGCAGATACTGCTTTTCATAGACCCGCAAAATGTCGTCCAGAGCAGCCATGGCGTTTTTTACGTCAATGGCGGCGCAGTTCACGTCCCACAGCCAAGGAAAGCCCCAGATCACGCGGATGCCGCAGTCGTGGGCGTATGCAACGATCTCGCGGCCGTTGATCGGCGCAAAGTCGTTCCAGATCACCACGGTGTTCATTTTCAGCTTGACCATATTGTCAAGAAAGCCGCGCCAGTCGTAGATCACGTGTCCCCATGTCCAAATGCCGCGGTATTTTACGCCCGGTGCAGAGGTGCGGTGAAAATCGGGTAGTGTTTTGCGAAAGGGGTCAACGCGATAGCGCAGCCCATCGTGCGGAAACTCCAGAGCAGTCAGATATTTGTTGTAAAAATCCATGCAACCGTATACGGTCCCCGCATCGTCAGCGCCCTCGATCATCGCAACGCCGTTTTCCACACGGATGGCATAGCCCTCGGGGGCAATGGGGGCATCCTTGGAATTGGCCGCAATATAGGCGTTGTTGGCCTTGGTGCCAACGTAGATCAGCTGATACTCGGCAAACCGATGCTCCTCACCGCAGGGCACGCAAACGGTGCGCTCAAAGGTATAGTCCAGCAGTAGCTCTCCAAGCAGCGAGACCGCCTTTTTCTGCAAGGGCGTGTCAAGTGCACCATAAACGATCGCAATTTTTTTCATGCTTTGCTTTCCTTTTTTAATTTGATTTCAACGGCCGCTACCGCTGCGCGGGGCAGGGTAAAGCAGTTGCCCTCTACACTCATGGTTTTTACGGCAAAAACGTCGGTGTTGACCGGGGTGATCTCGGTGGCAGGATGCTCTGCGATATAATAGACGGTGGCGCTCTCCGCTTCAATGCCGCCAAGATCAAGCTGTAGCTCGCGGTCGGTGTTCATATCCGTGTTGGCAACGTGGAGATAGACTGTGTCTCCTGTGCGGGATGCCACGGCATCCAAGCCTTCTTCGGTGCTGATATCCAAGGCGTATTCGCCCTGATGGTGCGAAAATAGGCTCATCACCGCGCCAACAGGCTGGAGATAGGGCTTGCCCGAGCGGATGGGCGTGGGGATCATCACGGCGTTGACCTGCCATACGTTGCCAAAAAAGTCGGCCATGGTGGCAATATCCAACACGTCGCTGTGGCGCATAATGGTATTGAGACAACGCGCATAGGCCACACCTGCCCCCCAAGAGGAAAGCACCTCGTTGCGGTTGCGACCGGGCAGGGCAAAGTGTCCCTCGGTCATGGCCAGGCGCTTGCCCGCGCCAAGCTCGGCGCGCAGCATATTGATATGCTTGTCAAGCGATTTGTGGGCGTTCATCAAATGCTCCCACGTCAGCGCAGTGTCCTCACGGTATTTGGTGCCCGTCAGCGGAGAATCGGGCAATCCGGAGCCAAAATGATGGTGAAAGGCGATCAGGTCCAGCTCGTCGGCCTTGCACATCGTACGGCACCATTCGGCGCCGTCGTGGGCACCCTTACTGTCGCCCCAACCGATCAGTGTGATGGTGGGATCGGCCTTTTTCATAGCCGCGCCAAAGCGGCGGCTGGTCTCCAGACACTTGTCTGCGGTAAAGCCATAGTGCTTTTCGTTGCTGTTACAGCCCAGCGTACGGTACGAGGTCTCGTTACCGATTTGCCAATATTTTACGCCAAAGGGTGTGATCGCACCGTTGGCAATGCGCTGTGCGTTGCTTGGGTTATTGCAGTAATCCACCCACTCGGCGGCTTCCTCTGCGGTGCCCATACGCAGCGTGTCGTTTTTGGGCTGCTGCCAGAATTTCAGACCCTCGGACTCCATATTGGCCACGATCAAGGGCTCTGCGCCTACGCGGCGACAAAAATCGACCAGCTCGTGGGTGCCAACGCGGTTGTGGTAAATGCCGCTCCAGGCGTGATTCAGCATAGGTACGCGCTGTCCATAAGGGCCTACGGCCTCTTTCCAGTGGTAATAAGAGGCAAAGCAGCCGCCAAAGCGTACCATAGTGGGGCCAAGCTCGCGCACCTTATCGATCACAGCGGGATACCACTCGTTTTCGGTAAAGTTCCACGCTGCATCCACCGAGGTGTCGGCGACGCCAAGCGGCTCCATAAATTGCATATATAAATAAGGAGAGATTTTGTGCTTTTTTTGTGTGTTGATCGAAACGTTTGCCATAATAAATTCCTTTCCATATATATTTTATTGGGTATAAAGCAGGATGTCAATTGCATTTTATTGCTTAATTTGTGGCATTTTTTAGGGCTTTCTTCCTTTATATTATAGCAAGTCAAACAGGGCATCGCAAGCAGAAAAAAAGACATATTTTTTACAAGTTGTCTTAATATTAAAGTTTTTTGGCAAAATACTTGATTTTTTTAAAAAAGTGTGCTAATATAAGGGTATGAAAGATATGATTATGAAAAGTCCGTCGCGCGTGCTTGAGGCAGGCGGCATCAAATTTGAGACCTATTGGCCCGGCTCAAGCCCGATGATAAGCCCCGCTCGTCCAAAAAGCGCCCCCAAGGAGGGCATAAGGACAACGCATACCCATTTTGCCTACGAGGCATTTTTCGTCACCGAGGGAGAGCTAAGGCTGTTTACCGCAAGCGAGGAGCAGGTCTACGTGCATTCGGTGGTCATTTTGCCTCCCGGGCTTGCACATTTTTCGGCTCCCGGGGGAAACGGATGCTATTGTTTGCTGTTTTCCTTTGACGAGGGCAGCGGAGACGGAGCGCTGCTTCGCGCTTGCTTGGGGCAGGGGATCACCGTGCTGCCGCTTGCAGAGGACGTGGATTTTTACATTCGCCGCTTGGCTGTAAAATGCGAGGACGTGACCGCCGCTGCACGGCGGGATGCCGAGCTGCTGACTGCCCTGATCCTAAACGGCATTACCGCAATGCTGCTGCCCGCCCGCAAAGCCGCGGATGCTGAGCAAGCCCACTCGCATATCGGTGCCATTGAAAAATATATCAACAATCACATCCGCAAAAGGATCACCCTGACCGATGTGGCAAAGGGCGTGTATCTCAGTCCGCGGCAAACGGCACGCATCATCGAGCGGGCTTACGGTCAAAGCTTTTCCGAGGTGCTGAACGCCAAGCGTCTGTCCGCGGCCGAGGCCCTGCTGAAAAGCACGGATATGAGCGTTGCCGAGATCGCAGAGACCGCGTTCGTTGGATCGGCCTCTTATTTTTACGTGTGCTTCAAAGCCAAATACGGCGTTTCTCCCCTGCAATATCGCAAGAGGATGAACAAGGCATAAAAAACGCGCAGAGCGTGCCTTCTGGCATGCTCTGCGCGTTTTGGCGTTATGCACCGTAATTGACGAAATAGGCGCTTTCGATGGTGATCTTTTCCACGGGGTCAGTCTTTTCGCGTCCGCTCGCATCCCAATCCACCTTGACGTTGGCAATGGTGTCGACCGTATCCATGCCTGCCACCACACGGCCAAAGGCGGCGTACTGACCGTCCAGACCGGGGTTGTTTGCATGCATGATAAAGAACTGGCTGCTGGCTGAGTTATAGCTGTCACCGCGGCGGGCCATCGAGATCACGCCACGGGTGTGAGACAGATCGTTGATACCGGTAAAAGAAGGGTTATAGTTGAACTCACCAAGGATCTTGTTGGGCGAGCCACCGGTGCCGTTACCTGCGGGGTCACCGCCCTGGATCATAAAATTCTTGTAGATGCGATGGAAGGTCAGCCCATTGTAAAAGCCGCTTTCTACAAGCGTTTGAAAATTTTCGACCGTAATGGGGGCCTTGTCGGCGTAAAGCTCTACCACAAAGGTGGCACCGCCTTCCATGGTAAATTGTACGTATTGCGTGCGCGCCTCGGCACGGGGCAGAGAAACGGTATAAGAGGTGGCGGGGTCAACGGGATAGGTCACAGCAGGGGGCTCGGGCTCGTTGCTGCAGGCGGTAACGGGCAAGCAGAGCAACAGCGCTGCCAGCAGGATCAAAAAGCGTTTCATATATCCTCCAAAATTCAAGTTTCTTGCTTATTATAGCCTATCAAGGGCAAAAAGTCAATGAAAAAAGCGTAAATTCGTATGTTACCGTTACAGCGGCACATAATATTTGGCAAAGGGGGTGATGGCGTGCAAAAAATCGATTGGAGACAGAGTGCCGCCATTACGGTCACGCTGTTGGGGGCGGCAACGGCCGTATATTTGTTGGGGCGCTATGCCGTAGCGATCCTGCTCCCGTTTCTGATCGCCTTTGCGCTGTCGCTGATAACGCGCCCGCTGGTGGTGCGCCTTGTTGCGTGCGGTTGCAAAGAGCGAGTCGCGGCCGTTGCCGTAACTGCCCTTGCTCTGCTTTTGTTTGGCGCGCTGGGATATCTGCTGTGCAGCCGACTGATTTCGGAGCTGCGCGGCCTTTTGTCGTTTTTGGTCAAGGATAGCGAAGACCCGCAGGGGCGCATTGCTTCATTGGTGCGTTCTTTACAGGGGATACGAGAGCGCATTCCGGGGCTTCGGCAAGGCGCGACCTTGCTTGGCGAGGATGCCGAGGCCTTTTTTAAGGAGCAGATGCGCAACGGTCTTGCAAGGCTTTCTCAAAGGATCACCGAGCTTGCAGTGGCCGCGGTGAGAGCTTTGCCCTCGGTGCTGCTGTTTTTACCGATTACAGTGATCTCTTGCTTTTATTTTGCCGTAGATCACGGGACAGTCGGCAACGCGATCAACCGATTGCTGCCTCCCAAGATGCGGTGTGGAGATTGGCGGCTGCGCGTAGGGGCTGCAGTGCGCCGCTATCTGCGGGCGTATCTGCTGCTGTTCCTGTTGACAGCGGGAGAACTGCTGTTGGGCTTTTTGATATTGGACGTGCGCTATGCCTTTTTGCTGGCTTTGGTCACCGCCGTGTTGGATGCGCTTCCTGTTCTTGGCGTTGGTGTGGTGCTGGTCCCTTATGCCGCGATCTCGTTGATCTCGGGCAATACTGCGCTAGGCGTGGGGCTTTTGCTGCTTTACGGCGTCATCACCGTGGTGCGGCAGATTGCCGAGCCGCGTCTTGTGGGCAAGAGCCTTGGCTTGCATCCCATCCTGATGCTGGTTTCCTTTTATGCGGGGTGGAAGCTGTTTGGCGTGGCGGGTGTATTCATTGGCCCATTGCTCGTTATGATCATCAAGGCACTTTGGCGCCCCAAGGAGCAGCAAAATTAAAAAAGGACTTGGGCGAAACCGCCCAAGGCCTTTGCATTTACAGCATCAGCAAAAGGATCATAACAAAAGAAAATGCAAAAGAAATGATGCCACCCACAAGGCCGATCGAACCGAATATACGGCCGTTTTTGGCCTCCCGCACCTCACAGCCCATCCGCTGTTGCGAGGCCTTGGCGGCGTTTATAGCCAAAATGCCGAAGACGATCGCCAGGATCAGGACCGTGCACAGGCCGCTCAAAGAGATCAAACCAAGTGTCTGTGCCTCGCGTGCCTTTTTAAGGCCGTGCTCCTCGGCAAAAAAGCCTTGCTGATCGATGGGGGGCATATAGGGATCGTTGCGATGATACGGGTCGCGGTCATTTTGATACATGGCTTACTCCTTAAACAGCGGGGTGGAAAGATAGCGGTCGCCTGTATCGGGCAGGATCACGGCGATCACCTTGCCCCGATTGCCGGGGCGCTTGGCCAGCTCAGAGGCGGCGTGCAGTGCTGCACCGGAGGAGATACCCACCAAAAGGCCCTCGCGCTGTGCCAGCAGACGCGCTGCCGTATAGGCCTGCTCCTCTGTGACGTGCATCACCTCGTCGATCAGCGTGCGGTCTAAATTCTCCGGTACAAAGTTGGCACCAATGCCTTGCAGACCGTGGGGGGCTGCCCGACCCGTGGAGAGCAGGGGAGAGGCGGCCGGCTCAACGGCGATCACCTTCAGATCGGGCAAGTGGCGGCGCAGATAGCGCGCAGTGCCCGTCAGCGTGCCGCCGGTGCCAACGCCTGCCACAAGAATATCAACGTGGCCGTTGGCATCCGCCAGGATCTCGGGGCCTGTGGTGGCTGCATGAGCGGCGGGGTTGGCGGGATTTTCAAATTGCGCGGGAATAAAACTGTTGGGGATGGATGCGGCAAGCTCCTCTGCCTTGGCGATCGAGCCCTTCATTCCCTCGGCACCGGGGGTCAGTATGATCTCGGCACCGTAGGCTGCCAGCAGCGTGCGACGCTCGGCGCTCATGGTGTCGGGCATAGTCAGGATCACACGATAGCCGCGGGGGACACCGATGGCGGCAAGGCCGATGCCGGTGTTGCCGCTGGTTGGCTCAATGATGGTAGAGCCCTCCTTCAAAAGTCCCTTGGCCTCGGCATCCAGGATCATGGCCAAGGCTACACGGTCCTTGGCAGAGCCCGCCGGATTCAGGTATTCAAGCTTTAGCAGCAGCTTGGCATCCGGATTTTGTTCTTTGTTAAAGCGAGTCGGTTCAAAAAGCGGAGTGCCTCCCACCAGCTCGGTTATATTGCGACAGTACATGATATCACCTCTATGCCATTATAACACAGAGGGCAGGGGCTTGTCAACCGCATGCGGCTTGGGAAATGCTGTAGGCACCACAGTCCTTTTGAAAATAAAAATTGCCGAACACCCCGGGTTAAAGGTGTTCGGCATTTTTTATGCAAGGGGATCAACCCATTGCGTTCAGCTTCTTGGTGAACTGGCTCTTCTTGCGAGCGGCAGCGTTCTTGTGGATGATGTTGCGGGAAACAGCCATGTCGATCTTCTTGACAGCGGCCTTGTAGGTCTCCTGTGCGAGAGCAACGTCGCCGGCGGCAACGGCAGCCTCGTACTTCTTCATCTCGGTCTTCAGCTGCGTGCGGAACATTTTGTTCTGCAGAGTCTTGGCAGCGGTAACCTTAACGCGCTTCTTTGCACTCTTGATATTCGGCATAATCACATACCCTCCTTTTAAAATTTTTGGTTTGCACGACGGTGCCTGAGAGGGTGCCCCGCCGAATGATCCATACAGCAAAGTATTTTACCACATCTTTTCGCAAAATGCAAGCCTTTTTTCAAAAAAAATCAAAAAAATTTTCGGTTTTCAAAAAAATATTGAAAAAAGTGGAAAAAAGGGGTTGACAAACCGAACAAGCTTTGCTATAATATTAAACTGCATTATAATTGCAATCTATGCCATTTTTTAGAGTAGTTTGCAAAACTTTGTACCGAAATTATTTTATATAAATAATAGCGGTCGCACCCCCGGTCCTGGCGTCGACGGGCGGCAGGGCACATCATGGAATGGAGTGATAAAATTCATGGTCAACGTCAAAGAGCAAAAACTCGGACAGAACAAGAGAATGAGTTTTTCCAAATCGCGTTACACGCTGGATCTCCCCAATCTCGTCGAGGTTCAGACCAAGTCCTTCAAGTGGTTCTTGGAGGAGGGTCTCGGTGAGGTTCTGCGCGACGTATCGCCGATCACCGACTTCTCGGGCAACCTGTCTATCGAGTTTTTGTCCTACTCGATCGATCAAAAGCCTAAGTACACCGTAGAGGAGTGTAAGGAGCGCGACGTCAACTACGCCGCACCTCTGCGCGTCAAGGTCCGTCTTACCAACAAGCAGACCGGTGAAGTGCAGAATTCCGACGTCTTCATGGGCGAGATCCCGCTCATGACCGAAACCGGTACCTTTGTGATCAACGGTGCCGAGCGCGTGATCGTTTCTCAGATCATTCGTTCTCCCGGTATGTACTACGCATCCGAGATCGACAAGATGGGCAAGCGTAACTATTCCGCGCAGATCATCCCTTACCGCGGTGCTTGGCTTGAGTATGAGACTGATAACTACGGCGTGATCTACGTCCGTATCGACAAAAACCGCAAGGTGCCGATCACAATGCTGATTCGCGCTCTCGGTGCTTTGGGCGAGCGCCCCGAGATCGAGACCCGCGAGGATGTCTGCGCTATCTTTGGCGAAGAGGAGCGCCTGCGCGTCACCTTTGAAAAGGACGAGTCTGAAGAGATCGCAGAGCGTAACCGCACCTCTGTGGGTCAAGAGGCTCTCAAGGAGATCTACAAAAAGCTCCGTCCCGGCGAGCCTGCCGTGGTGGATGCTGCTCAAAAGCTGCTCTCCGACTACTTCTTCGACCGTCGTCGCTATGACATCGCCCCTGTCGGCCGCTATAAGTTCGACAAAAAGGTGGCACTTGGCGGCCGTATCGCAGGTCGCAAGCTGGCCGAGCCCGCTGTCAGCCCTCTGACCGGTGAGGTGATCTTTGAGGCAGGCGCCGTGCTTTCTCACGAGGATGCACTTGCCATCGAGAACGCCGGCATCAACGAGGTCATGATCGAGCTGGATAACGGTGATCGCGTCAAGGTCTTCTCCAACAACACCATTGATCCCGCTTGCCTGCTTGGACATGACCTTAAGGATTGCGGTATCAACGAGAAGGTCAGCATCCCCGTGCTGCTTGAGATCATCGAGGCAGCCGAGGGCGACGAGGATACCCTCAAGACTCTGGTGCGTAACCGCGCTGCCGAGCTTGCCCCCAAGCACATCACGAAGGACGACATTTTTGCGTCCATCAACTATATGCTTTGTCTGATGCACGACGAGGGTATCGGTCAGTATGACGATATTGACCACCTGGGCAACCGCCGCATCCGTTCGGTAGGCGAGCAGCTCCAGAACCAGCTCCGCATCGGCTTTACCCGTATGAATAAGACCATTACCGACCGTATGGCCACTCAGGATGTTGAAAAGCTTTCTCCTCAGATGCTGATCAACACCCGTCCCGTTGCCACCGGCATTCGTGAATTCTTCGGCTCCTCTCAGCTGTCTCAGTTCATGGACCAGAACAACCCTCTGGCCGAGCTGACTCACAAGCGCCGTCTGTCCGCTCTTGGTCCCGGCGGTCTTTCCCGTGATCGCGCCTCCTTTGACGTTCGTGACGTACACTACACCCACTACGGCCGTATGTGTCCTATCGAGACGCCCGAAGGTCCTAACATCGGTCTGATCTCCTATCTGACCACTTATGCACGCATCAGCGACTATGGCTTTATCGAGGCTCCCTACCGCAAGGTCGAGCATATCGACGACGGAAAGGGCAACGTCAAGCATATCGTGACCGACGAGGTCGAGTATATGACCGCTGACGTCGAGGACCGTTACATCATCGCACAGGCGAACGAGCCTCTTGCAGATGACGGTAGCTTCGTCAACACCATCGTTAACGTACGCGACAAAAACGAGATCCGCGAGGTCGAGGCCTCTAAGGTCGACTATATGGACGTTTCTCCTAAGATGGTGGTATCGGTTGCAACCGCAATGATCCCCTTCCTTGAAAACGACGATAACTCCCGTGCACTGATGGGCTCTAACATGCAGAAGCAGGCTGTGCCGTTGATGGTGACGGATTCTCCCATCGTCGGTACCGGTATGGAGTACAAGGCCGCAGTTGACTCCGGCGTTGTGATCACTGCAAAGCGTGCGGGTATCGTTGACTACGTAGATGCCGACAAGATCGAGATCGTCATGGATAACGGCGAGCGCGACGTCTACAACCTCATCAAGTTCAAGCGCACCAACCAGGGCACCTGCTTCAACCAGCGTCCCGTTGTTTCCAAGGGCGACCTGGTCGAGGAAGGCCGCGTTATTGCTGACGGTCCCGCTACCGCCAACGGCGAGATCTCCCTCGGTAAGAACGCTTTGATCGGCTTTATGACCTGGGAGGGCTACAACTACGAGGACGCAGTTCTGCTCAACGAGCGTCTGGTCCGCGACGACGTTTACACCTCTCTCCACATCGAGGAATACACCCACGATGCCCGCGACACCAAGCTGGGCCCGGAGGAGATCACCCGTGAGATCCCCAACGTTGGCGAGGACGCACTCAAGGATCTGAACGCCGAGGGTATCGTCAAGAAGGGTACCGAGGTTCGTGCAGGTGATATTCTGGTCGGTAAGATCACGCCTAAGGGCGAGACCGAGCTGACTGCAGAGGAGCGCTTGCTGCGCGCCATCTTCGGCGAAAAGGCAAGAGAGGTGCGTGATACCTCTATGCGTCTGCCTCACGGCGAGTCCGGTATCGTTGTCGACGTCAAGGTCTTCTCTCACGAAAACGGTGACGAGCTGCCCGCAGGCGTTAACAAGCAGGTTCGTGTTTATATCGCACAAAAGCGTAAGATCTCCGTGGGCGACAAGATGGCAGGTCGTCACGGTAACAAGGGTGTCGTTTCTCGCATCCTACCCCCCGAGGATATGCCTTTCCTGCCCGACGGTACTCCTTTGGATATCGTGCTGAACCCCCTGGGCGTGCCTTCCCGTATGAACATTGGTCAGGTGCTGGAGGTTCATCTGGGTATTGCCGCTCGCAAGCTGGGCTGGAAGATCATGACCCCCGTGTTTGACGGTGCAAACGAAAAGGACATTCTGGAGTGCATGCGTATGGCAGGCATGGCCCGCGAGATCCGTCAGGGCGAGAATGTAGACGGCAAGGAGCTCTACTTTGAAGAGATCGATGCCGAGGGCAAAAAGGATTACGTCCGCGTTGATGACGAGATCCGTGCCGATAAAGAAAAAATGGCCGAGCTGATCGCAGCCGGCAAGGTCAAGGTGCTTGACGGTAAGACCACTTTGTACGACGGTCGTACCGGCGATCCCTTCGATAACCCCGTTACCGTGGGTATCATGTACTACCTCAAGCTGCATCACTTGGTAGACGATAAGATCCACGCTCGTGCAAACGGTCCCTACTCCCTCATTACCCAGCAGCCTCTCGGCGGTAAGGCCCAGTTCGGTGGCCAGCGCTTTGGTGAGATGGAGGTTTGGGCACTGGAGGCATACGGTGCCGCTTACACCCTGCAGGAGATCCTGACCGTTAAGTCCGACGATATCAACGGACGTCGCCGCGCTTATGAGGCGATCATCAAGGGTCAGAACATTCCTACGCCCGGTGTACCCGAATCCTTTAAGGTTCTGGTCAAGGAGCTGCAGGCTCTTGCTTTGGATGTTCGCGTTCTGGATAAGAACGGCGAGGAGATCCAGATGTCCACGCTTTGCAACGAGGAGGATGCCACCTCGGCATTCGCCAACCGCATCGACGTAGCCGCTATCGAGGCCGAGCTTGGCCAGAATGAGCTGGACGAGGGCGATCTGCAGGACCTGACCATTGAGGACGAGAACGGCGAAGTGATCGTGCCCGATTTTGAAGATTCTTTTGATGACGATATGGAATAAGGAGGAGACTAAGGACAATGGCAAATAACGAATTCGCTTCGATTAAAATCGGTCTGGCATCTCCGGATATGATCAGAGAGTGGTCTTACGGCGAGGTCACCAAGCCCGAGACCATCAACTACCGCACCCTGAAGGCCGAGGTGGGCGGCCTGTTCTGCGAGCGTATCTTTGGCCCGACCAAGGATGGCGCTTGTATGTGCGGCAAGTATAAGAATTCCCACGTAAGCAGTCTCTCCCGCGATCGCGCACACAAGTGCGAGAAGTGCGGCGTTGAGATCACCACCAAAAAGGTGCGTCGCGAGCGTATGGGTCACATCGACCTTGCTTGCTCGGTTTCTCACATTTGGTATTTCAAGGCCGTGCCTTCCCGTATGGCACTGGTTTTGGATATCTCCCCCAAGCAGCTGGAGCAGGTGCTCTACTTTGCAGAGAACGTGGTGCTGGATCCCGGCATCACGCCCCTTGCAAAGGGTACCGTTCTGACCGAAAAGGCGTACGAAGAGTATCGTGAGATGTACGGCAACGAGTTCCGCGTCGGCATGGGTGCCGAGGCGATCAAGGAACTGTTGCAGGGCATTGATATCGAGGCTCTTTCCGAGCAGCTGAAGGGCGAGCTTCTGGTGGCTTCCGGCCAAAAGAAGATCCGTATCATCAAGCGTCTGGAGGTCGTCGAGGCCTTCCGCAAGTCCGGCAATCACCTGGATTGGATGGTATTGGACGTTCTGCCCGTTCTGCCCCCCGATATCCGTCCTATGACGCAGCTTGACGGTGGACGCTTTGCTTCCTCCGACCTCAACGAGCTGTACCGTCGCGTGATCGCACGTAACAACCGCTTGAAAAAGCTGATGGAGATCCACACGCCCGAGATCGTGGTACGCAACGAGAAGCGTATGCTGCAGGAGGCTGTGGACGCGCTGATCGATAACGGCCGCCGCGGCAAGCCCGTGACCGGTCCCTCCAACCGTCAGCTCAAGTCTCTTTCCGAGATGCTGCGCGGTAAGCAGGGTCGTTTCCGTCAGAACCTGCTGGGTAAGCGTGTTGACTATTCCGGCCGTTCGGTTATCGTTGTCGGCCCCAATCTTAAAATTTATCAGTGCGGTCTGCCCCGCGAGATGGCTCTGGAGCTGTTCAAGCCCTTTGTTGTCACGCGCCTGACCGAAATGATGAAGGCTACCAATATTAAAGAGGCTCAAAAGAAGATCGAGCGCTCTTATCAGCATCCCGAGGTCTGGGACGCACTGGAGAACGTGATCAAGGAGCATCCCGTTCTGCTCAACCGTGCACCTACGCTGCACCGTCTGTCCATTCAGGCGTTCGAGCCCGTGCTGGTCGAGGGTCGTGCCATCAAGCTGCATCCTCTGGTATGTACTGCATTTAACGCCGACTTCGACGGTGACCAGATGCCTGTACACGTGCCCCTTTCCGCAGAGGCACAGGCAGAGGCTCGCTTCCTGATGCTCTCTGCAAACAACCTCTTGAAGCCCGCTGACGGCCGTGCAGTGGCAGTGCCTTCTCAGGATATGATCTTGGGTACCTACTACCTGCTGATGGAAAAGCCCGGCGAGCCCGGCGAGGGTATGTGCTTCCGCGATATGAACGAGGCTATTATGGCCTATACCAACGGTGCGCTGGGTCTCCACGCGCCCATCAAGGTCAGATTGAGCAAAGAGATCAACGGCGAAACCGTTACCGGTATGGTCGAGACCTCTCTCGGCTGTTTGATCTTTAACCAGAATATCCCGCAGGATCTGGGCTTCATTGATAGAAGCAAGCCCGAAAACGCTTTGAAAATGGAGATCGATACCGCACTCCTCAAGGCCAAGAAGGGTAACGTGAAAAAGATCCTCGGTATGCTCATTGATAACTGCATCAAGTATCATAGCCCTGCAGAATGTGCCGAGATGCTGGATGCCATCAAGGAAATGGGCTACAAGTATTCTACGCGCGCATCCTTCTCGATCTCTGTGTATGATATGAGCGTACCCAAGGAAAAGGCTTCTATCATCAACGCAGCACAGCAGAAGGTTGATAACACCAATGCACACTTCCGTCGCGGCCTTCTTACCGACGAGGAGCGCTACGACAACATCATCAAGATCTGGAAGGTTACCACCGACGAGGTTACCGACAAGATGATGGAATGCTTCCACGATCTCAATCCTATCAAGATCATGGCAGACTCCGGCGCCCGTGGTTCTATCAAGCAGATGCGTCAGCTTGCCGCAATGCGCGGTTCGATGTTCGCAACCAACGGTAAGACCATGGAGATCCCGATCAAGTCTAACTTCCGCGAGGGTATGAAGATCCTGGAGTACTTTATGGGTTCCCGTTCTTCTCGTAAGTCTCTGTCGGATACTGCACTGCGTACCGCAGACTCCGGCTACCTGACCAGACGTCTTGTTGACGTTTCTCAGGAGGTCATCGTTCGCGAGGAATGCTGTGATGCAGCAGAGGGACAGATCGTACGTGCGATCGCCAATCCCCAGGATCCCACCTCTCCCATGGAGCCTCTGTCCGAGCGTATTACCGGCCGTTACTCCTTTGGCCCCGTGGTGCATCCTACCACCGGCAAGGAGATCGTGCCTGCCGACACCATGATCACCGAGGAGCTTGCTAAGGAGATCGAAAAAGCAGGTATTACCGAGGTTGAGATCCGCACCCTGCTCAAGTGCCATGCACGTCAGGGCATCTGTGCGCACTGCTACGGCGCAGACCTTGCCTCCGGCAAGCTGGTCAGCGTTGGTGAGGCTGTCGGTATCATCGCTGCACAGTCTATCGGTGAGCCCGGTACCCAGCTGACGATGCGTACCTTCCACTCCGGTGGTGTTGCAGGTGCCGATATTACCCAGGGTCTGCCCCGCGTAGAAGAGCTGTTCGAGGCAAGACCTCCCAAGAAGTCTGCTATCATTTGCGAGCAGACCGGTACCGTTATGAGTGTTGGCCATGGCGAAAACGTGCTGGTGCACGAGATCAGCGTGGTAGACGACGCTACCGGCGAGATGAGCAAGTATACCGTGCCTTACGGTATGAAGATCGTTGTCCGCGAGGGCGATAAGATCCAGCGCGGTCAGGTTCTGACCGAGGGTAGCAAGGCTCCTATGGATATTATGCGTATCAGCGGCCTGAATAAGGTCTATGAGTATATTCTGGAGGAGATCCAGCACGCATACCGCTCTCAGGGCGTTAGCGTAAACGATAAGCACATCGAGATCATTGCCCGTCAGATGACCCGTAAGGTTCAGGTCGAGGATCCCGGTGATAGCGATCTGCTGATCGGCACCACTATGGATGTTCTGGACTTCGAGGCTGTTAACGAGAGCATCAGAGAGCGTGTCGCCGCAGGCGAGAACCTCCGCGAGGCAACCGCCGGCCGTATGCTGCTTGGTATTACCAAGGCTTCTCTGCAGACCGAGTCCTTCCTGTCCGCGGCTTCCTTCCAGGAGACCACCAAGGTCCTGACCGAGGCTGCTATCAAGGGTAAGGTAGACAATCTGCTTGGCCTTAAGGAAAACGTGATCATCGGTAAGCTGATTCCTGCCGGTACCGGTATGACCTGCTATCACGACGTCCACGTTGAAAAAAGCGCTGCCGAAACGGTAGCTGAATAACACAAAAAGAGCCCGATCACCACGGTGATCGGGCTCTTTTTTGCTTTGTTTAAAAGTCAATATCGTCTTATTTTATGTCAAGATAATTCTTGTTTTTCTTGGTGCTTTGTGCTATACTGAAGGCAATAAAGCAAAGGAGAAGTGCCATGCTTCCTTATCGTCAGGTACACCTTGATTTCCACACCTCCGAGTGCATCGGCGGTATCGGTTCCCGTTTTTCAAAGCAGCAATTTATTGCCGCACTGAAGGAGGGACACGTCAACTCGATTTCGGTTTTTTCCAAGTGCCATCACGGCTGGGCCTATCACCCCACCAAGGTGAACAAACAGCACCCCAACCTTGATTTTGATCTGCTTGGTGCCCAGCTTGAGGCCTGCGAGGAGGCCGGTATCCGCACCGAGGTCTATATTTCGGCGGGCCTTGATCAGAAGTACGCCGCGGAGCACGCCGAGTGTATCCGCACGGATAAGGAGGGCGGGCGCAGCAGCTTTTTGCACGCCTCCTACAAGCGTCTTTGCTTCGGTACGCCTTATCTCGATCAGCTGGAGGCCGAGGTGGATGAGGTGATGCGCCTTTACGGCGGAAGGTTTGACGGGCTCTTTCTTGACATCGTTGGCACAGGCCGTTGCTATTGTCAATATTGTCTGAAAGGTATGCTGGAAGCAGGGCTGGATCCCCAAAACGATAACGATGCCTACGAGTATGCTCGCCGCGTCTATCGCAAATATGCCGAGCGGATGCGTGCCGTGGTAGACAAATACGTTCCCGGCCTGCCCATCATCCACAATGACGGCGGTGCCATTTTTCAGGGGCACGACGTGGTGGATCACAACAACGGCCACCTGGAGTTGGAATCTCTGCCTACCGGCGGTTGGGGCTACGATCATTTCCCGCTCACGGCCGCATATGCCCGGACCTATGGCAAGGAATTTCTGGGTATGACGGGAAAATTCCACAAGAGTTGGGGAGAATTTGGTGGCTTCAAGCATCCTAACGCTTTGCGCTATGAGGCCGCACTCGCCAATGCCTGCGGTGCACGTTGCTCGGTCGGTGATCAGCTTCATCCCGATGGTGAAATGGATCTGTCCACCTATCGCTTGATCGGCAAGGCCTATGCCGAGGTCGAGGCCCGTGAGCCTTGGCTGATCGACTCCGAGGCTGTGGCTGACGTGGCATTGCTGACCACCGAGCGCTGCTTCACCCATAAGGGCGATGCACTGGTGGGCGCCAACCGCATCATGCTGGAGGGGCACTATCTTTACAATATCATTGATGAAGACGGCGATTTTTCTGCCTATAAGCTGCTGATCCTACCCGATGACGTGGTGCTGACAGCCGATCTGAAGGTCAAGATCGACCAATACCTCGCTGACGGTGGCAAAATTTTGCTCTCAGGCACTGCGGGAACCGATGAAAAGGGGAATTTCGCCCTTGATTTCGGCGTGAAAATGCTGGGCAAAAACGAATTTTGCCCCACCTATCTCCGTCCCGCATTTGATATGGAGCCCAACGGCATCACCTCTTACGTGATGTATTCCGAGCAGTATAAGATCGCCCTTGAAGAAAGCTTTTCCGGCGAGGTGACCGCCCACTGTGTCGATCCTTATTTCAACCGTGACTTCAGACATTTCTGCAGTCATCGACACACCCCCTATGATCGCAATGCGCTGTCTGAAGGCGTTGTTGTTACGTCAAACGTGGGCTATATTGGTTGGGATATCTTCCGTGAGTATGCAGAGAAGGGCTCGCTTCATCTGCGCGAGATCGTGGTCGATACCGTGGATCGCCTGCTTGGAGCCGACAAAACGCTGACCACCGATCTGCCCTCGTGCGGTATCACCTCCCTCATGCGTCAGGGAGAGCGCCTTGTACATCATTTGGTCTATGGCATAGCCAAGTGTCGCGGCAATGGCGTGGAGGTCATCGAGGATCTGCCTGTTGTACCGCAGACCGATTGCGCTGTGGCTACAGTTCAGCCTCCCAAGCGGGTCTATCTGGCACCCGAGGGAAGGGAGCTGCCCTTTACCTATGAGGGGGGCATTCTGCGATACACCGTACCTGCCTTTTCCTGTTCGACGATGGTTGTAACAGAACTTTGATAAAAATATGGGCGGCGAATGCAATGCATTCACCGCCCATATGATTTAATTTCCTTCAAATCGAGGGGGATCGTTACGCAAAAAAGCCGGGTCGATGGCAGTTTTTCCAACCGTTGTCATCAGCAGCAGAGTCTGCTCGCCATTGGCGCTCAGCGTACTGCCCGCCTTGCCCAGGCGGTCTCCTGCGGCAACGATATCGCCCACCGCAAGATAGACCTGTGACAGACCGCAATACCAAGAGTATATACCGCATCCGTGGTCAATGATCACGTATTGCCCAAGAACTGCGTGAGTGCCGATCTCCTTTACGCGACCAAGGGAAAGGGCGGCAACGTCACCAATGGAGATGTATAACTCAAAGGGGAGCGCGGTGGTCTGCTCACCCACGGTATGGGTGGCACCAAAGGGAACCGCCAATATGCCGCCGGGAGAAGAAAAGCTGCCCTGCGGCGTAAAGGTCTTGTCTGTATCGGCGCTGTCGGGGGATGCCCCCTTCAGGTCGATCAAAAGGCGCGGTGCTTCAGCCGAAAAAGAAACAAGCGCCGAGGCGTCAAAGGGTAGGCGTGGAGTCTGGCTCAGTGTAAAGGTCTCTTTTTTCGAGCCGTATTTTACGATCAGAGAGCCGTGCTCTCGCACGCTTTCGGCGGGGATAATGGCATAGACCGTGCTGCCGCGACGGAATACCACGGGGTCCAATACCGTTTCTGCACCGTCAAGTCCGGTAGAGAAGAGCAGCTGATCCATTCTGTCTGCATTTTGTGCAGCAAACAGATAAAAACCGCCCTCGGTTACTGTATGACGATTGATAATGTCAAACACAGCGGGCTCGGTAGAGGACATCGTAAAGCAATACACCAAGCTGCCGTAATAAGAGGCGTCGGATTTTTGATAGTACTCGGCACGGATGGTAAATAGCTCGTTGCCGGTCAAGGTGGGCAGAGAAAGCGGCTTAGAGAGGTCTTTTGCGTCAATAGGAGCGCTAAAGATCTCAGATCCTTCTCTGGTGATCGTCAAATGGCAGTCGTCCGGGACAAAGGGCATAGAGGACTGCATGTTTTTCAGCATAAACGAAACAAAGTTGTCAGCAATGCCATAGGTTTTGATCTCGGCCTCGGTGCTCGCGTTGATCAGCTGCAAAAAGTCGCCGTCAAGGGTGCGATAATGCCAATCGACCTCGGCGGGCAAGATGATATCGGTGCTTGCGGCCTGCAGGCTTGGCAGCACGGCTTGTGGATACAGCTCATAGGAAAGGGGACTGTTTAAAAACAGATCACCGCTGTCGTTGGTCACGTGGTAGATCGCGCCGCCGGCATTTGTGAAATAGACGCTGTTATTCTCGTGCGAAAAATGAAAAACATAGTCCTCGCGCCCCGTGTTTGTATGAAAGGTCACGGCATAGCGCGCATCATTTCCGGGCTTGACGGCCGAAACGGGATTGGGATCCTTCAGCATATCGGAAAAGCATTGGAAAATGTCGGCGTTTTCGTTGGGAGAAAGCGAGATCGAGGTACCCGTGGGGCCCACGATGCTCAGGGCGGTGTAATAGGTCTGCGTTTGATCGTCGGGGGCATTTTTTACGTAGATATAGCTGCCAATGGCAAAGTAAGTGGGGATCAGCAGCAAAAGCACCGTACAGACCATAATGGCCGCGCGTATCAAACGCGCTTTGCGCAAGGATGCCGCCTTTTTCTGCGTTTTCGGCGTGGCTTCCTTAACTTGATTGCGGGTATACCGTTGCATATGCGACCTCCTTTTTGCAAATATATATAACAGTATACCACATTTTTGCCCATTTGGGTAGACCTTTATCAAATTTTTCGGTAAGAGAGTAAATTTTGCCGCCAAAATCAAGGAGTGCGGTCGCTTTGCAACCGCACTCCTTGGTTAATTTGAAACTCGCGGCAGGCCGTAGCTGTCGGCGTATTCTGCTGCGTAGCTGCCCTCCTTGCAGATCAGCGTAACGTGTGTGCAGCCATCAAATACTGCATAGCCAATAGAATTGACAGAGGCAGGGATCGTTACGTCGTGCAGTTTATCGCATCCGTAAAAGGCAAACCAGCCGATCATCTGCAAGCCCTCCGGCAATACGACCGCAGCCACGGGCTTTCCTTCAAAGGCGCGCTCGCCAATGGCGATCACAGGGTATCCGTCAAGGGTGGCGGGCACTGTAACCAGTGTGGCCCTTCCGTCATAGGATGTGACGATCGCCTTTCCGTTTTCCACGCGATAAGAAAAGATCAGCTCCTCACCCTCCGGTGTTTGATTGACGTCGCTTTCTTCCTGCCGCTCCAGCTGCTCCAATCGTTGACCAAGGGCAGAGAGCCTGTCGCTTAACTCGCTTTCTGCGTGAAAGCGGTCCTCACGCTCCTTTTGCAACGTGCTTTCAAGCAGGGCGATACGCTCCAGATAATCTTGCTCCTTGGCCGCGCTTTCACTGGCCGATGCGGCATCCTGTGTACATCCTGCCAGCGATAAGCTGCAAAGAACGGTCAAGATGATAAGTAACATACGTTTTGCGTTCATAAATTTATACCTCCTTTCCAACAGTATAGCGCACAAAAGATGAAAAAGTGGACGAAATCGGTCGCTTATAAAGAAAAATCACTTGAGAAGTGCCCTGTGGGGGGCGCAGAATACCGACAGGTACCTAATAATCGCAGTACAGATTAGCAAAAAAGCACCCCAAAGGGGTGTCTGCCGTAGAGCAATATACTCGAACCGACAGGAAAAGGACAGAGAGTGTTTTACATTCTCTGTCCTCTTTGTTTATCTATCGGGCGGTGAAAAGAGCCTCCCTTGTGTAAAGGGAGGTGGCACGCGGTAGCGTGACGGAGGGATTGTAAAGGTTAGATTTGTGTTAAAACAATCCCTCAGCCGCCTTCGGCGTCAGCTCCCTTTACACAAGGGAGCCTTTTTTGCGTTCACCTATGACTTGTCAATTTTCTTGACAAGCACTGCATTTGTGGACACAAAAGCTATTTTCAGTTACAAGTTATGAGGTTCGCTTACGCTCGCCGTTATGGGTTTGCTCTGCAAACGTTATGATATGATCGCCTTGCTACTTCAAGCTGCACCGAAGG
>JAZQWJ010000052.1:0-10539 GCA_045632285.1 Eubacteriales bacterium | reverse complement strand
CAGCGGCATCCAAGGCGACGTTGCGCTTTGCCGTTACGAAAGGCTTGACTGACAAAAAGGCCAAGTGACGTACGTCACTTGGCCTTTTTGTCAGTCAAGCCTTTCGTAACGGCAAAGCGCAACGTCGCCTTGGATGCCGCTGGGGGGAAGCTGGATAAAGCGGGAAAGACTGTCGCGGCGGCGGTGGCCGAGGTTGCTGCGCACCAGCACCGTCAGCTCGTTCTCCCCTTGGCGCAGTGCCTTTTGCAAGGAGAATTTGTAGGGAGCGTTGATGCGCGTGCCTAGGTATTCACCGTTCAGCCAAGCCTCGGCAGTTTCACCCACCTCACCAAGATCCAGCACGGTAAAGCCCTCCTTTGCCTCAAAGTGGGTCTTGTAGCGAATCTCACCGCTGAAATGCGGCAGTCGGTCGGGGGCGGAAATATCCAGGAGCGGCGAGCCCTCGGCATAGGGCGTAAAGTCGGCTGCATCCTCGTCGCGCAGCGAGATGTCAAAGCGCAGATCAAGGGGGGTGCGCTCGACCTCGTGTTTGAAAAACTCGACACCGTTATGGGCTTTTTGATCAAAAATGACCGTCAACAGGTTGCCCTTTTCGATTTTTAGGTGCAGCCCCTTGTCCGTAGCCTCCAAGCGGTACAGGCGGTTGTCAAAGGGCTCGTACACAAGGCATTCGCCGCGTTGGGGCAGTGAGAGGATCGCATCCACGTCGTGGCGGATGTCCTCGTTGGAAAAGGCGTAAACGTCGCAGCCCTCCTGCACAACGTGATAAAAGCGCAGATGCGTCAGCCCCTGTCCCTTGCCGCAAACGTGGCAAAGTCCGCGGTCACGCAGGGCGGCAACAAGCTCGTCCTCGCGTAGCAGCTCGAAGCAGGGGAGCAGATCAGAAACGTCACGTCCCTCCACACTGCGGCCGGGCAGAATGTCGGTAAAGATCACGGGCAGCCCCGCGCGGGCAAGCTCCGCAAGGCGGTACAGGCGGTCGTAGGGCAGTGCCTCGCTGCCGGAAACGATCAGGGCGCCAAAGCTCTCGCCGTTCACGCACAGCCGCTTTTCGCTGACGGTGGCGCCAAGCAGCGTATCAAAGGGAATGATGTCAAAATCGGCAAGTCCGCGCGTCAGCGTTCTGCAAAGCGAGTGGAACACCTTGTGCGCAGAGCCGTTCCATTCGCCCTCGGCGTTGTAATAGACCGCCACGTCGGCGCGGTGAACGCCGCCGTGCAGCAGATGCGCGCAGCGGCTCATATAGCCCATCATACGGTCAAAGAGGGGATACTGTATATTTTTGCCGCCGTTGTAAAAATGGGGTGGGCAGTCGGGGTCCTCGTTTTTAGCGGAAAAGGCGTGAGGTACAAAGTGGTTGATGCCGCTGCACAGCATCACGTCGGCAAGGCCGCGCATAAAGGGGAGCCCCGCGCCCCAGCCGAAGGCGCCGAAGATCTCGCACATCGCACGTCCCTTTTTCAAGGGGTCGATGTGGGCGTGAGAGGCGGCAAGCTTGGGGAGCGTGTAGCGGAAAAATGCGGGATCGGCAAGTCCGCCCTCGGTGATGGAGGCGCGGTGCATATGATCGGCAAGGCCGGGGATATCCTGATGCAGCACGATGTCCATACCCGCCATATCCTGGCCGTCAAGGGCGCGGAAGAAGTGTCCGCTGCCGTAGCCAAGGTGCATATGTGCGCCCTGATCCTCGATGACGTGGCCGATATACAGCACGCCGTGCGCACGGCACCAATCCCCAAGCAAGCGGCTGAAATTGTCGCGGTAAAGGTGGGTCACGGTGTCCATATAGCTGCTGCGCACGTTGGCGGTCACGTCGCCAAGCTCCTCCCAAAGGGCGGGGAGCCACAGGCGCATCTGCGCCTCGCTCACCCCTGCGCCCTCTGCCATCAGGGCAGGCAGATCCTCGCGGTAGGGGAAGGGCTCGTGCATTCTGCCGGGGCGGCTCTGGTAGCTGCCGATACGGTTGAGAAATGCGGGCTCGTCCGAGAAAAAGCCGCGGAACGTGTTGCCGAAATACTCCTTGAAACGGTCGAAATGCGGCTGATAGACGGCATCGATCATGGCGTGGCAGGAGTCGGGGTTCAGCATATCGATATAGTATTGAAATCTGTCGCTTGCGTTTGCGTGCGTTTCGATCAGCACGCAGATGCGCCAAACGCCCTCGGGTACGTCAAAGTAGACCATACCGTCCCGCAGCGTGTCGGTCAGATCAATGGCCGAGGCGGCATCCAGCCCCTCGCCTCCGTCGCAGTGGCGGTAGGCGACCACGCCGATCAGCTTTTCGCCCTGCTCGGGCTTTGCCCAGCCGCCCACGTGGATCTTGGCGTTTTTCATCGGGCCGATGGCCTCGCTTTGCCGCTCGCGGATCTGCTTTTTGCGCAGATGCGCACGCTCGGGGGCTTCCAGATAGCCGTTGGCGTAGCCGGTGGGGAAGTGGCGGTCATCCAGCAGCCAGACCCGCATATCAAGCTCGCGTGCGGTCTTTAAGATAAAGCCGAAATCCTCCCACCAGTCCTCCTTACAAAAATTTTCATAGGGGCGGCTCTCGGCGCAAAACTCGCTTACGCCGCTTTGCTTGATGGCAAGGATCTCCTCGCGCAGGCGCTGGTGGCTCTCACCGTGAAGCCACAAAAAGGGGAAGATATATCCGGTATCCTGCCTGTTTTCAAGGCATTCCTGTAATTTTGAAAGCATAGGATGCTCCTTTCAAAAACGGGTCGACCGCAAACGGACGACCCGAGTCATTGTCACGAAAAAACGCGACCGCTGTATTGTTTTCGTTACGTTTTATGCCTTGTTTACGGCATCAACAAAGCGGTTGAAGGCGGCACGGCCTGCATCGTCACGCTTGTAAACGCCTGCGTCGGTCAGCACCTTAACAAAGGTGGCGCCGATCTCGTTTTCGACGATTTCGCGTACCGTTTCGGGGGTAAATGTGTGGTTATCCTTGAAATTGAGGAACCATTCCTTGTGCTTTGCAAGATTTTCACTTTCGGCAAAATCCTTGCCTGCAAGGATGGCGGCACACATCTCCTCGATCTCGTCCTTGAGGCGTGCGGGCAGCACGGCAAGGCCCATGACCTCGATCAGGCCGATGTTCTCCTTTTTGATGTTGTGCAGCTCGGCGTGGGGATGGTAGACACCCAGAGGATGCTCTTTGGTGGTGATGTTGTTGCGCAACACCAGATCCAACTCAAATTTGCCGTTACGCACGCGGCCGATGGGGGTGATGGTGTTGTGAGGCTCGCCCTCGGTCTCGGCAAATACAAAGGCGCTTTCGTCGGTATAGCCGCGCCAAGCGTTCAGGATCTTGTCGGCAAGCTCTACAAGGCGCGCCTTGTCGGTGCCCGAGATACGGATGACCGACATAGGCCAGCGGACGATACCCGCCTCCACGTCCTCAAAGCCCGCAAAGGTCAGCTTTTGCTCCACGGGCGCCTTTTCCATTGCAAAGGTGTAGTGGCCGCCCTGCATATGGTCGTGGGAAAGGATCGAGCCGCCAACGATGGGCAGATCGGCATTGGAGCCAAGGAAATAGTGGGGGAACAGATCTACAAAGTCAAGCAGCTTGATAAAGGAGGAGCGGTCGATCTTCATGGGGGTGTGAGCGGCGGAAAGGGCGATGCAATGCTCGTTGTAATAAACGTAAGGAGAGTACTGCAAAAACCAATCCTGACCGGCCATCTCCATGGGGATCTGACGCAGAGTCTGGCGTGCGGGATGAGAGAGCGTGCCGGCATAGCCCTCGTTATCGTGGCAGAGCAGGCACTTGGGATAGCTCTTGGGGGGCAGGAGCTTGGCAGCGGCGATGGCCTTGGGATCCTTTTCGGGCTTGGAAAGGTTGACAGTGATGTCGATGTCGCCGTATTCGGCATCGTGATAAGACCATTTCAGATCCTTTTTAACGCGGTAGGTGCGGATGTAATCGGAATTGCGAGCCAGGTCATAGAAATAGTCGGTGGCCTTGATCGGGCTTTCGGCATACAACGCGTGGAATTTTGCGATCACCTCTGAGGGGCGGGGGGTGAGACAGCCCATCAGGGCGGTGTCAAACAGGTCGCGATAGACAACGGTATTGCTTTCGATCAAGCCTGCTTCAAAGGCATAATCCAGCATATCCCGCAGAATGTCCTCTAAGGGGCGGTCGGCAACGGCAGCGCCGTCGTCAATATAGTCAGACAGCTTAAGCGCGGTCAGCAGATTGTTGGTGGCATAGGCGCGGTCGGCCTTGTCGATCAGGCCGCAGCCAACGGCGTAAGAGACCAGCTCTTTGATGTTATGGCAGATATTAGACATGGCAACTCCTCCAAAATGATACTGGCTTTATTATATCATTTTCGGCGGGGTTTGTAAAGGGGAATTTTGCCATTCTCAAAAAAGGTTTTGCCTGATAAAAACGGTGCCGTGCCTGTTGCACCGGTAAAAAATCCACAAATCGTGGATTTTTTCTGCCGCGTATACAAAGGGTGGGTTGCTAAAACGGAACATTTGTGATACAATGGATGGGAAGAAATGTATAAAGCGAGGAGCTGCAATGCAAAAAGAAAAGGGTGTTTTGGAAACGATCGCAAGAAACATACGGGCAAGACGAAAAGAGCTGAAAATGACGCAAAGCGAAATGGCCGAGATTCTTGGATATTCGGCAAAGGCCATAAGCAAGTGGGAAAGCGGCGCAGGTGCCCCCCCAACGGTGATCCTGCCCACGCTTGCGCAAGTGCTTCAAACCGATCTGGATACGCTTATGGGTGATACGTCAGATCAGATGCTTTATCTCGGCATTGACGGCGGAGGCACGAAAACCAATTTTGTTCTTGCTGATGCAAAGGGCAACGTGCAAAGCTCCGTGTGCCTTGGGACGTCAAATCCAAGCGACGTCGGTATCGAAAACGCGCTTGACGTATTGCGAGCAGGTATTATCGAGGTCTGTGGGAACGTTCCAAAGAGAAATATTTCGGTGTTTGCGGGCATTGCGGGCGGTAGTACCGACGGTATATATGAACAGATATCGGCCTTTTTGGCGCGATTTGGTTTTGCCTCCGCCAAAAACGGAAGTGATGCCATGAACGCGATCTCGGCAAGCCTTGGGGATGCGGACGGTGTTGCTGTTATTATGGGAACGGGAAGCGTGACCTTTGCTCAGGCAAATGGCAAAACGCACCGTGTCGGGGGCTATGGTTATCTGCTGGGAGATGCGGGCAGCGGTTTTTCGCTTGGCCGTGAGGCGATACTTGCAGCGCTTTGCTTTGAGGACGGGAGCGGAGAGGAAACAGCACTTTACGAGGCTGTCAGAAAAAAATGCGGTACAGAAAGGGTTTTGGATTCGCTTGGCAAATTTTACAGTGGGGGCAAGCGTGAGATCGCACAGTATGCGCCCCTTGTTCTGCGTGCGTATGCAGACGGCGATCAGGCGGCGAAACGCATACTGCTTGACGATCTTGAAAAGGTCGCGCAGAGCATTTACGGTGCATCAAAGCATCTGCCAAACACAAAAGAGCCCATCCGCGTTGTTCTCTGCGGTGGGCTTTGCACCAAGGACGATATTATATGCCGTGTACTTGGCGAGATCCTGTCAAAAGAAAAATACTCCATCAGCATTTGTGAGCGCCCCTTGACCTTTGGTGCGCTCAGGCTTGCGGGAATGAGATGACATCTGAAAGGGGAATTGTTATGTTGAAAACAGAAATGAGAAATCCAAACACCACCCACATTGACCGTATGTCGACAGCCGAAATGGTGCGCATCATTCAAAATGAAAACGTCAACGCCGCTATGTCGATCGAAAAGGCACTTGGCTCTATCGAAAGGGCGATAGATGCCATCGCTGCGCGAATGGCAAAGGGAGGCAGACTGTTTTATATGGGCTGCGGCACGTCGGGAAGACTTGGGATTGTTGATGCATCCGAATGCCCGCCTACCTACGGTGTTCCGCACGGTCTGGTCGTCGGCATTATCGCGGGCGGCGACGGCGCGATCAGAAAAGCGGCTGAGGGCGCAGAGGACAGCTATGAGGCAGGCTACGGCGACATCTCGTCCCATAACGTCACCGCGCTTGACAGCATTATCGGAATATCGGTCGCAGGAGGCGCGCAGTATGTTCTCGGGGCGTTTGCAAAGGCGCGCGAGGTCGGTGCGCTGATCATCTCGCTCTCCTCCAACGAGGATACCCCCATCGAAAAAGCCGCTGATATCGGCATCGTTACCGACACGGGTGCGGAGGTCATAACGGGTTCGACAAGAATGAAGGCGGGAAGTGCGCACAAGATGGTGTTGAATATGATCTCGACCGCTGTTATGGTAAAGCTTGGGCACGTATACGAAAATATGATGATCAATCTCCGCCCTTCAAACGTAAAGCTGCGCGACAGAATGATCAGGATCCTGCGCGAGATCATCGATCAGCCTTATGACAAATGCGAAAGTCTTCTTGAAGAAAACGGCTTTAGCCTTCGAAGCACTTTAAAGGCACTGGAAAAGGAAGATGCAAAAGATCTCTGAGATCATCAATAAAACGGACACCCCCCAGCTTTGCATCAACGGCGAGATACAGGACGGGCCTTCCTATATCACCTATCTGACCGAGAGCGATCGCTTTCTTTTCTTGCACACCGCCGAGGACAGCGCATACACGTTGAACGTAAAAGCTGGCGAAGGGGTTGTCAACGTTCTGACGAGGGAGCCATTTGTGCAAGGACAGTATCTTAAAAAGGGAAAAAGCTTTATTTTTGAGCGCTGTGAACGCGTCGTATAATAGAGGGAATCTTGAATACGCATAAGAACCGGGCGACAGACGGCGGCGGTGCCGCCTACTTGTCGTTCAAGGCTAAGCCTTGAACCAAAGCCGCAAGCGGCTTTGCCTGCTCCACACTTTGTGTGGGCAGGTTCGCGCAACCGTCGCCCGTACCAAAAAGAGGGGAACGCATTTGCGTTCCCCTCTTTTTGGTACGGGCGACAGGACTTGAACCTGCACGGATAACCACCAGATCCTAAATCTGGCGCGTCTGCCAATTCCGCCACGCCCGCGCGTAGCAGCGGAGTGTGGCGGAATGGACCGCACACGCCCGCATTACTCGTTTATCATAACACAAGAGAAGAAAAAAGTCAAGCCATAGTTGGTGAAGAAATAAAAAGCTTGCGCGATCGGCAAGTTTTTAACGACTTCCGCATACAATATACCAACTTTTGGGCAAAGGAGAAGCGTTATGCAAAGAAATGAGGAACAAAACGGGCGTATGCAGCTGAAATGCATCGATCGCACCCAGCCCCTTGAGGTGACTGCCGAGATCGTGCTGCCCGACTATCGCAGCGAGATCAGCAGATTACTTTGGGTGCGCCCTGTGTTTTTGCCGGCCGCAAAATTTGTGGGCGGTGGAAAGATCGAGCTGTCGGGCAGCGTTTGCTATCACATCCTGTATACAGCCCCCGACGGCGAGCTGTACGGCGCCGAGCACGAAGGGAGCTATGCCTTTTCGGTGCCGAGGGAGGGCGCAGACGGCTTTGATCTTGGCGATGGCATCGAGCTGTCGGTAGAATTGATCCCTGATGCAGTGATCAGCCGTGTGCAGGGCCCAAGAAAGCTTTCGGTGCGATGCCGATTGCGCACGCGGGTACAGGCTTATGCAAGCAAAAGCATGACTCCGCACTTTCACGGAAGCGTTGAGGATGCAGAGCGGATCCTGCGGCTTTGTGATGCTGTTGAAAACAGCCGTTTTTTAGCAGGGGATCCGGAGCTCGTTCCGCTGGCGGGCGAGATCGGCATCGAGGCGTTGGAGGGCGAGCCCCGCTTGGTCAAGGCGAATGGACGATTGCTGATCACCGATGCAACGGCCGACCGTGACGTTGTGCGTTGTCGTGGCGAGGTCCTTGTTACGTTGCTTTACTGTCGAGAGGGAGAGGAGGGCGGTACGCCCTTTTCGGCCCTTGGTCGCATTCCGTTTGAAAGAGAGCTGTCGGTGATCGGTGTGATGCCGGATTGGAGCGCACTTGTAACGGGCGAGGTGGGACGTATACAGGTCACCTTAGAAGGGGAGAGCGTTTCTCTGACGGGCGAGCTCACGTTGCAGGCACAGGCGCAGTGCGTGGAGAGCGTGCTGCTGCACCGCGACGTTTTTTTGCCCGGTGCCCACAGTGAGTGCCGCAGCGAAGAAGAGCGACTGTGGGTTGGAGGAATATGTGCTAATCGGCATTTCAGCGTGATGGGAGAGCGCCCCTATTCCGAGATCGGCTTGCCCGCCGACGCGGAGCTGCTGTGCACAGAGGCCGATGCCGAAATCAAGGAGAGGCAAAGCGAAAACGGTCGTACCGTTTTGCTTGGCGAGCTACGCTGCCACACGCTTTATCGGCGGATGGGAGATTGTGAAACAAGCGAGTTTTCCATACCGTTTAGGGGGATATTGGAGGAAGCCTGTGACGATATGGGCATTTTTTGCCATGCTGTCTCCTGCCGCGTGGCGCATACGACAGAGGGGGTGCGGGTGGATGCCGAGATCGCCCTTGCGGTACGTGCTTACCAAGAGCATACGACCCGCGTTTTGTCAGAGGCATCCTTTCTTGCGGCCGAGCCGTTGGGACGTGCGGATATGGAGCTGTGTTACCCCGCACCCGGTGACAGTCTTTGGACGGTCAGTAAACGGTATGGCGTTTCGCCCGATTTGGTGGCATCGGTCAATGGGCTTGCCGCTGACGGCTATGGAGATGCGACGCTGTTAAAGGACGCAAAATTTTTGCTGATACCGTAAAATTGGCCACACGTACCTTGATTTTTGCAGCAAAACGGTAAAAAAGACCCCTGCCGCGGCAGGGGTCTTCTTCCTTTTATTATATAGGAGTGATCAAGCTTCCCAGGGGAACTTGTACTGGGTAAGGCCCAGCTTGTCGCGAACTGCGCAGATCTCAGCCTGAACAGACTGGTTGATCGGAACGCCGGACTCGCGAGCCAGACGAACCTCGTGCTCCTTCTCGCCTGCGGTGTAGATGCGCTCTGCACCGGGGGCACGCTTAGCGGAGCGGACCTCGCGGATGATGTCGCCTGCCTTCTTGCGGCAAACGTCCTCGCCAAGGAAGTGGTCGGTGTCGATGGCGATAAAGAAGTGGCCGAGGTGGAAGGGAACCTTCTCGCCGTTGGGGCCCTTGCCGCTGAGTGCCTTGCCGTAGCTGCCGTCTTGCAGAACAGCGCTGAGGAACTCAACGAACATAGCGTAGCCATAGCCCTTGTAGCCGCCCTGCTCTTCGCCGGGGCCACCGAGGGTGCAAAGAGCAGCCTTGCCCTTGGCCATATCCTTCAGTGCATCGCCTGCAAGGCCAACGTATGCGTTGCCGTCCTCGGCAACCAGTGCGCCTGCGGGAGCCATCTTGCCAAGGCGCTCATAGTACTCCAGCTTACCGTTCTGGTAGGTGGAGGTTGCGCAGTCAAGGTTAAAGTCGAATGCCTCGTCGGTAGGAACGCCCAAGGTCAGGGGGTTGGTACCAAACATACCCTCAACACCAAAGGTGGGGGCAACGGTGGGACGGGCGTTGGTGCCGGTCAGACCGATGCAGCCGGCCTTAGCGGCCATAGAGGTATAGTAGCCGGCAATGCCGTAGTGGCAAGAGTTGCGGACAACGACCATACCCATGCCGTACTTCTTAGCCTTTTCGATAGCCATCTTCATAGACTTGTAGCCAATGACCTGACCCATGCCGTCGTGGCCGTCGACCACAGCGGTGGTCTCGGTCTCTTTGAGGATCTCAAAGTTGGTGACGGGGTTCTGGATGCCGGCCTCGATGCGATCCAGGTAGATCGGCTTGAAGCGGTTGCAGCCGTGAGACTCGATGCCGCGCTTGTCGCTCTCAAGAAGAACGTCTGCACAGATCTCGGCGTCCTCGCGGGGGATGCCGTAGCCTACGAAAGCGTCAACTACAAAGTTGGTGATCGTTTTCCAATCGACGATCGTTGTTTTTACGTTTGCCATTGATTGATACCTTCCGTTTTTTTATTATGTTGTTTGGGAAAAAATCCCGCTCGTTATTATTGTAGCACAATTCAAAGGGCGTTTCAAGGGGTTTTTGCAATTTTTCTACCTTTATATATTTGTGCGCGCGATATGTGCCCGAGTTTTGGTGGCTTTGTACACAAATGCAAGCAAGGACGCTGTGGCGTTGCTGCTTTTGGCAACAAAAACGGGGCGAAATGTTTCGAAATCGTAAAGAAAAGGAAAATGGCAAATGTCTTTTGCTCATTTTGCCCAAAAAGGAAGAACATTTTAAAAAAACTTATTGACAAAAGCGGGAAACTGTATTATAATGGGTTTACCCAAATTTGAAAAAGGAAGGTGCTAACCATGCGTAAAATTCTTTCGGCTATGCTGGCTGTCATGATGCTTGTGGGCGTTTTGGCCGCTCTGCCTGTTTTTGCCGACACCGCTACGGCTGTTAAGACCTTTGACGGTACAGAATCCACCGACTATGACGACGTGGATCTGGTCGTAACCGAGGTAATGGTCAACTCTAAGTCCAACGACGATAGATACAACGATCTTCCCGTTGACGAGCAGTCTGACTCCA
>JAZQWJ010000051.1:0-76981 GCA_045632285.1 Eubacteriales bacterium | reverse complement strand
CGTTCGATGTGAAATGAAATTTGCCACGTTCGCGTAAGCGAACATTTCACATTTGCAAAGCAAATATTTCACTGCATAGCAATTTCGCTTGCCGCAGGCAAATTTCACTGCGAGCGCTTTAGCGCTCGCTAAATCCCAATTCATCACCTTCATACCCATTTTACCACGCAAAAATTTATGCCGCTATAAGAATAGCGGCATAAATCATAACATTTTTATCAAAGATTGAAATAGCGCTTGGCGTTGCCGTAGCAAATGCCCTCTACCAGCATTTTGAGCGAGGCCTCGTCGTCGGGGTACTCGCCGTTCTCGACCCACTCGCCGATCAGATCGCACAGGATGCGACGGAAATACTCGTGGCGCGGGTAGGACAAAAAGCTGCGGGAGTCGGTGAGCATACCGAGGAAGTTGCCAAGGGAGGCAAGCCCCGCAAAGGAGCGCATCTGGGCACGCATACCGTCAAGGCGATCCTGGAACCACCAGGCACTGCCCTGCACCACGCGGGGAGCACCATCCTCGCAGCCCGTAAAGGCGCCGCAAAGGGTGGCAACGGCATCGTTATCCGAGCCGTTCAGGGAATAAAGGATCGTACGGGGCAGACCGTCGCAGCCATCCAGATAGTTCAGCAGATCGGCAAACTGAGCGGTATTATTGGCGCCGTGGATGATGTCGTAGCCCGTATCGGGGCCAAGGCGGCGCAGCATACGGTCGTTGGGATTGCGGTACACGCCGAAATGGAGCTGCATCACCATACCGCGCTTGACGTATTCGCGGCCAAAGAAGCGCAGCATCTGGCAGCGGAACAGGGCGTGCTCCTCGTTGGTGATACCCTTTCCATCCTTTTCCAGCGCGCGGTCAAAGATCTCGCGTGCGTGGAATTCGTCGGGCTGTACAAAGCAAAAATCATCCAGCGCGTGATCGGCGGCGCGGCACCCAAGGGCGCAAAAGCGATCCAGCGATACGCGATAGGCCTCAAGCAGGGTGTCGTAATCGGTCACGGCAACGCCGTTGGCCGCGCCCAGCATCTTGATATAGTCCTTAATGCCCTTTTTGTTGATGGCAAGACCCTTGTCGGGGCGGAAGGAGGGGGCCACCAGCGTGGCAAAGCCCTCGGCTTGCAGCTGCTTATGATACTCCAAGCTGTCGGCGGGATCGTCGGTGGTGCCCACCATTTTTACGCCGGAATTTACAATGAGGTTGCGGGCGCTCATTTGGGGGTCGGCCAGCTTTTCGGCAGTCAGCTTCCAAATGGCGTCACAATTTTCCTCGTTCAAGATCAGGTCACAGTCAAAAAAGCGCTGCAGCTCCAGATGGCTCCAATGATACAGCGGATTGCCGATCAGCTTTGGCATACAAGCGCAGTATGCGCGGAATTTTTCATAATCCGAGGCGTCACCCGTGATAAAGGTCTCGGACACACCGCAGGAGCGCATAGCACGCCACTTATAGTGGTCACCGTACAGCCAGACCTCGGTGATATTGTTATAGCGCTTATCCTCGGCGATCTCCTTGGGGGAGAGGTGGCAGTGATAGTCGATGATGGGCTGCCCGGCAGCATAGCTGTGATAAATGCGACGGGCGGTTTCGGTAGACAGTAAAAAATCCTTATCCATAAAGGGCTTCATGGCAGATCCTCCCTTTTTTTATTTCCCCTTTATTGTAGCACACCCAAGCGGATTTCGCAACCCTTTCATAAAATAATTGCGTTTTTTGCAATATCTTTATAAAAACATTTGCTTTTTGAACAGTTTTGTGTTATAATATATTATCTGTATTTGTAAGGAGGACGCGTGATGCACGCCGATCTTCACACCCATACGCTTTTTTCCTTTGACGGCTCACCCGCCGCCACCGTAAACGCGATGTGCGAGGCGGCTATCGCCAAAGGACTTTCTCACCTTGCACTGACCGACCATTGCGACATCAACGGCGAGATCGAGGGCCTTTACGCCGTGCTTGACAAGCAGGCTGTCTTTGAAGCGATCGCAGCTGCCAAAAAGAAATACGAAAACAAGCTCACCGTTTTGTTTGGCATTGAGCTTGGGCAGGCGACCCAATACCCCGCCGAGGCAAAAGCGCTGCTTGCGCGCTATCCTTACGATATCGTGCTTGGCTCGCTGCACAACCTTGCGGGCATGCCCGATTTTTGCTATATGAGCAAGCACTCCCCCGATCATCCTGCCCCTCAGCTTGCGGATATGAGCGATGCCGAGATCGCCGCGCTGTTTGACCGCGTGCTGGACGAAACGCTGGATCTGCTTGACTTTGACGGCATCTGCGTGCTGACGCATCTCACCTATCTGCACCGTTACGTGCGCCGCGTGGGCAGAGATCTTGATTTTGCCCCTTTTACCGAAAAAATGGCACACGTGTTTGAAAAAACCGTACAAAAGGGCGTTGCGCTGGAGCTGAACACCTCCACGATCCTGCGCGAGGGCATCAGCATGCCCACCCCGGAGATCCTTTCGCTTTACCGCCGTTGCGGCGGCAAGCTGATCAGCGTTGGCTCGGACGCCCACGCCCCCGAGGCTGTGGCACAGAACTTTGACGCCGGCGCCCGTATCCTGACCTCGTGCGGCTTTCACGAGATCGCCGTTCCCACGGCATCGGGAATTTTGACCTTTCCCATTTCATGACCAAGGAGAGTGACCATGCCCCAAACCGATTTTAATGATTTCAGCCTGCTTTATCCCACGGCCGAGGCACGCCGTGCCCACTATGCAGGAATCGACTGCCCCCATATTGACGACTTTACCTTAGAGGAGATGGGGCTCCCCACCGTTTTGCCCCTGAAAAACTCCTCTCTTTCGGAGTTTATGACCACCGACGCCGCCGTCATCCGCTATCGCCAAGAGGTATTTGGCGACCTTTTGGAAAACGAGGAGCTGGGACAGACGCTGACCCGCCTGATCCCCGTTTTGTTTGACATTATGGAGCTGCGCCGTTTGGAAAACGACCAGGGCGATACCTCGGACTATCTTTCCAGTATGACCGAGATCGAGCTGTATATTTCCAGCATCGACGTGTTGCACAAGGGACTTTGCAGCAGCGGAAAGCAGTATAAAAGCGCCGCCTTCCGCGCCCTGACCGCCTATATCAAGGAGCTGGTGGAAAGCGACTATTACGCCGAGCTGAACCAGCGCCTTGCCGAGCTGACCAACCGCGTGCGCGAGATCAAGAGCGTGACCATTGGCGTCAATCTTGACGCACAGCTCCGTCCCAAGGACGCAGGCGTGCTTTCCATCAACCCCGAATACTTCCGCTCGGGCGATACGCTGCACAAGATCCTGCGCCTGAACTTTAAGGACGATGCCTACACCTGCATTGCGGATCTGACGCCCTTTGGCAAAAAGCAATCCGAAAACCAAAAAACCGCGCTGTCGTTGGCCTTTAACTCTGCCATCAACGACGTTTATCGTCAGTCGCTGCGCTCCTGGAAAAAGATCGTACAGACCTACGTGCTGGAAAACACCGATTTTTTGCTGCAGCTTCTGCCCGAATTTGAGTTTCTTGTCAAGGGCACCAATCTGATGCGCGCCCTGCGCATCAAGGGCAACACCCTGACCGTGCCCGTGATCCATCCCGTTGAGGAGCGGGTGTTCCGCGCCACGGCGCTCTATAACCCCGAGGTGGCGCTGAAGATCGATGACCCCATCGTGACCAACGATCTGATCTTTGACGAAAAGGCCGCCATCTACGTGCTGACCGGCCCCAACCGCGGTGGCAAATCCGTGATCACCTGTGCCGCCGGCCTGTGCCAGGCTATGGCACAGCTTGGCCTGTTTGCCCCCGCAGCCAACGTAGAGCTTAGCCCCGTTGACGGCATCTTTACCCACTTCCCCACCGGCGCCGACGATACCATTGACAAGGGTCGACTTGGCGAGGAATGTGCCCGCCTTGGCGAGATCTTTGACGCGATCACCGCCAACAGCCTTGTGCTGCTGGACGAGTCGCTTTCCTCCACCGGCTCTTTTGAGGCCTCTTACATTGCCGCCGAGGTACTGGCAGGCCTTTCTCGCGTGGGGTGCCGCTGTATCTTCTCCACTCACCTGCACGAGCTGGCTGCCGAGATCGATAACATCAACCAAAAGACCCGTGCCGAGGGCGGCGTGCCCATTGACACGCTGGTGGCGGGTATTGAGGATGAGGGGCGCCGCTCCTTCTGCATCCTGCGCGCCAAGCCCGACGGCAAGAGCTATGCCCGAGACATTGCCGAGAAATACGGCCTGACCTATGATAACATCATCAAAAAGCTAAAGTAAAGGAGATCTGACCTATGGATAAGTTTTTGAATCTGTTAGAGGACAACGCCACTCTGACCCCCGAGCAGCTTGCCGTTATGTGCGAGAAGGAGGTCGGTGACATCAAAAAGATGATCACCAAGTATGAGGAGGAGGGCGTGATCCTTGGCTATAAGACGATCATCGACTGGGACAAGACCGACCGCGAGTACGTGACCGCCCTGATCGAGGTCAAGATCACCCCCCAGCGCGACCGCGGCTTTGACCGCGTGGCCGAGCGCATTTATAACTACCCCGAGGTACAAAGCCTTTACCTGATGTCGGGCGGCTTTGATCTTGCTGTGCTGATCGAGGGAAAGACCATGAAGGAGGTTGCCTATTTTGTGGCGCAAAAGCTGGCGACCTTAGAGGACGTGATCTCCACCGCCACCCACTTTGTGCTGCGTAAGTACAAGGACAAGGGCGTGATCTACGGTGTGGTCGAGGTTGACGAGAGAGGAAACTGCAACTGATGATCGATTATAGCTCCGTACTTTCAAAAACCGTTGTTGACCTCAAAAAATCCGGCATCCGCAAGTTTTTTGATCTGCTGAACGACGAGAGTATGCGGGACGTGGTGGGTCTGACCGTAGGCCAGCCCGACTTTGTGACCCCGTGGCACATCCGCGAGGCCGGTATCGAAAGCCTGCAAAAGGGCAAGACCTATTACTCGCCCAACGCCGGCTTTACCGAGCTCCAGCTGGAGCTTTCTCGCTATTTAAAACGCCGCTTTGATCTTTGCTACGCCCCCGAAAACACCGTGGTCACGGTGGGCGGCAGCGAGGCCATCGATCTGGCCATCCGCGCCATCGTAGAGCCGGGCGACGAGGTGATCATCCCCACCCCCTGCTTTGTTTGCTACGATCCCATCGTGCGTATGCAGGGTGGCGTGCCCGTGATCGTAGAGACCAAATTTGAAGAAAAATTTAAGCTGACACCCGAGGCACTGCGTGCGGCTATCACGCCCCGCACCAAAATGCTGGTGCTGGCCTATCCCAACAATCCCACCGGCGCGATCCTGACCCGCGAGGAGCTGGAGGGGCTGGCCGAGGTCCTGCGCGACACCAACATCGTCATCCTTTCCGACGAGATCTATGCCGAGCTGACCTATGGCCGTCAGCACACCTCCATCGCCTCGATCGACGGCATGTGGGAGCGTACCATCCTTGCCAGTGGCTTTGCAAAGGCCTATGCTATGACGGGCTGGCGCCTTGGCTATCTGGCCGCCCCCGCCCCCATTGTCGAGCAGATGCTGAAGATCCATCAATACGCCATTATGTGTGCCCCCACCACCAGCCAGTTTGCCGCCATCGAGGCCCTGCGCAACGGTGACGAGGACATTAAAATGATGCGCGACGAATATGACCGCAGACGGCGCTATATTTACGAGGGGCTCCGCCGCATCGGCATTGACTCGTTTATGCCCGAGGGCGCCTTTTATATCTATCCCGATCTGCGCAAGTTTGGTCTTTCCAGCGAGGAATTCTGCAACCGCCTGCTTTACGAATACCGCTGCGCCATTGTGCCCGGCAACGCCTTTGGCGAGGACGGAGAGGGCTTTGCCCGCATTTCCTACGCCTATTCGGTCAAGCATATCACCGAGGCACTTTCTCGCATAGAGCGGTTTGTAAAAAGCCTGCAAAAATAAAGAAAAAATCCCGACGAAACCACGTTTTGTCGGGATTTTTTGATACCGTTGCGCGTTTTTTGCGACACGTTACAGTTTTTTGACCCTTTCGATGCAAGCCCCGCAAAGCGAGAGCTCGCCATGCTCTTGAACGGTCGTGCCGCAAAGACGGCAGAGCTGTTTTGTGGGCCGTATGACCACTGCGCCACCCTCCAGTGAAAACGACAGACTGTCATTGGCTTTGATATTTAATGCTTGCCGATAGCTGATCGGGATCACAACACGCCCCAACTTATCAATTTTAGATACGACCACCACAATCACGCTCCTTTCTGTTTCAACTTTATTTTACCACGCTTTTCGAATTTGTCAAGCGCAATTTGCACTTGTAATTATAAGTGCTAAAATAGCGTATATAAATCCTTGCAGAAATAAAGTAAAATATGATTGTAAGGAGTTGATGCACTATGTTTGAAGTCAAAAAGCCGGAACACATCAATAAAACATTTAGAATGCCCGTTGAGCTTGTTCAAAAATTAGAGGTATTGGCACAAGAAAAGCAGGTCTCGTTGAACAATTTGATCGTTCAGTGTTGCGAATACGCCCTAAACAATCTCTGCGTAGACCAAATCAAAAAATAAATTTAAGCCACCCTTTCAGGTGGCTTTTTTCTTTGTTTTCTTACACCGTTTATGGGGTAATTGCCAAAAATGCGCGCTCGATGGCCCGCGCCAGCAGCTCTCCGCCAAACAGCACTGCAAGATCGATCTCCGCAGGTGAAACAACATAGCCAACACGCCCCAAGCACTGCTCTGCCACCGCATCGGCAAGCTCCGGCACCCCCGCGCGGCAAAGCGCCGCGCGGATCAGCGCATCGGTACGCACCACAGTGGGCATTCCCACAGCCAACACGGGCACGCCCACCGTTTCAAGACTTAAGGTGCAGCTGCGCCGCCCCAAGCCGGAGCCGGGCTGCACGCCGCTATCCGCCAGCTGCACCGTTGCGCCAAGCTTGTCCGGCGCACGTGCCGCAAGCGCATCCACCGCCAAGATCAGATCCGGCATCAGCTCCCGCGCCAGCCCCCGCACGACCTCTACGGTCTGCAGACCCGTTTCTGCCGGGACCCCCGGCAAAAAGGCGGTCAGGCTCCCTTTCCCCTCTCGCGGCCTGCTGACCGTCAGTGCCCGCACCGTTTGCGGGCCCACGGCATCTGCCGTGATCTCGCGGTTTCCAAGCCCCACCACCAGCACCGAAAGCCCGCTTTTAGCCCTTTCGCCGCACATTTTCTCTGCCATGGAGCGTAGCTCCACCCCCACGGCGCGGCTGACCCGCGCCCGCTCTTGCTCGCCCATCAGCCAAACGCTGTCAAACTCCACACTGACGTATTGCCCCATCGGCTTGCCCAGCCGTGCGGCCGCCTCTTGGCTTTTGATCTGCACGCGCAGGATGGGACAGCCGTTCCCCTCTCCCTTGATCACGCGGACGCCCGCTTGTGTGTGCTCAACGTCGCACTCTGCGGCAAGATCGCTGTTTGAAAGCACCTTTCTCTCTCCCCTTTCTCTTTTATTCTTTATAGTATGTCTTTTTTAACAAAATCTATGTGTAAATTGCATAGTTTTATTTTAAAACATTGTGCAAACGTCCAAACCTTTGCGTTTTGTCTTTGACAATGCTTGAATTTAAGCGCAAGTTGTGCTATAATATGGAATGTTAAAATGGCGTGGAATGCAAGGCTGCATTTCAGGCCTTATTAAGGAGGATGACCGAAATGATGAAACGAGTGATTGCTCTTGTTCTCTGCCTGGTAACCGTACTGATGTGCATGGTATCCTGTGCCGACAAGGACATTAACGATGAGGGCGCATTCATCCGGATGTATCTCACCGAGCCCGTGTATGACTTTGACCCCCTGAAGGCTCACACCAACGAGGCTGCGCTTCAGCTGATGAGCCTGCTTTACGAGCCCCTGTTCTACGCCGACGAGGATGGCGACGTTCAGGGTGCCCTGGTAGACGACTATGACTATGAGGAGATCGAGGAGGAGAACGAGTACGTTCTGACCCTTGAGCTGAGAGAGACCACTTGGTCCGACGGTGTTGCGCTGACCGCCTCTCACGTAGAGTACGCCTTCAGCCGACTGATCGCCCCCAACACCTCTCACCCCGCCGTCAGCCTGCTGTACGACATCAAAAACGCACGTGCCATTGTCAGCGGCGATTGCAGCCCCGACTTTTTGGGCGTTTCCGTTAAGGACACCAAGACCGTTGAGATCCGCTTTGAGGGTCCCGTTGACGTTGACGAGTTCCTGCCCGTGCTGTGCAGCCCCGCTCTGTTCCCCATCCGCAAGGACGTGATCGCGACCTACGCCGATTCTTGGAGCCAAAAGACCACCAACCTTGTGTGCAGCGGCCCCTTCCGCGTACGCTTTAACAACTACAGCGAAAAGGATGGCTTTGTGCTGGAGCGTAACGAGTACTACTACCGTGACCGCGACAACGATGCCATTGACGAATCCGTTCTCCCCCACCGCATTTTGGTAGACTACACCACCGACCCCGTAGAGCAGCTGAACAACTTTAACTCCGGCAACATCGGCGGCGTTTACTACTTTGGCCACATTCCCCTTGCCGCCCGCAAGGACGGTGCCTTCAGCGGTCTGCTTTCCGAGGCCACTGTGACCGACGCACCCTCTACCCACGTTTATTATCTCAACCAAAACGCCGTGATCGGCGGCCAGAACCTGTTTGCCATCCGCGAGGTGCGCCAGGCGCTTTCCCTTGCCATCAGCCGTGACGACATCGTAAACGAGCTGGTCTATGCACGCCCCGCCAACGGTCTGGTTCCCTACACCCAGTTCAATCGTGCCGATGACAGCGAGCTGTTCCGTGAGATCGGCGGCTCTTACATTGCCTCCACCGCAAACGTAGCCGAGGCACAGCGCCTGCTCTCCGAGGCCGGCATCGAGCCCGCTAAGTTCTCCTTCTCCATCTGCGTGAACGCAGACAACGAGGAGCACGTTAAGATGGCTTCTATGGTACAAAGCGTTTGGGTCACCCTTGGCTTTAACGTTACCGTGACCGAGCTTGGCGCCACCGAGCGCATGATCAAGGACGCCAAGGGCGAGGAAACGGCCAGCGGCATTTTTGACAGCAAGTATCAGGATGCCGTAGAGGATCTTGTTTATACCGATGACAGCAACAAGACCCAAGTGGTAGAGGTGATCGCTGTAGATCAGGTCGCTTGCGGAACCAGCGCATTCTCTTTCCTGGCTCCTTATGCAGAAAAGTTCTCCGGCAACGCATTGAACCTGAACGGTGCAAGCGTTTACACCCCCCACGTGACCGGCTATAACTGCGAGACCTACAACCAAAAGATCGAGGACGCCTTTAACGCCGAGGACGAGGACGCACGCTACGTGCTGCTCCACGAGGCCGAGCAGGTGCTGATGTACGATATGCCCGTGATCCCCGTGGTCTTTAACCAGAACGCCGTACTGCAGGGCGATATGCTGGACGGCATTTCCCACACCTTCTTTGGCATGCCCCTGATGGCAGAGGCCGAGCTGGATAACTACTGGCAGATCGCCCAGGACGAGGGCTTTGTGGTTGCCGCCGGCATTACGGTTGGCGAAGCCGAAAAGGAAAAAGAAGAATCTGAGGAGTGATCCTCTCCAAAACACCCCGTTGTCTGCGGACAACGGGGTGTTTTTTTGCGATTTTATTATATAAAAAGGTAGACAATTTCGATAAAATGTGGTATACTGTTTATGTATGTGCAAAAGGAGGGCTAAAATGGAGATCACCAACCTTTATCCCGGCGGCTTTTCCTCCTGCTGCTATCTTGTGACCGAGGGAGCCGATGCCGTGCTGATCGATTGCTCTGCCCCGGTAGAGACCGTGCGAGAGGCACTGATCGACCGTGGTGCAGGCCTGCGCGCCATTGTTTGCACCCACGGCCATTTCGATCATCTGCTGACGGCAGACGCCCTGCGCCGCGCGCTGGACGTGCCGCTTTATATCCACGAGAACGACGCCGAGCTGCTGACCGACGGGCACAAAAATGCCCACACCCTGTTTTTTGGCTATGACCGCGTTTGGATGCCTGCCGAGCAGACCTTTCGCGATGGCGACGTGCTGACCCTTGGCGCCATTACGCTGCGCGTGATGCACACCCCGGGACACAGCCCCGGCTCTGCAGTGCTTTGCACTGACAGGCACCTGTTTACGGGTGATACGCTGTTTGACGGAAACGTTGGCCGCACCGACCTGTACGGCGGAAGCCCCGCTGCGCTCCGCCGCTCTCTGCAGGCCCTCTCCGCCCTTGACGGCGGGCTTTGCATCCACCCCGGACACGGGGATCCCACCACGCTTGAAAACGCATTGAAATTACTTTTTTAAGAGGTTAAAATTATGATCGACACGAACGTACTTGCCGAGCTTCTCTTTCCCCACGTGACCTTGACCCCCGCCGATATGGAGGCACGCTTCCCCGTGCGCAATATGCCCGAGGGCGCCGTGGTCTCCCGTATGGCCCCCAGCCCCACAGGCTTTGTCCACTTGGGCAATCTGGTGCAGGGCCTGACCTCCGAGCGTATGTGCCATCAATCGGGCGGTCTGCTGTTTTTGCGCGTGGAGGATACCGACGCCAAGCGCGAGGTGCCCGGCGCGGTGCAGACCCTGATCGAGGGCCTGAAGCACTATAATATCAACTTTGACGAGGGTGCCACCATTGACGGCGATGCCGGCGATTACGGCCCCTATCGCCAGCGCCAGCGCGTGGAGATCTATCACGTGTACGCCAAGCAGCTGGTGCTGCAGGGCGAGGCTTATCCTTGCTTTTGCACCGAGGAGGAGCTGGCCGATATCCACGCCCGCCAAGAGGCTGAAAAGGCCAACTTCGGTTATTTTGGCAAGTGGGCGATCTGGCGCGACCGCAATATCGAGGAGATCAAGGCAGAGCTTGCAAAGGGCACGCCCTACGTGCTGCGCTTCCGCTCCACCGGCTCGATCGAAAACAAGATCAAGTTCACCGACCTGATCAAGGGCAATCTGGAGCTGACCGAGAACGATATCGACCACGTGCTGCTGAAATCCGACGGCATCCCCACCTATCACTTTGCCCACGCGGTAGACGATCACCTGATGCGTACCACCCACGTGGTGCGCGGCGACGAGTGGCTGCCCACGCTCCCCTTCCACCTGCAGCTGTTCCGCTCGCTTGGCTTTAAGGCTCCCAAATATCTGCACATCGGCCCGCTGATGAAGATGGACGGCGACTCCAAGCGCAAGCTTTCCAAGCGCAAGGATCCCGAGCTGGCACTGACCTACTACCGTGCCGCAGGCTTTCCCGTACAGTCGGTCTATGAGTATCTGATGACCGTGCTGAACTCTAACTTTGAGGACTGGCGCCGTGCCAATCCCGACGCCGACGTAGACAGCTTTAAGTTCTCGCACAAAAAGATGAACCCCGCAGGCTCGCTTTTTGACGAGGCCAAGCTGCGTGACGTTTCGAAGAACGTGATCTCCCGCATGGACGCCCAGCGCGTGTATGACGAGGTCACCTCCTTTGCCAAGGATTTTGACACCGATCTGTACGATCACCTTACCGCCGACCCCGATTATGCCAAGTCCATTTTGGCCATTGGACGCGGTGGCAAAAAGCCCCGCAAGGATTTTGCAGTTTGGACCGACGTTAAGCCTTATCTTGACTTTTTCTATGACGATTGGTTCAAAATTGCCGATACGTACCCCGAAAACTTTGACAAAAAGGATATCAAGGCTGCTCTTGAGGGCTTTAAGGCGACCTTTGCTATTGCCGACGACAGCACCGCTTGGTTTGACAAGATCAAGGCCGTGGCCGAATCTATCGGCTATGCCTCGGATATGAAGGCATACAAAGAAAATCCCGCCGCATTCGGCGGCAGCCTGGCCGACGTCAGTATGTTCTTGCGCGTGGCCGTCACGGGCAAGCTCAACTCCCCCGATATGTACGCCGCCATGCAGGTGCTGGGCGCCGAGCGCGTGCTTGCCCGCATTGACGCAATGCTGAATTCCCTTTGATTGGAGATAAAAAGATGGAAGAAATCATCGCAAGTAATTTTATACACGACATCATTGACGAGGATCTGCGCAACGACCCCAATCTGAAGATCCATACCCGTTTCCCGCCCGAGCCCAACGGCTATCTGCACATCGGCTCGGCCAAGGCCATCACCATCAACGTAGAGACCGCACGCAAGTACGGCGGCCTGTTCAATCTGCGTTATGACGACACCAACCCCGCAAAAGAGGACACCGAGTACGTAGATTCGATCTACGAGGATCTTTGCTGGCTGGGCGCTACCCCCACGGGCGGCGTATTCTACGGCTCTGACTACTTTGACAAGTGCTATGAATTTGCCGTGCAGCTGATCAAGGAAGGCAAGGCCTACGTGTGCGATCTTTCCGCCGAGGAGCTGCGCGCTACCCGTGGAACGCTGACCGAAAAGGGCACCGAAAGCCCTTATCGCAACCGCTCGGTCGAGGAGAATCTTGACCTGTTTACCCGTATGAAAAACGGCGAGTTCCCCGACGGCTCTAAGACCCTGCGCGCCAAGATCGATATGGCATCCCCCAACATCAATATGCGCGACCCCGCCATCTACCGCATCGTGCGCGCTCATCATCACCGTCAGGGCGACAAGTGGTGCATCTATCCCCTTTACGACTATGCGCACCCCATTCAGGATGCGCTGGAGGGCATCACCCACTCGCTTTGCTCGCTGGAGTTTGAAAACCATCGCCCCCTGTACGAGTGGGTGGTGGATAACATCGGCTTTGAAAAAAAGCCCAAGCAGCGTGAGTTTGCACGTCTGAACATTACCAACACCGTGATGTCCAAGCGCTACCTGCGCTCTCTGGTAGAGGGTGGCACCGTAGACGGCTGGGACGACCCCCGTCTGCCCACCATCTGCGCTCTGCGCCGCAGAGGCTACACCCCCGAGTCCATCTTCCGCTTCGTGCGTGAGTGCGGTGTTGCCAAGAACGACAGCCTGGTTGACATCGGTATGCTGGAGCACTGCATTCGTGACGAGCTGGGCGAGACCGCTCCCCGTCGCATTGCCATCAAGAACCCCGTTCTGCTTGAGATCACCAACTACGAGGAGGGCCGCGAGGAGTACTTTGACCTGCCCAACCATCCCCAAAAGCCCGAAATGGGCACCCGCGCCATGCCCTTTACCCGCGAGATCTATATCGATGCCGACGACTTTGCCGAGGTTCCGCCCCCCAAGTTCTTCCGCCTCAAGCCCGATGGCGAGGTGCGACTGATGGGCGCCTATATCGTGCGCTGCAACGAGATCGTAAAGGACGCCGAGGGCAATATCGAGCGCATCCTCTGCACCGCAGATCTGGAGACCCGCAACAATATGCCCGTTGACGGCCGCAAGGTCAAGGGTACGGTGCATTGGCTCTCCGCTAAGTATGCCAAGGACACCACCCTGATGCTGTACGACAATCTGCTGACCATCGAAAACCCCGGCGATCTGCCCGAGGGCAAGACCTATAACGACTATCTCAACCCCGATTCGCTGATCAAGGTCGAGCACGCCAAGATCGAGCCCGCACTTTGCGAGGCCAAGGTTGGCGACAAGTTCCAGTTTGTACGTGACGGCTACTACTGCAAGGACTCGAAATACGAGAACACCTTTAACCGCGTGGTGGGCCTGAAGGACAGCTTCCCCAAGAAATAACCCCTGAACGGGTATAGAAAACGGAGGTTTTGCTATGAATACGATCAAGCTTAACTGTGAAAACAAGCCCCTGATGGTTGCCCACCGCGGTTGCAGCGGTCTGGAGCGTGAAAACACCAACGCCGCCTTTGTGGCAGCCGGCAATCGCTCTTATTTCGGCATCGAGACCGACGTACACAAGACCCTTGACGGCAAGTATATCATCATTCACGACGATACAACCGGCCGCGTGGCTGTGGACGATATGGTGGTAGAAAAAACCACCTTTGACACCCTGCGCAAGCTCACCTTGCGCAACAAGGCCACCCACGTCAAGGATCGCTCCGATCTGGTGCTGCCCTCTCTTGCGGAGTACATCGGTATTTGCAAGTACTATGAAAAAGAAGCTGTTTTGGAGCTAAAAAATGCCTTTGAGGAGCAGGACATCTACGAGATCTGCGACATCATCGAGGGCCTTGGCTATCTGGAGCACACCACCTTTATTTCCTTCTGCTATGACAATCTGGTCTACCTGCGTCGCAAGCATCCCACCGCATCGGCACAGTTCCTGATCGGCAAAAACTGCCCTATGAACTGGCTGGATATGCTGTTGAAGGAGCATCTTGATCTGGACGTTTACCACAAGGTGCTGACCAAGGAGATCGTGGATAAGTGCCACGAAAATGGCATCAAGGTCAACTGTTGGACGGTTGACACGCTTGAGGATGCCGAACGCGTCATCGCCTGCGGCGTTGACATGATCACCTCTAACATTTTGGAGTAATAAAAAAAGAGCCGACACGCTGTGTCGGCTCTTTTTGCGTTAGTTATATCGTCAGCACAAATGTATCTCTGCCCTGTTTTGAAAGATCAAGCTCCTTTGTAACGGTCTTTCCGTTCACGGTTACGCTCACCTCGTACTTGCCGAAAAAGCCCTTGAATTGCGCTTTTCCCATACCGTTGGTGGAGATTTCGGCCTCGGTGTGCCACTCCTGCTCGATAAGTTGCTTCAGCCTGAAGTAAGCGGGCTTGGGGGTCAGATCAAAACGGAACAAGCCGCCGTGATAATAATTCTCACCCTGTGTCATATCGCCCTGCGAGGCGCGGATCTTTTCGGGGTCGGGATCCCACACGTGGGCGTAACCGTCCACCAGATTCCAGTAAACGATCTGCTCCATGGCGGGGTGGGAGAACCAGATCCGATAGAGCTGCTCCAAAATGTCGGCCTGGATCTCTTCGTCCTCTGCCTCCCACGAATAGGCCGGGATCGTGACCTCGGTGACCTGCAGGGGCTTACCGAACTGTGCGTAGAGATCCATATGGCGGTAGAGCCAGACGGGGTCGTAGCTGACGCGGGTCTTTTCGTATTCCTGCTCACGCTTGTGGAACTGGTGATACTGCATGCCAATGGCATCAATACGGGCGCCCGCATCGATCGCATTGCGGATATTGCCGTAATATCTGTCGCTGGGGCGGCATTTATCCTCCCAGCATATCCTTGTAACGTCGTTGATCACCAGCTGATTGGCGGGGAAATACCGTTCTGCCAGCTTGAAGCAGAAGGAAACGTAGTCGGGATCCTCATAAAAGGCGGTACGGGCGTTTTTCCGATCCCAGCACATTTCGTTGGTGACTTCAATGGTGTTGATGCGATCCGCATAACGCTCCGCGATCTCGCGGTAGCGACGATTCAACGCCTGCTTGACCTTGGGCGTAGGTGCGCCGTGCAACCATTTGGGAAAGAAGTTTTCATAGGCAAGGCCGTGCTCACGGGGCTCGATGCCGTGGGCCTCGCAAAATTCCATGCAACGGTCAATGGGCGGACGACGGTACATCGGCGAAGCATCCTTGTGATAGCGGGTCTTGCCCTCCTCGGGCTCGGTGGCATCCCAGTAAAACGGCAATGTGGCCATGTTAAAAAGCTCCGAAAAGTGCTTTTTGTATGCCTCGTTCTTTTCGGGCGTTTCCAACTCATCCAGCATAAAGAGGTTCGCGCCAAAGCGAAATTCGTGGCTCTTTTGCTTCACGGTGATCTCGGCACCCTCCACGGGTGCGCCGTTCTCGTCCTTTACGACAAGAAAAGCATAACCCTTACGATACAGCTCAATGCCGTTTTTTACGCGATCTGCGGTAAAATCCTTATATTCCTCAAATAATTCCAAAACCTGCTTGCGTTCAGACATACAGTACCTCTTTCTCGCGCTTGGCGCATCACCGCAGTTTCGGCGGTATTCGCTTTTATTATAACACGCATCCCTTCGTTTTGCAATAAAAAACCTGATTTGTATTGCATTTGCCGAAACTTTGCGCTATAATAAGGATATCAAAGTTCCGGAGATGCCTTATGCAAACAACGATGTATATGCTGACAGAAACCAGCCCTTATATGATGTCCTTTGTCATCGTCACCGAGCAGAACAACTGCATTGTGGTGGACGGCGGCCGCCCCGAGGATATCCCACTGCTGAAAGAATACGTTGGCGGCAGACATATCAGCGCTTGGTTTTTGACCCACGCCCATTGCGATCACATCACGGGCATTATGAGCGAGATGGAAAAGAACGGCCTCGCCGATTTCGATCTGGAAAGGCTCTATTATCACTTCCCCGACTATGACGAGTGGATGAAGCACGCAGACGAAGCACCGAATCCGGATTACTTCCGCCGCGAAATGAACGAGCAGATCCCTCGCTTTAACCGCTTGGTGCCCTGCCTTGGCGACCGCGTGCATATTGCACAGCAGGGAGAGCATTACGAGTTTGACGAGGTGAAGGTAGACGTGCTTTACACCACCCACGACGGGCTTTATGCCAACCCGATGAACGACAGCTCGATGGTGTTTAAGGTGACCACCCCCCGCAAGACGGTGCTGTTTCTTGGCGACCTTGGCCCCGACGGCGGCGACATCCTGTTTGACGAATCCCGCCACCTGCTGAAGGCCGACATCGTGCAGATGGCCCACCACGGTCACGAGTGCGTGCAGATGCACGTATATGCCGAGATCCTGCCCGAGGCCTGCTTGTGGTGCATGCGCCGGCATTACTATGACGAGCCCGAGATCGCCCATTGGCAAAAAGACCGCGAAAAGCTGAAAAAGCAAGGGCGCATCCGTATGTACGGCACTGCGCTGACCCGCAAATGGATGGAGCTGTTGGGCGTAAAAACGCACTACGTTACGGCCAACGGCACACAAACGATTTTTCTTTGATCATAAAAACGGAGGTATTGATCATGCAAACAACGATGTATATGCTGACAGAAACCAGCCCTTATATGATGTCCTTTGTCATCGTCACCGAGCAGAACAACTGCATCGTAGTGGATGGTGGACGCCCCGAGGATATCCCTTTGCTGAAGGAATACGTTGGCGGCAGACATATCAGCGCTTGGTTTTTGACCCACGCCCATTGCGACCACATCACGGGCATTATGAGTGAGATGGAAAAGAACGGTCTGGCCGACTTTGACCTGGAAAAGCTTTATTACCACTTCCCCGACTATGACGAGTGGATGAAGCACGTGGACGAGGCCCCCAATCCCCAATATATGAAAAACGAGCTCAACGAGCAGATCCCCCGCTTCAACCGCTTGGTACCCTGCCTTGGCGACCGCGTGCATATTGCACAGCAGGGCGATCATTACGAGTTTGACGAGGTGAAGGTGGACGTGCTTTACACCACCCACGAGGGGCTTTACGCCAATCCAATGAACGACAGCTCCATGGTCTTTAAGGTGACCACGCCCCGCAAGACGGTGCTGTTTCTTGGTGACCTTGGCCCCGATGGCGGCGACATCCTGTTTGACGAATCCCGCCACCTGCTGAAGGCCGACATCGTGCAGATGGCCCACCACGGTCACGAGTGCGTGCAGATGCACGTATATGCTGAGATCCTGCCCGAGGCCTGCATGTGGTGCGCCCGCGATTGGCTGTATGCCGAGCCCGAGATCCCCGGTTGGCTTGCCGACCGCGAAAAGCTCCGTAAGCGTGGCCGCATCCGTATGTACGGCGTGGCGCTGACCCGCAAGTGGATGGACCTGCTTGGGGTGAAAAAGCACTACGTCACCGCCGACGGCACCCAGACCATTTTACTGTAACCGCAAAAAATGCAGCAAAAAAGCCCAACGTATACGAGTTTTCGTGACGTTGGGCTTTATTCTTTTGGACGGAGCAGCGATTTAAAGGTGGATGCGGCCTTGGCAAAAAACAGCGCGGCGCGGATCGCGTGCGCCTTGGGTGCGGCTCCTTGTGCCGGTTGCGCGCTTGTGCCCTCTGCGTGGCCAACGTAAAATTCAAACTGCCGAAGCGTGCGATTGCCGCGACCGTCGCGCAACACCATTTCCACGGTGTGCAATCCGTCGGCAAGAGGGCGACGGGGCTGAAAGCGCAGCTCCTGCTGCCCCCATTCCGTCCGTGCAGAAACGTTTCTGCCATCCAAACAAAGGATCGATCGCCCGACGTCCACGCCGGAGCGATCCTCGTACCTCACGCAGATCACAGGGCAACGCTCCTCTCCAACACACGTCCCCTCGGCAGGAGCAACCGACAAAACGGTGGGGCCGGCATTATCCACGATCCTGATAAACAGCGGCGCCGTCTCGCTGCCCAGCGTGGCAGTACAGCCTCCGCCGGACACAGCAACGTAATAGGCCAACCTCCCCGGCGCTCTTGCCGCCTCAACGTAAGGGATCCTGACCTCATAAAGCCCCTTGCGAGAGGGATGGGCGCGATGTGGCAAAAAGGCATTGCCGCTTTTTACGTAAACAAGGGGGACGGCGTTCCCCTCTCCCGCCACCGCAAGGTGGATGAAAAGATCTCCGTTTGAAAGATAGACTCGCTCTGCCGACAGGGGCAACACGGCAAAGGGAGAAAGCGCCGTCCGGGGCCACGGGGCCACGTCGGCGCCCATATCCGGCTGCGCCTCCTCGGTCAGCGGCACGCAAAAGCGCTCGGTCTCCAGTCCCGCCCCGGCAAAATGATAGGTCAGCTGTGCGCCGTGAAGCGCCGCGGCCTTGAGCGTGGCGGCATAGACCGTATAGCTCTCACCGCGGGCATAAAGTCCGTCCTCGGGCAGCATACGCAAGCGGCCCTCGCCCCCCTCGGTCTGCCAGAAAAGGAAAAGATCGATCAGATCGCCCTCTCCGTCCGGCAGGATCACGCGCAATACCAGATCGCAATTCCGATATGCAAAGGTTGCAGGCGCGTGATGGCAATATGATCGATCCATATACTCTCCTTAAAAAATCAATTGATAAAGGGGATACAGGGCGATGGGCAAAAACATGGCGGGCAGCAGATTCATCACCTTGATCTTGGTCATCCCCAATAGATTGGTGCCAAGTGCAATGATCAAAAGCGAGCCAACGCCGATCATTTCGGCAATGATCGCGCCGCCCATGACCGAGCCCTGAATGGCAGTGCCTGCCAACACAGCAACGCCCGTCAGACCGCTTTGTATCACAAACACCGCAACCGTTGAAAACAAAACGCCGATCCCCAAGGTAGAGGCAAAGATCACTGAGGATACCAAGTCCAGCATGGCCTTGGCATAATAAGTGTCGTGCTGATGGGCAATGCCGCTTTCCAAAGCGCCGCTGACGGTCATAGCGCCCACACAAAACAGCAGCGTGGAGGAAACAAAAGCCTCGGCTACGCGGCCGCCACGCCCCTTCATTTTTTGCTCCATCAGTCGCCCAAGGCGGCCGATCAGTGCATCCAAGCCCAACAATTCTCCCAGTACGGCACCCAACACCACGGATAAAATGGCTATGGGAATATTCAAACGGTAGCCGCTGTCAAGATCAAAGGTGCCCAGTATACCAATGGCGATGGCACAAAGGCCAAGTCCGTTTTGGACCGCCGTTGACACGTACGCAAGGCGGCTTGGCCGTTTTTCCTCTCTCAAGGGGTCAATGCTGTTTTTTTGAGAACGGCGTGCGGCGCGCTCTGCAAAAAAACGAATGGCAAGGCCCAAAAGAGAGCCCAGCAAAACGGCACCTGTGTTAACAATGGTGCCCCACAAAGCCCAATTCGTCATACTACATCCTTTCTGCGACAAATTCCAGTATATTATAACATTTTTTTGCGAAAATTGCAAGTGGAATATTTTGTGTTTCGGCTTGACAATCCTTGCACGTTTCTGCTACAATAAAATCATCACAAAAAAGGAGGACCGTTATGTCTCGTCTTTTTGATCCCACTGCATATTGTACCGGCAACGGTAGTGAGCAGGCGCCCTTTTCCGCGCCCGACGGCACTGCGGGCATTCAAGCGGGGCTTGATGCCCTTTCTGCCCGCGGCGGCAGATTGACCCTACCCTGTGCCCGCTATGACGTTTCCGAGCCTATTAAGATCGATCTGTGCTCTACTAAGCTTTGCGGCGAGGTCTGGGCCTGCAACACCGACCCCAACGGGGTGTTTGAAAGTCGCTTTGGAACCAAAATACGCCTGAACGGTATGCGTTTTCCCGCCATTCGTCTTGGAACCAAAGGGTTGGTCAGCGGCGCGCTGATCGCCGATCTTGGCGTGCAGGGCGACATCCCCGGCATGGATACCCGCCCCTTTTTCAGCATTGAAAACCCCACGGCGGGTGCGGGGATCGCCCTTGATGCAGTGCGCACCGATCAGTGCGAGATCGACAAGCTGTCGCTTTGCGGCCTTGGTGCCGCCATTGTGGCCACGGGCGAAGCCGAGGTTGATGCCTGCATCATTTCCCGTTGTAATATGGACGGCTGCGGCACAGGCATCTATTTTTCTCCCAGAGCCTCGTTTTACATGCGTATCCGCGACTGTATCATTGCCGATAACCCCTATTACGGCATTTTTGTAGACGGCCGTGACAAGCACATCCACAATTTAGAGATCGCCTCCACTCACTTTGTGCGCAACGGCGGCGGCTTTACCGGCTCTCACCCGCAAGAGGCCGCGGTGTCACTTTTGGGGGTCACGAACTGTGCAGTCGAGCGCAATAATTTTGACGATCCCGGCACGTTCTGGTACTATGCGGACAGTGCCACCGAAAACAAAGAGCGTCAGCCCCAAAAGCGCCCCTGCCCTGCCCTGTTTGTCAGCGGAAACCGCAACCGTATCCGTGATAATTTGTTTCAACACACCAAGGGCACAGCGGTGATCGTGCGCGGCGACGGCAACGTTTTGATGAACAACATCTCCGACGGCGACGTGATCATCGAAGGAAACGGCAACCAGATCATTGGATTGGCGCTGACCAAGCCCGAGGCAAGATTGATCCTGCGCAATGCCAACGACACCACGATCCTGGGTGTGGATGAAGGCAGGATCGTGCGAGAATAACGTCTCCTTATAAAAATTTTGGGGGAGCTCTTGAAAAAGCTTGCTCGGAGACGGGCGCACAGCGCCCTACTCGCATCTCTCACAGCTCCGCAGGAGCACCACAAATAAATATCCCCCCGCGTAGCGGGGGGGATTTCATTTTCGGGCATAGCCCTTACGTCACTGGCGGCGCACAAGTGCGCGTTAGAGGACCTGCCAGTCATGCATGGGTTACTTACTACCCATAAATGGGTCCCGTGGGTCGAACATTGCTAACTGGTCACTTTCTCTATCGTGCTTTAGTTGTTGCGCTATGTATTCCTTTATTGCTTTCGTGTTCTTCCCCACGGTATCAACGTAATATCCCTTACACCAAAATTCGCGATTTCGGTATGCAAACTTCATATTTCCCCATCTTTGAAAAATTTGCATTGCGCTTTTACCTTTCAGATACCCCATAAAGCCCGAAACGCTCATTTTGGGCGGGATATTCACCAACATATGTACATGATCTGCGCACACCTCTCCCCCTTCTATACTCACCCCTTTCCATTCGCATAATTTTCGCAATATTTCTCGTATTTCTTCTCGGTTGCCATCAAAAAATGCTTTTCGTCTGTATTTCGGCGCAAACACAATATGGTACTTGCAATTCCATGTTGTATGTGCTAAACTATTTGTGTCTGTGGAAACTTCTTTCATAGATAAATCCTCCGTTGTGTTTTTTAGTTTTGACTGGCAGGTCAAACTCATTATATCACAACGGAGGATTTCCTGTTCATCGGTTAACCTCTACTGAACCAAGCGACTATCGCGTGGTTTTCGTTTTACAAGAAGCCCCGCACGGAGCCTCTGCTCTGTGCGGGGGTAAAAGGCATCTTATTCCGCGTCAATGCGCTGTGCCCAATAATGGCCGACGGCGGCAATATAGGACAGCATAGCAGGGCGCAGGGGTGCGGGGATCAGGCTGGTGGCGTGGAAGGTCTCAAAGCTGAGGCTTCCCCGGTAGCCGATCTCGCGCAGAGCTCCGATAAAGCCCTCCCAATCCATTGCGCTTTTGGTGTTGACAACAGCGGTCTGCGTATAGGGGGCCAGATGCTGGTCCAGTATGCCGTTGTTCTCGTGCAGGTGCAAAACGGTCAGTCTGTGACCCAGCGCGCGGACAAAGCCGCGCAGCTTTTTGCCCACCAGATTGGCGTGGCCCACGTCAAGACAATAGCCAAAGCAATTCTCCCCTGCTTCGGCGTTCAAGGTGTCGATATACGTGCACACCTCGGCGGCATCGGCGCAGGCACCCTCGGTGGTATGTCCGTTAAAGTTGGTGAACATATTTTCCAAGCAGATCTTAACGCCTGTTTCCTTTGCCACGGGGATCAGCGCCCGATACAGCGCAAAGTTGGTGGCAAGCTCGTCCTCCTTCAGGGTACGGTTGACGGGATGCACTACGATGGCGGGGCAGCCGAGAAATGCGCAGACGCGGCAGAGCTTTTCCACCACCGTGATCATATACGCACTGACCGTCTCGTTATCCTTGACCCACACGGGGAAAGGTGCGTGCATTTGGGAAAAGCCGATGCCGTTTTCCTTAGCGGCGGCCTTGATGGGGGCAAAATGGGCCAGAATGGCCTCCATATCCTGATCGAAGAACTCGGTCAGCGGCCCCTTGGTGATGGCAGTGCCGGGCAGCAGATAGCCCGTGTTGTAGTCCACCTCTTCAAAGCCGCACTGCTTCAGCAGTGCAAAGCCGGGGGCGGGATCGTAGGGGTTAAAGCCGCTGCCGCTGGTCTGTACGCAAACCTTTAACATGGCGATCGCTCCTTATTCCGCCTCAATGCGGCTTGCCCAGTAGCGGCCGGTTGCGCTGATCAGCTTCAGTGCCTCGGGCCAAAGTGCGCGGGGGAAGTTGGAGCAGATCACGCGGAAGGTCTCAAAGCCCAGCGCACCTTGGTAGCCGATCTCCTTCAGACCATCTACAAAGCCGTCCCAGTCGCAGATCCAATCTGCGCCCCAGTTGCGGGTAAAGGTATAGGGCATGCCGTGCAGATCGCCTCTGCCGTCGTTGTCGTGAATGTGCAACACGGTCAGACGGTTGCCCAGCTTTTTGACGTATTCCTTGATGTTACGGCCCAGCAGGTTGGCGTGGCCGATATCCAGGCAGAAGCCAAAGGCATCACAGCCGGCCTCGGCATTGAGGGTATCCAGATACCAGCAAGCCTCGTTCACGTCGGCGCAAGGGCCTTCGATCACACGGCCCTTGTAGGTGCCAAACAAATTCTCAAGGCACACCTTTACCCCGGTCTTAACGGCCATGGGCATCAGGCGGCGATAGATCGCCATGTTGCAGGCAACCTCCTTTTCCTTGGTGGAACGGCCAACGGGGTGCACCACGATGGCGGGACAGCCCACGTACTCACAGACCTGCAGGCACTTTTCAACCGCCATCAGGGCGTGCTCGGTGATATCCTCGCGGTCCTTGATCCACACCGGGAAGGGTGCGTGCATCTGTGCAATGGCCACACCGTGCTTTTCGGAGGCTTCCTTCAAAGGGGTAAAGAACTCCAGGATCTCCTCAATGCTCTTGTCAAAGAAGGAGTGGGGCGCATCGGGGCTCTTGGCAAGAGCGCCGGTGGACAGGTAGTGGTCAATGTTAAAGTCAGTTGCATCAAAGCCGCAGGACTTGATAAAAGCAAAGGAGCCGTCGGGATCGTCCTTGTTATACCAGCCCGCAGACTGCACACCAATTCTCAGCATAATAAAACCCTCCAAGGTTTTCAAAAATTCCGCAAGGGGACTGTCCTTTTCTTGCAGTTACCTCCATTATAAAAAAGCAGATCGGAAATGTCAAGCCATTGCAGGAACTTTTTGAAAAATCCTTGTATTGTGTTTGTGCTTGTGCTATAATGATAAAAAACAGCAAGGAGCGCGAAAAATGAAGGCAGTGATTTTGAACGACCCCGGCAATGTGACCGTGGGCGAGCTTCCAACCCCCATTCCCAAAGCCGGAGAAGTGCGGGTACGGGTCGCATTTTGCGGCATTTGCGGCAGTGATTTTCATAAGGTCGCAGGCAAAAAGAATACCCACCCTGTGCGCTATCCCGTGCCGCTTGGACACGAGATCTCCGGTGTGGTTGAGGCTATCGGCGAGGGTGTGACCGCATTTCGCGTCGGCGACCCCGTAACGGTGGATCCCAACTGGACCTGCGGGAAATGCTATTACTGCAAAAACGGCCAAAGCTCCTTTTGCGAAAACGGACGAGGCGTTGTAAAGGGAATGGCCGAGTTTGTGGTTTCTCCCGAAGAAAACGTATATCCCCTCCCCTCCGGCCTTTCTTTGCGCGACGCCGCGCTTTGCGAGCCCCTTGCTTGTTGCTTGCGCGGTATGGATCTGCTTGGCATTCGCCACGGTGAGCGTGTTGCGCTGATCGGCCTTGGTGCCATCGGTGCCATGATGCTGCAGCTGATCAAAAATGCGGGTGCGGGTGAGGTTCTGGTGATCGATGCCAACGAGGCACGCCGAGGCCTTGCGATGGAGCTTGGCGCCACGCTTTTCCTGCCTGCGCAGGATAGTGAGGCGATCGCAAAATACGCCGAAACGCACCCCGTTCAGCGTGTTATTGAATGTGTTGGCGTTGGTCCTGCGCAGGAAACGGCTCTGGCTGTGGCAGGCAAGGGTGCGACCGTTGTGATGTTCGGCGTCAGCGATTCTGCGGTGAAGCTGCCCATTTCGCTCTATGATGCCTTCTGCAAGGAACTGACCATCAAGACCTCCTTTGTCAATCCTCACACCACTGACCGTGCGGTGCAGGTGCTGGCAAGCGGCGTATTGCAGACCGATAAGATCATCGCAGGTGAGCTTTCGATGGATGAGGCCGCCGCAGAAATGCTTGCTCCCGCGCTCACCAAGCGGGGCAAGGTACTGGTAAGGATCGATTGAGCGCAAACGAGTTAAACAACAGAAAACCCCGACACGTGTCGGGGTTTTCTGTTATTTTTGTTACTTTTTTGCGGGCCAATCGGGGTCGTCGATGCACTCGGCCCAGTATTTGCCGATGCCCGCCACAAAGTTCAGCATAAGATCGTGCACTGCCTTGGGATAAGCGATCCAGGTGCGGCAGACCTCAAAGCCGAGCACGCCCTTGTAGCCGATCTCCTTTAAGCCCTCTACAAAGCCCTGCCAGTCGATCGAATGCAGGTTGGGCGTTGCCAGATAGGAGTAAGGGATCATATGCAGATCATCCTTGCCGTTGTTGTCGTGAATGTGCAGGATCGTCAAACGGTGGCCAAGGGTCTTGACGTACTCCTTGACGTTGCGGTTGGTGAGATTGGCGTGGCCGATGTCAAAACAAAAGCCAAAGCACTCCTCACCCGCCTCCTCGTTGAGCTGATCGATCAGACGGCAGGCATCGGCGGCGTTGGAAAGGCGACCCTCTACCATACGTCCGCCGCGGTTGTTGAAAATATTCTCCAGACACACCTTAACGCCGTATTTCTTTGCGGCGGGGATCAGGCGGCGATAGTTTGCCAGATTGGTATCCCACTCCTTTTCAAAGGTAGAGCGCTGGGTGGGATGCACCACGATGGCGGGGCAGCCGACCAGCTGACAGACCGCCATGGACTTGACTACGCCCTCGAAAAGATAGTCGTTGAGCTCGTCATATCCGGGAAAAAAGCTGGGAAAGGGCGCGTGCATCTGATCCACGGTCACGCCGGTCTGCGCGATGGCGTCCTTTAAGGGGCGATAAAAATCCAGGATCTCCTCGGTGGATTTGCTGAAAAAGCTGTCAAACGGGCCGTTTTTTTGCTTGACAAGGCGGCCCACGGGCATTTTCAGATCAATGTTGAAGTCCACAGACTGAAAGCCTCTTGCCTTGATATATTCCAAAGATCCTACGGGGTCGTCATCGCGGTAAAAACCGCAGGACTGTACACCTACTTTTAACATAACTGCTCTCCTTTACACGTATGGGCGCGGATACCGCGCCCATATGATTTATCATTATTTTGCTGCGGGCCAGTTGGGATCGTCGATGCACTCGGCCCAGTAGTGGCCGATGGAGCTGATCAGGTTCAGCGCGGCCTTGCGGCAGGGAACGGGATAAGCCGAGAAGATACGGAAGGTCTCAAAGGCCAGCACGCCCTTGTAGCCGATCTCCTTCAGACCCTCTACAAAGCCCTGCCAGTCGCACACGTGGCTGGAGGGGGTTGCCAGATAGGAATAAGGGATCATGTGCATATCCTCAAAGCCGTTGTTGTCGTGGATGTGCAGGATGGTGAGGCGATCGCCCAGCTCCTTGACGTACTCCTTGATGTTACGGTTGGTCAGATTGGCGTGACCCACGTCAAGGCAGAAGCCAAAGTAGTCACCGCCTGCCTCCTTGTTGAGCAGGTCGATCATGCGGCAGGCCTCCTCTGCGTTAGCAAGGCGACCCTCGATGATGCGGTTGGGACGGCGGCTGAAGATGTTCTCCAGGCAGATCTTAACGCCCTTGTACTTTTTGATCACGGGGATCAGACGGCGGTAGATCATCAGGTTGGTGTCCCACTCCTTCTCTCTGGTAGAGCGGTTGACAGGATGCACCACGATGGCAGGGCAATTCAGATACTCTGCCACGGCAAAGCACTTGTCCAGCGCCATAAAGATATAGTCGTTGATCTCCTCGCGGTCCTTGACCCAAACCGGGAAGGGCGCGTGCATCTGACCAACGGCAACGCCGGTCTTTTCGCTTGCCTCCTTGAGGGGGGTGAAGAACGTCAGGATCTCCTCGATGCTCTTGTCAAAAAACGAGGGGTAAACGCCCTCCTTGATCAATTTACCCACACTCAGGTAATGATCGATATTGAAATCCATCGCCTCAAAGCCACATTCCTTGATGTACTCGCAAGAGCCAACGGGATCGTCTTTAGAATACCAGCCAGCAGACTGTACGCCAACCTTCAACATAATCTTATCCTCCTAAAATCGGGCATGCCCGTATTGATTACATTATAAAGACAAAAAAAGCAAAAGTCAACCCCCTTTACAGGATTTCATTTTGCAAAAATACCACAACGGGTAGCGTTTTTTGTGCCACTCCACGGAAAAGGGATTGCAAAGCGGTGCTTGATGTGTTATGATAAAGAAAAAGAAGCAAGGGGGCAACGCTATGTTAAGCAGTCGCATTCTGTGCGTGGACGGCAGACCGGAGATCGAGATCGACGGCCGCCTGCTGCCCGCCGCCGCATACACCACCTATTTTGAGGAGCGCAGCCGCTACGAGGATTTTATCAAGGCGGGCTACCGCATTTTCTTTGTTAATATCAGTATGACCGCCCTGCCCATCAACAGCGCGGTAACCGGCTTTACCCCCTTTCGCGTGGGCGTGTTTGAGGATCCCACAGCCCCCGATTACAGCGAATTTGAGGACGCGGTGCGCAAGATCCTGCGCGCCTGCCCCGATGCCTATATCTTCCCCCGCATCTATGTCAGCATGCCCCGTTGGTGGACGGCAGAAAACGACGGCGAGTGCATCGACACCCCAAAGGGCGGACGGCGTGAATTCCTCGGCTCCGAGGCCTTTCGCCGTGACGGTGCCGAGATGCTACGCAAGATCGTGGCGCACATCAAGGCCGCCGATTATGCCCCCCGCATTGCGGGCTGGCAGCTGTGCGGCGGCCAGACCCAGGAGTGGTTTCACCACGATCTGTGCGGCTACCCCGCCCCTGCCGTGCTGCGCGGCTTTCGCCGCTATATGCGAGAGGTCTACGGCATAGAAAATGCCCCCGCCCCCGATTTTGAAGCTCTGCGAGGCGAGGGGGTCTGTGCAGACGAAAACGCGAAACGGTATGTGGAATTTGGTAACGTATGCGTAGCAAAAAGCCTTGCGCACTTTGCAAAGACCGTCAAGGAGGCGGTGGGCATCGATCAGATCGTGGGCACCTTTTACGGCTACGTATTCCAACGCATTCTGCCCGGCAGCTGTGCCCTGCGCAAGCTGCTTGACTCTCCCTATCTGGACTTTTTCTCCTCGCCCAACTCCTATACCTATGCCCGTCGCTTTGGTATCGATTGGGCGGATATGCTGCCCGTGGATGCCATCAAGCGCCACGGCAAGCTGGCCTTTGTCGAGTGCGACATCCGCACCTATCTGACCACGGGCGTACAGGAAGCCCGCCCCGGCGTGTATCCGCTTGACATCTATCCCTTATCCAAGCCGGGCGAGCCCTCGGTGTGGTCAGGGCCGCCCACGCCGGAGCTTTCCCGCGCGGCGTTGCGCAAGTGCTTTGCACATCAGCTGACCAAGGCCTCGGGCATCTGGTGGTTTGATATGTGGGGCGGATGGTACAACGATCCTATTTTGATGGAGGCGCTTGCAAAGTTCAAGGATATCCAGGAGCAAGCGGTATCTCGCGCCAACCGCGCTTTTGCCGCCGAGGTGGCGGTGATCGCCGATGAGCAGGCCAAGGAAAATCTGTGCGCGAGGCACGCCGCCGACAGCGCGGTGTCTGCCAATCGCATTGTTACGGGCAATGTGGGCGCTCCCTTTGACGGGGAGATGGTCGAGGGCATTGCCGACTATTTGCACAAATACAAGGCGGTTATTTTCCCATCTCCCATCCCCTCCCCCGCAGGCGAGCGCGCCATGGCACTCTGCCGCGAGCGGGGCATTCCCTACCTCACCGCCACGCTGGAGCATCCCGTCCTCACCCTTGAGGAGCAGACCGCGTTCCTGAAAAATGCGGGCGTGCATCTGTACGATACGGAGGGAAACGTGGTCTATGCAGGCAACGGCTACGTGGCATTACACAGCGAAACGGGTGGAGAAAAACGGCTTTGCCTACCCAAAGCGTGCCGCGTAACGCCGCTGTTTGGTGCCACCGACGTGCGCGTGGAGGGGCAAACCGTCATTTTCACGCTGAAGCCCTGCGACACCGCACTGTTTTTGGTGGAGAAATAAGTCACTTTTTTCAAAAAAAGATTGACAAGCCTACCTAAAAAAAGTACAATAAGGGTGACTAAATTTCTCTTTCAGGAGGATATCATATGAATTTGAACGGAAAGACCGTCTGCTTCCTTGGTGACAGCATTACCGAGGGCGCAGGCGCCAGCGCAAAGGATAAGTGCTACGTGTCGCTGTTTGCGGCAGCCCATCCCGAGGCCAAGGTGTATAACTTCGGCATCGGCGGCACCCGCATTGCAAAACAGAAGGCCCCCTCTGAAAACCCCCGTTGGGATCTGGACTTTGTCAGCCGCGTGCCCGAAATGCCCGAGGAGGCGGATCTCGTCTGCATCTTTGGCGGCACCAACGACTTTGGCCACGGCGATGCCCCCATGGGCAGCTTTGGCTGCAAGACCAACGACACCTTTTACGGTGCGCTGTACACACTGACTCTTGACCTGATCAACAAGTACCCCACCGCACGCATCGTCTATTTCACTCCCCTGCACCGAAAAACCAAGCCCGAGCCCCGCTATAAGGGCGACGGATACTGGTCGCTGGATCAATATGCAGAGGCCATTCGCCAAAATGCCGCTTACTTTGCCTGCCCCGTGCTGGATCTGCGCACCGAGTCGGGCATCCAGCCCCAGATCCCCGTGATCGCAGAAAAATTCACCACCGACGGCCTGCACCCCAACGACGCAGGCTATCAGCGGCTGTTCCGCATCATCGACCGCTATATCGAAAATCTGGAATAAGCAAAAAGCCCGAAACGGATACCGTTTTCGGGCTTTTTTTACGCTTTTTCGGCAAGAGCGGCGCGGATGGCCGCCAGATTATCCTCAGAATACTCCATCTCCTCCGACACGGTGACCGCCGCCTTGACGGGGTCTGTTCCCTGCCCAAGCAAGGTGCGAAACAGTCGCTCCAGCTCCAACGCAAGGGCTATCGCCAATCGATGCTCGGCAAGACTCTCGGCCTCGGCGGCGTGTCGGTAGATCAAATACGCCAAAAAGCGCTCGCATAGGATCGCCTCACGCGCGGTCGGTTTATGATCTTTGCCAAAGCTTTTTTCAAAAAGCGTTTTGTGCGACGCATCCAGATATTCCAGCGTGTCGGGCAAAACGCCCTCAAGCTGCGCAGAAACGGCAAACGCTGCACGAACGGCCGCAAGCCGTGCGCAATAGGGCGTGCCGCGGTCGCCAAGCACAGCATAAAGCGCGTTTCTTACGGAAATGGCATCAAAATCGCCGCACGTATGGCTGTTTTCGATACCGTCCTTGGCATCAAGGGGCTCAATAACGGCATAATCCTCGTTCAAGATCAATGCGGCGGCCGCCTCACAAGAGGCACCCACGCCACACTCTGTCCGCTCCCCTATCACGTTATAAAAGCGGGGATGCTCGCGGCAGATGTCACATAGATAGTCCTCTCCCAGTTCGGAAATAATACGGCAAAGCCCTCTATCATCCAAATTGGGGCAGCGCCCGTCGGGGCGTAGCGCAAAGCACGCGCCATCCTCTCCCTTTTGGATCCCCGCTCGCACATCGCTTCCAAATCGTCCGGGGAGCGCCTCATACAGCGCTGCGGTATCGTCGTCTATATCGATCTCCCAGCCAACACAACAGCTGTGGGTGCATTTGTCGGCAATACACCTGAATTTTTTATAATAGGCGGGGGCAAAAAGCAACCTACTCACTCCTTACTGTTTTGCCAAAAAATCCTCATAGCAGGCGGCGATCAGCTTGTCAAAATTGGGCATCACCAGCTTCATACCCTCGGCATTCAAGTGGCTGACATCATTTTCGTTTTTACAGTATTCGCGGCGGAAATAAGGGGACTCCATATCCACCCCCGTATCTTTTTTGACCGATGCGTCAATAAAATACACCCCCTGTGCCTCGGCCACAGCACGCATCGCACCGATATAATCCTCACGCTGCAGCGCCTTGCCGCCCTCATAGGGGAAGTTCCAGGGCGAGATCATCACGATCATCGCATTGGGATATTTTTCCCGAACACCGTCGATCAGCACGTTCCACGCGCCCATATAGGTGGTGATATCTTCACTGCTCAGCTCTCCCAACGGGAACTGACCGTTAAAGTCGTTGCGTCCCCCCTCCAGGATCACAATATCGGCGTTGTTATTTTGCATATTGGCATAGCGCACACACATTGGCTCGTGACCGCCGTAGGTCACGGTGGAGCCGCCAATGCCGTAGTTATGCATCTCCATACCGTACTTTTTGGCCCAAAGATTTAACCAGATCTGCGCCTGAGGCAAGCCCGATCCGCCAAAATAGCTGTCACCCAGCGCATTGACGGTCAGCCCCTCCAGGGCATCACAGTGATAGGCATCTCTGAGGCCCTGCATCCACAGATTAAACTCGATCTGTTCGATGGCGGTGCCCGCGTTGCCCGTATATTCCGCAACGACCTCGGGATATGCGGCAGGGGTAAAGCTGCCCTTTTGACCGGAGCGGAAGGAAATGCGCAAATGCTCGTTATCCAAATGGGTGGTGTAGGAATAGGTCAGCGCACCGTTCTCCATCTTGTGCTCTACAAGAGACGTCATATCGCCGTTGCTGCCCGCAATATTGGCGCCGTTGCGATCCCACACCCACTCGCCGTCCACCTGCTTCCAGCTTGAGATAACGTAAGCCGAGGCAGAGGCATAGCGCAGGTCGCCGCCGGCGTTGGTGTTGTTGTCACAGAAGGTGATGGTGGTGCCCGCCTTTTCCACAGTAAATACGTCGGAATAGGAATAGCGATCGCCGTTTTCTACCAGCTGCTCGGGGAAATTATTATGCTTATCAGAGGCCATATAGCCAAAATGCCAGTTCAGCGAAAGCACTTGAGGGCCGCTTGGCTCTTCGGGTGCCTCAGGCACGGGAGGCTGCTGTGACGGCTCAGGCTCTCCGCCGCAAGCCACCGTTGAAAGGGCCATCAGCAGGGCCAGTAAAAGTAACAAAAGGCGAAATACAGTTGATCTCATACAAAATCTCCTTTTCCTGTTTTCAATCATTATAGCACACAAAGCCAAACAAATCAAGGCATTTTATCGTTGGCCGCAGGATCAAAAGCATTGTCGCCATTGATAAAAAAGCAGCGCTGCGCTGTCGGCATCCGCATCGCAAGATCTATAAAAAAGCCGACACGGATACATCCGTATCGGCTTTTTCTTTTCAAGGGCCGCAGCGGCGCCGTCAACCCTTTTGATAGATCAGTTCAATGCTTTCTTTTTCGCAAAAGCGTCTCCACGCATCCGCAGGCTGCCTGTCGGTCACCAGAAGGTCCACCTCCTGAAAACCAAACAGCTTGACAAAGGACTTGCGCTCCAGCTTATCCGAGTCGGTGGCAAGGATCCTGCGCTCGGCCGATTGAAACATCGCCCGCTTGACCGCAAATTCCTTTTCGGTAGAATCGGTGATCCCCACCTGCATATCCACGCCCTTGGCAGAGCAGATCGCCGTATCCACGTGATAAGAACGGATCGTTTGCTCGGCGACCGCCCCCGTCAAGGAGAGGGCATCGGCCCTCAGCGACCCTCCGGTAGAGATCACGTTCCAATCTGTCTTATCCGCCAGCTCAAGCAGGATCCTGACCGAATTGGTGATAACGGTCAGATTTTTCTTTTTCTCCTTCAGCATCCTGACTGCGTACAGCGTGGTGGAGCTTGCATCCAGCATAATGCGTTCTCCATCCCTGATCAGGTCGCAAAGCAGTTGGGCGATCTTTTGCTTTTCCTCTACCTGAACGTCCTCGCGGATGTGATAGGGAAGCTCTAATGCCCCGTTGTATTTGGAAACCGCACCTCCATAGGTTTTAGAGGCAAGCCCCTCCTTGTCCAGGCGATCCAGATCGCGCCGAATGGTCTCTTCGGTTACGTCAAAATCCCGTGCAAGCTCTGCCACCAGCACCTTTCCATGCAGCGTCAGTCGCGCCAGGATCTCTCTCCTTCTTTCGATCGCTAACATAAGACTCCTTTCCTATGGGAGACCGTGCGGCTGTGCCGTGCGGAGATCACTCCTTGATAACGCCTTCCATCATCTTCAGGTTCCAAAGATCTGCAAGACCCTTGATCACCTCGTCGGGGATCACGTTGACAACATGTCCCAGTGCAAGCATATAGATCTGTGCGGTCTTTTCCACGGTCTCGATCAAGCCAAATGCCTCGTCAAGATTCTTGCCTGTACCGTAGATGCCGTGGTTCGTCCATACCACGATGCGGTGAGACTTCATCTTTTCGGCCGTTGCAATGCCGATCTCCTCGGTTCCGCATACCATACAGGGCAGCACGCCTACGCCGTCGGGGAAAACAACGACACACTCGGTATTAGACTGCCACAGCTTGTGGGTAAAGTCTCTCTCATCGGTAGAGCAGACCGTGTTCATTGCGATCGTGTAGGTGGGATGAGAGTGCGCCACAACTCTGTGGTTGGGATCCTGCTCAAGTCTTGCGATATGGCTCATCATATGTGCGGGAAACTCAGAGGTGAACTTGCCACCGTCCTTATAGCCCCAAAGCAGCTCTGCCGTGGTGCCGTCTGCAGAGATCCTGACGATGCCAAGGTTGGTTTCGGGATCCTTTTGTACGTTTTTAAAGTATTTGCCGGTGCCCGTTACCAAAAAGATCTTGCCGGCCAGCTTGGTTGCGTCAAAGCCGGTGGGGATCGTTCTGATCACCTTGCTGAGATCCAGATATTCGGCAACCTCTTCCTCCTCCAGCATATAGCTGATATTGCCGCCGTTTCTCTCGTCCCAGCCCTGTCTGTACATGTTGGCCGTAGTCTCACCCATTTCTACGATAAACGGTGCCTGAAAAATGTCTTTCATCATGTTGTTCTCCTTTGATAAGTTAAAATTTGAGATCTGCCGAAAACAGACCCGATCGGGAAAGCGCCGTTTGATACGCGTTTCCTTTGTACGACCACATCATACCACATTTATGTATGATTGTCAAGCGTTTTTTGCCACAATTCTCTTTGTTTTTGTTGTTTTTACTTTGGTTTTGCGTTTTTAACCGCAAAAGGAGCGGCACCAATCGGTACCGCTCCTTTTACAGAGCCGTTTTGTTACAACGAAAGCAGATATCTGCCGATCTCTACGGTATACCGCAACCAATCCGCGCGTGCGGGGCCGGGTACGCGTTGCGGCTTCAGCTCATAGGTAAAATGGCCCGCATAGCCGATCTCGCGCAGGGCGTGCATCACGTTGGGCCAATCGATATCCCCAAAAAAGGGGGCCAGGTGCTGATCCATACCCGCCTTGGAATCGTTGTCGTTGACGTGGATCGCATATAGGCGCTTGCCCGCGGCACGGATGGCGGCGGCGGGATCCATACCCGAAATGTTGGCGTGCCCGGTATCGATACAGATGCCGACAGCGGGATCGTTGATGGTATCCACCAGATCGATCAGCTCGTAAATATCACCCGCGCAATAACGGCGATGACGTCGCCCAAAGTCGATCATATTCTCCACCGCGATCCGCAAGCCTGCCCTTTTGGCAGCCTCGATATAGGGTGCAAGATAGGCAATGCAGGCATCGCGATTGTCCTTTTGCGAATACAGGGGCGCGTGCGCCAGATTGAAGGGATGCATCACCATGCAGTCGGCCCCCAAACGCCGCGATCCCTCGATACAGCGCAAAATGTTCTCGTGCCGCCCGGCATGATAGGAAAAGGCGGGATCATCCCATTCGGTTCCGCTATAGGTGTCTCCGTGGGTCTGCCAAACGGGCAGCTGCGCTGCGGCAGCGGCAGCGCCGATCTCCTCTACCACACGCTCCCATCCATCACACGACATCGGCTTTCCGCAACCGCACAGCGACCAAAGATTGGCATCCACCGAATCATATCCGGCGACCTTGAGATCGGTCATAGTCTTTAGCGGAGAATAGTCCTCTCCCGTTGCGGGATCCTTCATATGGAGCCAATGTGAGGTTGATAGTTTCATGGTTGACCTCCGGTAGTTTTTTTCATATTATAACACCAAGCGGCACAAAATGCAAGCACCCGAATTTCTTTCCTTTTTGAAAAATGCTTGACAAGTTGCAAAAAATGGGGTACAATAATACACGAGGGAGGCATCCTGCCTTCCCACCCCAACGAGAGGCCGCTGCGGCGGTGAATGAGGTAACATAAAATGGATGAAAAAATGAAAGAAAACGAGGTCGAGATCTACACCCTGCAGGATGAAGAGGGCAACGAGCACGAGTTTGAGCTGATCGCCACCTGCGAAAAGAACGGCACGACCTATTACGCTATGATCCCCGCTGCCGCCGAGGAGGACGACAACGACGAGATCTGCGAATACGTCATTCTCAAGGCCGTGGTCGAAAACGGTGAAGAGAACCTTGTCACCATTGACGACGACGATGAGTTCGACGATATTGCCGACTATTTCGACGACCTGCTGACCGCAGAGATCGACTACGACGCCGAGCCCCCCAAAAAGTAAAAAACGCCTGCTTAGTGCGTGATAATCGAGTTAGTGGAGCCTACACGCAGAAATTGGAGCCCGGATAGAGTCCGCGCGTGGTTTGCAGACCTCCCTTCCCTGTTACGATCGACTTGTCTCGGACAGGGGTCAAGGATGCTGGGAGCAGTAAAGCGAGCGGCAGGGCACCGCCTTGTTTAAAACAGGGTTCTCGGTACCGGTTACACGGCTCGGCGGGTTTGCATAATCGCACCTCGGTGCGCCCCTAAGGGGCATCATGACAAAGTGACTGCTTGTGCCTTGGGGCACAGGCAGTCTTTTTTAAAATTTGCGCAAAATCAAGGCACGTATCTGCCTTTTTGCGACATCACATAAAGGAGAATCTTAAAATGGGCATCATCAAAGCTGTATTTCAAAGCATGGGCGGCGGTCTTGCCGACTCTTGGCAGGAGGTGCTTGAGGCCGACCGTATGGGCGAGGGCGTCGTCTTTACAAAGGGTGTAAAGGTGCGCCCGGGCGACAAGCGCAACAACAACAAAAAGGGCACGGCCGACACCATCTCCAACGGCTCGATCATCCACGTTTACGACAACCAGTTTATGCTGCTTGTGGACGGCGGCAAGGTGGTGGACTTTACCGCCGAGCCCGGCTACTATAAGGTGGATAACTCTGCTATGCCCTCGCTGTTTGCGGGGCAGTTTGGTGCCTCGCTGAAAGAGACCTTTGGCCGCATCAAATACGGCGGCGTACCCTCCACCTCTCAAAAGGCGTTCTTTATCAACCTGCAAGAGATCAAGGGCATCAAATTCGGCACCCGTACCCCCGTCAATTACTTTGACAACTTCTACAATGCAGAGCTTTTCTTGCGCGCCTTCGGCACCTATTCCATCAAGATCACCGACCCGCTGAAATTCTATGCCGAGGCCATTCCCCGCGACGCCGATCGCGTTGAGATCAACGCGATCAACGAGCAATATCTCGCGGAATTTTTAGAGGCGTTTCAGGCCGCCATCAATAAAATGTCGGCAGACGGTATCAGAATTTCCCACGTTCCCAGCAGATCCCGCGAGCTGTCGCAGTATATGGCCACCGAGCTTGACGAGGGCTTTAAGTCGCTTCGCGGCTTTGAGATCCTGTCGGTTGGTATAGCCAGCGTTTCTTATGACGAGGAATCCAAAAAGCTGATCAATATGCGCAATCAGGGCGCTATGTTGGGCGATGCCACCGTACGCGAGGGCTATGTACAGGGTGCTATGGCGCGCGGCTTTGAGGCTGCGGGCAGCAACCCGAACGGCGGCGCCAACACCTTTGTTGGCATGGGCATGGGTATGAACGCAATGGGTGGCTTTGGCGCATTTTCCGAGACCAACCGTGCGCAAATGCAACAGCAACAGCAGCAGGCCGCAAAGCCCACAGACGGATGGATCTGCGCCTGCGGCGCCCAAAATACCGGAAAATTCTGTCAGGAGTGCGGCAACAAAAAGCCGGAGCCCGTCGGCGCTTGGATCTGCCCCGGCTGCGGTAAGCAAAGCACCGGCAAGTTCTGCCAGGAATGCGGCACCAAGCGCCCCGAAAGTGACGGCTGGTTCTGCCCGGAGTGCGGCGCAAAAAACACCGGTAAGTTCTGCAACGAATGCGGCCGTAAGAGAAATTGACCTCTATGAACACAACAGCCGCTGTTACGTATCAATGCCCCAACTGCTCTGCAGGCCTTTCCTTTGACCCGCAAAAGCAGAAATTTTGCTGTGAATTTTGTCTTTCTGAGTTTACCAATGCCGAGCTTAAGGCTACCGAAAGTGCCCGCTTGGCCGAGGAAGCGGCCGCTGCCGCCGCAGAGGCCGCCGCAGAGGCTGCGGAGATCCCCGACGAGGACTATTGCGCGCAAATGACCGAATACCATTGCGCCTCTTGCGGTGCCGACGTCACCTGTGACGAAAACACCGCCGCGACCCACTGCCCCTATTGCCACAACCCCATCATTTTGGGCGGACGACTGGCGGGGCAGATGCGCCCCCATAAGGTGATCCCCTTCCGCTTTGACCACGAGAGTGCCTCGGCTGAATTTTTGAAATTTGCCAAGAAAAAGTGGTTTTTGCCCCGCGACTTTACAAGCACCGCCCAATTGGAGCGTATCACCGGCATTTATTATCCCTTTTGGGTGACCGATGCCGATACCACCGCATCAATGAGCGCCAGAGCCACCCGCGTCCGCTCTTGGCGCGTGGGAGACTATCGCTATACCGAGACCTCGAAATTTCATATTTATCGCAGCGGAGATATTCACTTTGAGGATATCGTCACCCCCGCCATCACCGAGGAGGATCGGGATATGCTGGACGGCATTCTGCCCTACCCCTCCGACTCTCTGCAGGATTTTTCTATGGCCTATCTATCGGGCTTTCTTGCCAAAAAACGCAACATCGATAAGGAGGCCGTGCGTGAGGCGGTCCGCCGCCGTATGCAAAGCTACAGCGAAACACTGCTGCGCAACACCATTGGCGGATACACCACCGTGATCCCCAATCCGCCCCGACTGCTGACCGGTCGCATCCACTGGGATTACACGCTGATGCCCATCTGGCTGCTGAATTACAACCGCGGCGGCAAGACCTATACCTTTGCCATGAACGGCTATACCGGCAAGGTCTATGGGCGCGTGCCCGTTAGCGCGGGCAAGCTGGCCATCCTCGGCTCTGCCGTTGCGGCCCTGTCGGGTGCCGCCATTGGCTTGCTGACCGCTTTGCTGATTTAAGGGGGTAACGGTATGAAAAAAACCATTGTTTTGTTCCCCATTCTACTTCTTTTGCTTACCCTGTTTCCCCCCACTGCGGCACAAGCAAAGGTCGTACTCCCCTACAACGTTACGGTCTACGACAGTGCGGGATTTTTCACCGCTGAGGAGGAGATACGGTTAGGATCGATGCGGGGTGAAGACACCCACGGTGTCTCCTTTTATCTGGTCACCGCCACTGTGCAAATGAGCGCCTCTCGCGTGCATTCTGTTTGTGCCATTGGTGAAAAAAGCGCCGTTGTACTGGTCATCGACAGTACGGGCACCACCTACTATTATGAGATGTTCACCTTTAACGGTGCCGACGACCTGTTTTCCGATAGGGACGTGGATGACATTTTGGATGCCGACAGCGTTTACCGCAACATCAAGCGCGGCGATCTTTACGAGGGCTGTGAAAGCTTTTTCGGCCTTTGTCAACAGGTGATCGCAAAGGAGATCGCGCGGCAAAACGCATTTCCCTGGCCCGCCCTGATCGCAGGCGTGATCGGCGGCGTGCTGATCGGCGGCATCACGGTGCTGTGTGTCTTTTTGTTCTACCGCAAAAAGCGGCACGGTGTCAGCTATCCGCTTGATCGCTATGCCACGCTGAACCTGACCGAGCATCGGGATCTCTTTGTGGGCAGCTACGTCACCCGCGTGCGGGTACAAAGCAACAGCTCGGGCGGCAGCAGTTCGGGCGGTGGCGGCTTTTCCGGCGGCAGCCGCGGCCGCAGATAAAAAACAGGCCTGCGTGTCACGATTTTCGTGACACGCAGGCCTGTTTTTGCGACATGTTACAAATTTTCTTCTAATTCTTGGATAATGGCAACCATCGCGTGCTCGCGATAATCCACCGTCATGCGGTCGGCCACCGCCTTGACCTCGGGCACGGCGTTTGCCACGGCGTAGCCGATATCGGCAACCTCGATCATTGAAATATCATTTTCAAAATCTCCCGCACAGACCAAGGTCTTGGCGCCCACCATCTCCTTCACACGTCGGGCGGCAACGCCCTTCTGATCCCACGGACTGATGATCTCCACGCCCCGCTCCCAGCTACGCAGGATCACGAACTTATCCCCCGCGGCGGCAATCATCTCGTCCCGCACGGCAATGGCATCCTCCGTACGCTGAAAACTGCAGATCACGTTGTGTAAAAAGCCCTTGCATTTTGTGCGCAGCTCGTCTACCGTCAGCACGCAGTCGGGCTGAGGCTCTCTTTTGCAAGCGCCCAAAAACAGCCGCTCGTCATGGGGAACGATGCTGAAAATACGGGTGTCCTTATTCCAAAATTTTTCTGCGAAATCAAGGGCATCCAGATCGTGTCTCCCCCCGGAATACAGCACCGTTGCGGCACTTTCGTCCAAAATTAAAGCACCGTTATATCCCACCAAAGGGGCGTTGACCCGCACCTTTCCCAAGTGCTCGGTCAAAAAATAGGGGTTGCGCCCGCTGATCACGGTAAAGCGGCCGCCGTTCTCTTGAAAATAGCGGATGGCTGCTGCGTTTTCGGGCGAAATCACGGCCTTTTCGGCCAAGGTCATATCAAAATCGGTGCAGAGCAAAATGCCGTCAAATTTTCCCATAAGATGCTCCCTTTTGATTCGGTCATTTCAATTATTTTACACCGTATTTGTTTCTAAAATATGAACAGTCGCAAAAAGAGGTCGGGACAAGCCGCCCCGACCCCCCTTTTTGTTATTTTTTCAGCATTGCGTGCGCCACGTCCTGCATCCGCTCTCCCACGTGATGCACCGCCTTAGAAGCCTTTTTTACGGCTTTTCTCGTCCCGTTGCTGCCCGTTCCCATCAAAAGCCCTACAGCACCCGCCACAGCAATGGCGCCAAAAAGCCCTGTTGCCGCCATCATTTTTCTTGTCATTGCAAAATTCCCCCCTCCCGCGTTTTGTTTGCAATATCAGTATGCGTCAAGCCAAGCGCTGCAATACGGCACACACTTTGTATTTTTGCGGAAAATTCCCATTTTTTACTTGCAATATTATAATAAAGTAGTTATAATAGTGTTGTATATTGTTTTAAGGAGGGCTTTGGATGGAACAGATCTATACCATACCCGTAAACGAGGCCTTTGAACGGTCGGCTGCCGATAAAAGCTGCGGCTGCCCCATGTGTGCACTTTACAATAAGCTGGAAAATGATGAGCTGGAGCTGATATTGGGCGCTTCTATGATGGAGCCTGACGTCCGCATCAAAACCAACAAGCTGGGCTTTTGCCGCACCCATTACGATATGATGTTTGTGCGCAAAAACCGCCTTGGTATGGCGCTGACGCTGGAAAGTCATTTAAACGAGCTGAAGGGCGATCTCTCCAAGGGTCTGCTCAGCTCGCTGACAGGGCGGCCCGACCAAAAGCCCGCCAAGCGCATTGGTACGCTGGAAGGCTCTTGCTACGTGTGCGGCCGCATTGATTTCCACTTTCAGCACATGGCCGAAACCGTTGTGCTGCTATACGACACCGATGAAAATTTCATCAAAAAAATGCAAGAGCAGCCCTATTTCTGCCTCCCCCACTATCGGCTGCTTTTAGAAAAGGCCGCTGCGCGCCTTTCCAAAAAGAAGCTGCCCGAGTTTTGCAAGCTCACCGAAAGAGTTGTAAAGGACTATCTGGATACCCTTTCCGAGGATGTCAGCTGGTTCTGCAAAAAATTTGACTATCGCTACGACAAGGAGCCCTGGAAAAACTCCAAGGACAGCGTAGAGCGAGCCATAAAATTCCTGCGTGCAGACCTGCACCGCAACGACCAAAAATAAAGGAGATATTATGAAACTGACGCTTGAACAGATCCGTTCCGTCACCCACGGCGCCCTGTCGGTGACCGAGGAGAACGGCATCTTCACCTTCCACCGCTTTACCGACTACCAGGCAAAGCTCTATGAGGACATCAACGATTTCCGTGTTAAGGTCCCCGCCACCTCGGGCGTGCGTTTGGAGTTTGTGACCGACGCTGAAAAATTCTCATTTGACTACAACATCAACATTGCCTCCAGCCGCCGCTTTTACTTTTTTGACGTATTCGTAGACGGCATTATGGTGCAACACTTTGGTCACGAGGGACTGCGCGAGGCGGCCTCTACCGTCACGGTCAAGCTCCCCGAGGGCGAGCATCGCGTGGCCGTGTACCTCCCCTGCCTTGCAAAGGCCACCCTGTCAAACGTCACCCTCTCCGACGGCGCTACCCTGCAGCCCATTGAAAAAAGTCGCCGTCTGCTCTGCTTCGGTGACTCCATCACCCAGGGCTACGATGCCAAATATTCTTCTCAGACCTACGCCAATCTCCTTGCTGACAAGTTGGATGCCGAGATGGTGGATCAAGGCATCGGTGGCGAGATCTTCCGCCCCGCGCTGATCGACCCCGATATGGATTTCGCCCCCGATATCATCACCGTGGCCTACGGCACCAACGACTGGAGCGGTCAGGAGCGTGAGCGTACGGTGCAGTGCGCCAACGAGTTTTACGCAAAGCTCCGCACGACCTATCACAAGGCCAAGATCTTTGCCATCACCCCCATCTGGCGCGCCGACGACGACCGCATCACCAAGGTTGGCAGCTTTACAGAGGGCGTGCAGATCGTAGCCGACGCCGCCTCTGCTCAGGAGGGCATCGTTGTGGTGGACGGCGCCAAGATGATCCCCCATCTACCCGAGGTCTGTGCGGACAAGTATCTGCACCCCAACGACTATGGCTTTAAGTTCTACGCAAGTGCCCTGTATGCGGCCATCAAGCCCCATCTTGACTGAAAGGAGTGACCGATATGATTTTGAATAACGAGCAGCTGCGCTCCACCATCCGGGGCGCTGCCGAGATCACCGAGCGCGACGGCCTCCTTGTGCTGTACCGCTACGGCAAATACGTACGTGAGCATATTTATCCCGAAGGCGATCGCTTTCACGGCGCTATGTTCCACACCTCGGGCATCGTTTGTAAATTCGTCACCGATTCCAAGAGCCTCGGCTTTTCCTGGATCTCCACCCCCGCAGGCGGCGACCACAGCTTTGACGTGTGGGCCGACGGCGTGATGTACGCCCACACGGGCTGCGGCGCAGGTCGCGGCCGTATGGAGGTCAAGCTCCCCGCAGGCGAGAAGACCGTAACCATCTACTTCCCCCATCACAGCGCAGGTCAGATCTGCGACGTAACGCTGAAAGAGGGCTCCATCTTCAAGGAGGCCGCAGCACCCAAGCACCGCATTCTCTTTATCGGTGACTCCATCACCCACGGTTCGACCTCTACCTACGCCTCGATGACCTATGCCCATCAGGTGGCGCGTGCGCTGGATGCCGAGGTGGTCAATCAGGGCATCGGCGGCGAACGCTTTAACCCCCGCGCCGTTGACGATCAGCTGGACTTTGCACCCGATCTTGTATCCGTGGCCTACGGCACCAACGACTGGTCCGGCACCACAAGGGGCCGCCTTGTGGGCTGCTGCAACGGCCATTTGGCCCGCCTGCGCGACAAGTACCCGAGCATTCCCATCGTGCAGATCCTGCCCCTGTGGCGAGGCGACATGAACCGCATCACCGCCGTTGGCAGCTTTGAGGATATGCGCACCATCATCCGCGAGGCCGCCGCCCACTTTGACATCGACGTGGTAGACGGTATGGAGCTGACCCCCCACATCCCCGACGTATACGCCGACCGCCGTCTGCACCCCAATGCCTTCGGCTTCCAGTTCTATGCAGATAACCTGCTGCCCCACTTTGAAAGGCTGCTGAAGAAATGAGCAAATACGGTAGCATGATCGACCTTTTGCAGCTGCAAAAGCAATTCATTTTAAACCATCTGGGCGAGGGCGACACTGCCGTTGACTTTACCATGGGCAACGGACACGACACCGAGTTTTTGTCTAAAACGGTGGGAAAAGACGGACACGTATATGCGTTTGACGTACAAGAGCAGGCCGTGTCCTCTACCGCCGCTAATCTGGAAAAGGCGGGCTGCGAGCAGAATTACACCCTGATCCTGGACTCGCACCACAACGTAAAAAAGTACGTAGAGGGCCCCATCAAGGCGGGTATGTTCAACCTTGGCTATCTCCCCGGCAGCGATAAAAAGATCACCACCATGCGCGAGACCACTATGCCCGCCATTGAGGCGGCTGTGGAGCTGCTGGACCACGGCGGCATCCTGCTGGTGGCCGTCTATCCCGGCCACGCCGAGGGTGATGCCGAGGGCAAGATGGTGCAGGATTACTTCTCCACCCTTGACCGCCACGCCATCTGCTGCACCCTGATCCGCATCGTCAACTCCCCCGCATCCCCCTTCTTCTTCGTTGTAGAGAAAAAATAACACAATCATATATTGGAGGTACACACTATGTTTCGTCCCGAATTTCCGAACCCGCAGTTTCGCCGCGACAACTGGGTGAACCTGAACGGCACCTGGTCCTTCCAAATGGACAAGGAGGACAACGGCGCAGAGAAAAAGTATTTCGAGCGCACGTCCTTTGACGGCAGCATCGAGGTGCCCTTCTGCCCCGAGTCCGCCCTCTCCGGCATCGGCCACACCGATTTCATCAACGCCTGCTGGTACGCACGCGAGATCGATATCCCCGAAAGTGCCCTGACGGGTCGCGTTTTGCTGCATTTCGGCGCCGTTGACTACGAGGCAAACATCTACGTGAACGGCAAGAAGGCAGGCACCCACAAGGGTGGCTTTATCTCCTTCTGCCTTGACATCACCGACTACGTGACCGCAGGCAAGAACACCCTTGTGGTCCACGCCCGCGACAACACCAAGGACCCCATGATCCCCTCGGGCAAGCAGAGCATGGTCACCTTCTCCAAGGGCTGCTACTACACCCGCTCCACGGGCATCTGGCAGACGGTCTGGATGGAGTTTGTGCCAAAGGATTATATCAAAAATTTCCGCATCACCCCCGACATCGTCAACGGCTACGTGATCGTTGAGGCCGACGTTGTGGGCGAGGGCGTGCTGAACGCCACCGCCACCTACAAGGGCAATTACATGGCAAACGGTGCAAGATTTACCGGTGGAAACACCGTTACCCTTTCGATGAAGCTGAAGGAGCTACACCTCTGGGAGGTGGGCAACGGCCGCCTGTACGACCTTGAGCTGGAGTTTGCCGGCGACAAGGTCCACACCTACTTTGGTATGCGCGAGGTGCGCATCGACGGCCGCAAGGTCTTGATCAACGGCAAGTCGGTCTACCAGCGCTTGGTGCTGGATCAAGGTCTGTACCCTGACGGCATCTACACCGCAAAGGACGAGCAGGCGCTGATCAATGACATCGAGATCTCGCTGGCAGCAGGCTTTAACGGCGCCCGTCTGCATCAAAAGATCTTCGAGCCCCTGTTCCTCTATCACGCCGACCGTCTTGGCTACATCGTTTGGGGCGAGTTCCCCAACTGGGGTCTGGATCACACCGATCCCGCCTCTGTCCTCTCCTTTATGCCTGAGTGGGCCGAGGAGATCGCCCGTGACTACAACCACCCCGCCATCGTTGGCTGGTGCCCCTTCAACGAGACCTGGGACAGCAAGCAGACCGGCAAGCGTCAGTGTGACGACGTGATCGCCACTGCCTACCGTATGACCAAGGCGCTGGACAAGACCCGTCCCGTGATCGATACCAGCGGCAACTTCCACGTCGAGACCGACATTTACGACCTGCACAACTACAAGCAGGACGTGACTCTGTTCAAGACCGAGCTGGATAAGCTGGTGGACGGTGAGGTCTGGGACCCCAACGTCAAGCGCCCCCAGCCCCTGAAGTGGGACTGCAAGATCCCCATGTTTATGTCGGAGTACGGCGGCATCCGCTGGTCGAACCTGGAGGGCTGGGGCTACGGCAACGCCCCCACCAGCGAGCAGGAGTTCAAGGATCGCTACAAGGGTCTGACCGATGCGCTGCTTGACAACCCCACTATGTTTGCCTTCTGCTACACCCAGCTGTACGACGTAGAGCAGGAGCAAAACGGCCTTTACACCTACGAGCGTGAAAAGAAGTTTGACGATATGACCTTCTTCCACGCCGTCAACACCCGCAAGGCCGCTATCGAGGATTAAAACTCACCCCATTAAAGCACTAATTTTAAAAAAGGAGATACATCATGCCACAACTTGATATGCCTCTTGCGAAATTGCAAGAGTATATGGGCCGCACCCCCTGCCCCACCGATTTTAATGAATTTTGGGAGAAGTCCTTGGCCGAAATGAACGCCATTGACCCGAGGCCCGTTTACACGCCTCATCCCTTCAAATCCGCCTGTGCCGATCTTTTTGAGCTGCGCTTTACCTCTACCAAGGGCGCTGTGATCTTTGGCAAGGTGGCCGTTCCCAAAAACATCAAGGGCAAGGCTCCCGCCGTGCTGATGTTCCACGGCCTTGGCGGCGACGGCGGCTCTTACCGCGGTCTGCTGGCCTACGCCTCCCAGGGCTTTGTTGTAGCCTCGATGGACTGCCGCGGCCAGGCAGGTCTTTCTCAGGACGTGGGTGTCCCCACCGTGGGCACGATGCTGACCCCCTTTGTGAGAGGTCTTGACGGCGAGCCCGAAAATCTGCTCTGCCGCGATCTGTTCCTTGATACTGCTATGTTCGCCCGTATCATTATGGGGCGTGACGACGTGGACGAGACCCGCGTGGGCTGCACCGGTGGCTCTCAGGGCGGTGCGCTGACCGTGGCCTGTGCCGCACTTGTGCCCTCCATCAAGCTCTGCGCCCCCGTTCACCCCTACCTTTCCGATTACAAGCGCGTGTGGGAAATGGATCTGGCCAAGGATGCCTACGACGGTCTGCGCTCCTTCTTCCGCCACTACGACCCCCGCCACGAGCGCGAGGACGAGATCTTTACAAAGCTTGGCTACATCGACATTCAAAACCTTGCGCCCCGTATCCGCGCCAAGGTGCTGTGGTCCACGGGTCTGATGGACAACATCTGCCCCCCCTCCAGCCAGTTTGCCGCCTATAACAAGCTGACCTGCGAAAAGGAGATCAAGATCTACCCCGACTTCAAGCACGAGAACCTGCGCGGTCAGGACGACATCATTTTCAACTTCCTCGCTGATCTTTAAGCACGCAAAAAGGCATCTGCGCCAGGGCGCAGGGGCCTTTTTCTCATACCGTTTCGGCTCGTTTTCTTTTAAACACCGCAAGCCAGCTTCCCCTGACCAAGCGGTGAAAAAACAGCACCGATCGAAAGACCCAGTCCACCGTCATGGCCACCCACACGCCGGCAAGGCCCATTCCAAGGCCGGGGATATTGAAAAGCCCGAACACGCTGACGCTCTCTAGCGCCAGCACGTAGCCAAGCGCCACACGGAACAGCCACATCGACAGCGTAGAGATCACCATGGTAAAGCGCACGTCGCCCGCCGCGCGGAAGGCGTTGGGCAGACAGAATCCGACAGGCCACAGGAACACCGAAAAAATGCCGTGGTACAGCAGCAGCTGCCGCGCCAGTGCCGAGGTGCCGCCCGAAAGCCCGTACAGCCCCAAGAGCGGCGTAGAAAATACGCAAAGCGCAATGGCGGCACTGCCGACGATGGCATAGCCAAGCCCCAACAGATGCCACGTATAGTGCTTGGTCTGTGCCTCCTTCTCTGCCCCCACGCACCGCCCCACCACGGCCACCATAGCGCCCTGAATAGCGCCACCCGCATTGTATTGCAGATTGGCAAGCGACAGCGCGGCGGCATTTGCGGCAATGGCCACGGTGCCAAGTGAGGAAACAAGGCTGGAGGTCATCAGGCGCCCAAACTGAAACATAGTATTTTCAATGCCGTTTGGCACACCAATGCGCAAAATGGCCTTGATCACCGCACCGTCGGGTCGGTAATGCAGCAGCCGCCGCACGTGGATATACAGGCTGCTTTTATGAATGATAAACAGCTTGATTACGGCCCCCACCACGCGCGAGATCAGCGTGGCGATCGCTGCGCCGGCGGCGCCCAGATCCGCCGCGTATATCAAAAGCGCGTTGCCGCCGATGTTTAACAGGTTCATAATCATAGAGACCTTTAGTGAGGTCATGCTGTCTCCCTGCGCACGAAGCGTGGCACCCACGCTGTATTCCACAGCCAAAAAGGGGAAGGAGATCACGATAAAGGTGAGATACGCCAGTGCATTTTGCATCACGCCCTCCTCGGCCTCTCCAAACAAAAGGTGTAGGATCGGCGTGCGCAAAAGCAGCACCACTGCAGAGATGACCGTTGCCGTCAGGGTGGTGATATAAAGCATCTGCTTGGCGGCATTGCAGGCATAGTCCCGCTCCTTGCGCCCCATGGCCTGGGCCAGCACCACCGAGCCACCTGCGGTCAGTGCCGAAAACAGTGTGATCAGCACGGTATCCAGCGAGCTGACAAGCGAAACGCCCGCAAAGGCGTCCTCGCCTTTGTTGGAGACCATCATCGAGTCGATCATACCGATGGCGATACCCAATAAATTTTGAAAAAGGATCGGCCAGACGATCTTGTTGATATCCTTGCGCGAAAACAGGCGCTGTTCGTTTTGCGGTATCAAGATGCTCTCCTTTCGTGCAAAACAGGCAAAGGGGGTTGACATTCACAACGCATCGCCTTATAATGAGTATAAACCTTTTTATTGACATTTTCTTGCCAATTATCACCGTATTTGTGTCATTTTGGGGGATTTTATGCAAGCCACCTTTTATATCAAGCGAGAGCGAATGCGACAATTTCATATCGAGCATTATGGGGGCCTTGAAGGGCCGCTCCATTTTCACTCTCCCATCGAGCTGCTGCTGGTGGAGGCGGGCGAGGCCGAGGTCTGGATCGGTGACGAGCATCTGACCCTTCGCGGCGGTCAGATGGCGGTTGTAACCGGCTATTGCCCCCATCACTTTTACGCCGAGGCAGGCAGCGTGCGCTGCACCGATCTGTTCATCCCCGCCCACCTGTGCCCCGAATTTACCGAAAGGATCGGCAATCAAAGCGTGCGCACCCCCGTGATCAAGGACGCCGAGGCCATTGCACGCATCTCCGGCGCCATCGGCGAGCTGGAGCGTGAGGACGCCAATACGCTGGAGCAGATCGGCTACATCCACCTGATACTGGGAACGGTGCTGCGCCACCTGACTCTGCAAAGCGCTCAGGTCCCCACCCAAGACAACTCCCTGCCCGCCAAGCTACTGCTTTACATCCACGAGCATTACAGCGAGGATATCTCCACGGCAACGCTGGCGCAAGCGCTGGGATACACCCAAAATCACCTCTCCAAGTGCTTTCGCGCCTGCTTTCACATCGGCATCAGCCGCTATATCGGCACCGTACGTCTGCGCCGCGCCGTTGAACTGATGCAGGAGCGCAAAAGTATTACGGAATGTGCCTTGGAAAGCGGATTTCCCTCACTGCGCACCTTTTATCGCGCATTTGAGGCCGAATTCGGCTGCGCCCCCGGGGATTACTTAAAAGCAAACGGTCACACACAAAGCAGGAGGTAAGACCATGACAGAACAGCTTTACGACTTTCAAAAACGGCTTTTGCAGGTGCACCGCCCGAACCGCAGGGTAGAAAAGCCCCTTGGTGCGGGGCAGATTGAGATCACCGACACTTGGCACATCATATCCCCTCGCGACGATGGCCTTTTGGACCGCACCGCCGCCGATCTGCAGGACTATTTTGCCACCTCAATGGGCGTTTCTTTGCAAATTACCCCACAAACGGGGCGAGATTTCACCATTTCCTACGGCATCGACCCAACTCTTGGAAAGACGGGCTGCTACCGTGTGGAGATCACCGAAAAGACCATCCGCCTGATCGGCACCGATGCAAAGGCCACCGCACAGGCAAGCTATCTGCTGGAGGATCTTTGCAATTTAGAGGAAGCGCCCCATCTTACCCCCGCCACCCACGACCGCGAGCCCATCCTCCGCTGCCGTATGGTACATTCGGGCTATGCGCTGGACAACTACCCCGACGAGCATCTTGCGGCCATTGCCCACAGCGGCATCAACGCCATTTTGGTGTTTGTCTGCGACGTGGATCGCTCTCCCACCCATTCCTTTGATTTCAACGCCCTGATCGAAAGAGCCAACGCCGCAGGATTGGACGTTTATGCTTACAGCTATATGAAAAGCCGCCTGCACCCCGATGACCCCGAGGCCGAGGCCTTTTACGATGGGCTTTACGGCAATCTGTTCCGCAAATGCCCCGGCTTTAAGGGCATTGTCTTTGTGGGCGAGAGCGTAGAGTTCCCCAGCAAGGATCCCCACACCACGGGTATGCTGCGCCTTGACAACATCGGCCCCGACGGACACAGGATCATCAAGGATAAGCCCAGCCCCGGCTGGTACCCCTGCTGCGACTTTCCCCAATGGCTGGACATCGTCAAGCGGACGATCCGCCGCGAAAAGGCGGATGCCGACATTGTTTTCTGGACCTACAACTGGGGCTATCAGCCCGAGGCGGAGCGCCTTGCACTGATCGAAAAGCTGCCCACCGACGTGAGCCTTGAGGTCACCTTTGAAATGTTTGAGGACGAGCTGCGGCAGGGCGTCCCCTCCCGCTCGGTAGACTATACCATCTCCTTCCCCGATCCCGGCAAGTATTTCATCAGCGAGGCCCACGCCGCAAAGCGCCGCGGCATCCCGCTGTACGCCATGACCAACGCCGCGGGAAGGACCTGGGACGTTGGCGTGGTGCCCTACATCCCCACCCCCGGGCTTTGGCTGCGTCGTTTTGAAAAAATGCGTACGTATCACGAAATTTGTGACCTTTGCGGCTCGATGGACGGCCATCACTACGGCTTTACCCCCTCCTTTATCACCGACATTGCCAAGGCTTATTTTACCGAAAAGGAGCCGAACGGCGACCGTATTTTAAGCGACGTTCTGGCAAGAGATTGGGGGGCTGAAAACCTGAGTTCCGCCAAGGAGGCCTTTGTCCTGATCGACAGCGGCGTTTACGATATGGTCAGCGCCAACCGCGACCAATACGGCCCCTTGCGCATCGGCCCCGCCTACCCGCTGGTGCTGTTTGAGGACGAGGGGATACAGCTCCCCCGCGTGCCCGGCTCCGTTCACGGCGGCAACACCATCTGCTTCCCCCATTACAAAATGAAAAAGGGCCTTGCCGACGAGGCCGAACGCGTGCAGCTTGACGGCGAGATCCGCGCCCTTGGCGTTTGCGCCGACCGCGTGCTGCGGGGTGCCGCTATGCTCTTTGCACTGGTGCCTACCCTGCCCGAGAACAAGCGCGACGAGGCACAGCGCACGGTGGGCGTTTGCGAGTTTGTGGGGCGCACCCTTCTCACCACCCACCACGTCAAGCGCTGGTACAAGGAAAAGATGGCCATTGCACACGGCGAGGGTGACCGCCAAGCACACTGCGCCGCACTGCGTACCATTGCTGCAGCCGAGTGCGAAAACGTCAAAGCCACGTTCCCTCTTGTAGACTTCAACTCTCAGCTCGGCTTTGAGCCCAGTATGGACTATATGGGCCACCGCCAAAGCCTTGAATGGAAGCTTGCCGTCACCAAGCGCATTTTGGACGAGGAACTGCCAAAATTTGAAGCATAAACATAAAAAACCCACCCCGTTTGGCGCTTAAGTGCCAAACGGGGTGGGTTTTTATGATTTTAATCCAATTCAAAGGAAGTGGTCAGGCTGTTGTGAAAATGCAATCTCGGGCGAGAGTGCCAGATCCAATCGTTAAACTCAAACCCTTGCTTGGTGCCGAGAATAAAGGGCTCTTCCCTCAGGAGCCGCTCCTTTTCGGGCCACAGGCAAATATCGGGGTCGGCATAGCGGTACAGATCCATCGTGGCGCCAAAGTTGCCGTGGTGGCAGATCTGCATGATGTCGCACTTTAATTCAAAGCGATATACATCCGCCATAAACTGCGACACGCGGCGGCCTGTGTCACCCAGCAGCAGCACATTTTTATGCTCGCTGCGGATCATCCAAGCCAGCGAAAAATAGTTCACGTCACTGAATTTATCGGGATACAGCTCCTCGTAGGAAACAAGGGTATCGATCACGTAGCCCGGCATCACATAGCGATCACCCGCGTGGGGCGTGTAGCGCTTGGTGCTTGGGAAATAGCGATCCAGACGGGTGAGCAGATCCCTGTGATGCGCCCTGACGTTGTCGGGGTTTTCGCGCCCCAGCACCGTGTGATCCATATTGGGGAAATTGAAAGCGACCGCACGCAGATCGATCTCATCGTGATACTTATCCCAAAAGGCCTTGGCGGTGTTGAGGTGATCCTGATGGGGGTGGGAAAAGAGCCACATGGCGATCACGGGCTTTCCGTTTCCCGGCTGATGCACCCGCAAAAAGGTCATCAGGTGATCCACGTCCTCGTCGTCACGGGGCCGCCGTCAAAGATCACATAGCTGCCGTCACGGTTGCGGATCACGTAGGACATACCGGGCGACCATTGCAGCGCGCCCTTGCGGCCGATCTGGGTGATGGCGGGGGTCCAATGTGGCTCGCTTCCCTGCTCTTCGTTGCAATAGGTCACAAAATCCTCGCCACGTGTGGCGATTATTTTGACCAAGGCCTTGGCGGGATAGTGGGCAACGCGCACCGAAAGCTCGCCCTGCGTAAAGGTGGCAAAGCTGCAATCACCGATCCGATTTTCGGCCACGCGGGTCATACCGCAGGCCTCCAGCGCTTGACGATAGGCCTCAGCAGCCTCGGTGCCCACGCCCTCAAAGCCGTAGGTCACGGTGCCGTTGTTGCCCAAAAAGGGCTCGTGCGCCGTACCCTGCTCAAAAGCGGGAATATCCGAAAATCTTACCCCGTCAAGGGACTTATTTTCTTTGTTCATGGCAATCAGCCTCTGCAAAACTTTTCTACGTAGCCGTCGATGGCCTCGCGCACGATCTTTTCGGCCTCCTCGCGGTTGTAAAGCTCCTTGATGTCGGTCTGCTTGTTCTCCAGCTGCTTATACACCTTGAAAAAGTGCATGATCTCATCAAAAATATGTGCGGGCAGCTCGTCGATATCGTGATAGGTATTGTAATTGGGGTCGGTAAAAGGCACAGCAATGATCTTATCGTCGATGTGTCCGTCATCCAGCATACGCATCACGCCAATGGGATAAACGCGCACCAGCGTCAGGGGCTGAATGGGCTCGTTGCACAGCACCAGTACGTCCAGCGGGTCACCGTCATCAGCAAAGGTGCGAGGAATAAAACCGTAGCTTGCAGGATAGTGCGTAGAGGTATACAGCACACGGTCAAGTCGCAAAAGGCCGGTGTGCTTATCCAGCTCGTACTTACAGCGGCTTCCCTTTGGAATCTCGATAACCGCAGAAAAATCGGTAGGAGTGATTTCCTTGGGGTTCATATCATGCCAGATATTCATAAGACGTCCTCCCTTTATTTAATGAATTCAAATTCAAAGTCGTAAATGTGAACGGTGTGTCCATCGGTGCATCCCTTTTCCTCCAGCAGCTTGATCACACCGCCTTGGATCAAACGCTTTTGGAAGTGTGTCAACGATTCGTAGCTGTTAAAGTTGGTGCTACCCACAAGATCGATCAGCCACTTGCCCTCCACAAAGAAATCGTTGTTTTCGCGGCGGACGGTGGTATCGTGGAAGCTCTCGTCCTCCTCGATCTCCTCTACCGACAGCTCGGTCTCAAATACCGTTACGGGCGGCAGCTCAGGCAATTTTTTGGCAACAGTGCGGATCAGCTCCTGCAAGCCCTCGCCCGTAGCAGCCGAAACGTACAGCAGCTCGCAGCCGCTGTCAGCCACAAATTTTTCAAAGGCAACGCGGTCAAACAGCTCCTCGTCCATCGAATCAGCCTTGTTTGCCACCACCATCTGGGGCAGCCTTGCCAGCTTTTCGCTGTATCGCTCCAGCTCGCCGTTGATGGCGCGGATATCCTCGATGGGGTCTCTGCCCTCAGAGCAAGAAATGTCTACCACGTGCAAAAGCAAGCGGCAACGCTCGATATGGCGCAAAAACGCGTGACCAAGGCCCGCACCGTCGGCAGCACCCTCGATAAGGCCCGGAATGTCGGCGGCCACAAAACCGCTCTCACCGCCGGTCTTAACAACGCCCAGATTGGGCGAAAGGGTGGTAAAATGATAGGCAGCAATCTTGGGACGCGCCGAGCTGATGCAAGACAGGATCGAGGATTTGCCAACACTGGGCATACCGATCAGTCCTACGTCGGCCAGCATCTTTAACTCCAGCACAAGCTCGCGCTCCTCGCCCTTGGTACCGGGCTTGGAGAACATGGGGATCTGACGGGTGGGGGTTGCAAAATGGCGATTGCCCCAACCACCGCGGCCGCCCTTGCAGCAAACAAAGGGCTCGTTATCCGACATATCCTTGATGATACGGCCGCTTTCGGCATCGCGGATCAGCGTGCCCAACGGCACAAGGATCTCTACGTCAGAGCCGTTGGCACCGTGGAATTTTTCGCCCTTACCGTTTTCACCGTTTTTGGCCACGAACTTACGGTGGTCACGGAAAAACAGCAGCGTGGTGGCACCGGGATCCACACGGAACACGATACTGCCGCCCTTGCCGCCGTCGCCGCCGGAGGGGCCGCCGTGGGATACGTATTTTTCGCGGTGAAAGGCCACCGCGCCGTCTCCGCCGTCTCCGGCCTTGACGTAAATTTTTACCTTATCAATAATTCTCTCTGCGTCACGCATTGGGAACCTCCTCTCCCTTCTCTCGCACGATCAGCTTGATGGGCGTACCGCGGAAGCCAAAGGTCTCGCGCAGGCAATTTTCCAAATAACGCTGATAGGAGAAGTGGAACAGCGGCGCACTGTTACAGAAAAACACAAAGGTGGGGGGCGCGTTGCGGATCTGGGTCATATAGTAGATCTTCAGGCGGCGTCCCTTATCAGAGGGGGGCTGCACGCGCGTGGTAGCATCGCCCAGCACGTCGTTGAGCATGCCCGTGGACACGCGCATACGGCTTTGACCGTATACGTAAACGATATGCTCAAAAATATTGGTCACGCGCTGACCTGTCTTGGCCGAAACAAAGATCAAGGGCGCGTATTGCATATATCCCAACGCCTCATAGACCTGGGTGGTAAACTGCTTAACGGTGGAGTTGTCCTTTTCGATGGTATCCCACTTGTTCACCAGAATGATGCAGGCCTTGCCCGCCTCGTGCGCAATGCCCGCGATCTTTTCGTCCTGCTCGGTCACGCCCTCGTTGGCATCCACCATGATCAGGCAGACGTCGGCACGCTCCACTGCCATATGGGCACGCAGAACACTGTATTTTTCGATCTTATCGTTGATCTTGGACTGACGGCGGATGCCGGCCGTATCAATAAAGGTAAACTTGCCGTATTCATTTTCTACGTGGGTATCCACGGCGTCACGGGTGGTGCCCGCAATATCCGAAACGATCAGGCGGTTGCTGCCCACAAGGCGGTTGATCATAGAGGATTTACCAGCATTGGGTTTGCCGATGACCGCCACCTTGATCGAGTCGTCGTCTTCCTCCTCCTCGGTCATTTCGGGCAGAGCCTCCAGAACGGCATCCAACACGTCGCCCGTGCCCGAGCCGTGTACCGAGGACACGGCAATGGGCTCGACCTCAAAGCCAAGCTCGTAAAATTCATAAAATTCATAGGGCAGCGCACCCACACTATCGCACTTGTTGATCACAGGAACGATGGGCTTTCCGCTTTTTTTCAGCATCACGGCCACGTCGCGGTCGGATGCGGTCAGGCCCGTGCGCACGTCGCACAGGAAAATAATGACGTCGGCGCTCTCTACAGCCACCTCGGCCTGGAGCTTCATTTGCAACAAAATGACATCATCGGTCTTGGGCTCGGTACCGCCGGTATCGATCAGAGTCAGCTTGCGCCCACGCCATTCTGTTTCACCGTAGATGCGGTCTCGGGTCACGCCCGGTACATCCTCTACGATCGAGCGACGCTCGCCGATCAATTTATTAAAAAACGTGCTTTTTCCCACATTGGGACGGCCCACGATGGCCACAACAGGCTTTGCCATTGTCAACACCTCGTTTCTATAGCAATGGTAAAATGGGTCAATAAGGGCATTCAACGCCAAGCATTGCAGCAAGCAGCTCGGCACCGTCACCGCGTACGGGACGGATCGGAACGTTTAATGTTTCGGATAACTCGGCAGGGGTCATCCCGCAAAGGAAAAGATCCTTTTCGGCACGCAGCATCGTTGCGGGGATCAATAGCTCGTCGCCAAGCTCCTTGCCCGCAAGCTGCTGACAAACGTCGCGACCCGTCAGCAGACCCGCCACATTGATCTCAGGCCCAAAAAAGTTGTTTTTGCACGTAAAAACGCGCACCGTTATATCGTTTTTGCGACACATCAAGGCATTGGCCAGTGCCTGTAGGGTGGGAGCAGCCGCCTCGCCCGTTACAATGGACACAGTGCGGAAGGGCTTGACCTGCCCGGACAGATAGTCCTGCAGATATTCCAGCTCGCGGCCAAATTCGGCCATCAGAGAGCGCAGCATACCAACACCGTTTTCGATCTGCTCATACTCGCCGTAATAGGCCTCCTCGGGTAGCGGTACCTCACCCTTGAGATAAAACTCATCGGCACAGCAGAAGATACGCGCACCGTATTCGCGCTCGCAATGATCGCCAAAGGCATTGACCTGCTCGATCACGGCGCGGCACTCCTCTTTTGTAAAGGAGGTCAGCGGATACAGTCCCTCACGAAAGCGCGTCAGTCCCGCAGGCACCACCGAAACACTGCTGAGCGCGGGGTGTAGCCTTGCCAGATCCTCCATAGATCGGGTCAGCTCAGCACCGTCGTTGATCCCGCGGCATAACACGATCTGCCCACAGATGCGGATGCCCGCCGCAGCCAGCTTATCCAAATACTTCAGCACCTCACCGGCGCGGCGATTCTTCATCATTTCACAACGCAACTCGGGATTTGTGGTATGTACCGACACGTTGACCGGAGAAATGTGCATCTTGATGATGCGGTCAATATCGGCCTCCCGCATATTGGTCAGCGTAATGTAATTGCCGTGCAAAAAGGAAAGGCGCGAGTCGTCGTCCTTAAAATAGAGCGACGGACGCAGTCCCTTTGGCAGCTGATCGATAAAGCAAAAGATACACTTGTTGGCGCAGCACTGCTTTTTATCCATCAGCGGCGTTTCAAAATCAAGGCCGATGTCGTCGTATATATCCTTACGGATCGTAACGGTATAGGGAACATCGCCACGCAAGAGCGACAGCACGATACAGCTCTCAGCCAGATAAAAACGGTAGTCCAAAACGTCAGCGATCTCGTTTCCGTTGATCGAAACCAGCATATCGCCGTTTTGCACGCCCGCCCGCTCTGCACGGCTGTTTTCCAAAACTGCGGTAATACGAACCATATTCTGCTCTCCCCTTCCTTGATTTTTTGCCAAAACAGACTTTATCACCTTATAGTATAACATATAATTGTGAAAATGTCAAATGGATATATAATAATATTTACATATAAAAAGTCACCCTGCGCCTTACACAGGGTGACTTTTGTGTTTGATTGCATCGGTTGCCTAGAAACAAGCGATCCAAGGCGCACCGGAGCGCACCGCCAAAAGCGAGCAGTGCTAGGCGTACCGCAAAAAGCAAGGCGAAGGCGTAGTATATCTACGTCGAGCCGCTTTTGAGGAACAACGACGCAATGCGAAGCTTTGGAAAAGCGAGCGATCCAAGGCGCACCGGAGCAGACGGGCGATGGCGATCTTGGCGATCGTCGAGTTCGTCTGCGAGGAGCAACACAGGAGCGCGACGCTTTTTACTTGGCGTAATCCACTGCTCTGCTCTCGCGGATCAGGTTGACCTTGATCTGTCCGGGGTACTTGACCTCATCCTGGATCTTTTTGGCCATTTCGCGTGCGATCAGCTTCATACCCTCGTCGGTCACGTCCTCGGGCTTGACCATTACGCGCAGCTCGCGGCCGGCCTGAATGGCAAATGCCTTTTCAACGCCCTCAAAGCCGGTGGCGATCTCCTCCAGCTTCTGCAAGCGCTTGATGTAGTTCTCCAGATCCTCACGACGGGCACCGGGGCGAGATGCGGAAATGGCATCGGCGGCCTGTACCAAAATAGCGATAACGGTCTGGGGCTCTACGTCATTGTGATGCGCCTCGATGGCGTGGATCACGTCGTTTCTTTCTTTATACTTGCGTGCCACGTTGACACCAAGCTCAACGTGAGTTCCCTCTACGTCGTGGGGGAATGCCTTGCCGATATCGTGCAGCAAGCCTGCGCGCTTAGCGGCAGCGGCATCAACACCCAGCTCCTCTGCCATAATGCCGGCAAGGAAAGCGACCTCGATCGAGTGCTTCAGCACGTTTTGACCGTAGCTGGTACGGTAGCGCAAGCGGCCAAGCAGCTTGACAAGATCGGGATGCAGGTTGGGGATACCCACCTCATAAGTGGCGCGCTCGCCCGCCTGCTTCACCACGGCATCGACCTCGCGGCGGCATTTTTCCACCGTTTCCTCGATGCGGGCGGGATGGATGCGACCGTCAGAGATCAGCTTTTCCAGGGTGAGACGGGCCACCTCGCGGCGGACAGGGTCAAAGCCGGAAAGCGTGATCGCCTCGGGCGTGTCGTCAATGATCAGTTCAACACCGGTCAGGGTCTCCAGCTTTTGGATGTTACGGCCCTCACGACCGATGATGCGTCCCTTCATTTCTTCGCTGGGGATCTGCACCACAGAAATGGTGGATTCTGCCACGTGATCGGTGGCGCAACGCTGAATGGCAAGGGAAAGGATGTTGCGTGCCTTGGTCTCGGCCTCATCCTTAAACTGAGCATCCAGCTCGTCAAGGCGTTGCGCAAGCTCGTGCTTGACCTCACCCTCTACACGCTCCAGCAGCTCGTCCTTGGCCTCCTCGGCAGTCATACCCGCCAAGTCCTCCAAAACCTTTTTGTGTTGGGCAAGAGTTGCGGCGATCTCCTCGCGCAGAGCATCATTTTCGTGGATCTTCTGCTCAAGGGTCTCGTTTTTACGGTCCAGTGCTTCGGATTTGTGATCCAGATTTTCTTCTTTTTGGATCAGACGGCGCTCGGCGCTCTTGACCTCTGCACGACGTTCCTTCAGTTCAGCCTCGGCATCGTTGCGCTGGCGCAGGATCTCGTCCTTTGCCTCAAGCAAGCGCTCTTTTTTCATCGCTTCAGCCTGCTGTGCGCAATCTGCAAGAATGCGCTTGGCCTCTGCCTCGGCACCGTGGATCTTTTTTTCCGCAATAAAACGGCGGATCACAAAGCCAACAACGGCACCCAGAACAAGAGCAGCTGCAATCAAGCCGATTGCAAGTCCCAAATTCATGTTGATTTACCTCCTTTTCAGAATTTGTTTTTAAAATTTCATATATACAAAAAGCCAATTCTTCACCATTGTATACATTATGTTATTATACACCTTTTTTATAAGAATGTCAAGGGTTTGCACCCCTGTTTTGTGCGTTTTTCCGTTTTGAAATTTCTTCTTTTAAATCGCTTGACAAACCTCCCCGATGCCGCTATAATGATAGCAACAAATAAAAAAGGAGTACCTGTCATGAAAAGTGTTAAGATCCGCCTTTCCACCATCGCCGACGTCCGCGACTTTGTCAATATTGTGGCCGCAAGCGATATCGATATTGATCTGGCCTCCGGCCGCTATCTGGTAGACGGCAAATCCATTATGGGCATCTTCAGCCTGGATCTGCTCTCTCCCATCACGCTTACCGCACATTCTGACGACACCACCGAGCTGTTTGAGGCTCTTTCTCGCTTTATCGTTGCAGAATAAGTGCCCAAACGGTATCAAAAAAACGCACCCCGATCGGGGTGCGTTTTCTTTATATGGCCAAGCATGCAAGGCGCCTGCTCTTACACCAAGGTTGCCGCCATCACGGCCTTGATGGTGTGCATACGGTTTTCAGCCTCGTCAAACACGATCGAGCGCTCGCTTTCAAACACCTCGTCGGTGACCTCCATGCAGTCAATGCCAAACTGCTGGTGGATCTCGCGGCCGATCACGGTGCCAAGATCGTGGAAGGCGGGCAGACAGTGCATAAAGCGGCACTGCGCGCCGGCAATATCCATCAACTCTTTGGTCACGCGGTAAGGGCTGAGATCACGAATGCGCTCGGCAAAGATCTCCTTGGGCTCGCCCATCGATACCCACACGTCGGTATAAAGCACGTCGGCACCCACCACGGCTGCCTTGGGGTCCTCCTCAAAGGCAATGGTCGCACCGGTCTCCTTAGCAATGGCCTTGCACTCTGCCACAAGGGCGGCCTCGGGCCAATATTTCTTGGGGGCGGCGGCCACAAAATGCATACCCATCTTGGCGCAGCCCACCATCAGCGAGTTGCCCATGTTATAGCGCGCATCGCCCAGATACACCAGCTTTTTACCCTTCAGCTCGCCAAAATGCTCACGAATGGTCAAAAAATCGGCCAGGATCTGGGTGGGATGAAACTCGTTGGTCAGGCCGTTCCACACAGGCACGCCCGCATATTTTGCCAGACTTTCTACGATCTCCTGACCAAAGCCGCGGTACTCGATGCCGTCATACATACGGCCAAGCACGCGGGCGGTATCGGGGATGCTCTCCTTTTTGCCGATCTGAGATCCGGAGGGATCCAGATAGGTGGGATGCATACCAAGATCGGCGGCAGCCACCTCAAAGGCACAGCGGGTACGGGTGCTGGTCTTTTCAAAAATCAGTGCAATGCTCTTGCCCTCGCAAAGACGGTGGGGAATGCCCGCCTTTTTCTTTGCCTTCAACTCAGCAGCAAGATCGATCAGACCGCCGATCTCCTCGGGGGTCAGATCCAACAGCTTTAAAAAGCTTTTACCTTTCAAGTTCATAGTAACTCCTCATTTGCAGCAATCCAAAATGATCTCGATTGCTTTTTTCAATTGCTCCATAGGGATATTGAGCGCGGGCAGCAAGCGCACCTTGCTCTTGGCCGTCAAACACAAAACGCCCTTTTCAATACAGGCCTTCACGATCTCGCCTGCGGGCTTTTCGGTCTCAAGGCCGATCATCAGTCCAAGGCCGCTGACCGACTTCACGCCGGGGGCGTGCTTGCAAATATCAAACACGTATGCGCTTTTTTGGCGCACGTCGGCAAGCAGACTGTCGTCAATACGAGAGATCACGCTGCACGCGCCCGCACTGGCAACAGGGTTTCCACCGTAGGTTGAGCCGTGGTCTCCAAACCCTAACACGCCCTCCACCTTCTCGCCAAGCAGGCAAGCGCCGATGGGCAATCCGCCGCCAAGACCCTTGGCCGTGGTGACCACATCGGGGGTCACGCCAAAGTTCATATAAGCATACAGCCGGCCGGTGCGGCCGTTTCCGGTCTGCACCTCGTCTACCATAAAGACGATGTCCTCTTTTTCACACAGAGCCGCCACAGCGCGGATATAATCACCGTCTACCACGTTGACACCGCCCTCGCCCTGAATGCACTCGATCAGAATACCTGCCACCTTACAGTCGGCCACGGTCTGCAAAAGCTCGTCGATATTTCCTGCCTCCACGTGCACAAAGCCGGGGGTAAGGGGCTGAAACAACTCGTGATAATGCTCTTGCCCGGTGGCAGCCAAAGTGGTGAGCGTGCGGCCGTGAAAGCTGTTTTTCAGGGTCACGATCACGTTGTATTCAGGGCCTTTTTTCTCGGCGGCATATTTGCGTGCCACCTTGATGGCGCACTCGTTGGCCTCGGCTCCCGAATTGCCAAAAAACACTTTTTTCAAACCCGTTTTGGTACATAACAGCTCTGCAAGCTTGGCGCAGGGCTCGGTATAATACAGGTTAGAGGTATGCTGCACACGACCAAGCTGCCCGATCACTGCAGCTTGCCAAGCATCGTCACAAACGCCAAAGGCAGTCACGCCGATGCCGGTGCCCATATCGATATATTCCTTGCCCTCGGTATCATAGACCAAAGAGCCCTTGCCGCGCACGATCTCTACGGGAAAGCGCGCATAGGTGCCCGCAACATATTGCCGATCCAGCTCCTGCAGCTTACTCATCGCGCTCTCCCTTCACCATCGTGCCTGCGCCCTCGTCTGTGAGCAGCTCCATCAAAATGGAGTGCGGCACACGGCCATCCATAATGGTCACGTCCTTCACACCGCGGCGCAACGCCTCGATACAGCAATCCACCTTGGGTATCATGCCGCCCGAGATCACGCCCTCTTCATACAGCTTGGTAGCCTCGCTGATCGTGATGTGCGGGATCAACGTAGAGGGATCGTCCTTGTCGCGCAGGATGCCTGCGATATCCGTCATCATGATCAGGCGTTCCGCGCCCAACGCCCCCGCAATATAAGCGGCGGCAGTGTCACCGTTGATGTTATACACGTTGCCCTGCTTGTCGCTGGCCACAGTAGATACCACGGGGATATAATTGTTTTCCAGCAGGCTTTGAATGGGCTGAGGACGGATCTTGGTGATCTTACCCACAAAGCCAAGGCGCTCGTCCTTGACCCTTGCCTCGATCAAGCCGCCGTCAATACCCGAAAGGCCCACGGCGTGACCGCCCTTCATCTGCAGCAGCGTGACCAGCGATTTGTTGACCTTGCCCGCCAGCACCATCTGCACGATATCCACGGTCTCTTTATCCGTCACGCGCAGGCCGTCTACAAATTCCGGCTGTTTGCCAAATTTGTTCATCACCTCATTGATCTCGGGGCCGCCGCCGTGCACCAGCACCACCTTGACGCCGATCAACCAAAGCAGGGCGATATCCTCCATCACCTGCTCCTTGAGATGCTGATTGATCATAGCGTTTCCACCGTATTTTACAACGATGACCTTGCCGTGATATTTTTTGATATAGGGCAGCGCTTGGGTCAACACCTCGGCGCGCTGCGCGTTGGAAAAATGATTGTCGATGTTCATGATTTCCTCTTAAAATATGTGTTTTTTCGTACCGTTAGGGCACTTATTCGTCATATGCCTTCGCGGAGCGGCGTGCGCTTGGGGAAGGTTTTGATCGACCTTTTTCAAAAGGTCGCGGGTGTGGGCAGAGCCCACGAAAACGCCGTTTCTTTTTGATAACTTTTTCTTTGCGGCTTCTTCCGTCAAAGAAAAAGTGGCTATGGAGGTTGAAAAGCTTTGCGGCTACGCTGTTTTGAGCAAATCAAGCCTCCTTAGTCGCTTTTTCTTTTGCCTATGTAAGGCACAAGAGATTTTGGTAATTTGCTTGCAAATCAACGGCTTAGCCGTTGCAAAATCTCCGTTTGCTCGCCAACGGCGAGCTTAGAAAGATGAAAAGCTAGCAAAAAGAACATGCCGTATATGGGGCGCCGCCGTAAGTTTGGCGGTTTTGCGTGGCAAAATGCCGAGCCGTTGCTCGGCAAGCCAAAGTTATCCTACTTGCCGCAGGCAAGTTATTTGCCGCAGGCAAGTTGACATGCGCCCGCTCGCTTTTGAAAAAGCGAGGCCAAAACTTTTAAAAAGAACACAGCTATGCGCCGCTTATCTCGCATCTCCGGCTATGCCCTGAGGCGAAAGAAGCAAGCGAGGCTAGGCGCACCGCAGCAGACGGGCAACGGCGATCTTGACGATCGTCGAGTTCGCCTGCGAGGAGCAACGACGCATCGCGCCGCTTATTTCGTATCAGGTGCGATAGTCTCCATTTATTTTGACGTAATCATACGTCAAGTCGCAGCCAAAGGCGGTTGCGTCAAAATCACCGCTGTTCAGCCCGATCAGGATCTCGATCTCACGCTCCAGCAGGATCTCTTTTGCGATCTCCTCAGAGAATTCCACACCCGCACCGTTCTTGCAAACGACCACGGTGCCCTTGGGAGAGCGGAAGGACACGTCAACCTTGTTCACGTCTACGTCAGCACCGCTGTAGCCGATGGCGCACAGCACACGACCCCAGTTGGCATCCGCGCCAAACATAGCCGCCTTTAAAAGGCTGGAGCAGATCACGCTCTTTGCGACCGTCTTGGCAGTTTTGTCGTCTGCCGCGCCGCTGACCTTGCACTCCAACAGCTTTGTGGCACCCTCACCGTCGCCCGCGATCTCGCGGCAGAGGTGAACGGTTACGGTGTTCAGCGCCTTCATAAACGCTCTAAAATCTGCGCCGTCCTCGGTGATCTCGGCATTGCCTGCCATACCGTTTGCCAGCACGGTGACCATATCGTTGGTAGAGGTATCTCCGTCCACACTGGTCATATTAAAGGTATTCTGCACGTCATGCTTCAGTGCCTTTTCCAGCATAGCGGCACAAATGGCCACGTCGGTGGTAATAAACACCAGCATCGTTGCCATATTGGGGTGGATCATACCGCTGCCCTTGGCAATACCGCCAAGGCGGCAGGTCTTGCCGCCGATCTCGAACTCGATGGCAATCTCCTTTTTCACGGTATCGGTGGTCATAATGCCCTCTGCAGCAGCCTCGCCGCCATTTGCGGAAAGCCCTGCGGCAAGCGCGGGCAGACCGTTTGCAATGGGCTCGATATTCAGGGGCTGGCCGATCACACCGGTGGAGGCGACCACCACGTCGGTGGCGGCAATGTTCAGCTCCTTTGCCACCAGCTCGCTCATTTTTTCCGCGATCTCGATGCCATTGGCGTTGCAGGTGTTGGCGTTTCCGCTGTTGCAGATCACTGCCTGTGCAAAGCCGTCGGCAATATGCTGCTTGGTTACGGTCAGGGGTGCGCCCTTGACCAGATTGGTGGTGTAAACAGCAGCGGCAGAAGCACGCACGTCACTGACGATCAGCGCCAGATCCTTTTTGGTGCGGTTTTTGCGAATGCCGCAGTGAATGCCGTTTGCTTTAAAGCCCTTTGCGGCACAAACGCCGCCGGAAATGATCTTCATACTTTTTTCTCCTTTATACGACCAGCCCGGTGGTCTCGTTGGCACCAAGCATCACGTTCATATTTTGAATGGCGGCACCCGAGGCGCCCTTGCCGAGGTTGTCAAAGCGAGCCACCAGCAATATACGGTCGCCGTTGCCCGCAACACGCAACTCCATATCATCTCTGCCCGAAAAAGCAGAGGCCGACAAAAAGCCGCCTTCTCCCTCATCCTCGGTAAAGCGAACAAGTCCGCGCTTGTAGGTCTCACGGTATACGGCCTTAAGCTCCTCAACAGTGCCCATCAGATCCTTTGCAAAAACCGGAACGGTCACTTCCATACCGCTGTAAAAATCCCCTACGATAGGACAGAACACAGGGGCGCTTGAAAGGCCCGCGATCTGCACCATCTCAGGCAGATGCTTATGGCTTTGCCCCAGAGCATACTGACGGGGACCCTTTAAAAGCGCATCTCTGCCCTCTCCCTCATAATCGGCGATCATCTTTTTTCCGCCGCCCGAGTAGCCGGTCAGCGAAAAGCAGGTAAGCGCGGCATCACTTTTCAAAAGTCCCGCCCGCACAAGGGGCGTGGTCAGCGCCAAAAATCCGCTGGCGTGGCAGCCGGGATTGGCCACGCGCGTGGCTGCGGCGATCTTATCGTATCCCGTCAGCTCAGCAAAGCCGTAGACCCAATTGGGATCGACGCGGTGCGCGGTAGAGGTGTCAATGATCCGCACGTTACAGCCCTCGGCCAGTGCAACGGCCTCGATAGCGGCGGCATCAGGCAGACAGAGAAACGCGATATCGGCCGCCTTCAGCATATCACGGCGGGCGGTGGGGTCCTTGCGCGCCTCCTCCGGCAGGATCAAAAGCTCCAGATCGGCGCGCGCGGCCAAGCGCTCGTGAATGCGCAGACCCGTGGTGCCGGCAGAGCCGTCAATAAATACTTTTGTCATTGCAGTTGCTCCTTTACGTAGGCGATCTGCGCCCGCACAGATGCAGCAGAGGTACCACCCTCGGAAATGCGACGCTCGACACAGGCGGTCAGGTCAATGGCATCATACAGCGTTTCGTCAAACAGTTCGCTGTAGGTGCGATAGACCTCAAGCGGCAGCTCCTCCAACACGGTGCCTTCCTTGATGCAATGGGCAACCAGGCTGCCGGAGATCTTGTATGCGGTGCGGAAGGGAATCCCCTTGCCCACCAGATAATCGGCCAAGTCGGTGGCGTTGATAAAGCCGCCCTGTGCCGCTTTTTTCATATTTTGGGGCTTAACGGTCATGGTCTTCAGCATCGGCGTCAACACCGCAAGGCACATTTTCACGGTATCCACCGCGTCAAACAGGCTCTCCTTATCCTCTTGCATATCCTTGTTATAGGCAAGGGGCAAACCCTTTAAGGTGGTAAGCAGCGCCATCAGATCGCCGTACACGCGCCCTGTCTTGCCGCGGATCAGCTCGGCCATATCCGAGTTTTTCTTTTGCGGCATAATAGAAGAGCCCGTGGTATAAGCATCCGACAGCTCGATAAAGGCAAACTCCCAGCTGGAATACAAAATGATCTCCTCTGACATACGGGAAAGGTGCATCATCATCACCGAGCAGGCGGACATGAATTCAAGGCAGAAATCACGGTCGGAAACGCCGTCCAGAGAATTGCGGCAGATGCCGTCAAACCCAAGGCGCTCCGCCTCAAAGCGGCGGTCGGTGTTGTAGGTGGTGCCCGCCAGCGCGCAACAGCCGATGGGAGATACGTTGATGCGGCGGCGACAGTCAGAAAGCCTGTCAAGATCGCGCAGCAGCATCATGGCATAGGCCATCAGCCAATGACCAAAGGTGATGGGCTGGGCACGCTGCAGATGGGTATAGCCCGGCATGATGGTAGCCTGATATTGCTCGGCACTGTCGCAAAGCACCGAAAGCAACGTGCGAAGCTGTGCCATAATACCGTCGGTCTCCTCGCGCAGATACATCCGGACGTCCAGCGCCACCTGATCGTTGCGGGATCTTGCAGTGTGAAGCTTTTTGCCCACGTCGCCCAGCCGCTCGGTCAGCACCTGCTCGACAAACATATGGATATCCTCGGCAGTCATATCGATCTCCAAAGCACCGCTATCCAGATCGGAAAGGATGCCGGCAAGGCCGTCGATCAGCTGTGCCGCCTCGGCCTCGGTGATGATCCCCTGCTTTGCAAGCATGGCAGCGTGCGCCATACTGCCCGTGATATCCTGCTTATACATTCTGCTGTCAAAGTGAATGGAGGAATTGAAATCGTCCGCCACGCGATCGGTGTCGCCCGCGGTCCTCCCCGCCCACATTTTTGCCATTTTTCTATCTCCTAAAGCTCCCTTTTGAACACCATAGGACTGCCGCAAAAATACGGCAGTCCTTGGTCATAAGCGAAGCGGTCTCCGCTTTTATTATTTCAGCTTGCCCATATCGGACATTGCCTGCACCTGGATCGGCAGGCCAAAGAGGTTGATAAAGCCCTCTGCGTCCTTCTGGTTATAATTGCTCTCGCCAAAGGTAGCGATCTCCTCGCTGTACAGGGTATAGGGGCTCCATACGCCTGCGTTGATCATATTGCCCTTGTAGAGCTTAAGGCGCACCTTACCGCTGACGCGCTCCTGGGTCTTGTCAACAAATGCGGCAAGTGCCTCGCGCAGGGGGGTGAACCACTGACCGTTGTAGACCAGCTCACCGTAGGTCACGGCCAGCTTCTGCTTTTCGTGCATGGTGTACTTGTCAAGGCAAAGGGTCTCCAGCACGCTGTGCGCCTTGTAAAGGATGGCTCCGCCGGGGGTCTCGTACACGCCGCGGCACTTCATACCGACAAGGCGGTTCTCCACGATGTCCAAAAGGCCGATGCCGTTCTCGCCACCGATCTTGTTCAGCGCAAGAATGATGTTCTTGGCGCTCATCTTCTCGCCGTTCAGTGCAACGGGCTTGCCCTGCTCGAACTCCAGCTCTACGTAGGTGGGCACGTCGGGTGCGTTGATGGGAGAAACGCCCATCTCAAGGAAGCCGGGCTTTTCGTACTTAGGCTCGTTGCCGGTATCCTCCAGATCCAGACCCTCGTGAGAGAGATGCCACAGGTTCTTATCCTTGGAATAGTTGGTCTCGCGGTTGATCTTCAGGGGCACGTTGTGCGCCTCTGCATAGTCGATCTCCTCCTCACGGGACTTGATGGTCCACTCACGCCAGGGGGCGATGATGGGCATATCGGGTGCAAAGCGCTTGATGGTCAGCTCAAAGCGCACCTGATCGTTACCCTTGCCGGTGCAGCCGTGAGCAATGGCGTCTGCGCCCTCCTTGATGGCAACGTCGACCAACGCCTTGGCAATGCAAGGGCGGGCGTGGCTGGTGCCAAGCAGATACTCCTCGTAAATGGCGCCTGCCTTTACGCAGGGGATGATATAATTGTCAACGTAATCGTCGGTCAGATCCAGCACGTAGCACTTAGAAGCACCGGTCTTGATGGCCTTTTCCTCCAGGCCCTCCAGCTCGTCAGCCTGTCCAACGTTACCCGAAACCGCAATGACCTCGCAGTTGTTATAATTCTCTTTCAGCCACGGGATGATGATGGACGTATCCAGACCGCCCGAATAGGCCAAAACGACTTTTTTGATGTTATTCTTATCCATAATGTGCCTCCGCGAATAAATATTCACAAGTTTTCTTGTTATGCGCATTATTATACTGCACTATTTTTCGCTTGTCAAGGCCTTTTATAAAAATAATCTTATTAAATTGTTTTTTCGGCAATATTGGCCCGTGCCGTCCGTAAAAACCCATCTGTTTTGTGTATCTTTATTCATCATTTTGCATAAATCAAGCGTTTTTATTCGCTTCATTCGCTCCGCATCCAGCTTTCACAGGTTCTTTAGCCATATAAAAACAGGGCAGAGCGCATTGCGCTCTGCCCTTTACTTTTCAGTTGATCTCTTCCATATATTTGTCGTAAGCCGCCATCTTCTCAGCAGAAGGGTGATCCTCCGGGCGAGAGGATGCGCGCAGGGTCGGCTCCTCTCCGTTGGGGCCCCAGAAGGGAGAAAGATGATCGTTTTCGTACTTCATACGATCCTCCTCCCGTCTGAAATCGGGAATGTCGTAAGGCATACCGCGCTCCAGCAGACTGCGGTGCGCCAGAATACCTACCGAAGCCATCGTGGTAGCGGCATAAACGTCAAACACCGGCTTTTTGTTTTCGCGGATGCAGTCAAGGAATTCGCGGATCACAAAAAAGTCACCGCCGCCGTGTCCCGCCTTTTCGATCAAGGCTCTGTCCTTGTCCAACCAATCGGGCTTATAAACAGACGTGCTGTGTCCGCCCTCCGGCACATCCCACTTGTTGTAGCGCAGCAGGATCTTTTCCTCGCCGCGGACGTTTTCCACCTGCCCCTTGGTTCCGCAAATGCGGTAGGAATTTTCGTGCGCACCGAAGGCGGCACAGCCCGTGACGCGGAAAACAGAGTCATCGTCGTTGAGACAGGTGATGATGGCGGCGCGGTCACCCACGGCAAGACCCATCAGCCCTTCCTTTTCAAAGGAGTAATAAACAGGCATGGCGGTAACGCGCACAGGGGTGGCACCCGTGATATACATCAGCGGCGCGAGAGAGTGGGTCACGTAATAGGTGCGAGGCAGAAAATTGCGCCAATGCTTGGCATAGGGACGGAGCTCCTTGATGTATTTGACGTCGGCAGGGTCAACGGGATGGTTGTACTCTCCCTCCGCAAAAAGCAGCTTGCCAAGGGTGCCGCTTGCAAAGACGCGCTTCATTTCCTGATTAAATCTCATATAAGGATAGTTTTCGGCAAGGGCATAGATCGCTTTGCTCTTTTCCGCGGCGCGCACCAGAGCCACGCCCTCGGCCATGGTGCCGTTGGCGGTACATTCCGAAAGCACGTGGATATTGCGCTCCAGCGCCTTGATGGCAAAGGGGGCGTGCTGATGGAAGAAGTTGCAAAGGAATACGGCCTCCATACCCTCGTGTTCGATAAAGGCATCAAAATCGGTATAGGTCGCAAGATCCTGTCCCAGATGCTTTTTGGCCTCCTCCAGCTTTGCGGCATCCCTGTCGCATACGGCCACGATCTCGGCGTTGTTTGCCATAATATTCTTGTAAAAACTGCTGCCGCGTCCAAGACCGAAGATGCCTATTTTGATGATTTTCATAGCTTTTTCTCCTTTTATTATGTAGTGATTTCGATTTCAAATTTTGATTTGTGGGGGTATTTGCACCGCACAATGCGGCGTGCGTTTGGGGAAAGTTTTGGTCTCGCTTTTTCAAAAGCGAGCGGGTGTGGGCAGAGCCCACAAAAACAGCGTCTCTTTTTGATAACTTTTTCTTTGCGCTTGCAGTGTCAAAGAAAAAGTGGCTACGGAGTTTTGCGACACAGCATGGCTACATTGTAGGGGACGGCGCCCTCGACGTCCCGAAAGTGCAAATGCGTAGCCGCATTGTTGGTCGCGGATGCGGGCGCTCACTGAGCGCCCCTACAAGATTGTGATATCTTCAAATTTTGATTTGTCGGGGGGGTAAAACCAAAGCCCACACTCCTGCGTCACCCTGAGCGGCAGAAACATCACAGTGTGATGTTTCGTAGTCGAACGAGTAAAAACGTGCAATAAATTGCGCGTTTTTGCGAGCAAAATGCGATAGCATTTTGGGGTCTCGCAGGGAAAGATAGTGCTTTGCGAGACCCTACCTCGCCCTAAAGGCTCGGCACCTTGCATCGGCTATCACGCCTCTGCAAAATTCGACTGCGCAGAGGTTGATACCATAAATCGTAGCCAAAAACAATATCTCTCTGCTCCGCTCAGGGTGACGCAAAAGTGAGCGAATGCATTGGCGCAATTACAAAGCAACTCACCGCCAAACCCCACTTTGACAACTGCATCAAGCGTCCCTTGTTTTTCTTTATTATAGCATACAAATTCATGTTTCATATGGAATATTTCCATACATTTATAGATTTTTTCTTGACATTTGCCGCCGCGCAGTTTATAATACAAGCAACGCCGTATCAAGGGGGGAGCAACGCCATGGAGCACAACATCTGCAAATTCAACATCAACGCCTCCAGTGACCTGATCTGCAACAACTTTGTGTACGAAACAAGGCTGGCACAGTCCGAGGCCAAGACCTACGACTACCATCTGCTGGGGCTGGTCACGGCGGGAGAGGGTCTGCTTTGCAAAACGCAGGGCACGCTGCCCCTGCAGGCGGGCGACCTGTTTATCATCGAGCGGGGCGAGCGCTTTTCGATCACGGGCAGATCCGAGCTGAAATATATCTACATCTGCTTTTCGGGCAGACGGGCCGAGGAGCTACTTGACCGTGTCGCCCTCTCCGATCAAGGCTGCATCTACCGCGATTGCGCGGCGCTCAAGGACTTCTGGCTGGACTGCCTGGATCGTGCCGACGACAGCAACATCGATCTACTTTCCGAATCGGTGATCTTATACACCTTTGCCCGCCTGCGCCCCGACCGCACTGCCCAAAACGATCTGATGACCAAGATCGTCACTCTAACCAACAACGCCTTTACAAGCGCAGATTTTTCGCTGACGGCGCTGGCCGCCGAGCTTGGCTACGACCCAAAATATCTCTCCTCCTTTTTTAAAAAAAGAAAAGGCATCACCTTCACCGCCTATCTGCGGGATCTGCGCATCCGCCACGCCATCTTTTTGATGGATAAAGGCGTTGCCAGTGTCAAAAACATTGCGCTGCTCTCAGGCTTTGACGATGCGCTGTATTTTTCCCGCGTGTTCAAGGAGGTCGAGGGGATATCACCCAAGGCCTATCTGGCCCGCTTGCAAGAGCAAAACGGCTGAACATTTTGAAACCTCATTTCTTGACAACACCCATACACCGTGCTATAATAAGTTCATTATAAAAAAAGGAGATCCGCTATGCGTTACGACCCTTCCGTTTATCCAAAATGCACCGTTCCCACCGCCGAGATCGCCCGCGTTAAGGGCCTTGGCTTTTTGCGCGACAAGCGTACTGCAGATTGCTTTAATGCCCGTGTGATCACCCGCAACGGCAAGATCACCGCCGACGAAATGTATGCCATTGCCGATGCGGCGCGCCGCTTTGGCTCGGGCGAGGTGGCCTTCACCACCCGACAGACCGCAGAGGTCCAGGGCATCCCCTTTGAAAACATCCAGCCTTTTTGCGCCTTTTTGTCCACCCACGGTCTGCTTGTGGGCGGCACCGGCCCCCGCGTGCGCCCCATCGTTTCCTGCAAGGGCACCTCTTGTGTGTTCGGCCTTTGCGACACCTATTCCCTTTCCGAGCAGATCCACAACCGTTTTTACGTAGGCTATCACGCCGTTAAGCTCCCCCATAAATTCAAGATCGCCGTTGGCGGCTGCCCCAACAACTGCGTCAAGCCCGATCTCAACGACGTGGGCATCATCGGCGCGTGGGTGCCCGCATTTGATGCCGCAAAATGCATCCATTGCGGTGCTTGCGTCAAAGCCTGCCCCATTGGTGCCTGCAAGCTTGAGGACGGCACTGTGACCAAAAGCGCAGACTGCAACAGCTGCGGCCGTTGCGTGCGTGCCTGCAAGCAGGGCGCTTTGGAGTACGAAGGGGGCTACCGCATCACCCTTGGCGGCCGTTGGGGCAAAAAGGTGGCCAGAGGGCAAGCGCTTACCCACCTTTTCCGCACCGAGGACGAGGTGCTGGACGCCGTAGAAAAAGCCATTTTGCTGTTCCGCGATCGGGGCGTTGCGGGCGAGCGCTTTGCCGACACCGTGGCGCGCATCGGGCTTGCCGAGGCCGAGCGCCTGATCCTTTCCGACGAGCTGCTGCAGCGAAAGGACGAGATCCTTGCAAAAGCGCTGTAAGTCATTTTGTTTGCTTTTGGTCTGTGCGCTGCTCCTTGCCGCAGCCTCCTGTACCCCTGCGCAAGACAACGCACAGGGAGCACTGACCTTTACCGACAGCACCGGCTATGAAGTCAGGCTAAGCGCGCGCCCCACCCGCGTTGCGGTGTTGTTTTCTTCCTTGGCCGAGCTTTGGCTCTCCGCCGGCGGCGAGGTGGCCATGACCGTGGGTGAGAGCATCGAGCGGGGCATCCTGCCCGATACCGTCACCGTACTGGCCGAGGGTGCGGGCAAAAATCCCTCTCCCGAGGCTGTGATCGCCGCCGCCCCCGAGCTTGTGATCCTTTCTGCCGATCTTGCGGGGCACGTATCCTGCGCCGCGCGCCTGCGCGCGGCAGGCATTCCCACCGCACTGTTCCGCGTGGAATGCTTTTCCGATTATCTTTCGGTGCTGAAGATCTGCACCAACGTCAACGGACGCCCCGAGCTTTATGAGCAGCTGGGGCTTGCCCAAAAGGCCGCGATCGACGCCCTGATCGCAAGCAAGCCCCTTGCGGGCAAGCGGGTGCTGTTTGCCCGTGTCGCATCGGATGCCGTCAGATCCAAGACCTCTGCCGACCACTTTGCCGCCGCTATGCTGTGCGAGCTTGGCGCCGTCAATATCGCAGACGGCAATACCGTAGCAGGCAGCCTTGGCACCGAGGCCATTTTGCGCGAGGACCCCGATCTTTTGGTCTTTGTGAGCATGGGCAACGAGCAGGCCGCCCGTGACCACCTTGCACAAACGCTGGAAAGTGAAGCCTGGGGCGCCCTGCGTGCCGTACAAAGCAACGCGTGGGAGCTCTTGCCCCGCCGGCTGTTCCATTACAAGCCCAATGCCCGCTGGGCGGAGGCCTATGCGCATCTTGCGCAGATCGTATCTTAACAAAAAGGAGAGTGGACCAATGAAAACAGTCAAGCGGGATGCCGCCGTTTTCGGTGTTGCTCTCCTTTTACTATGCCTTGTTGCGCTGCTCTCCTTGCGCTTTGGCAGCACCTATCTGCCGTGGCGCGCATTCTTTGGCGGCCTGTTTTTCCCCGATGCATATCCCACCGCCGCCGTCATCCTTTCCGCCATACGCTTACCCCGTCTTTTGGCGGGTATTGTAGCCGGCGCGGGGCTTGCCCTTTCAGGCAGCCTTTTGCAGCGCGTTACCGATAACCCCTTGGCGGCCCCCGGTGTGCTTGGCATCAATGCCGGCGCGGGATTTTTTGTGATCCTTGCCCTTGTGATCGCTCCCACCGCAAAGCTGCTGCTCCCCCTCTCCGCCTTTGCGGGCGCAATGCTGTCCGCGTTGCTTATCTTGGCACTGTCGGCGCGCCTTGGCTTTGATCGCCTGACACTGATGCTTGGTGGTGTTGCCCTTTCCGCCCTGTTTGGCGCAGGCATTTCCTTTTTGTCGGTGTTGGATAGCGATGCACTGGTCTCCTATACCGATTTTTCTATCGGCGGACTGCAATACGTGACCTTGTCCGAGCTTTGGTTCCCTGCTATCGTCATTGGAGCCTGCCTTGTGGGCGCGCTGCTGCTTTCCGGTAATCTGCAACGCTTTTGCCTTGGTGACACGCTGGCCGCATCCCTTGGGGTCAACGTCCGTCGCGTGCGGCTTCTGGCGCTGCTGCTGGCCGCAGCCTCTGCCGCTGCGGCAGTCTCCTTTGCGGGATTGCTTGGCTACGTGGGCTTGCTTGTTCCCCACGTGACCCGCCGTATCGTACGTGGCAATGCCCGTCGCGAGCTGATCCTTTGCCCCATCGGGGGCGCGATATTACTGACCGCCGCCGACCTTGCGGGGCGGGTGCTGCTTGCCCCCTTCGAACTGCCCGTGGGCATCTTTACCGCACTGCTTGGTGTGCCCTTCTTTCTTATTTTGCTGTTTAGGAGGGCCTGCCATGCTTAACTGCTCGCATCTCACTGTGGCATACCGCAACCGTCCTCCGGTTTTAAAAAACGTTTCGCTGACTGTGCCCGACGGTGCCGTCACGGCACTGCTTGGCGTAAACGGTGCGGGAAAAACCACGCTTTTTAAGGCTATTTTGCAAGAAATCGCCCATACGGGTCGTGTTTTTTGTGACAACACCGATCTTTCTGTGCTCTCATATAAAGAGCGGGCAAAACGCATCTCCCTGCTCCCGCAGCAGCTGCCAAGCCCCGCCCTTTCGGTGCGCGAGACCGTTGCGCTGGGGCTTTCGCCCCACGTTGCAAAATTGGGCAGTGCCGAATGGACACGGGTAGATACCGCCCTTGCAAGAGTGGGGATCACCGACCTTGCGGCGCGGCTTGTCAGCACCCTTTCGGGGGGCGAGCGGCAAAAGGTATTTTTGGCCCTGCTGCTGGCGCAAAGCACCCCTGTTTTGCTGTTGGATGAGCCCACGTCACATATGGATCTTGCTTTTATCCCCCAATTTTACGGCATCTTACGTGAAGAAGCCGCGGCAGGCAAGGCGATACTGCTGATCACCCACGACGTGACCGAGGCCTTTTCCAACGCCGACCGCGTGGCCTTGCTTGCAAACGGCAGCCTTGCCTTTTCGGGCACCACTGCCGAAGCGCTGGAGCAAGAGATCCCCGAAAAGCACTTTGGACTCACACGTTATGTGGCCCAACGGGGCGAGAAAACGGCTGTTTTCTTTAAAACAGAATAAAAACGCACGGAGCTTTCGCTCCGTGCGTTTTTTTACTGCATATTATTTTCCGTAGTAAGAGGCAAGCAATGCGATCTCTTCCTCGGTCAGCACGTCGTCAAACATCAAAAAGTCGTCGAGCAAGCCGCGGAAGCAGTCCACCTTGCCGGTTCCGTTGGCAGCGGTCGCAATGTCATCCAAGCCGTCCATGCCGATATTAAACGCATACTGGCTATCCAAGCTGTTTGCTACGGTAGAGGTGCCGTCCACCTTATAAAAATCGCTTAAGGTCGCAGTTTTTACCAGCTGGAAGTTGGCATAGATCTTGACCGTGTTGTTGGGGCGGTCAACCACAAGGATCACGTGGATCCACACGTCCTCGCTGTAATCGGCACCGGTCTGCACCTTTTGGCGTCCTGCGCCATCCGAAATGCCAAGACCGGAATTGAAATACAGCATATTGTGGCTTTGCCAGATAAAGTTAAAGCCGTTGGAAGCGCCGCTGCGCCAGGTCTGGTTACCGAACAGCACGGGGTCAACACCGTTTTCGGTGCTATTCGCCTTAAACCACATGGCAACGGCAAAGCTGTTGGTGCCAACCTTCAGATTCTCATAGGAAATGTAATTGCCCACCGAGGTGCGGTAGCCCGCGCCGTAATAGCCCTGTTCAAAGGTATCGGTTCCCATTCCGGTTGCGGTATAGTTGCCTACCACGTCGGTTACGGTATAGTCGTCAAACATCAAGCCTGCGCTGAGCTTGTCAAGGTTGACGTAGTCTGCAATGGCAGAGTTCAGCACCAAGGAGGTATTGCTTCCGTTCTCGGTACCGTAATACTTGGCAAGCGAGGCGATCTCCTCGGCGTTCATTGCACCGTCAAACACAAAGAAGTCGTCAAGCAGACCGTTAAAGGCATAATTGCCCTTGCCGTCAGCGCCCAAATTAAAGGCCAGATCGGCGGCGTCAAACGCCACGTCCTGAAGCCCTTCAGGGATCTCCACGGTCTTGATCAGCTTAAAGTTTACGTAAATGGAAACGGTGTTGCTGTCGCGATCCACCACAAGCAAGGTGTGGACCCAGTTAAAGCCGTGATTGATCTCCAGCCCCGCCTTGTTATCCATACGGCCGTTGCCGCCCGCATTAAACCACAGAACGCTGGAATTGTTCCAACCCATGTTAATGCCTGCGCCATAGCCGCTGCCCCAGTCCTTGTTGCTGTAGATCGACACGTCGCTACCGTTCTCCTTATCCGGCTTTACCCACAGCGATACCGTAAAGCTGCCCGTATCAAGCTTAAGATCGGAATAGGACACGTAATTGCCTTCCGAAACGCGAACGGCGTTGCCGCGATAGCCCTGCTCATAAGTGGGCGCGCCCACAGCAGCCACGGTCTTGCCGCCAAGCTCGTTCAGATCACCCTCAAAGTACAGGCCCGCCTTTAAGGTAGAAAGGTCTACAAAATCACCGAGATTATCGGGGTTTACGTCCATGGGAGTTGTAACAACGGTATCGGCATCGCGCGCCTCGGGGCTCTTGTTGTCACCGAACATACCTGCGGGAACGTAAGAATTCCAGTTCTTTTCGTTGCCGTTCACGCCCAGCGCCCAGCAAACGATGGCGGGGATATCACGCTGATACATCTCGATCTCACCGGCAAGCAGGCTCTTGCCCACAGCGCCGAAAAATACGTTGTACTCAGAGGGATTTGCGCCGCCGTGGGTCTTGTTGATGCCGCCGTGATCGGCAGTCACGATAAACAAGGTATCCTCCAGCATGCCCGCATCCTCAACAGCCTTATAGATGTCGCCGATCATGACGTCAACGTTGGCAAGTGCTTCCAAATGCTCGGTGCCTCCAAAGCCATAGCCCTCACCTGCGCCGTCAACGCTATCCAGCTGCACAAAGGTGAGCCTCGGCTGATTGGACTTGATATAAGCCACAGTCGCATCGGTGGTCAGGCGATCGCGCTCTTCCTTGGTGCCACTTTCAAAGAATTCGCGGTGGATGCCCGCACTCTCGGTCAGGCCTTGAATGCCGATCCAAGTACCGAACACAGCCAGATCTGCTCTGGGGTCGCTGCGCTGCACCAAATTGAAGATGGTGGGATAGGTAGCCGAGGTATAAGCGGAATTAGCCTTTGCCTTGGTGTTATCCATGCCGTGCTCCGTGGGAGATACACCCGTCAGCAAAGATGCCCAGCACTGAGCGCTGATGGTGGGTGCGGATGCAAGGCAGGTATCGGTGGTTGCGCCGTTTGCAAAGATGCGATCCACGTTGGGCATGTCCGCATCGTCAAACCACGCGCCGGCGCCGTCCACACCGATGATCACCACGTGAGAGTAGGTGTAACGAGGTGCATTTGCATTGCCCACAGCGGAAACACCGCTGTCAACGCCGTCAAGGAACCAGTTGCCGTTGGCACCGATGGAGATCACCGTGCCGGCCTTGCCGTCCTCGCCCTTCTCACCGGCTTCACCCTGAGGCCCCTGAGGACCCTGCGGGCCTTGAGGACCGGTAGCGCCGGCAGAGCCTGCCGCACCGGTCTCGCCCTGCTCGCCCTTGGGACCGGTCAGATTACCGATCAGGCTCCATGCGGTGCCGTTGTACTGATACACGTCGCCGTTGGCGGTATTCATGTAAAGGTCGCCCGATACGGCACCCTCTACGGCTTCGGGAGCTGCTGCGCCCGTATACCACTTGTTGCCG
>JAZQWJ010000050.1:0-9501 GCA_045632285.1 Eubacteriales bacterium | reverse complement strand
CTTCCTTCGTCGCAATGTGAAATGAAATAAATCCCCTAACGCGCCGCAGCGCATTTCACACGCGGAGCGTATTTCACGCACGCAGTGCATTTCACAAATCCCGCAAGGGATTTATTTCGTTGAAAAAAGCACACATTGTCTTGGTAGACAATGTGTGCTTTTTTCTGGTGCCGGAAGCGGGGGTCGAACCCGCACGGTATCGCTACCACTGGATTTTGAGTCCAGCACGTCTGCCAATTCCATCATTCCGGCTTAACGGGGATATTATATCACATCAAAAAGAAAAAATCAAGTACTTTTTGCGTTTTTCTTTTAAAAGTTTGCTTGAAATATGGTTGGGTTTGTGTTATACTCAATACAGATCATTTTTTTACGGAAAGGTACGCTATGGATTCCCTGATCTTTGCACTTTCTGCCGTGGCCCCCCTCATCGCACTGGTGGCCATTGGCTATGCGCTCAAGCGCCTTGACTTTATGAACGAGAGCTTTGCCAAAATGGCAAACAAGCTGGTCTTTCACGTTTTTTTGCCCACAACGCTGTTTTTAAACACCTATAACATCCAGGATCTGGCGCAAATGGATTTTTCTTATATCTATTACGTCGTGGCAGTGGTGGTGGCCGTGTTCCTGCTCTCTATCCCGCTGGTGATCGCCGTTGCACGCGAGCGCGGACGCCGCGGCGTGCTGATCCAGGTGGCATTCCGCTCTAATTTCGCCTTGGTGGGGCTCCCCCTTGCGGGCTCGCTGTTCGGCCCCGAGGGCGAGGCTGTGGCAACCCTGCTTTCCGCCATCGTCATCCCCATTTTCAATATTTTGGCGGTGATCAGCTTGTCGTTGTTCCGCGACGACGGGGAAAAGCCCAGCGTCAAAAAAATTCTGCTTGGCATTGCCAAAAATCCGCTGATCATCAGCATTTTAACAGGACTTGTCTGCCTTGGCATCCGCGCACTGTTCGTGCGCTGGGGCTGGAGCTTCCGCCTTTCCGACGTTGCACCGTTGTTTACCATTTTAAAATATCTTTCCAACCTTTCCACCCCGCTTGTGTTGCTTGTTTTGGGCGCACAGTTCGAGTTTTCGGCCGTCAGGGCACTGCGGCGCGAGGTGGTATTTGGCACACTGATGCGCACGTTGATCGTGCCGCTGCTTGGCATCGGCATTGCTTACCTTTGCTTTAAAAATCGCTTTACGGGTGCCCATTTTGCTGCCATCGTGGCGGTGTTTGCCACCCCCGTTGCGGTCTCCAGCGTGCCTATGGCACAGGAGATGCAAAACGACGTCACGCTGGCGGGGCAGCTGCTGGTGTGGACCACGCTGTTTTCTGCCTTGACCATTTTTTTGGCATCCTTTCTGCTGCGTCTTGCGGGTATTCTTGTATAAAAGGAGAGTGCTATGAAAATTTCTGTTTTAGACGCCGCTACCCTTGGTACCGATCTGGATCTGTCGCGCCTTGGCCGGCTTGGCGAGCTGGCGGTCTTTTCGCATACCGCCCCCCACGAGGTGGCCGCCCGACTTGCCGACACAGATGTGGCGGTGATCAATAAGATCAGGATCAATGCCGAAAATCTGTCGGGAAACAGCCGCCTTAAAATGATCGCCGAATGCGCCACGGGCTATGACAATATCGATCTTGCGGTCTGCCGAGAAAAGGGGATAGCCGTTGCCAACGTGGTGGGCTATTCTACCCACAGCGTGGCGCAGCTGACCCTTGCGATGGCGCTGTCGCTTTCCACCAACCTAAAGGCCTTTCGCCGCACTGTGGATAGCGGCGCCTATACAAAGGGCGGCGTTGCCAATTGCTTGACGCCCGTGTTTCACGAGCTGAACGGAAAGACCTGGGGCATCGTTGGCTATGGCAACATCGGCGCGCAGGTGGCGCGGGTGGCCGAGGCCATGGGATGCCGCGTGCTGGCTTATGCAAAAAGCCCCAAGACGGGTGTAGAAAACGCCACTTTAGAGGAGCTTTGCAGACGTGCCGATATCATTTCGGTGCATCTGCCTCTCACCCCCGAGACCCGTGGGATCATTGGTGCGCGCGAGCTTGCGATGATGAAGCGTGACGCGATCCTCATCAACGTGGCAAGGGGCGCCGTTACCGACGAGCAGGCATTGGCCGAGGCTGTGCTTGAGGGTCGCCTTGGCGGTCTTGGCGTGGACGTCTATTCTGCCGAGCCCTTTTCGGCCGAGCATCCCTTTGCGGCTCTGCTTGGCAGGGACAACGTCTGCCTGACGCCGCATATGGCCTGGGGCGCCTTTGAGGCCCGCACCCGCTGCCTTGCCGAGGTGGCGGAGAACATCGCCGCATTTCAGCGTGGCGAGCGCCGCAACAGGATCGATTAAGAAATGCCGTACCGCAAGACTTGCGGTACGGCATTTGCTTTATACGTTTTCTTCGACTTCGGCAGAGCGGAAAAGCGGCGGACGCACGCAACTTCTGGTGCGCTCGCTTGCAAAATAGATGCGGTCGATCTCCTCCATCGCCTCTGTGCAGCGGGGGGAAGCGGTGGGGACGTAGTCGTGATATTTCAGCTCATAGTCGATCACGGCGCGCAGATAAAGCAGGCGGAATTTATAGCCGCTTTTTATGCCCTCGGGCAGGATTTCATTATAACGTGTCAGCGTTTCGTAAACAAGATCAACGTCGGCGGGGTTCTCAATGGGGTGGCGCGAGGGCGCCTCTGCGCGGTGCCGCTTGCGGCGCAGACCGGTCTCGCTCCTCAGCACGGCCTCGGTCAGCGCCTCGTCCTCACAGCAAAACTCCAGCTTGACGTAGGCGCGCACCGCCTCCTTGGCATCGGCATAGCTGCCGTCATAATGCGCAAGCTCGATAAACTTGTTCACATCCTCGTAAATGCCCTCGGAATAGGCAAGGCAGCCGCCGTAAAGATGCGCCCCCGCGCTGTTGCTCTTTTGCAGGCTGTCGGCCAGAACGCTGGCCCCAAAGCCGCCCCACGGATAGCATTTTTGCATACTGATCTCGGGGAATTCCAGAAATTTCTTGCCCTTCGGTATGCCGCTTTTCTGAATACAGGCGGGGATGGAATCGGGGCGGAAGAAGGCCATAAAAAATTCCACGTCCTCAAAAAGCGGCCCTGCCATTTGGGGATAAAAGGCATCCCACTCGCCGTCGATAAACTTGTCAAAATACCAGGTGGAAACGATTAGCTTGGCGTGGGGCATCAGCTCCTTTACCAGCGCCTTGAAGTGGGGGAACAGCTTTAAAAAGCCGTTTGCGCCCCAAGGGCTGCAATCGGGGCAGGTGCAGCCGCCTTGATCGTAGGGCCAGTACATCACGTAGTCGATGCAAAGGTCGGCAAGGCAGGCAAGCACCTCGCGGCAATAGGCAATGATCTGCTCGATGCCCCCTTGCTTAGAGGGGCATAGCTCTAAGTGATAGTGCCCCTGCAGCTCGGCCTTATAGGCACCGTTCACGTCCCAACGGGCACGCAGTGCCTCGGGGGAATCCATAAAGGCCTCGTTGGCGTTTTGCGTGATGGCCACCTGCATGCCGATGGCGTTGGCGTGGCCGATGATGGCGCGCAGGCGATCGATCAGCTCCTTGGCGGCAGGCTCCTTGACAGAGCGGTAGTGGTGCATATCAAACCAGACCGCAATGCAGTTGCAGCCCCGCATTGCCAGATCCTCGATGACCTCATAGACCCGCTCAAGCGGCGCGTTTTGATAAAAATTGTAGAAATGCGTGGCAAAATAAATGCCGCGCAAGGGGGTGCGAGGGGTATGCTCGATCCTGCCCGAAAAGGGGACGAAGCCCCCCCTGCCGTCAAAGCGTGAGGCGGCGAGAAAACGCCCCAGCGCCGCATAAACGGCACGATCGTTGGCGGCGGTAAGAAGCACACCGCTCTCACCGCTTTCAATGACGTAGCGGTCGTTTTTCAGGGTCTGATCGACTGTGACCCTTACGTAAAAATCACCGCCTTCATCGGTCAGCGCCAGCCCGCGCTTGGTGAGAAAGCGCGCCAGCGCGCTTTGCAACAGCGCAAGGCTTTTTTGCCCCATATTCTGATTGATAAAATAAAAGGAAATCATAGTTGCCCCCTTGTACCGTCGATGGATTCATTATAGCAAGCAAGGGCGGAAAAGTCAAGGCGCGCCGGAAAAAAAGGCACGTGTCAGGATTTTCGTGACACGTGCCCCTTTTTTTATATCCTTTTCAGCAAATATTCGTAAAACTGCTCGGCATAGGTCGAGCGCTGCGCGCGGTTGGAAAGCTCGATAATCAGCTCGCGCTGACAAATGGGCTTTGAGATGGGCAGCAACACCACGTTTTTGTTTTTGACACGTCCCCAGGAATACTCCGGCCAGAAGGCTACCCCCACACCCGTACTGATGATGTTCTGCACCGCGTTGGGCGAATCCGATTCGAACAGCACCTTTGGTGTGAAGCCCGCAATAGAACAGAACTTGTTGCAGATCACACCAAACAGGCGGGAATTGGAAAACATTACAAAGTTTTCGTCCTTGACCTCCTCCAGCGCGATGGCGCTTTTGTCCGCATAGCGTGAGCTTTGCGGCACGGCCAGATAGATGCTTTCCTCTTTGATGCAACGCGCTTTGTAACCGCGCTTGACGGGGGCACCGCTCTCGTTGGTGGTCACCACGATATCACAGTTTTGGCGGCTTTCATTCTGTTCAAAATCGAATTTGACGTCGGGGTGGAGGCGCTGAAAGCCCACAATGGCATTGATCACAAAGGTAGAGGCGGCCAAAATGTTGAGCCGTACGGTCTTGTTCACCTTGCTTTTCAGCTGCTCCAGCTCGGCAGGGAGCCCCTCCAGCTCGGGCAGAATGCTATCCAATCGGCTTTTCAGATGCTCGCCGTATTCGGTCAGCACGATGCGGCGCCCCGACTTTGCCAGCAGCTTGACGCCAAGCTCGATCTCCAGCGAGCGCATGGCCTGCGACAGGGCGGGCTGCGCCACGCGCAGCTGCTCGGCGGCCTTGGTCACGTGCTGCAGCGTGGCGATGGTATGAAAATATTTCAGCTTTTGCAGCTCCACGGTATTGCCTCCATTCATAAGTATTACTTATCGTTTTCATAATAATTATATATTTTACATCGGCCGTTGTCAAGTGTATAATGAAGAAAAAGGAGGGATGCATTATGCAGGAGATTTGCGAGCTTTTGATGCTGGTGTGCTTTGGCCTATCCTGGCCGATCTCGGTCATCAAGAGCATTCGGTCACGGTCCACCAAGGGGAAAAGCGCGGTGTTTATCGTTGCCATCATCATTGGATATGTTGCGGGCATCACGGGCAAGATCATCGGCGGTCAGACAACCTACGTGCTTTTGCTGTACGTGCTCAATCTGGTCGTGGTCAGCACCGATTTGACGCTGTATTTTATCAACAGACACCGTGAGGAAAGGTTACGATTTCAGAAAGAGGTGAAGGAACATGCGGACGTGTGTTGCGGAAAAGGTCAGGGCGTTTGAGGCGCTGAACGATCTTTTGCTGAAGGGCGAGATCGTTGTGCTTGGCTCCACTTATATGGCCGAGTTTCCGTTTTATGAGCTGATCAACAGATGCTGTCTGGAGAACGCCGTTTACAACCGCAGTATTGCGGGGCTGACGGTGGAGGAGGCCGCCGAGATCCTGCCTGCGGCGGTGCTGGAGCTGCGCCCCACAAAGGTCTTTCTCTGCTTCGGAGAGGGGGCGGAGCCCCGAGGCTATGGTGCGCTGATCCGACAAATACTTGCGGCGTTGCCCGACGCCGCAATTTATGTGGTCGGCCTATCTGAGGGCGAGAAGGCGCGGCTGGCACCTCTGTGTGACGGAAAGCGCGTTTGCTACGTGGGTCTGCCCTCAGCGGGGGGCTATAAAACGGCCTTCAAGCGGCTGTGCTGCTTTTTTCGTCGGAGACCCGTAGATATGGTCGACGCCTTTGCCATGGCGGCACTGTAAAACAAGGCACGTGTCACGATTTTCGTGACACGTGCCTTACTTTTTGTTGCATTTTCGCTTATTTCAGCTTGGCAAGAGCCGCGGCAACGCCGGCGCGGTTCTCGATATATTTTTGCAGCTTGGCGCGCTCGCCCTCAACAACGGCGGCGGGAGCCTTGGCGGTAAAGCTCTCGTTAGAAAGCTTTTTGTTGGCGCGCTCGATCTCGCCGTCAAGTCTTGCAAGCTCGGCAGCAAGGCGTGCCTTTTCCTTTTCCAGGTCGATCAGATCGGCCATAGGCAGGTAAACGGTGGCCGAGTCGGTCACGATCTGTACAGCGTCATCGGCAGAGAACTGCGTACCGTCAAATTGCTCGGCGATCGCCAGCTCAGAGGCGGAGGCAAGGCGCTGGAAGAAGGCCTCGGAGCCCTTGAAGCTGTCTGCATACTTGGTGGCAATAAAGATCTTTGCCTTGCGGGAGGGGGGCACGTTCATTTCGTTGCGGCGTGCGCGGATGGCGCGGATGGCGGCGATCACGCGCTCCATCTGCTCGGCCTCAGCCTCAAAGCACAGCGCGTCGTTGACAACGGGGTACTCCGCGATCATAATGCTCTCGCTGTCGTGGGGCAGAGACTGATAGATCTCCTCGGTGATAAAGGGGATAAAGGGATGCAGCAGCTTGAGGATGCCGTCCAGCACGTAGGCGATCACGTTTTGTGCCACAAGGTTCTGCTCGGTGTCCTTTTCGGAAAGGCGAGCCTTAGAAAGCTCGATATACCAGTCGCAGAATACGTCCCAGGTAAAGTCATACAGAGAAGAGAGCGCAATGCCCAGCTCATAATGATCCAGCGCGTTGCGCACGGCGGCAACGGCCTTGTTAAAGGCGGTCAGGATCCACTTGTCCTCGGCGGCAAGCTGATCGGCCTTGGGCAGCTCGAATTTGTCGATGGTCAGGTTCATGCGCACAAAGCGAGAGGCGTTCCACAGCTTGTTGGCAAAGTTACGGGCGGCCTCGATCTTCTCGTCGGAAAAGCGCATATCGTTTCCGGGGGAGTTGCCGGTGGCCAGCGCAAAGCGCAGCGCGTCGGCACCGTACTGGTCGATAATGGCAAGGGGATCGATGCCGTTGCCAAGAGACTTGGACATCTTGCGGCCCTGGGCATCACGGACAAGGCCGTGGATCAGCACCGTGTCAAAGGGCTCGGTGCCGGTGTACTCCAGTGCGGAAAAGATCATACGGGAGACCCAGAAGGTGATGATGTCATAGCCGGTGACCAGCGTGTTGGTGGGGTAGAAATACTTCAGATCCTCGGTCTGCTCGGGCCAGCCCAGGGTAGAGAAGGGCCAGAGGGCAGAGGAGAACCAGGTGTCAAGGGTGTCGGGATCCTGACGCATCTCGCGGCCGCACTTGGGGCAAACGGCAGTGCCGTTTTTGGTAACGACCACCTCGTCACACTCGTCGCAGTAAAATGCGGGAATGCGGTGACCCCACCACAGCTGGCGGGAGATGCACCAGTCGCGGATGTTCTCCATCCAGTGGAAATAGTTCTTCTCAAAGCGCTCGGGCACAAACTTGGTGCGGCCCTCGCGCACGGCGGCGATAGCGGGCTTTGCAAGGGGCTCCATCTTGACGAACCACTGCTTGGATACCATGGGCTCGATCACCTGATGGCAACGGTAGCAGGTGCCCACGTTGTGGGCAAGGGGCTCGATCTCTTTCAGGGCACCAATGGCCTCAAGATCGGCAAGGATGGCCTTGCGGGCCTCCTTGGTGGTCATACCGGCATACTTGCCGCAGTCCAGCACGTGGGGCTCGCCAACGGCGGCGGTGCCCTTTTCAAACAGCTTGTCGGCGGCGGCCTTGTCCTCGGCACCGGTCATCTTGCCGTCGTAGGTAAAGATGCGCACCATAGGCAGATCGTGGCGCTGACCCACCTCATAGTCGTTGGGGTCGTGGGCGGGGGTGATCTTGACAACGCCCGTGCCCTTGGTCATATCGGCGTGCTCGTCGCACACGATAGGGATCTCCTTGTTGATGAGGGGCAGGATCACGTGGCAGCCGTGGAGGTGCTTATAGCGCTCGTCCCCCTCGTTGATGGCAACGGCAGTATCGCCCAGCATGGTCTCGGGGCGGGTGGTGGCCAGCTCCAGATATTCGCCTGTCTCCTTGACCTGATACAAAAGGTGATAGAAATTGCCGGGCTTGTCCTCGTATTCCACCTCAGCGTCGGAAATCGAGGTCACGCAGGTGGGGCACCAGTTGACCATACGGTTGCCGCGGTAAATGAGGCCCTTGTCGTAAAGGCGAACGAAAACCTCCTTTACGGCCTCAGAGCAGCCCTCGTCCATAGTAAAGCGCTCGCGGCTCCAGTCGCAGGAGGAGCCAAGACGGCGCAGTTGCGAAACGATGCGGCCGCCGTACTGGCGCTTCCATTCCCAGGTGCGCGCAAGAAAGCCCTCGCGTCCCACGTCGTCCTTGGTGAGCCCCTCCTTGCGCATAGCCTCTACCACCTTGGCCTCGGTAGCGATGGATGCGTGGTCGGTGCCGGGCAGCCACAGGGTGGCAAAGCCGCTCATACGCTTATAGCGGATGAGGATATCCTGCAACGTGTTATCCAGCGCGTGACCCATATGCAGCTGACCCGTGATATTGGGGGGCGGCATCACGATGGTATAGGGCTTTTTCTTTTTGTCGGCAACGGGGGCGAAATAGCCCTTGTCGCACCAATTTTTATAAATGCGCTCCTCAAACTCGCCCGGGGCGTAGGTCTTCGGCAGCTCGTGCAGCTCGTTCATAACAATCCTCCGAATGTTGCATTTAAAAATAGATATTTTATTATAACATAAGATGAGGGGATTGTCAAGCGCAATGGCGCGATTGTAAGGCAAAATCTGTAGAGAAAGCGGGAGTGTGGCAGGTTGCTGTCGGGCAGTCAAAAAATATTTTTAAAAAATATCAAAAAACCTCTTGACATTTGCGAAAGAGTCTGCTATAATATCACCGTTGTCAAAAAACAACGCTGCTATAGCTCAGTCGGTAGAGCACGTCATTGGTAATGACGAGGTCATCGGTCCGAATCCGATTAGCAGCTCCATAAACAAAGCACCCCGCCAATCGGCGGGGTGCTTTGTTTATGGCATTGTTGAACTGACAATAGGACCGATGACAAGCCGCATAGGATTTCTTTGGAATTTGAATAAATTATTGCGGCTTGTCCTGACACGCTTGCGTGTCAGTGACGGTCGTCGAATCCGATTAGCAGCCCAATTGCAAATTTCGCCGATTTGGTAAGCCCCTCGTGCTTTCAAATTTTGATTTGTGGGGGAGGTTGATAAAACAATGCGGCGTGCTTGTAGGGGCGATCAGTGATCGCCCGTTTGTGAGAGATTATAGCCGCATTGTGGGTCGCGGATGCGGGCGCTCACTGAGCGCCCCTACAAGGTTGTTCCATTGCTTGCGAGAATTTCAAATTTTGATTTATCGGGGAGTTTGATGGAGCAAAGCAGCTACCGTAACGCACCGCACAAGCGTCATCCAGAGGCCGCCAAGTTAGGCGGCCGTAGGGATCTCCGAGCCCGCAATAAAGCGGGCGAGGCGGTATGTAA
>JAZQWJ010000049.1:0-52284 GCA_045632285.1 Eubacteriales bacterium | reverse complement strand
TATGTGGGCGTACCTTTTTGTATGTTTGATACGTTGCGTGTTTTGCAAAATCTTTTTGTTTTCCGTTGACAATGCGCCAAAACTGTTGTATAATATCTCTGTTGACAAGTCAACTTTAAGGAGTACGTATGATCAGAAGATTTGAGCAGTTTTCGTCGGCTTTTTCCAGCATTTACCGTTGTGTGCAAAAAATTGAGCGTGAGGAGATGGAAAAGCACGGATTAAAGGGTGCCTTTGCGCAATATTTAATGGCATTACATCGCTGTCCGGAGGGAATGACGGCCGCACAGCTTTGCGAGGTCTGTGATATGAACAAGGCGGCTGTTTCCCGCGCCATTTCCGAGATGGAGGAGTGTGGCCTTGTGTGCCGTAAGGGCGAGGGCGATAGCACCTACCGCGCCTTGGTGTTTTTGACCGCGCACGGAGCAGAGATCGTGCAGTTTGTGTGTGCCAGAGCCATTGTTGCTGTTGAACGTGGTGGCGAGGGTATTTCCGAAGAGGATCGCAGAACCTTTTACATGGCGCTGAATCGCATTGCAACCAATTTGCAACGGGTCTGTCAAGAGGGCCTGCCCGAAGAGAAATAAAGCAAAAAGCAGCCGAGAGCAAATGCTCTCGGCTGTTTTTTGTTTTGGGGCGCCTCATCCACCGTTGGCGCGCGCGCCGACGGTCCCCCTTCCCCCACCGGGGAAGGCAAAAGTGCGGCAGATGCTTTTGAAAGATGCATGCCGTTTTGATGGAAATGAGCCGCATTTCTCGCGTGAAATTTTTATTTTTGCGTAGAAGGAAAAGGCTTGGAAGGAATGTTCCTATAAATTAAAAAATTCGGCAGCGGCATGTTAAGATTAGGCGTTACACTGCGCTCAAGCCTTCCCCGGTGGGGGAAGGGGGACCGCAAGCGTTGTGCTTGCGGTGGATGAGGCGTCATTTGATCTCTCTCAAATCGGCAAAGGAAAGCTCAAGATGCAGTAAAATATTCTCAGCAACTGCGTCAAAATGATGCCTGACGGCATTGTTTGTATACCGCAATACCGTAATGCCCCAATTTGATAGTGCGGCATCACGTTCAGCGTCTGCCTCACGATGAGCGGGCAGGTTATGCTGTCGCCCATCTATTTCGATGACAAGCTTTTTTTCTGCAATATAAAAATCCACGATATAATTTTCGATATTGTGCTGCCTGTACACCGATAAAGGAAGCCGCTTCAAAAAATCATACCACAAATGCTTTTCTTCCGGTGTCATGTGCTTGCGTAAGAATCGGGCGGTTGCAACTTGCTTAGCGTTGTACGGAAACATCGGTCAACCTCTGACAAAATCCATAAAATGTTCCTCGGTCAGGCCAAGGCGGTCAATGCAGCCCTGTGTGCGCGTGATGGTGGAAAGTGCTTCACGTGAATGTCCGTCGGAGCCAAGGGTGAATTTGCAGCCGCACTCCTTGGCGATACCGAACATACGCAGCGCTTCGGGAGAATCGGAGACCGTGTTGATCTCAAGGCCGATGCCTCGCTTTTGTGCCATTTCAAATAATTCGCCGTAGGTGTTATTGGAGATCAGTGCCGTCATATCCTCGCGCAGCGCAAAGGAGCCCACGGGCTGGAAAGGGTGAGCAATAGAAACGGGGAGGTCGCTGCTGTAAGACTTCAGTGTTTCGTTGTGCATCAGCGAGCGGAAGCTTTCTACCATAAAGTCGGATACGAATTTTACGTAATCTACCTTTTTCTCGGTCATAAAGGCTTCAAGCTCGTTTTCGGGCAGAGTCTTGGCCAGCGCCACGGCACGCTCGGGGGTGATGCCTTTTATCTGCTCAAACAGAGAAGCCAGTGCCGTACGTGCGTTTGTCACGTCCTCGGTGGCGGGCATTACAAAATTCCGCATATGCACGTGAGAATGGGGGATCAGCAGGAAATCCAGCTGCAGCGCAGCCTCACGCCCCATGCCCAGCACGTCGTACATGCCGCAATATTCGGTTTCGGCACCCACAAGCACCTTCACCCCTTCAAGCTTTTCGGGGATCTGGCTTTTGATCTGCATCTGAAAGGCCATGCTCTGCCGTTGATAAAAGCTGCTGGGACGGGGGAACGGAATGCTTTCATCCCAAGTGTGATTGGCAAAGCCCATCAGGGAAAGGCCAAGCCCCTTGGCGATCTCGATATAGCTGGCTACCGTAGCGCCGTTATCACCAGAGCAGGTGGAAAGATAGTTGTGAATGTGTACGTCATGAAAGGGCTTCATAGTTGTTCTCCTTTTTTAAAAACGCCGTGATGGCGGTGGTGAGTTGCTCCATTTTTTGCGCGGGTTCTTCGGTGCAGGGAATGATCAAACGGTGGGGGTGCTTTTCCCAGACCTGCAGTGTGCGGTCGTCGATCGCGACAGCCTCGGCCGCCGTTTCGGTGCGGGCGGCATTGTTTTCTAACGTGTAACCGTTGCCTTTGGCGGCGGTGGTCAGATGAAACACGGCATCGTAGCGGGCAAGCAATGCGTCCTCGTTGGTGCCAAGCGCCGCAACCATAGCGTTGTAATCGGCATCGGTCATATAGGCCTTTCCGTCAAGTGCACCGCGGTCAAAAAAGATCAATACGTCCTTGGCGCTCATCGTGGCGGCGGCCTTGGTAAAGATGCGCTCTTTTTCCAGCTGTAATTGCAACAAAAAGTTTTGATAGGTCGGGTGAGAGCCGCAGGACCAGGGGGCAACCCCACCAGAGATCAGCTCGGTGGCGGTCTCGGCCACGGTCAGTACGGTATAGCCCTTGGCTTTAAAATGTTGCTTGACGTGGGCAAGTGCCTCGGTCTTGCCGGCACAGGGGCCACCGGTGATGACGATTTTGGTCACGGTCATTTGATAAAGACCTCCTCGCGGCTCGGTTCATCTGCGGATTCCTGACAGACCAAGCGGATGCTGTCCGTATCGCAGAGATGCTTCATCATAGTGTGGGTGCTTGTCAGATCCTCGGGGAGGTAAACGCCGCATCTTGAGCGGGGCGTGTCGGCGTGATAGTCGCCGCCCGAGGTGAGCAGCAGGCCGTTTTGCTTGGCATAGGTGGCAAGCTCTGCGTAATGGGTACCATCGTACAGCAAATGGCTGCTGATCTCGACGCCGTCCAGATACTTGGGGTCAAGCAGAACGTTTTTGCCCTTGCGCATGGGGTGGGCCTGCACCAGATAGCCGCCGTTTTGATGGACGACGGCATACAGCTCGGCTTGGGTATAGTGATACATTTCCGGGTGCTGCAGCACAAAATCCTGCTCCACGCCGTAAACCAGCAGATGCACGTTCGGGTGTGGCTCGGGTGAGACCTCAATGCCAAAAAACAGGCGCATCCCCGCTTTGTCGGCAAGGGACTTTACGGCGTTATATTCGGTGAGATAGCTTTTTGCAAATTCGGCTGCACTCTCGCCGCGCCGCTCCAGATATTTGACGTAATAATGATTGCAAAGGCACAGTCCGTCTATCCCCACTGCCTTGGCGGCGGCAAGGATATCGGCACCGCTTGCCTTGCAGCAATCCGAAATACCTGATGAATGGGCGTGCAGGTCAATCAACATAAGTGTTTCCTTTCATTTTGACCGTGGCGGCAAATGCGCCGTAAGGGGGAATGGGGGCAGAAAGTAAGATCTTGTTGCCCTGCAAGCTACCTTCGGCGCCGCACAATGTCAGATTGCAACAGCTGTGGGGCAGCAGGATCTCACCGTCAAAAATGGGATCCTCGTTGATATTCACAAACAGCATAGCAAGGGTGTTGCCATCGGTTTTGCAGAGCTGATACAGGCCGGGAGCATTTTTGATGGTGGGGAGGGGAGGGCAGAAGGCGCGGAGCTGTTCGGCTCTCGCATAAGAGAGCAGGGTAGCGGCATAGTGAGGCAGCTGATCAACGTCAAAGGTGAGCACCAGCAGCTCGGTGTCGCTCGAGCGATAGGTATAGGCAGAGGGAAAGCGCTTTCCCCCTGTCTCAAACTCGCTAAGCACCGTGGCGCCGGGGGCAAGGGTCATACGGTAATATCCGTTGGCACCGCCTTGAGAGAGCAGCAGCTTCTCCTTGCCAAACCATTCAAAGGCGGGAGCGGGCGCCGGTTCTCCGGCAAGAATGCCCGTGTCCAGCCCCTGCTTTTGCAGAATACGGGCGGCCTTGGCGTCTAAGATCAGGCGCTTGGGGAATGCCTTTAGGTGGCGTGCCTCCTCGCCAAGGGCGATGGCGCAGGGAGCGTCCTCGTATACCGAGGGGATGCCGTGCACGCCCAAAAGCTCGGCACCGCGGTTGAAATGCCCACGCATCACGGTCTTTTCATTGACCTCGTCGGGCAGCTCGGCGCACTGTATTTTACGCATCTCGTGACAGATCTGCACGCCAAGGGGGGCTTTGTCGGCAAAATGGGCTTGGATAAAGTCGTAAAGCGGCTTGTTGTGCAGGCGATGCTTCAGATAGCCGGTCTCGTAGTCGGGGGAGCTGGCGTAGTCAAACAGATAGGAAAGCTCGCCCATACCGCCCGAGGCGTGGCAAGCCAGCGAGAAGCATTCGAGAAGCGAGGAGGGCACTGCGTAGCGGGGGCGGGGGTAGCTGTCGGCCTCGGAAAAGACCTCAATGCCGCTGTCACGGCAGAAATACTCCTGCGCTCTCGTTTCCTCCACGATGGCGGCAAGGGGAAGCCCCTGAAAGCGATCTACCGAGCGTGCCGCCCAATAGGGCGCACCCGTAAAGCGCAGAAAGGGCTTGGTGTCCCCCGCCAGAATGCGGGTCAGCTCTGCGGCATCCACACCCTCGATATCCCAAGAGGTGTAGCCTGCGCAAAAGCCGATGCGCAGATCGGGCTTGATCTCATCTGCGGCCTGGCGCACACGCTTGGCAAAGCGGCGGAGCGTATCTCCCATCACCTGCAGCCAGGCGTTGCGATAGCGGTTTTCGCCGCCCGTGAAAAAGAGCTTGGGCAGGTCTGCACCCGCAAGGCTTTCACCCAAGGCTTCCTCCAGCAGCCCGATGTGCTTATCGCAAAAGCATCCGATGCCGGGGCGCACAGAAAGGCAGAGATCGTCGTCCAGCATCAGCATATCGGTGCCCGTGGAGGCAAGGGTGCGGATCAGGGCAAGGTAGTCCTCCATAAAGGCCTCGCTCTCGGGGCAGAAGGCATCGTGGCCCGCACGCTCCTTTCCCGAAACTGCACGCAGGGGCGTATAGTTCTTTGTAAGTTCGCGCTCCTCTTCGGAGAGGGGATTGCCAAAGCCAAAGGCGTTGAACCAAACGCCCACGCGGTAGCCCGCCTGCGCAAAGGCGGCAATGTTCTCACGCAGCTGGTCGATATGGACACGGCGTTCCTCACCTCTGGTAAAAAGCGGCGTGCGATCCAGCGCAAGGAAAATGCGCTCCACGGGGAGGGTGCTGAGCTGCTGCAGATAGTCACCACGGTTTTCGTTACATACGGTGCTGTTCCAAAGCGGAATATATAGATTTTTCGTCATCATGGTTACTCCTGTATCCATCCCTTCGAGCGCTCTACGGCGCGTTGCCAGTCGGTGCGTTGCTTTTGGCGAACGGCATCGGTCATTTTAGGGGTAAAGGTGCGTTCTACCGCAATATTTTGGCGGATCTCGTCCAAATCTTTAAAGAGCCCCACGGCAAGCCCTGCAAGGCTTGCGGCGCCAAGAGCGGTGGTCTCGATGCAGGCGGGGCGCTCGATGGGCAGATCGCAGAGATCGCTTTGCATTTGCAGCAGCAGATTGTTGGCGCTGGCGCCGCCATCCACACGCAGGGAGGGGATCGGCGTTGCGGCGTCCTCCTGCATGGCCTTCAGCACGTCGGCGGTCTGATGGGCCATGGCCTCCAGCGTGGCACGCGCGATATGGGCGCGAGTGGTGCCGCGGGAAAGTCCCACGATCACACCTCTGGCATAAGGATCCCAATAGGGGGTGCCAAGTCCAGACAGAGCGGGCACAAAATAAACGTCGCCCGTGTCGGGCACCGAGGCGGCCAGCGTCTCACTTTCAAAAGCCGAGGAAAGCAGCCCAAGACCGTCACGCAGCCATTGGATGGCGGCGCCGCACACAAAGACCGAGCCCTCCAGCACGTAGGTGACCTTGTCACCGATCTGCCAGCCCACGGTGGTCAGCAATCCGTTTTGGGATCCCACGGCACGCTCGCCCGTGTTCATCAGCAAAAAGCCACCGGTTCCGTAGGTGTTTTTCACAGTCCCTACGTCAAAGCAGCACTGACCGAACAATGCGGCCTGCTGGTCGCCTGCAACGCCTGCAATGGGCAATGCGGCGCCCAAAAGATCGGGGTCGGTATAGCCAAACACGCCCGATGAGGGCTTGACCTCGGGGAGCATGGAGACGGGGATGCCAAACAGCGACAGCAGCTCGCTGTCCCATTTCATATCGTGAATGTTGTACAAAAGCGTGCGTGCGGCGTTGGAGGGGTCGGTGGCGTGGACGCGACCGCCGCTCAGGCGGAAGATCAAAAAACTATCGACCGTGCCAAAGCAAAGCTCGCCGTGCTCGGCGCGCTCACGCAGCCCTGCGTGATGCTCCAGCATCCATTGTAACTTAGTGGCGGAAAAATAGGGATCGATGGGCAGACCCGTCTTGGCGCGGATACGCTCTTCGTGCCCCTCGGCACGCAAACGGTCACAGACCTCGGCTGTGCGGCGGCATTGCCATACGATGGCGGGGCAAACAGGCTTACCCGTGGCACGCTCCCACACAACAGTGGTCTCGCGCTGATTGGTAATGCCGATGGCGGCAATATCGGCGGGGGAAAGCGCTGCGCGCTTTAGTGCCTCGCGTGCACACCAAAGCTGGGTCTCAAAGATCTCCTCGGCGTCGTGCTCTACCCATCCCGCCTTTGGAAAGTGTTGGGTGAACTCCTTAGAGGCGGAGGCCACGGCGTGGCCGTTTTTATTGAAAATAATGCAACGGGAGCTTGTGGTTCCTTGATCCAGTGCCATTAGATAGGTCATACGGCGTTCTCCTTTTGTTTGGAATGCGTACGCAGTACGCGGGTGGGCTTTTTTGTGCGCATAACGCGCTTAACGCTTAGCGTTGGCTCAAAGCACAGGGCAAACAAGCCCTGCTCGGTGTTTACGGTGGTCAGTGTGCCATATCGCTCGCGATAGTTGATCATAGCCTCGGCCAAAAAATCCTGCGGGATGCCCAAAAAGTCGGCAAATTCCCAGGCCTCGCGACAACCGGCAAGAAACGCGCGCACCAGCCCCTCGCGGCCGATCAAACGGTCAAAGTTGTGCTGCCTTGCGCGGCGCTCTAAGCGGGGATCGTTTAAAATATTTCCCGCGCTGCGCTCGGCGTGGGTCAGCTCTTCGCAAAGTACAACGGTGCGCTCGGCATCGGTGTCGATCTGCTCGCTTAGTGCTATGGTGTCATCGCAAAGCAGACCGCGGATGCGTTCTGATTGAAAGGGATAGTTTTCGATTACAGTCAAGCCCTTGGTACGGGCCTCCTCTAAAAGGTACTCGTATCTTCTCATAGCGGTTATTGTGATTTGCGGCGTGATTTGACAAAGCGGACGAAATTTTCAATTTCGCGCAGCTCATCCTCGGTAAATTCCTCGCCCTCAAAGTGGGCGGCAAGGGTATGGGGTTGGTCCTCCCATCCCGTAAGAAACGCAGGTGTGACCCCAAGGGCCGCGGCCAGCTTTTCCAACGCCTCGGTGGGGATCTTGTCGGTTTGCCCCGTGGCATAGCGGTGGATGGCCGATTTTGCAAGCCCCGTAGAGGCCGAAAGCTCTCCATAAGAGAGCGCGCGGAGCTTCATTTGCTCGCGGATACGTTCAGAAACAGTCATAACGGTCTGCCTTTCTTGCATTTGCTAAATGCCGTTTTCTTTTCTTTTATTTTAATACCGCGTGTGGTTTGTGTCAAGCGCTCGTTCCAAAAATGTGACGAATTTACAATTTGTTCATAACTTCCGGGCAAAAAGTACTTGACAAGCGGAGCGGGATGCTGTATGCTATAATCGTTCCACAAATAGGACGAATTTTGTGAATTGGTGTAAAAATCGTCCTAAATCAAAGACGGAACGGGAAATCGCGGCGATCGAGCGGTTTTCTTTTTTAAAAAATGCGTTCCAAAAATAGAACGAAAGGAGTGATCATATGCCCGTTGCGGGTGCTTGCCCTTATTTCCGCTATGAAAAGGCGGGAACCACCTATTGTGAGTGCGGAGAGCTTCGCTTTCCCGACAGACAGTCGCGCAGGGATATCGTGTATGCCTATTGCGCCCACCCCGACCGTTTTCGTGCCTGCCCCTTAAAGCACGCATTGGACGGTTATTATGAAAGGAGCTTGTAAAGATGATTCAAAAAAATGACGCTTCCCGATCTATGCAGCAAAACGCTGACAAGGCCGCGTATATGCTGGCCTGGCGTGATCGGTATATCAAAACGCTGCAAGAGCGGCTGGCAGGCCGAGAAGAGGAAAACGAAATGCTGTCGGCACTTTTGTTTTGTGCCCTGTTTCGCCTGACTGCAGAGCAAGAGACGGGCGAGCGCGAGGTACTGATCCCTACAAGCCTTGTGACAGAGCTGCTTGGAAATTGGCAAAGCCGCGTGGTGAGCAAGGGAGAGGAATATGCGGTGCGCTTTTTCCGCCGTGCCCCCAGCGAGGAGCCCCATGAGCAGGAAGGCGACGGAAAATGAGGCGCTTCGCCGCGCAGTAGGCGAGATACGCCGCCTGTTGGCGGGATATACCGCAGAGGCGGTCGCCGTGCTGGTGGAGCTGATGCGCGACACCGCGCAAAAGCCCGAGCTGCGGATGAAGGCGGCGGAAAGCGTGCTGGATCGCGCCTGCGGCAAGGCCACGGCGGCGCCTACCGCCGAGCAGGGGACCGCACCGCCTGCCACGGTGCAATTTGAGGGGGTGCTTGAGGAATGGAGCAGGTAACGGTCGTGCGCGAGGCACCGATCTTTCAAAAGCTGCGATGCGAGGTGCCAAATCCGCGACAGCGAGAGTTCTTTTGCTCTACGGCGCGGTTTACCGCCTACGGCGGCGCCCGCGGTGGCGGAAAATCCTTTGCAATGCGGCGCAAGATGGTGCTGCTTGCTATGCGATATCCCAAACTGCGGCTTCTGCTTTTGCGCCGTACCCTGCAGGAGCTGCGCGAGAATCATTTGCTGCCGCTGCAATCCGATCTGTACGGCTATGCCGAATATAAAAAGGAGGAGCGCAGCTTTTTGTTTCCCAACGGATCGCGCCTGACGCTTGGCTATTGTGATTGTGACGGCGATCTGCTGCAGTATCAGGGTGCGGAGTACGACGTGATCGGCTTTGAGGAGGCTACGCACTTTAAAGAGGACTGGATGATCTTTATCTCCACGTCGCTGCGTACCACAAAAAAGGAGTTCTCACCACGCATCTATTATACCTGTAACCCCGGCGGTGTGGGACATGCCTATATCAAGCGGCTTTTTATCGACCGCAATTTCAGAGAGGGAGAGCGCCCGGAGGATTATCGCTTTATCCCCGCTACGGTCTATGACAACCGCGTGCTGATGGAGGCCGATCCGGACTACGTGCGGCGCCTGCAAGCACTGCCCGAGCATAAGCGTCGCGCCCATTTAGAGGGGGATTGGAACGTGTTTGAGGGGCAGGTGTTTGAGGAGCTGCGCGTTGATTCCGCGCATTTTGAGGATCGCCTGTTTACCCACGCCATCGAGCCCTTTACGCCGCCCCCCGAATGGCCGATCTACCGTTCCTTTGACTTTGGCTATGCCAAGCCCTTTTCTGTGGGGTGGTGGACGCGGGATGGGGACGGCAGACTGTATCGCATCTTAGAGCTGTACGGCTGTGTGGCGCGTGAGGCCAACGTGGGCGTGCGCTGGTCACCCGAGGAGATCTTTCGCGAGATCGGCCGTATCGAGCGAGAGCATCCCTTTTTGCGCGGAAAGCGCATATACGGTGTGGCGGATCCTGCCATATGGGATGCCTCGCGGGGAGAAAGCGTAGCCGAGACGGGCGAGCGGCTCGGGATCTATTTTGAGCGGGGCGACAACCGCCGCGTGGCGGGCTGGATGCAGCTGCACAACCGCCTTGCCTTTGACGAGCGAGGCGTGCCGATGCTGTACGTGTTTCGCACCTGCCGCGAATTTTTGCGCACGCTGCCCACGTTGCAATACAGCAGGACGTATCCTGAGGACGTAGACAGTGATCTGGAGGATCACATTGCAGATGAAACCCGCTATCTTTGTATGGCGGTGCCGATGCGGCCCGCTGTCTCGCGCCCCACCGAGCGTGTGGTGCTGTCAGATCCCTTAAATCGCCCCGTGCTCGCCTATGCATCGCGGAAGGAGCAACGAGAAAATAGCAACGAAATGACCGCCCACAGGGCGGAAGAAGGAAAGGAGAACAATGAAAAAAATATGCATTGACGCCGCCTTTATCAAGGCGGCAACAGAGGAGCTGATCGGCTGGCAGAGAGCCCGTGCCGAGCATCTTGCGCGTATGGAGGGCGAGGAAAGCTTTTACCGTATGCGCGTAGCGCCCAAGGGGCGATACAACAGCGAGGGAGAGGGCTTTGCCCCCACCTCGGCATGGCTGGTCAACACCATTTTGCAAAAGCACGCCGACCTGATGGAAAACATTCCAACAGCAACGCTGCTGCCGCGAGAACCGGGAGACGAGCAGGAGGCCAAGGCGCTTTCCTCGATCCTGCCTGTCATCTTAGAGCGCAGTCGCTTTGAGCAGACCTATTCCGATAATATGTGGCAAAAGCTGAAGCACGGCACCTGCGCCTATGGCGTATTTTGGAACAACGAGCTGGAAAACGGTCTTGGTGACGTTGACGTGTGCCGCGTAGATCTGCGCAATCTGTTTTGGCAGCCCGGTGTGCGGGATATCCAAGACTCCCGCGCGGTCTATTTGGTCGAAAGGGTGGATGCTGCCGCGCTAAAGGCGCGTTTCCCACACTTCGAGCCCAAGGGCGGAGAGGGCGGAGCGCTTTCCGCAGCCCCGCTTGGCGGCAGTGCCGACAGCGTGATCGTGGTGGATCGCTATTATAAAAAGCGTTTGCCCGATGGCCGTACCGTGCTGCATTATTGCAAGTATGCCGAGGATTGCTTGCTGTTTGCCTCTGAAAACGAGGAGGGCTTTGAAAACGGCTGGTATGCGCACGGTACCTATCCCTTTGTGCTGGACGTGCTGTATCCCATTGCAGACGAGTGCGTTGGCTTTGGTATCATTGCGCTGGCCAAGGATCCTCAGCTTTATATCGACCGTATGGATCGCAACCTGCTGGAATATATGGATTGGGCCACCCGCGTGCGCTTTTTCTGCAAAAAAAGCACAGGCATCAACGAAAAGGAGTTTACCGACCTTTCTCGCCGCATCGTAGAGGTGGAGGGAGACCCGGATGAGGAGCGCTTGCGTCAGATCCGCGTGGATGATCTGGATAGCTTTTGGTTGGATCTGAAAAACGCCAAGATCGACGAACTCAAGGAGACCACCACCAACCGCGATATCTTGCAGGGCGCTGCAGACGGTGGCGTGGTGGCCGCCTCGGCCATTGCGGCATTGCAGGAGGCGGGCAACAAGACCGTGCGCGATATGGTGGCGGCCTCGTATCGCTCGTTCGTGCAACTGGTGCATCTGGTGATCGAGTGCGTGCGCCAGTTTTACGGCGAGGCGCGTTGCTTCCGTATTTTGGGCGAAAACGGTGCCTATTGCTATTTGAATTGGTCAAACGAGGGTATTGCAGAGCGTGTAACGGGCACGCTGTCCGACGGTACGCCCATTTGCCGTCGACCTGTGTTTGATATTGACGTACGCGCCGAAAAAAAGGATCCTTATACCCGCCTTTCGCACAACGAGACGCTGAAGGATCTTTATAAAATGGGCGTTTTCGAGCCGGAAAACGCCGCCGCAGCAGGCATTTTGCTGTCGGCAATGGATTTTTCGGGCATCGGCCGCTTGCGCGAGCAGGTGGCGGCCGCGGCGCAAAAAAGCCAAGGGGGAGAGGGGGCTCGCGCGGGTCAACACGTCCCCGTGCGCGTCGATCCCCTGGAAAAGGCGTATGAAGAGGCCGAGGCCCTGCGCCGGCGCGCCGAGGGTATGCTGCAATGATCACGGCTTACGCCACCCAAAGAGGGGATAAAAGCCGCCTTTGGATCGAGGGGCACGCCAGCGAGGGGCAGGATCGGGAGGCTGCCTGTGCGGCCGTGTCTGCACTGGTGCAGTCGTTGGTGCTTTATGCCGTTGCAAGCAATGCGCGCCATCTGCGCTATCAGCTGGCACCGGGCAAGGCGTTTTTCAGCTGCCACGGCCTGCAGCGTCCCTTTGAAATGGTGCTTTGCGGGCTTTGCGCCATTGCGCGTGAGCATCCGGAGCATCTGCAAATAAAATCCGCCGTCGCAGTTAACGACAAATGCGACGGAACGTGATATAATCAAACACGGTAAGGGGTGCACACCTTACCTGACACCGCGAAAGAGTGAGGAGAAAATGAGCAACAAGCAAATAACGGCTTTTCTGCGCCTGTTTGGCGAGGAGGGCGAGGGTGAGATCATCGAAATGCCTGTCGACACCCCACAGGCAAACTGTTCGGGCGAAGCTGAAAGCAGCACTCCCGCCGCCGGGGAGAGTACGGATCCCGAGGAAAGGAGCAAGGCCTTTCGTGCGCTGATGGAGGGGGAATATAAGGACCTCTTTACGGCGTATTTTCAAGAGACCTTTAACCGTCGCTTTCGGGAGCAGAAGGAGATCAAGGAGGAGCTGGAGGCAAGCCGCGGTGTGATACGGGCGGCGGCCGAGTATTTCGGTGTAAAAAAAGAGGAGCTGCTTGCAACGATACGGGCGGAGGATGGCAAAAGAAACGCGTCGACTGCATCCGTTGCAGAGCAGTGCCCCCCTGTGGGGGAAAGACCCACCGAGCAAGCTGTACAAGAGGCGGTAGAACGAGCGCGCCTTGAGACCGAGCAGCGGCTGATCGCCGCCATTCGGGCAAGGGGACTGCGCCCTGCTGAAAACGCACTTCACGGCGGAGTCGGTGCCGCTATGCAGGGGGAGGTCAGCAGACTTTCCCGCCAGCAACGCGCCGCGCTTGCCAAACGCGCCGCCGAGGGCGAGCGCATCCTGCTTTAAGGATTTCTTTCTTGCAGCAACACAGGCCGCCGCATTGCGGCGGCATCCATCAAAAAGAAAGGAATTTGCATGAACGAAAAACACATGAGAGTTGACCTGCACCTGTTCGGTGCGGGCGAAAACGTCAACACCACCGTTGGATATGCCGATGTGACCGACGGCACCGTCCGCCCCTTTGGCGAGCTGGAGGGGCTTTCCGATGAGATGCGGACCTATTATTCCGATTATCTGATCGACAACGCCGAGCCCAATCTGATCCACGATCAGTTTGCGCAAAAGCATCCCATCCCCAAAAACGGAGGCAAGACCATCCGTTTCCGCAAGTACGATCCGCTGCCCAAGCTGACCACCGCGCTTTCCGAGGGCGTTACCCCCACGGGCCAGTCTTTGAATATGGGCGTGGTCGAGGCCACCGTGCATCAGTACGGCGGCTACGTCGAGTTTTCGGATCTGCTTCTTTTGACCGCTCTTGACAACAATCTGGTCATGGCAACCAAGCTGCTTGGCTCTCAGGCCGGCCGCACCCTGGATACCATCACCCGAGAGGTGCTTTGCGGCGGTACCAACGTGCAGTACGGCGCCAACGCCGTGCCTGCCCGTTACCTGCTTTGCGGCGGCTCTGAGGAAGGCAATCACTATATGTCGGTGGATTGCATCAAGCGTGCTGTGCGCTTTTTGAAAAATCAGAACGCAGAAAAGATCAACGGCGCCTATGCCTGCATCATCCATCCCGATTGCGCTTATGACCTGACCAGCGATCCCAACTGGAAATATCCCCACCAGTATGGCGATACCAAGGCACTGTACGAGGGTGAGATCGGTATGATCGAGGGTGTTCGCTTTGTAGAAAGCACCGAGGCCAAGGTGATCCACGCCCCCGACCTGGTGCGCAATGCGCGCAGCATTGCTTGCGTGGCCGACGGATATGAAAGCAATGCCTCGTCCACCTCTTTGGATGGCGGTGTCGGCAGCAAATACTGCCTGTGCGTGGATAACGGCGCAGGTCATGCCAACGTTGACCCCGCCATTACCGGCCGTTCTATTCTGGTTCACGACGCCTCCGAGGGCTCTTGGCAGTATGCCGTGGTCACCGGTTGGAGAACCGCACCCGGTGAGCTGTATCTCTATCTTGACCGTCCTTTGCTTGCGGGCGGCAAGGGCAATACGGCCTTTGTCCCCACAGCGGAAGATAGGATCTATCCCGGCGAGGCAGGTCTTGCAGGCCGTGACGTATACGTCACGCTTGTTATGGGCGATAACGCTTACGGTACCACCGAGCTTTGCGGCGGCGGTCTGGAGCATATCGTCAAGCAGCTGGGCTCTGCGGGCACCGCAGACCCCCTCAATCAGCGTGCCACCGTTGGCTGGAAGGCCACCAAGGCTGCCGCACGTCTGGTCGAGGCATTTATGGTGCGTATCGAGACGGCTTCCAGCTTTGAGGCGGGAAGCAACTGATCTCTGACGGCAAGACCGTTATAAAATCTTAAAAAAGAAAGGAACCACCAATGGAGGAGAACCGAAAAAACACCCTTGCGGCACTGAAGCGCGAAATGGACGAGATGCGTGCCGCCTACGAGGCAGAGATCGACGTGCTGAAGGCCGAAAATGCCAAAAAGCAGGAAAGTGCAGCCGAAAAGGCTAAATTCCAAGCCTTTTTGCGTGAGCAGGAGGACTGGCTTGACGAGTACGTTGAGATCAAGCTGTTTAAGGATAACGATAAATATAAGGATGACGTTTACGTGGCCATCAACGGCAAAAATTGCCAGATCCGCCGTGGCGTTTGGACGCGTATCCGCCGCAAATTCGCGCTGCTGCTGGATCAGTCCGAGATCCAGGATCTGCGCACGGCAGAGCTGATGGAGCGTGAAGAGGGGCGCTTTATGGAGGAGTCCCTTAAGGGAGGCCGCGCGTGACGGCCGAAAAAGCGCTGGAGCTGGCGCTGGCGCTCCGTCCCACCGAGCTTTCTCGCGAGGTGCTGACGGCACTGCTTTGGGAGCTTGAAGAGCAGCTTGCCCTTGAGATCAGGGGCGAGTGGCCCTGCCACCGTGCCGTGACCTGCGCAGAGCTGAAGATCCCTGCGCCCTTTGACAGGGTCTATTGGACCTATCTTCTCTCTATGATCGACCTGTCGATGGGAAATACAGAGGCCTATCGCGCCTCAAACGCACTGTACCGAGAGGGAAGAGAGGCCTATGCGCGGTGGTATCAGCGTACGGTGGGCAGCGGGTCTTAACGGCCTTCTGCGGCGGTTCCTTTTACAGGAGGAAGCATGGAATTTTTGCAATGGATCCGTGAGCATTGGGATCTGATCCTTGTGGTATTCGGCATCATCGTCAATGCGTTGGGACTGGCTTATAACGTGTATAAGCTCTGCCGTGCCGGCAAAGCGGGCAGTGCAGCCAATCGCATCAGGATCATGGAGGCGGCCAGACGGTATGAGATCGAGGCCGAGGCCTTCTCTTCATATACCTCTGCCGAAAAGCTGCAATACGTATTGTCCCGTCTGCGCGTTTTTACCGCAGAGCTCGGCTGTGCCTTTGACGAGGCGGCGCTGATCGAGGGGATCGAGGCCGACATCGCCTTTAGCAAGGCGGTGAATGCCGAAAAAAGCGAGCGGCTGGAGTAAGGCCGCCGCGAAAGAGGCGGCCGAGGAGGAGGTCGACACCGTCGCCTTGATCCTTGCCGCCTGTAAGCTGATGAAAGGAGTAGGAGAACTGTTTTGAATTATCAGGAGAGAGTCAGCACCCGCGCCGACGTGCGCGCGTTGTATGAAAAGGTATTGGCAAATCCTGCCGTTGCCCGCTATCGTGGCTATACCGAAAGCAAGTCCTATGGCTGGGACGCCGACGCCGAGGACTATATCAAAAAGGAAGGCGAGGTCTGGTTTGAAAACCCCGCCTATGACGCCGGCTTTATTCCCGAGGGTGTTTGCACCGATAGCGATGCCGAGCTTTTGGACGAGCAGCTGGTCAAGTGCGAATCCAAAATCGAGGAGCTGGAGGCCGAAAATGCCGTTTTGGAGGAGGAGATCACCGAGCTGGAGGGGCGCCTGACCGCGGCAATGGAAACGGTCAAGGTAGCCGAGCAGGAGCGTGATGACGCCAAGGAGGCGCTGATCGAGATCCGCCGCGCCCTTGTGCTGGTGGCAGAGCTGGCAGGCGTAAAATGATCCGCAGGCACGCTGCAAGGGCAGTGTAGCCAAGCGGGGGCACGGGCAACGCGCGGCGTTGCCCGTGCTTTTTGACATTTGGAGAAATTTATGATATACTGAAGAGAGAAAGCAAATGAACCACATAGATCAAGACCGTGAATTGAGTGGGGATAGTAAAAAGGCGAATTTAGATCGTGTGCTTCCCGGAGATATGATCGGCGGCGATATTTATAAAAATAAAAGCAAAAAGCTCCCCAATGCGCCGGGGCGCATATGGTATGAGGCTGATATCAATTATAACGGCGGCTTTCGCAACCGCCAGCGCGTGCTGTATTCCAACGATGGATTGATCTTTGCAACTTACGATCACTACCATACCTTTTACGAAATAACAAAATAAGGAGAACCTATGTACGAATATAAGGATATTTATACCGTTGATTTTACAAACGTGCAATACTATTACGATATGCATTTTGCCATTCGGGATGGATTATGCTTTCCCGATTATTACGGCTGTAACTGGGATGCTTTTTGGGATTGTCTGACTGATATGATCGGTGAGTCGATTCACATTGAGATCGTCGGACTTGACGTGATCGAGCGAAAATTTGACGGTTCGGCCGCGATGATCACAGAAATTTTAAAGGATTTTAAGCATTACCGCAACGATAAGTATGTTAATAAGATCAAAATTGAGATCGTAAGCGGCGACACGCGCGTAGAGTTGACGTAAGGGGAGCCCCGTGGCCTTGCCCCGGGGCTTTTGATGTTCACTTTAAAAACAAAAAAAGTTAAAAAATAATTCATTTTTTTCCATAATCCCCTTGACGATGCTTTTTTCAAGGAGTATAATAAAAAGTAATTATTTTTCTTTGGCTCCGATCAAAGAAAAAGTAACCCGGCGAGTCCGGTTTTGCGGAGGTATTATGATGAACAGAGTTTACAATTTTTCTGCGGGCCCCTCTATGCTGCCCGTTCCCGTGCTTGAAAAGGCTGCATCCGAAATGCTTTGCTATGGCGAGTCCGGTATGTCTGTGATGGAAATGTCCCATCGCTCTCCCGATTATGAAGCCATTATCAACGATGCCGAGCGTATGCTCCGCGAGCTGATGCAGATCCCCGATAACTATAAGGTGCTGTTTTTGCAGGGCGGCGCTTCTACCCAGTTTGCAGCCATTCCTATGAACCTGATCGGTCGCACCGGCAAGGCAGACTACGTGGTTTCGGGTCAGTTCTCCGGCAAGGCCTTTAAAGAGGCACAGAAGATGGGCTATGACGTGCAGTGCGTTGCCACCTCCAAGGAGGATAACTTTGATCACATCCCCGCATTCACCAAGGATATGATCCGCCCCGACGCCTCTTACGTGCATATTTGCTTTAACAATACCATTTACGGCACCAAGTATCCCGAGATCCCCGATACCGGTGACATTCCGCTGGTTGCCGATCTGTCCTCCTGCATTTTGTCCGAGCCCATCGATGTCAGCCGCTTCGGTGTGATCTATGCAGGCGCACAGAAGAACGTGGCTCCCGCAGGTGTGACCATTGTGATCGTGCGTGAGGATCTGCTGGAGTATGCCGACCCCAAGATGCCCACCATGCTGGAGTGGAAGATCATGGCCGAAAACGGCTCTATGTATAATACGCCTCCCACCTACACCATCTATATTGCAAAGCTGGTGTTCGAGCATCTGCTGGCCACCGGCGGTCTTGAAGCCAAAAAGGCGTATAACGAAAAGAAGGCCGCAGTGCTTTACGACTATCTGGATAGCCAGGATTACTACGTGGCACCCGTCAAAAAGAACAGCCGTTCCTTGATGAACGTGACCTTTGTGACCGGCGATGCCGAGCTTGACAAGAAGTTTGCCAAGGAGGCCGCAGCCGCAGGTCTCAAAAATCTGAAGGGACACCGCTCGGTCGGCGGTATGCGCGCTTCGATCTATAACGCAATGCCCGCAGAGGGCGTTGACGCGCTGGTAGCATTTATGAAGGAGTTTGCTGCCAACAATCCCAAGGCATAAGAGGTAAGAACAATGAAAAACATCCAATTGCTGAATAAGATCGCAAAGGTGGGCACCGACCGCCTTGACCCCGCACTTTACAACGTGGGCACCGACGTACAGGCTCCCGAGGGCATTATGGTGCGCTCTGCCAAGATGCACGAAATGACCTTTAACAAGGAGCTGCTTGCCATTGCCCGTGCAGGTGCCGGTGTCAACAACATTCCCGTTGACCGTTGCGCCACCGAGGGCATCGTGGTGTTCAACACCCCCGGTGCCAACGCCAACGGCGTTAAAGAGCTGGCGCTCTGCGCGCTTTTGCTGGCTTCTCGTAAGGTCGTGGACGGCATCAACTGGGCCAAGACCCTGACCGGCGCCGACGTGGCAAAGCAGGTCGAGGCAGGCAAGTCTCAGTTTGGCGGCTGCGAGATCGCAGGCAAGACGCTGGGCGTTATCGGCCTTGGTGCCATTGGTGCTTTGGTGGCCAACGCCGCCGTGGCGCTTGGTATGAACGTGGTCGGCTGTGACCCCTATCTGTCGGTGGACGGCGCTTGGAATCTGGATCGCAGCATCCGCCACGCCAAGACCTATGAAGAGGTCTATGCCGTGGCTGATTATATCACTCTGCACGTACCCGCAACGCCTACCACCACCAATATGATCTGCGCTGATAGCATTGCACAGATGAAGGACGGCGTTAAGATCATCAATCTGGCCCGTGCCGAGCTGGTGAACGGTGCCGACGTTGCCGCCGCTATGGAAAGCGGCAAGGTGGGCGCTTACGTAGTGGATTTCCCCACCGAAGAGACCGTTGCCATCCCCGGCGCACTCACCATTCCTCATCTGGGCGCCTCTACCGAGGAGTCTGAGGATAACTGCGCCGTTATGGCCGCCGTAGAGCTGGATGAGTTTTTGCGCCTTGGCAACATCCGCAACAGCGTCAACTATCCCAACGTATCTATGCCCGTCAGCGGCGCGATGCGCGTTTGTGTGCTGCACGCCAACGTTCCTGCCGTGCTGACCAACGTGGCCAGCGTCTTTGCAAAACGCGGTATCAACATTGACAATATGCTGAACAACTCCAAGGGCGAAAATGCGTATACGATGCTGGACGTATCTACCGTTGCGGGTGATGAGGTCGTTGCAGAGCTGGAGTCGATCGGTGGTGTACGCCGCGCAAGGTTGATCAAATTTTAAACGGTTGTGTAAAAATGTACAAAACGCTTTGGCGCAATTTGTTTATGTGAACGAAAAGTAGCGCGGACTCTTGACGCAAGGCTGTTTTTGTGCTAAACTATACGTGTAATATGCAGATGTAGTGCATGTAAGGAAAGGGAGGTATTCGCTTTGAAAATGCCTTATGAGAAGCCCTATTCTTGGTTGCTTCAATTCCGTCCTTATGATGTCATCACCACGTCCGAGCCCATTCCTCCCGAGGAAGAGGGCGGCAATGATGATTACCTGGACGATCCGTTCTAAATAGATCCGAACCAAATCGGTCTCGCTTGAAAGGGCGACGTGGCATTTTGCCCGCCGTCCTTTTCGTGCATACAAACAAAAAGGCGCTTGCTACAGCAAGCTCCTTTTTTGCCGCAACGTGTTTGTGAAATTTTTTTGCATCCTATTGCCAATGCATATGAAATATGGTATAATATATGCTGTATATTTATGTGAAAACGAATTTTTTGTGTGGCAGGAGGAACAAACCGTGATAATTGCATTGGAAAACGCAAAGCGCGAATTGATCGATATGCGTGAGAAGGTCGAGGACCTTGCCCACGCACTGAATATTGAAGGCCTGCAGGGTCGTGTGGCCGAGCTGGAGCAAAAGACTGCCGACCCCTCCTTTTGGAATGACCAAGAGAACTCCTCTAAGGTGCTGCAGGAGCTGAAGCAGTCTAAGGATACCATCGAGGAGTATCACGCACTGGGCGCACGCCTGGAGGATGCCATCGCATTGGCCGAGATCGCCATCGAGGCCGAGGACGAAAGCTGCCTTGAGGAGGTCGAGAGCGAGCTTGAGGGCATCCGCGCGGCCGAGGACACCATGCGTATGGAGATCCTGCTGTGCGGCGAATATGACCACAACAACGCCATCGTATCCTTCCATCCCGGCGCCGGCGGCACCGAGGCACAGGACTGGGCACAGATGCTGTACCGTATGATCACCCGCTGGGCTGAGCGCCGCGGCTTTAAGTACAAGCTGGTAGACTGGCTTGACGGTGATATGGCAGGCCTGAAGAGCGCCACCATTATGGTAGAGGGCAACAATGCCTATGGCTATTTGAAAAGCGAGAACGGCGTGCATCGCTTGGTTCGCGTATCTCCCTTTGATGCTGCGGGCCGCCGTCAGACCTCCTTTGCTTCTATCGAGGTCATGCCCGAGTTTGCTGACGTCGACAAGGTCGAGCTGCGCGACGAGGATCTGGAGATCACCGCGCACCGTTCCAGCGGTGCGGGCGGTCAGCACATCAACAAGACCGACTCCGCTATCCGCATTTTGCACAAGCCCACGGGCATCGTGGTCGGCTGCCAGACCGAGCGCTCTCAGCTGCAAAACAAGGAAACGGCAATGAAGATGCTGAAGGCCAAGCTGATGGAGATCAAGCTGCGCGAGCGCTTGGACACCATCGAGGAGATCCAGGGCAACAAGGTGAATATCGAGTGGGGCTCTCAGATCCGCTCTTACGTGTTTATGCCCTATACTTTGGCAAAGGACACCCGCACCGGCTTTGAAAACGGCAATATCGGTGCCGTGATGGATGGCGATATTGACGGCTTTATCAACGCGTATCTCAAAATGAACGCCAGACAGTGATCCAAAAGGAGAGAGATATGAAGCTGACCAAACGAATGAAAGAGGCTCTCGGTCTTTCTATGCTGATCTCGGCCGCGACCATGGTCGTAACGCTTGTGGTGCTGACCTGCAAAAAGCGCAGTTTGCTGGCCGCACTTGCCGCAATGGCTGCGGTAGAGGGTGCTTGCGGCGCGTATCTGCTGGCCGAGCGCCACGCCAAGCGTGTGGTCGGAGAGCCCTGCGAGGATGAGCTGTTTACCGAGGAGGAGTGCCTTGTGGCCGAGCGCCGTATGCGCGGCGCGCTGGGTAGCCGCCACAGTGAGGATGCCGCACCCCGCGTGCTGCGTGAGATCCCCCGCGACGAAGAGGCTACCGAGGCTGATTTTCAGTAACCGTTTTTAAAACTGCTAAAAGGAGGTGAGCGTGTGAAAAGCTTTTTGCGTACCGTAGGCGCATCCTTGCTGTGCGTGTGTCTGTTGACCTTTGCCTTGTGGCGTTATGATGCGTTTCCCGATATGTCGGGCGTAACGGCTTGGCTAAAGAGCGTAAAGGCGCAAGCCGATAACCTGATACAGGCCACCGAGGATATCCTTGGCGGTGGCGAGGACGGTGGCGCGGCACAGACCCCCTCCCGCCCTGTGGAAAGCGGCGGAGAATACACCGGGCACACCCCCACAGAAGAGGTGGAGGCCGATCTTTTGACCGTGATCTGCGAAGCGTACGATAACCACGACGACGAGGTAGATCTTTCGGCATTTGGGCTGACCGCCACAGAGCTGAAGACCGTGATCTCCGGTGTGCGCTATTCGTATCCCGAGTATTTTTATGTGGATAACGCCTATTCCTTTTCCAGTAACGAGCAAACGCAGCTGGTCACCACGCTTTGCCCCTCTTACCTTGTAGAGGCCGATGTTGCGGCCGAGCAAACAAGTGCCTATCGGGCAAAGATCAAGGAGATCGCTGCAGGCGTTTCGGCCGATGCAAGCGATTTTGAAAAGGTATTGTACCTCCATGATCACTTTGTACAGAATTATTGCTATGATTACACCTATACCATCCGCGATGCATATCGCTTTTTCGAGGAGGGGACGGGTGTGTGCCAGGCCTATATGCTGGCATTTATCGCCGTTGCCGAGGAGATCGGCATCCGCTCTGTCCCCGTGACCAGCACCGCAATGAATCACGCCTGGAACCTTGTTGAGGTGGATGGCGAATGGTATCATCTGGATATTACGTGGGATGACAGCACCTCTTACCCCTCTTTTGTGTCTTACGCCTATTTCCTGCAAAGTGACAACGGTATTTATCATTACGATGTGGCGCGGACCGATGATCCTGCCGAGATCCATCACGATTGGACCTGTGCCGAGCAAGCGGAAAGCAGCCTGTACGATGCTGCACTTTGGCGCAGTGCGCGTACGCCGATGGCTGTGGTAGCGGATCGTTATTTTTGCGTGATCCCGGCCGCTGAGGGAACGGGCGGTGTTCTGTACGGCGGTGCTACACCCTTAGAGCTGTCACGGGTGATGGAGATCGACGGCGTTTGGCGTTATCAAAAAACAAACAAGTATTATCCCGGCTGCTACGTCGGCATCGTTGCTGTTGGCGGCGAGCTGATCTATAACACCGATAAGACACTGCGTGCTTATGATCCCCAAACGGGAAAGGATCGCATTCTGACGATCCCGTCTCTTGTTACGACAGAGGAGATCTACGGTATTCTGCTGTCTGCGGACGGAGCCACGGTCACGATGGTGGCAGCGGATCTGCCCACGGGCGAGGATTACCGATTGCTGAACTATCGACTTTCATGATCATAAAAACAAGGCAGCAAGCCAAAGGCTTGCGGCCTTGTTTTATATGGTGTTACAGGGGAAGTGGACCTTATCAAACGGGCTCGCGGTCGTCTTTCATATGGGACGTATCCTGCAAAATGCGATAATTGCGGCTTTTCAAGACCTCCACCAGCTGCGCGTTGGCGGTGATGGGCTCGTCGGTCTCAATGCCGCCTGCGATCTGCTTGGCGTTGGGAGAATGCAGGTCCGAGCCCGAGGTTTGGATCAAGTTATAATGCTCGGCCCAAAGTTTTGCGATCTCCCCGCGGAAGGCGGCGTGAGATGGGGAGGCGTTAAAGACCTCTACGCCGTCAAGCAGGGCGGGCGGGGTCACCACCATATGATTGCGGAAGGGGTGGGCTTGTACGATCAGCACACCGTGGTCTCTTGCCACGCGAGAAAGATCTGTTATGTGGAATTGATGCAGGCAACCGGCGTGGCGCAAAAACTCCTCGGTCACACCGTAAAGCAGATAGTCGGCGGCGGCGTGGCTGTCTACGCGCACCTCTGCCCCAAGCAAGATGTTCAGGCGCCCCTTGGCAGCCTCTTGCAGTGCGTGATAGGAGCGCAGAAAAAAGTCGACCTTGGCATCCCAATCGGGGGCGCCAAGATAATTGCCCGACTGAAAGGTATCGCGGCTGATGTGATCGGTGATAACAAGCGAGGTATAGCCTGCCTCCAGATATTTTTCAACGGTTTCTGTAGGGGTGATGCGGCCGCAGGCGCTGACCAGCGTGCTGTGGCAATGCAATTCGGTTTTAAAACTCATAATAAGGCCTTTCTGAGTGCGTTGTTGGCTCAATTATAGTATAATTTTCTAAAAAATTCAAGGCTTTTCAAAATTTTTTGCAGTTTGCTGTTCTCGCCGCGGGCTTTCTCCAAAAATGCGGCGATATTGGCGGTAAAAGGCTGAATAATCGCCAAATCCACAGGCTGCCGCAGCCAGCGCGGCGCTTTTTCCGTCCAATAGCAGGCGGCGTGCGGCATGCAGGCGCTTGATGATGACGTATTCCCACACAGTCGAGCCCGTAGACTCTGAAAACAGGCGATTGAGGGTAGATTTGCTGATGAAAAAACGACGCTCCAGCTCGGCAAGTCCCTCGATCTCCGTGAGGTGGCGATTGATATAGTCAATGATCTCCGGTACGGCCGAGTTGTCCTCGCGGCGGCCGGCGGCGGTCGCGCCGCTCTGCTCCGCGCGCAGGTTGTAAAGCTCGGTCAACAGCGGCGGGAGGTGTGCCTTTAAACGCAGGTCAAACTCGTCCTTGTCGCGGCAGGGGCGGCAAATGCGTGAAAAGCAGGATTGCAAAAAGGCGGCGCTGTCATTGCTTTGCGGCACAAACAGGTTGCTGCAGCCGGGCGAACGCTCTAAAAACAGTGCGCGCAAGGTGGCAAAGGGTGTACCTTGCTCTAAAACAGAGTCCAGTGGAAAATGGATGGCCATTCGTTCGTATGGGTGATCGGGCGAGATGTGGAGCTTGTGGATCTCACCGTCGCGCAGCAGCAGAATGTTTCCGGGGACAAGCGGATAGTCGCGGCCCTCTACGGTATAATAGCCTTCTCCCTTGATAAAGTAAAAGACCTCGCAGTGTGGGTGTGCGTGCAGAGGAAAATCTGCCTCGATGGGGGTGGCGTCGATCGAATGGTGAGCCATATAATCACCGTGCGTCTGGTGAAAGATCTGCATAATACCCCCTCCTTGTACGGCGTTTTTTTATATTATAGCACTTTTTGATTCTTTTTGCAATAAAAAATGATATATTTGCAAAAAGATTGTTGTAAGATGGGTGTATAATGAAGATGATAATTTATGAAAGGCGGAATTTTCTATGAAAATGACCTTCCGTTATTACGGAAAAAACGATCCCGTAACGCTTTCTGCCATTTCTCAGATCCCCACGGTGCGCTCGATCGTTTCCGCGATCTACGACGTGCCTGCGGGCGGCGTTTGGAGCCGTGAGAGCATCGCTGCACTCAAGGCCGATGCCGAGGCACACGGCCTCTCGTTTGAGGTGGTGGAAAGTGTGCCCGTGCCCGAGGATATCAAGCTGGGCAACGAAAAAGCCCCCACGCTGATCGAGAATTACTGTGAAAACGTGCGTCGCCTTGGCGAGGCGGGCGTCAAGTGTATCTGCTATAACTTTATGCCGGTATTTGACTGGCTGCGCAGCGAGCTGCATCGCCCCGCCGCCGATGGTTCTAATTCTCTTGCTTATGACGAACAGACCGTGCTGGCAATGGATCCCGCCAAGGGCGGACTGTCGCTGCCCGGCTGGGACGAGAGCTATACGTTGGAGGGCCTGCGCGATCTGCTGAAAAAGTACGAGGATATGACCGAGGAGAAGCTGTGGAAAAATCTGCAGACCTTCCTGGAGGCCGTGATCCCCGTGGCGCACGAGGCCGGCGTGAATATGGCCATCCACCCCGATGATCCGCCTTGGGGCATCTTTGGGCTGCCCCGTATCATCACCACCGAGAAAAATCTGGAAAGATTTTTAAAGCTGGTGGATATGAAGGAAAACGGTCTGACCTTCTGCACCGGCTCGCTTGGTGCGGATCCTGCCAACGATCTGCCCAAGATGGCAAAGAAATTTGCCGACCGCATCCATTTTGCCCATATCCGCAATATCAAGCACACGGGCGAGCGCCAATTCCACGAAACGGCGCACCCCACCGAGTACGGCTCGCTGGATATTTACGGTATTATGAAGGCGTTGCACGACGGCGGCTTTGACGGCTATATCCGTCCCGACCACGGTCGCATGATCTGGGGCGAGGACGGCAGACCCGGCTACGGCCTCTACGACCGCGCCCTCGGCGCCACCTATCTCTCGGGCCTGTGGGAGGCCATCGATAAGGCATAAGTGCCATAACGGTGCGAGAAAACGCCGCTTTCGGGAAAGTTTTGATCCAACTTTTTCAAAAGTTGGCGGGTGTGGGCAGTGCCCACAAAAACGCCGTTTCTTTTTGTAAGCTTTTTCTTTGCGGCTCTTTCCGTCAAAGAAAAAGCGGCTAACGACTCTTGCCGTGCAAAGCGGCTACACAAAGGAGCTTTACTATGAAAAAAGTATGTGTCATCACGGGTGCGGGCGGCGTGCTCTGCTCGGCCTTTGCCAAGGAAATGGCCAAAAACGGCTATGCCGTTGCACTTCTTGACCTGAACGAGGCCGCCGCCAAGGCCGTGGCCGATGAGATCAATGCCGCAGGCGGCACCGCCAAGGCCTATGCCACCAACGTGCTGGATAAGGCGGTACTGGAAGACGTGCACAAGCAGGTGCTGGCCGATCTCGGCCCCTGCGACGTGCTGATCAACGGTGCGGGCGGCAACAATCCCAGAGCCACCACCGCCCACGAGACCTATGAGGCGGGGGATGAGGCGAGAGAGGATATCGCCACCTTCTTCAATCTGGATAAATCCGGCTTTGAGTTCGTATTCAACCTCAATATTATGGGCACGCTGCTGCCTACCCAGGTCTTTGTAAAGGATATGATCGGCCGCGAGGGCTGCTCGATCCTGAACATCTCCTCTATGAATGCTTTTACGCCCCTCACCAAGATCCCTGCGTATTCCGCGGCCAAGGCGGGCATCTCCAACTTCACCCAGTGGCTGGCGGTGCATTTTGCCCCCGCAGGCATTCGCGTCAATGCGATGGCACCCGGCTTTTTCGCCACCAATCAGAACCGTGCGCTCCTCTTTAACGAGGATGGCACGTTGACCCCCCGCAGCGGCAAGATCCTGGCGGCCACGCCTATGGGGCGCTTCGGAGAGCCCTCGGAGCTGCTCGGCACCCTCAACTTCCTGACCGATTGCAAGGCTTCGGGCTTTGTCACCGGTGTTGTGATCCCCGTTGACGGTGGCTTTTCTGCTTATTCCGGTGTCTAAAACTCATATACGTTACACGGTTTTTGTGACAAAAGGAGAATACTATGGTAAATTACAAGCTTTGTGCCTTTGCCGATGAGGCGGATAAGGCCCTCGCAGGTCAGATCCGCGCCATGCAGGAGAACGGCATCGAATATCTGGAAATGCGCGGCGTCAACGGCATCAACGTGGCCAAGCTGACCACTGCCGAGGCAAAGGCCGCTGCCGCCGAACTGAAGGCGGGCGGCATCAAGGTCTGGTCGCTGGGCTCGCCTGCAGGCAAGACCCCGATCACCGATCCCTTTGATTTTGAAAAAGAGCAGTTCAAGCGCTTGCTTGAAACCGCCGACATCACGGGCGCGCACGCCATTCGTCTGTTCAGCTTTTACGGCACCGACGGCAAGGCAGAATACCGTGACGAGGTGATGGAGCGCCTTTCTCGCTTTGTGGAGCTGGCGAAGGGTAGCGGCGTGGTGCTCTGCCACGAAAACGAAAAGGGCATTTACGGCGACAATGCCGCACGTTGCCTTGAAATTCACAGGGCTGTGCCCGAGCTGAAGGGTGTGTTTGACCCCGCCAACTTTGTACAGTGCGAGCAGGATACGATCGAGGCGTGGGATATGCTGGAGCCCTATATCTATTACGGCCATATCAAGGATGCCAACAAGGAGGGAAAGGTGGTGCCTCCCGGCAAGGGCGAGGGCAATCTGCCTGTTTACTTAAAGCGCTTTTTTGCCAAGGGCTGCGAGGTGCTGACCCTGGAGCCCCATCTCACCAAGTTTGTGGGTCTTGCCGCTCTGGAGAACGGCGACGTGCCCCAGTCGGTTGCCGATTGGAGCTTTAAAAGCAACCGCGATGCCTTTGACTTTGCCACCGATACCTTGAAGAAAATGCTGGAGGAACTGTAATATGGGAACTGTTATCGGCGCTCAGCTTTATACGCTGAGAGATTATTGTAAGACCCCCGAGGATCTGGAAAAGACCCTTGAACGGGTGGCGAAAATCGGCTATAAGGCCGTACAGCTGTCGGGCATTTGCGATTGCGATCCCGTATGGCTGAAGGGCGTGCTTGATCGCCTTGGAATGGTGGCCCCCGTCACCCACACCGCCCCCAAAACGCTGCTGGAAAAGACCGATGCCGCCATTGCGGCGCACAAGGCGTTGAACACCCCCCTTGTGGGCATTGGCGCAGCGCCCGGTATCTTTCAGAGGTCGGCAGAGGTCAAGCGCCCCTTGGACGAGATCTGGGGCGAGTTTCTTGCAAGCTTCAAGCCCTTTATCGAGCGTTGCAAGGCAGAGGGCCTGAAGTTCGGCTATCACCACCACGACCGCGAGTTCGCACGCCTTGCAGACGGACGGCTGTTTATCGATGCATTGTGCGAGGAATTCAGCCCCGATGAGTGCTGCATCATCGTAGATACCTATTGGGTGCAAGCCGGCGGTGCAGATCCCGCTGCTTGGCTGCGTAAGCTGAACGGTCGCATCCCCTGCATCCATTTCAAGGATATGTCCTACAGCACCGAGGATCAAAAGGTGCGTATGGCCCCCATCGGAGAGGGCAACATCAACTGGGAGAGCGTGTTTGCCACCGTAAAGGAATGCGATATCCAATATGCCTTTGTAGAGCAGGATAACGCCTATGGCGAGGATCCCTTCGATTGCCTGGCGCGTAGCCTTGCCTTTATCCGTGCCAACGGATTTGCCGATTAACCCCATAACGGGTAGAGAAAAAGGAGATTTTTGCTATGAATAAGGTAAAGCTTGGTATCATTGGCTACGGTAATATGGGTACCGGTCACACTCGCAACCTGCTCAAAGGCAAGTGCCCCGAGATCATACTGGCCGCCGTTGCAGATCTGGACCCCGCCCGTTTGGAGGCCTGCCGTGCCGACGTTGAGAAATGGAATGCAGAAAACCCCGATCAGGCCGTGGCCGTGCCTGCACTTTTTGAAAGCGCAGAGGCGATGATGAACGCAAAAATGATCGACGCCGTGCTGATCGCCGTGCCCCACTACGACCATCCCCGTCTGGTGATGGAGGCAATGGATCGCGGTCTGCACGTAATGTGCGAAAAGCCCGCGGGCGTTTACACCCTGCAGGTGCGCGAGATGATGGCCGCTGCCGACAAGCACCCCGAGCTGGTGTTTGGTATGATGTTCAATCAGCGCACCAACCCCGTGTTCCGCAAAATGCGCGAGATCATTGCAAGCGGTGAGCTGGGTGCCATCAAGCGCACCAGCTGGATCATCACAAACTGGTATCGCCCCCAGTACTACTACGACTCCGGCGCGTGGCGCGCCACCTGGAGCGGTGAGGGCGGCGGCGTTCTGCTGAACCAGTGCCCCCACAACCTGGATCTGTGGCAGTGGATCTGCGGTATGCCCGTAAAATTGCACGCAAAAATGCACTTTGGTAAATGGCACGACATCGAGGTAGAGGACGACGTGACCGCCTATGCCGAGTACGAAAACGGCGCAACGGGTACCTTTATCACCACCACGGGCGACACCCCCGGCACCAACCGCTTTGAGATCGTATGTGACGGTGGCACCCTGCTTTGCGAGGACGCCAAGACCCTGATCGTGAAGAAACTGGAGATGACCGAGAGCGAGTATTCCAAGACCAACCGTACCGAGGCGTTTGGCAAGCCCAAGGCAGAGATCATCACCCCCGAGCTGGAGGGTGAGAACAGCCAGCACTGGGGCGTGCTGAATTCCTTTGCCGCCGCGATCCTGCGTGGCGAGCCTCTGATCGCAGACGGCCGCGAGGGCATCAACGGTCTGATGATCTCCAATGCTATGCACTTGTCTGCATGGGAGGATCGCACCGTGGAGCTTCCTTTTGACGAGCAGCGCTTCTACGAGCTGCTGATGGAGCGTGTCAAGACCTCCCGCCGTAAGGAAAACGTGGCCAGCGTGACCAGCAGCACCGAGGGCTCTTACAACGCATAAATTGCAAGCAAATTTTTGAAAACGTATTGATTTTCCGCGCACGTGCGTGTATAATGTGGGCGAGGGGGCAACTTTCCCCTCGCCCATTTTTGCTCTGAAAAGGAGAAATGTGAGATGAAAAAGGACATGCTTTGGGGCATTATGCTCTATCTTGGCGACCACATGTGGGACGATGAAAGCACCCCGCCCCGCGGTTGGTATCTGGATCCCCTCTACACCCCCGAAATGCAGACCACCGAAAAGGCGTGGGATATGGCGGTGCAGTTTATGGCCGAGCGCAAGTACAATCTGGCATTGATCGACGTGGGCGACGGTATGCAGTTCGAGAGCCACCCCGAGATCGCCGTGCCCAATGCGTGGAGCAAGGATTTCCTGCGCAAAAAGCTCTGTGAAATGCGCGCCCTTGGCATCGAGCCCATTCCGAAGCTGAATTTCTCCACCTCCCACGACACGTGGATGAAGCAGTACCGCCGTTTGATCTCCACCCCCACCTATTATCAGTTCTGTGCCGACGTGATCCGCGAGGTGTGCGAGGTGTTCGATCACCCTCGCTTCTTCCACCTCGGCTGCGACGAGGAGTCTGCCGAGTTCCAAAAGACCTTTGAAATGACCACCGTCCGCCACGCCGATCTGTGGTGGCACGACTTCTATTTCCTGTGCCGTGAGTGCGAAAAGAACGGCACCCGCCCTTGGATCTGGTCGGATTACGTTTGGAAAAACGAGGAGCTGTTCCTGAAAAATATGCCGAAGGACGTGGTGCAGTCCAACTGGTTCTACGGTGATTTCAAGAACTATGGCGACAATCATCCGGGCAGCCGCCGCGCCATCGAGTGCTACGAGCTGCTGGATAAGCACGGCTTTGAACAGATCCCTACCGGCTCTACTTGGTCTCGCTCTACCAACCTGTTCCAAACCGTTGGTCACGGTAAGGAAAAGCTGGATCAAAGCCGCTTGCTTGGCTTCCTCGGTGCGCCTTGGATGTTCACCAACGACGAGGATATCTACGCGATATTCAACGAGGCCAACAAGCTCTACTTTGCCCGTCAGCGCTTCTATCCCGAAACGTTGAAGTAAAAGCTGTGCGCGCCCCCCAAAACGCGTGATATAAAAGCAACGCATAACGCAAAATACAAGCCTCCCCTGTGCAAGGGGAGGCTTGTCGTAAAAAGGAGGAATCACTTGTGTCCACCATTACGCTGACCAAAACGCTACCTGTAAAAAAAGAATACGACGTCATCGTGTGCGGTGGCGGCGTGGCGGGCGTTGCTGCCGCCGTTACGGCGGCAAACAGAGGGCATTCCACACTGCTGATCGAAAAGTCCAATATTCTGGGAGGTCTTGCTACTCTGGGGCGCATCAATCTGTTCGTGCCGATGTGTAATGGGCGCGGCAAGCAGATCATTTTCGGTCTTTGCGAAAAATGGACGAGAATGAGTGCTGCCTACGGCTACGACACCATCCCCGCCGAATGGAAGAACGGCGAGCCCACGGAATACACCGAAAAGCGTTACGTGCAGCGATTTTCTCCCTACATTTTCGCCTTTCAGTTAAACGAGGAGATCAAGGCCTCGGGGGCGGATATCCTACTGGATTGTATGGCCTGCGATCCTGTGATGGAGGGGAATATCTGTCGCGGTGTGCTGACCGAAAGCAAGTCGGGCACCGAGTACTACGCCTGCAAAATGCTGATCGACACCACGGGCGACTGCGACGTGCTGCGCCGCGGCAACGTGCCCACTGTTGCGGGGCAAAATTACTATACCTACGGCGTTTCCGCCATCTCTATGGAAAGCATTAAAAAAGCACTGGAGAGCGGTGAGATCCGCAAGGCCTACTACGGTGTTGCGGGGGGCGGCATCAACCTGTTTGGTGATGACCAGCCCGCCGACGTGCCCCGTTGGTCGGGGTTGAGTGTGGAGGAGGTCACAGACTACCTGCTGACGATGCAGCAAAACGTGTTGGATAAGCTGAAGCAGACCGATCGCAATGCTCGCGACGTGGCAGTGATGCCTATGATGCCCCAGTTCCGTACCACCGCACATATCAAGGGCGACTATTCGCTGAAGGTGGCCGATGCCTATCGCCATTTTGACGACTCAGTTTGCGCCATCAACGATTTTGAGCATCGCGACCATTTGTTTGAGGTGCCGCTTCGTACTCTGTGCCGCCGTGACTACCCCAATCTGCTTGCCGCAGGCCGTTGTGCCGACGGTACGGGCTACGGCTGGGATCTCCTCCGTGTGATCCCGCCTGCGATCATCACGGGTCAGGCTGCCGCACACGCCGCTTGCCAAGCCATTGAGGAGAGCTGTGCCGTAGCCGCCGTTGATATCAAAAAACTGCAGACGTCCTTGGAAAATGATAACGTTATGGTGCATTTTCCCGATTCCTACGTCCCCGAGGATCGTACCGTTGTCATCCACGGCAAAAACGCCGCCGAGATCGAGGGCGGACACCTTTGATCTGATCAAACCCCCCAAAAACGCATACCGTTTGGGGGGTAAAATAAACAAGGCTCGCCCATTGGGCGAGCCTTGTTTATTTAATCCTTATAGCGCAGCCAGACCAGCATATCGCTTTCGCCGCGGTTGGCGAAGGCGTAATAGGGGATCAGCGAAATGCGCGTTTTCTCGTATACGTTATCGACTTTTTGGAACAATCCGCCCGATTTTGGCGCAGAAACGAGTGCATCAACGGTGATGCGGACAAGGCCCGTTAGTGGGTCGTGCTCCTCGGCGGCAGTCTTTTCGGGGACAAGCAGTACGCGGTGCAGATTGACGGGATTATCAATGCGCTCGGCACAGTAAACGATGGGGCCGCGCATCAGCGCCACCTTGCCCGCACTCTCGTCAACCTCGGCGTGGGCGGAATAATAAACGGGCTTCATTTCAAAATCAAATTCCACCTCGCAGGGGTTCTCAATATAGGCGTAACCGTCCTTTACGGTCACGGGCACGCTGCAGGTGTAGCTGTCGCACCAGCCGGGGATACGCACGGCGGCAGTCTTGACGCCCTCAAACTTGAGAGACACCTTGCCGCTCTTCGGATAGTCGGTGTGCTGGGTCACGGTGGCACCGTTCTCCTGCCACAGGCTCTCAGCAAACTGATCCACGTAATACACGTCGTTTGCGCGGTGATAGAGATAGCGCTCGATAGAGGCGAACAGGCGGGTCAGGTTGGGCGGGCAGCAGGAGCAGTTGAACACCTCCACACGCTGAGTGATGGGGTATTTTTCTTCTTTGGGATTGAAGCGGGTGCGGGTATGGTTTTTGATGTTGATCTCCAGAGGGTTCTCGTAGAAAAAGCTCTTGCCGTCAAGCGAGATGCCCGAGAGCATACCGTTGTAGAGCTGACGCTCGATCACGTCGGCAAATACGCCCTTGTGCTCGCGCTCAAGCAACCGTTGTGCAAAGAATATCATACCGATCGAGGCGCAGGTCTCGTTATAGGTGCGCTCGGCGGGCAGGTCATAGGCGTGGGTAAAGGCCTCTCCCACACGAATGGAGCCAAGGCCGCCCGTGATGTGCATCTTCTTTTCGGTAGCATCGGCAAACAGACGCAGAGCCGCTTGGCGGAGGCTCTCGTCACCGGTTTCGGCATAAAGATCGGCCATGGCACAATAGAGGTACATGGCGCGAACGGCATGGCCGTCCGCCTCGGTCTGCTCGCGCACGGGGATGGTGCTTTGCGCATAGGCAGTGCTGCCAAGATAATGATAGGAGCGGCCGTGGATCACGTTCTTGTCGCGCTCGGAGGTGCCGCGGGTGTTGATAAAGTGTACGGCAAGGTCAAGATATTTTTTCTTGCCGGTGCAACGGTAAAGGCGAACCAACGCAAGCTCGATCTCCTCGTGTCCGGGGGTGTCAAAGGCGGCGCTGTGCTCCACGCGGAATATGCGGTCCACAAGCTCCACGTATTTTTCCATCATATGAAGAAAACGGTCTTTGCCCGTGGCCTTGTAATATGCAACGGCGGCCTCGATCAGGTGGCCGCAGCAATACAGCTCGTGATGGTCACGATTGGTAAAGCGGTTTTGGGGCTCTATCGTTGTGTAATAGCTATTGAGATAGCCGTCTTCCCATTGATGAGCCTCCATTGCGTCAATGGCGCGCTCGATCTTTTCTTCAAGTTCGGGGGCTTCGTGCTTTGCCAGAATATAGGCTGCGCTTTCGATCCACTTGGCCACGTCGCTGTCCCAAAAGATATGGGGCTTGGGCTGCTCCGAGCCCTCTGTCCAGTTGCAGTTCAGCGCGGCAAAACGTCCGGTATCGAAAAAGCGGTCGTAGACCGCGTGAATGGTCACGTCGCGGTTGCGCTCCTGCAATGCGTGCCAAAAGCCACCCGTTACGGTGACCTCTTGAAAACGGAAATCCATAAAAGCCTCCTTGATCAAAGCGGTGTTGGTTTCATTATAATACATCGGGAAACAAGTGGCAAGGTCAAAACACGATAAGTGGTACGAAAAAGCGATCAAATAAAAAAACTTGCTTCAAAATACGGTTTTTTGAAGCAAATAAAAAGAAAACGGAAATTGCAAACCAAAAATATAGAAAATACATACCAACAATTGGAATATATCATTTAAAATTTGGAATACACAAAAAATCTTTTTAAAGATTTTCAAAAGGGCAGGTGAATTGTTTTTGCAAGAGCAAAAAACAAGAAGGTGGGCCCTTTTTGCAAAAGGGACCCACCCTCTATATGATTTTACTTTACCTCGATGATGCTCTCGTCCCACATAGCGGGGGCCTCAAAGCCCATCAGGTTGACCATGGTAGCGGCTACGTTGGAAAGACCGAACTTGCCCTCGTCAGCCTTGACGGTGTAAGCGTTCTTGGCATCGGTGTTGTCGTAGATGATGCAGGGAACCATGTTCAGGGTGTGGCTGGTCTTAGCCTTGTAGTTGCCGTTCTTATCCTGCTTGGGGGCGCCCTTCTTGTCCACCTCGTACATCTCATCAGCATTGCCGTGGTCGGCGGTCAGCAGTGCCACGCCACCCATCTTGTCGATCACGGGCAGCAGACGGCCCAGCTGCAGATCAAGAGCCTCCATCGAGCAGCGGGTTGCTGCCAGAGAGCCGGTATGACCCACCATATCGCCGTTGGGGAAGTTGACGCGCAGGTACTTGTACTTGCCGCTTTCCAGGCACTCGATCAGCTTATCGGTGATCTCGGCGCACTTCATCCAGGGGCGCTGCTCAAAGGGAACCACATCAGAGGGAACCTCGATATAGGTCTCCAGCTCCTCAGAGAACTTGCCCGACTTGTTGCCGTTCCAGAAATAGGTCACGTGGCCGTATTTCTGGGTCTCGGAAATGGCCAGCTGAGAAACACCGGTGCCGGCAAGGTACTCGCCCATGGTGTTGGTGATCTCGGGGGGGTTAACAAGGAACTTGTTGGGGATGTGCAGATCGCCGTCGTACTCCAGCATACCGGCGTAGATCACCTTGGGCACGCGCACGCGGTCAAACTTGTCAAAGTCTGCGCCGCCGTCAAAGGCCTTGGAGATCTCGATAGAGCGGTCACCGCGGAAGTTGTAGAAGATCACGCTGTCGCCGTCCTGCACGGTGCCGATGGCCTTGCCGTCCTTTGCAATAACGAAGGGGGGCAGATCCTGGTCGATGACGCCAAGCTCTGCGCGGTAGGTGGTAACAGCCTCGGCCGCAGATGCAAACTGACGGCCCTCGCCCAGTACGTGGGTCTTCCAGCCCAGGTCAACCATGCTCCAGTCGGCCTCGTAGCGGTCCATGGTGATCTTCATACGGCCGCCGCCGCTGGCAATGGCAATGTCAAAGCTCTCGTCGCGCAGATCGGCGATGAAAGCCTCAAAGGGCTCGATATAATCAAGAGCAGAGGTCTCGCCCACGTCACGGCCGTCGATCAGGGTGTGGATGCGAACGGTAGCCACGCCCTCCTTCTTGGCCTGCACCAGCATCGCCTTCAGGTGGTCGATGTGAGAGTGTACGTTGCCGTCGGAGAACAGACCGAGAAAGTGCAGAGTAGAGCCGTTGGCCTTTACGCCGCCGATCAGCTCCTTCCAGGTTGCGCTCTCAAACATTTTGCCCGACTCGATGGAGTTGGAAACAAGCTTTGCGCCCTGTGCAAATACCTGACCTGCGCCAAGGGCGTTGTGACCAACCTCAGAGTTGCCCATATCGTCATCGGAGGGCAGACCCACGGCGGTGCCGTGTGCGCGCAGAGAAACCATGGGGTAGTTTGCCATCAGCTTGTCCAAAACAGGGGTGTAAGCGGTCTTGACGGCGTTACCGGGGCCGTCGGGGGCGATGCCCACGCCATCCATAACGATGGTAACAACGGGGCCCTTTACGCCGGAAAAACCGGCGAGTGCATTAAGCTTTGCCATAATGTGATATCCTTCCTTTGGAAAAATTTTCATACATAACTATTATACCGCTTTTTGGCTCCAAATGCAAGGGGAAAGTGCGAATTTTATAAAAAATCAAAATGCTGCTGTTTTTTTGCAATCTTGCGGTTTTAAAGAAAACAAAACCGCGGCACTTGCGCAAAGTGCCGCGGTATGATATAATGATAAAAAATTACTTGCCTGCAGAAACGATGGCGGCGGTATCGCGTGCGATGACCAGCTCCTCGTTGGTGGGGATCAGATAAACGGCAACCTTAGAGTCGTCGGTGGAGAGCTTGACGATGTTGGACTGGCGCAGGGTCTTTGCGTTCAGCTCCTTGTTGATCTTAATGCCAAAATACTCCATATCCTCGCAAACGATCTCGCGCAGGTGGGGGTTGTTCTCACCAATGCCGGCGGTAAAGACTACGGCATCCAGACCGTTCATAATAGCCGAGTAAGCACCGATGTACTTCTTCAGCTGGAACTTGAGAATGTTCACGGCCAGGTTGGCGCGCTCGTAGTGAGGATCGGAGGGGCCGTTGGAAATGGCGGTCTCCAGATCGCGGGAGTCGGAGGAGAAGCCGGAGATGCCAAGGAAGCCGGACTTCTTATTCATCAGGTTGTTGACCTCGGCGCCGCTCATGTTCAGCTTTTCCATCATATAAGGAACCAGTGCGGGATCGATATCGCCGCAACGGGTGCCCATTTCTACGCCCGCAAGGGGAGTAAAGCCCATGGAGGTGTCCATCACCTTGCCGTCCTTTACGGCGGAGATGGAGGAGCCGTTGCCGATGTGGCAGGTTACGATCTTGGTGCCCTCGGTCTTGCCCAGGATCTTGCACATCTCGCCTGCAACAAAGCGGTGGGAGGTACCGTGTGCGCCGTAACGGCGAACGCCGTACTTTTCGTACAGCTCATAGGGCAGGGCGTAAACGTAAGCCTCGGGAGCCATGCTCTGATGGAAGGCGGTGTCGAATACCAGCACCTGGGGCTTTTCGGGCATAACGGAAAGGCAGCCCTGGATGCCCATAATGGCGGCGGGGGTGTGAAGGGGAGCAAAATCGTGGCAAAGCTTCAGCTTTTCCAGAACCTCGTCGGTCAGAAGCATCGACTCGGAGAAGAATGCGCCGCCGTGTACCACGCGGTGACCCACTGCCTCGATCTCGTCCATGCTCTTAATGCAGCCGACCTCGTCGTCCAGCAGCTTTTCAACCACCAGCTTGAGTGCCACGGCGTGATTTTCCATAGGGTAGGGAACATCCTTTTGCTTGATGTCCTTGATCACCTGCTGATGGGTGATCATAGAAGCCTCGGTGTTGCCGATGGCCTCGCAAATACCTTTTGCAAACAGTGTGCCGGTTTCGGGCTCGAGAACCTGATATTTCAGGGAGCTGGAGCCTGCGTTAACGACCAGAATTTTCATAGTAGACCTCCTGATATCTAACTGTAATTGATTACCACCTGTCAGTATAACATAAAAATAAATAATTTTCAAGAGTTAATAAGGATTTTTCAAAAAAATCGGAAAGAGGAAGCATGAAATACGTTGGTATTATTTGCGAATATAATCCGTTCCACGCAGGACACGCCCACTTGCTGCGGCAGGTGCGCGATGCAAAGGCCGTGATCTGCCTGATGAGCGGCAATTTTACACAACGGGGCGAGGCGGCGGTGGTGCCGCCCTGCGTTAGGGCGGAAATGGCGCTTGCCGCCGGCGCGGACCTTGTTTTGGAGCTGCCCTTTCCGTACAGCGCCGCCTCTGCGCGCTTTTTCGCCTCTGCCGGTGTAGATGCACTGCAGCGGCTTGGCGTTGATATGCTGGCCTTTGGCAGCGAGAGTGCCGATCTGCCGGCTTTAAGCGCAGCGGCTGAGCGAACGTTAGAGGATGATTTTTTCAAAAAGGTGGCAGACGGGTCGAGAAATCGAGGGGATGCGGCGCTATTTTTCGATGCTTTGGGTGATGCGCTGCTCCCCAATGATATTTTGGCGGTGGAATACGCCCGCGCCGTGCATTTGCGGCGGGACCAAATGGCGCTGCTTCCGATCTTGCGGCTGGGCTCCGGCTATCACGAGAGCTGTGTGCGCGGCGACTATCCCAGCGCCACAGCTTTGCGCAAAAAAATGAAAACGGGTGCGGATATTTGTGACGATCTGCCCGAAAGCGTACGCCGGATCTGGCAAGCGGGCGTTCAAAAATGGGGCGTGGCTCAAACCGAGCGACTTGGCACCGCAATGCTTGCCGCCTTGCGATGCGTAGAGGCAAAAAGTGCCCTAACGGGTGCAGAAAACGCCATCGCGGACTGCGGGGGTGGACTGTTAGAGCGGTTGATCGCGGCGGCGGCTGAGTCTGTTGACTATCAGACACTTTGCGAGGCCGCTGCTACCAAAAAGTATACCAACGGTCGCATTCGTCGCGCACTGCTGTATGTGCTTTCCGGTGTGACCTATGCCGATCTGGAGGCTCCTCCCGCTTATCTGCGACTGTTGGGGGCCAACGAGCGGGGGAGAGCATTTCTTGCCAAAACGCGAAAAACGCGTACCGTTCCCGTGGTAACCAAGCAATCTGACGTAACCGCCCTGGGGGAGCACGCCGCGCGCCAGCAAAGGCTGGCAGAGCTTTCTAACAGCTTATATGCGCTTTGCTTGCCCCGTCCGACCCTGCCCGCGCAGCTGGCGGTGATCCCCCCCAAAATGCTTTAATCGCGCTTACTTTCTGCACGGTAGGCCTTGGGCGATAGACCAAAGCGCTTGGTAAAGATGCGGCTGAAATAAAAGGGATCCTCAAAGCCCACAACGCTTGCGATCTCACCGATCGGCATATCTGTGTGGCGCAGCATGGCTTCGGCATTGGAAAGGCGCAGGTCGTTGCGATAGGCCACGGGGCTTTTGCCCGCCCATTCTCGAAAGCAACGGTAAAAATAGGTTTCGCTGACGCCGCATAGGGCCGCGTATTTTTCCATTTTTTCGTTTCGGTTCCATTCTGTTCGCAGGGCATCCACGCCCTCGCGAATGGCATAGTAGCCGTTGCTTGGCGCTTGCGCTGCCGTAACTGCGCTCAGCATACCGTAAAATGCGGCGCGCAGCCGCAAAAGATTGCAGTGTCCGTCGCCGCTGTGTGCAGTCTCGCTCAGTTTTTGAAAATGCATATGCAGTGTGCCGTCGCCGTCGTTGCACAGGATGCAGATCTGCCCGGCTAACGTCACCTCCTCTGCGCCGTCACGCATATCAAAATTAACGGTGTAGGTGGCAATGCCGTTGGGGGAGCCTCCCTCGACCTTGACGTGATAAAGGGTGTGCTTGGGGATAAAGACAACGTCCCCCTTTTGGGCGCATATAGGCTGTCCGTGCTCAGGATAAAAGCATACGTTCAGCTTTGCTTTGATCAAAAACAGGGCGTGATAGGGGCGAGGCGTGTTGCGATATTGTGAAAAAAAGCGGCGACTTTCCCACGCCTCGGGGAATACCTCGGGATCGCTGAAATCAAGTGCAAGCTGTGCCAGCTCTGCCGTGTCGATCACTCTCATTACATCAGCTCCTTTCTGTGTCTTATTATAGCAGTGATGCTGTAAAAAGGCAATAACTTTGTTTAGAAAAGTCCATGTAAATGATGAAAAGTGTATAGCATCGGTGCCATTATGGTGCTATAATATAAAATATCCGTGTGCATTCTCCAACGTCTTTGGCCTTGAATGCGTGTGCTTTTTTGAAAAAGGAGAACAAATGGGCTACTTATTTTTGATCATTACACTGGTCTGCCTTTCCGTAAAGGGCTATTGCGGCAAAAAGACCAGCACCGATATCAAGCTCCCCACAGATCCGGTTTTATTTAATCTGCTGCGTATGCTGCTTTGTATCGGCATTGGATTTTTTATGATCCTTTTGGACGGTGCCGTCGCGCAGATGAGGGTTGCGCCGTTGATGCTGTTGCTGACGCTTTGTGCGGGTGTTGCCAATGCGGCATTTCTGATCGGCTGGATCCTTGCTGTGCGCCGCATCCCGCTGGTGACGATGGACGTGGCGTTGACCATTGGCTCTATTTTGCCCGCTGTGCTTTGCTTGGCCCTGTTTGATGAAAAGATCTCGATCCCCAAAATGATCGGTTTCGGCCTTATATTGCTGGCAACGGTGGTGCTTTCCGGATACGCCGGGGGCTCGGGCAAGCGCGCAGGCGTGCTTGGCGTGGTGCTGGCTGTGATCGCCACGCTTGGTGAGGGGCTTTCCTCCTTTTGCCAGCAGCTGTACAAGCAATATTTTACGGCGGGCGGCGCGCGTTTTGGCGGTGTGGCGTATGAAAATTCTGTGTATCAGTTTTATACCTACGTGTTTTCGGCGGCGCTTTTGCTGATCGTGCTTGCGGGCGTGGCGATCGTGCGCTATTCCAAGCAAGAGGAAGAAAGCAAGCTCCGCTATGCGGCGGGACTTTTGCACTCCTGCAAGCGGCCGTTCCCTTACATTGTCGTGATGGCGTTCTGCCTGTTTGCGGGGAACTATCTGCAAACTGCGGCTACTGCCACCTACGGAATGTCGCCTCAGGTGCTGTACCCCGTGATCAAGGGTGGATGCCTTGTGACCGTAAACCTGACGGCAATGCTGTTTTTTAATGAAAAGCCTACACGGCGCAGCATCATCGGCTCGGCCATTGCGCTTTGCGGTGCCGTTTTGATGAGCGTGCTGTGAGAAAGGAGCTTTTATGGATCTGACAGTTCATATCAACGAGGCCAAGAGGGCCTTGACCGAAAAGCCGATGCTGGCCACCTCCGTTGAGCGGGTGATGATCTTGAACGAGATCAAATCCGACCACAAGGAATGGCCCCAGCCCAAGCGCTTTTCCTATATGCTGCGCGAGCTGCTTTCCCGCGTGTCCTTGCCACTGGAATCTTACGACCTGATCGCAGGTCGATGCGTGGACAGAGTGCTGACCGAGGACGAGGAGGCGATCTTTCAAAGCTATCTCAAATCCCCCGATCGGCAAAACAAAAGCGCAATGCTTTCGTCGGGACATTGCAGCTTTGATTGGGCGGATCTGGTGCGGTTTGGTCTGCCCGGACTGCGGCATCGCGCCGTGTGCGCTCTTGCCGAAAAGAGCGACCCCGATGAACGGATATTTTTAGAGAGCGTTATCGAAATTTACGATACGTTGTGCGATTTTTGCAACCGTTACGCGCAAAAAGCCGCCGAAATGGGGCTTGATGAAATGGCGATCGCGCTGCGCAAATCGGCCACCGTCGCCCCCGATGATTTCCGCTCCGGCTTGCAGCTTTTGTGGATCGTTGCGTTTGTGGATTGCGCTTATATCACGGGCAACCCCACCCTAACGCTTGGGCGAATGGATCAGATCCTTTACCCCCTGTATCGGGCCGATCTGGAAAGCGGTCGCCTCACTCGTGAGGATGCTGCAGCCCTGATCACCGATTATTATTGTAAGCACAACCTCATTATGGGGCGCGGCGAGCATCAGGTGGGAAACACCACCAACTCCACCACCTTTGATCGCATCTGCAACTTTGATGCTCCCCAGTATCTGCTGCTGGCTGGCACCAACGCAGACGGGTCCTCTGCCGTCAACGACCTGACGCTGCTGTTTGCCGAGTGTATTCAGCCCGCCTTTAAAAATCCCGTTGTTGTGGTGCGCTATTTCAAGGGAATGGACACCGCTCACCCTGAGCTTTGGCGCGTGCTGACCGACCGCTCGCTACATAGTGCTTCGCTGATGTACTATAACGATACCAACGTCAAGGCCACCTATGCCCGTATGGGTATCCCTTCCGAGGATTATGAGGGATATATCCACTACGGCTGCAATTGGCCGGGGCTTGGGACCTGCAGCTCCTGGATGCTTGGCGGCCCCAAATCCGCCAAATATCACGCTTATGAAAGCGAGGAAGAGGCCAAATTTTTAGAGCGCCCCTATATGCGTTACAGCAAAAAAGGCGGTTGGCCGATGTGGGTGACGGAGCTGTTGGGCGAGCTTGCGGAGAAAGAGGATGCCACCATCGACGATCTGTACCGCGGATTTTTCGAGCAGTGGGCAACTTTTGTTGAGGATAAGCTGAAGTGGCAGCTGCGTGAGATGCGGGTGCGCCAGCGCCGCCCCTCGGCAGTGCTGACCTTTACCGATTGCTTTTTGAATGCCTCGGTGCAGCGGGCGCAGTGCCATTCCGCCACCGCCAAATATCATTTTGAGTTTCAGTCCTTTTATATGTTCGGATCCACGGTGGATTGCTTTGTGGTGGTTGACGAGCTGGTGTTCCGTCAAAAAAAGCTGACGGTAAAGCAGCTTTTAGAGGCTACCGAGGCCAATTTCGAGGGGTATGAGGATGTGCTGGCACTTTGCCGCACCGTACCGAAGTACGGCAGCGACAGTGCGCTGTCCAATGCCCACGCCAAGCGGCTTTCTGAGGGAACGACCTCCATCACCATTGAAAAAAACAAGCCGTATCTTGAAAAATACGGTCTGTATCTTGCCCCCTGTATGCAAAGCGATACCTGGCATTTAAAAACGGGTCTGCAGGTGGGTGCCACCGTTAACGGTCGCCTTGCGGGCACCCCGTATTCGCAAAACAGTCGCCCTGCCAACGGTTCCTGCACAAACGGTGTAACGGGTATGCTGAATGCTATGCTCAATCTTCCTTCCAACGGTGTGCTGTCGGGGGCGCTGAATCTGGATATCAACCCCAAGGATTTTGAGGGAGAGCAGGGCAGAGCTGTATTCGGCGCTCTGCTTGCCACCTATTTTAATCGCGGCGGATTACACGCGCAGGTGACCTCTGTCAACGTTGAGGAGCTGGTCGATGCGCAGAAAAGACCTGAAGAACACCGTGATCTGCGGGTGCGTGTTACGGGCTACAGCGGTGTTTTTGTGGATATCTGCAAGGATCTGCAGGATGATATCATCGAACGCTTGAAATAAGAAAAGAGGAAGAACGATATGAATAAAATAAAGCTTTCTAACGGACTTGAGATCGCCCCTGTGGCGCTTGGTGCTATGAATTTCGGCACCACCACCTCCAAGGAGGATGCCTATCGCGTGCTGGACACTTATGTGGATATGGGGGGCAATTTTATTGACACCTCCAACAACTACGCGCACTGGGCCGGTACCGGTGACGAGAGCGAAATGCTGCTTGGCGAGTGGCTCCGTGACCGTGGATGCCGCGACCGCGTGGTGATCGCCACCAAGGTGGGCTTTGACCGCCACGGCGAGGGCGCCGGTCTAAAAAAAGAACAGATCGAATTCTGGATCGATGAGAGCCTGCGCAAGCTGGGCACCGACTACGTGGACCTGTATTATGCCCACACCGATGATGCCAATACCCCCATTGAAGAAACGATGGCGGCCTTTGATGCACTTGTAAAAAAGGGCAAGGTGCGGCATCTTGGCGGCAGCAACTACGATACCTGGCGCTTTGCCGAGGCCAATGCCATTGCAAAGGCGGGAGATATGACGCCTTACACCGTGATGCAGCAGCGTTTTACCTATCTGCACGCCAAGGCCGAGGTGGCGCCCAAATATATCTTTAACGAATACGTTGGGAGAGAAAGATTGCGCTATCTTGCAAGTAAGGATATCCCGCTTGTGGCCTATTCCTGCCTTGCCAAGGGTGGCTATGAATGCCCCGAGCGTTTGCCTGCCGAGTGCGTGATCGACGGACGCCTTGAAGCCATTCGTGCCATGGCCAAGGAAAAGGGCGTTTCGGTCAGCGCCTTGGTGGTGGCGTGGATGTCTAATCTCCACCGTTGCAAGGGCTTCCCCCGCGTGATCCCACTGTTCGGCTCCTCTAAGGCTGCACATTTTGCGGATAATCTGCAGGGCGTTGAGCTGACCCTTACCGATGCGGAAATGGAGCTTCTGAATCGTGCTTAAAAAAGCATTGACTTTTTTGGCCAATCGTGCTATACTATAAAAGATAATAAGAAAAGGGAGGCAACGACAATGGCTGAAGCCCGCAAAAAGGTTGAAGGAGAGTATCTGCAATATCAGGGTAAGCCCCTGGTGCGCGAGGATAACACCATCATTTACGGCGATCTGAACCACGACCCCTACGTGCTGGTTCTGGAGATCATGTCTTATAAAGAGGAAGCAGGCGAAAAGGTGCCCGGAAAGGTACTGATCCAGATCCTTGATTCCAAGGATCCCAACAACATTGTGCAAAGCGGCCAAAAGGAGGGCCTGCACGATGCGTTTACGCTTGGTATGACCTGGCTTGATCTGAAACTGAAGAAAAGCGCTATGTAATCAAAAGGCCGCTGAACGCGATGCGTTCGGCGGCCTTTTGGTTATATTTTGTCTATAAAACAATAAGAAAAGTCTTGCATGTCGCGGTGTTTTATGATAGGATAAAGAAAACGGCGAAGGAGGCTTATTATGATTTTGGATTTTTCGCAAAAGAAGCTGCGATTTGCTTTGGAGATCGACGAGAACGGTGCGATCTGCATCAAGGAGCTGGGGTTTGCAAATGAAGCGGTTTCGGTTGAAAAAAAGGTCAAAAAATGCCCGATTGTCGAGGTGCATATAAGCGGCGAAAACGTTGATGCGCACCACGGCGGAAAGCACGTTGGCAGCTGCGGTGCCCTAACGCTGCGCTATGCCTCTCACCGTGTGTATGACACAAAAAACGGACAACGTGTCGAGGTTTTGCTGACAAACGGCCGTATTGAGGCCACGGTTTTTTATCATCTGTATGCCGATATTGCCGCCCTGCAATGCTGGACCGAGGTCAAGAATATATCGGATAGATCCCTTGGGTTAGAATATGTTTCCAGCTTTGCGTATACGGGGCTTTGCGATTGTGAAAATCCGGCCGAGGACAGACTTCGCGTTTACATTCCGCACAACGGCTGGTCAAGTGAGGCCTGCTGGCGCGAGCGCTCGCTTGGTGATCTTGGTCTTGCCGAAACGACAAAGCGCATTTCGGTTTCTAACAGCGGCACGTGGTCAACAAAAGAATATTTACCTATGGGTGCGGTGCGCGACACCGCCAACGGTCAGACCCTGCTGTGGCAGATCGAGCATAACGGCTCGTGGCAGTGGGAGATCGGATACGCAGGTGCTTTGCTGTATCTCAACCTTGGCGGCCCCAACGAGCAGGAGCATGCTTGGTATCACGAGTTGAAATGCGGCGAAAGCTTTGAAAGCGTCAAGGCGGCGCTGAGCTTTGGCCACGGCTTTGACGGCGCCCTTGCCGAAATGACCAAATACCGCCGCACGATCTTTTGCAACAACAAAGAAAACGCGGCGCTGCCCGTGATCTTTAACGATTATATGAATTGCCTGTGGGCAGACCCTACCGAGGAAAAGGAACTCCCCGTGATCGATCGGGCGGCGGCGCTTGGTGCAGAGTACTACTGCATGGATGCGGGCTGGTATGCCAACGGTACGTGGTGGGAGACCGTTGGCGAGTGGCTACCCTATGAAGGGCGCTTCCCCAACGGCATCAAGCGCGTGTTTGACTACATCCGTGAAAAGGGCATGATCCCCGGCATCTGGCTTGAGATCGAGGTGATGGGCATCAACTGCCCCCTTGCAAAGGAGTGGGAGGACGAGTGCTTCTTTATGCGCCACGGCAAGCGCGTGATCGACCACGGTCGTTATCAGCTGGATTTCCGTCATCCCAAGGTGCGTGCCCACGCCACTGCCACGGTGGACCGCGTGGTGCGCGAATACGGCGTTGGCTACATCAAAATGGACTATAACATCGATGCGGGTCTTGGTACCGAGGTGGATGCCGATAGCTTTGGTGACGGTTTGCTGAAGCATAACCGCGCTTATCTTGCTTGGCTGGACGAAACGTTGGCTAAATATCCCGACCTCATCTGGGAAAACTGCTCCAGCGGTGGTATGCGTATGGAGTACGCAATGCTGAAGCGCGCCCATTTGCAGTCGGTAACGGATCAAAGTAATTACAAAAAAATGGCGCCCATTGCGGCTGCCGCCCCCACGGCGGTCCTGCCCGAGCAGGCGGCTATCTGGAGCTATCCCAAAGCGGAGAGTGACCTTGCTGCCGTAACCTTTAATATGGTCAGCGCGATGCTGCAGCGCATCCATTTGTCGGGTCAGGTGCAGAAAATGAGTGACGAGGCCTTGGAGAAAATGCGAGAGGGTGTTGCCGTTTATAAGCAATTCAGAGGCGAGATCGCCACAGCAATACCGTTTTATCCCATAGGCTTGCCCGACGACCGTGCCGATTGGCTTTGCCTTGGCTTAAAGACCGAAAAGCGCGTGCTGCTTGCGGTCTGGCGTACGGACGCTAAAGCAGACGAGGTGCTGATCCCCGTGTGCGGAAGAGCAGAGGTGCTTTATGCTTCTGCGTGCCGCGTGGCGGCCGCAGAAGGAGGTCTGCGCGTGACCCTGCCGGGCGCTTGGAGCGCGGCGCTCCTTTCGGTGGAGGTGGAATAATGGCCAATTATATCACGGTTGACTGTGGTACCACCAATACAAGGGTGGGGCTGATGTGCAATGGCGCGCTTGCCAAAAGCGTTTCCTTTCATTTGGGCGCGCGCGCCCACGCCGCCGATCCTCAAGAATACCGCGTTGCCTTGACCGAGGCCATCCGTACACTGGAGAAAGGGGCGGAGCCGGAGGCGATACTGGTCAGCGGTATGCTGACCTCCGAGCTTGGTATTTGCCCCATACCGCACCTGGTCGCACCCGTCGGGTTGCAAAATTTGCATAACGGTATGCAGAAAATGTGCATACCCGATATTTGCGACAAGCCCTTTTACTTTATTCCCGGTGTGCGCACGGCGGGGGAGGATGCTCTTGACCGCGATATGATGCGAGGGGAGGAGACCGAGCTGATGGGGCTGATGACGGGCAACGAGGGCGCTTGCGTATTCGTGCTGCCGGGATCTCATTCCAAATTTATTTCGGTGGACGATAAGGGGCGCATTGCAAGCATCGTCACGTTGCTGACGGGCGAGATGGCTGCGGCGCTTTCAGGGCATACCATTTTGTCGGACAGCGTGTCACTGGAGGACGGATTGGACACCGATGCGCTGCGGGCGGGTTATCACTGCTGCCGCGAGCGCGGCATCAACGAGGCCATCTTCAAGGTGCGAGTGCTGGATAAGCAACTTTCCAAAAAAGCCCCCGAACGGTATGGGTTTTTCCTTGGTTGCGTGCTTTGCGGCGAGGTGGAAAGACTGCTTTCCTATCCTGCAACAACCATTGTGATAGCAGGGCAAAGACAGTTGAAAAGGGCGATGTGTATCCTGCTTGCAGACAGCGGCAGGCGCGTGGTAGAGGTGCCCGATGACGTGGCTGCCACGGCCGCCTTCCGCGGTATGGTCAAGGTTTTTGAATGTGAGGGAGAGCAATGAAAAATATGTTGATCACCAATCAAGATGAACTGAAAAAATACGCCTCCCCCCACCGTGTGTGGCAGGGTATCCCAAGCATCGAGGTTACGAAGGGTGGCCGTATTTTTGTGACCTTTTACAGCGGCAGCATTCGCGAGGAGATCGGCAATTACTGTATGCTGGTCACCTCCAATGACGGTGTTCGGTATACCGAGCCGGTGGCCGTGACCTATTTAGAGGGGCACCGTTGCTTTGATCCCTGCCTTTGGATCGATCCGCTGGGGCGCCTTTGGTGGACGTGGGCTATTTGCCCCGACGACGCACTTTGGGCGGTTGTCTGTAATGATCCCGACGCCGCCGAGTTGAAATGGAGCGAGCCCTTTTTTGTGGGTAACGATATTATGATGAACAAGCCCACGGTGACAGGCGACGGTGCGTGGCTGTTTCCGCTGGCGGTCTGGAACCACGGCATCCGCACCACTATGTCTGAGGATTTTGACAGCAAGACCGCAGAGAAGGGGGCCTTTGTCTATAAAACCACCGATAACGGGGCAAGTTTTCAGCGTCTTGGGCACGCAGACGTGCCGGATCGGTCCTTTGATGAGCATATGATCACCGAGCTGCGCGATAGCCGCCTTTGGATGCTGGTGCGCACCAAATACGGCATAGGACAGTCCTTTTCCAATGACGGTGGCCTGACCTGGAGCGGGGGCACGGACAGTGGCCTTGGCGGCCCCTCCTCCCGCTTTCATATTTGCCGCTTGAGATCGGGGAGATTGCTGTTGATCAACCACGTGGACTTTACCAAGCGCAATAACTTGACCGCGCTGCTTTCCGATGATGACGGCAAGACCTGGAGCGCCAAGCTGCTGCTGGATGGCCGTGACGCGGTGTCCTACCCCGACGTAAAGGAGGCAGACGACGGCTATATCTATATCACCTATGACCGTGAGCGCGGCTGCAACAAAAAGAGCCTTGCCGAGGCGCAGAGCTTTGCCCGTGAGATCCTGGTCAGCCGCATCACCGAGCAGGATATCCTTGACGGCGAGGTGAAAAGCGACGGTAGCTACCTCGGCCGTATCGTGTCCAAGCTCGGCGATTATCACGGTGACCTCCAAAGCCGCTACGAAATGCAATAACCCCCAAAACGGGGTGAGAAAAAGCCACAAAAGAGACTGCGCTTTTGTGGCTTTTTTATTGTCAAAAAAAACACAAAGACTGTCAAAAAAACGACAATCCATGATAAAAAAATAACTATCGAAAAACCCCTTGAAATTTTAAAAAAGCTGTGTTATAATGTGCCCAAATTACAAGGTAAAGCCAAGACGAGGAGGCAACGTATGGATATCAAGCAGAAGTCCTTGAAGAAGCATTATGAATGGAAGGGAAAGATCGAGGTCGTTTCCCGTGTGACGATCAATGATAAAAAGGCACTGTCGCTGGCCTATACGCCCGGCGTGGCCGAGCCCTGCCTGGAGATCCAGCGCGATCCCGATAAGTCCTATGAGCTGACTCGTCGTGCCAATCTGGTGGCGGTGATCACCGATGGCACCGCTGTTTTGGGGCTTGGCGATATCGGACCCGAGGCAGGTATGCCCGTCATGGAGGGCAAGTGCGCCCTGTTTAAGGAATTTGCCGGCGTAGATGCCTTTCCGCTTTGCGTCAAGAGCAAGGACGTGGACGAGATCGTTCGCACCATCCAGTTGATCTCCGGATCTTTTGGCGGCATCAACTTAGAGGATATTTCTGCCCCCCGTTGCTTTGAGATCGAGCGCCGCCTTAAAGAGGTCTGCGATATCCCTGTATTTCACGATGACCAACACGGTACCGCCATTGTGGTGGGTGCTGCCGTGATCAATGCCTTGCGTGTGGTGAACAAGGATATCGGAGAGGTCAAAGTGGTCATCAACGGTGCAGGCTCTGCGGGTACGGCCATCGGTAAGCATTTGCTTAACATCGGTGTTAAGCATTTGACCATGGTAGATCGCTTTGGCATCATCTGCGAGGGGGATGAGACACTCAGCCCCGCGCATCGTGAGCTGGCGCTGATCACCAATCGTGACAAGCAAAAGGGCGTTCTGGCCGATGCTATGAAGGGGGCTGACATCTTTATTGGCGTCAGCGCGCCCAACGTTGTGTCTCCCGAGATGGTAAAAAGTATGGCCAAGGATCCTATCGTATTCCCTATGGCCAACCCCATTCCCGAGATCGATCCGATGCTGGCCAAGGCTGCCGGTGCCCGCGTGGTAGGTACGGGACGCAGCGATCTGCCCAATCAGATCAACAACGTGCTGGCCTTTCCAGGCATTTTCCGCGGCGCGTTGGATTGCCGCGCAACCTGCATCAACGAGGAAATGAAGATCGCGACCTCCTATGCGCTGGCCTCTCTTGTTACCGACGAGGAGCTGAACGAGGAGTATATCATCGTTCCCGCCTTTGATAAGCGCGTGGCGCAGGTGGTAGCCGAGGCCGTGGTCAAGGTGGCCCGCGAAACCGGCGTTGCCCGCATTTAACCCCATAACGGTATAAAAAAACCACCGCCCACGGATTTCCGTGGGCGGTGGTTTCATTTAACTCTTGGATTTGAAAACAAATCTGTAAACAAAGTTCTTTCCGCTTACGTCTACAGTGTCCAAAGCAACCAAATTCCATCCGGCCTTTTCATACTTATCTAAGATCTCGGTCATTTGTGCGTCGATCTTCGTGAGATTGGCCGTTCCAAACAGTCCGGTTTTAAACTCCATACTGATAACCTTGTACATACGTTTTTCTCCTTTTATTTATTTTGACGGCGGGGCCGACAAATACAACTGAAATGCTCAGTAAACAAATTTACTAAACGAGGGTGCGAAAATATCCCATCGTGCAGGGAACAGGGCCCTGCACAACGGGATTATGTATTGCGTCAGATCAGCTCTTCGCCGTTGACGATGCCGATATGCTCTTGGCGCAACTGATAGGGGAATACGAAGGGGGCGCAAATCAGACCGACGATGATGCCGATGATGCCGGTGACAATGCCGAACAAAAAGCCGATAAACCAGAACAGGATCTTCATGCCGATCAGCCAGATAAAGCCATCCAGATCAAAGGTGAAGATCAGCCCGGGCAGGTGAAGCGATTTGTCAAACCAGTCAAACACAACGTCCTGCACGATGCATTCATAAAACATACAAAATACAAAGGCAAATACCATGTAAAGGCCGACCACGGTCACGGGGATCAGGCCACCGCTAAAGCTGGATACCATTGCGGCGATCATAAGGCCAAGAAAGATGGCGGCTGCAAGGCCTGCAATGCAAAAGGCAAGCGTGCGATGATTGCGGCGCTTACGGCGGTTACTTTCCTCTTTTAGCTTGCGCGCTCTTTCCTCTTGCTCGCGCTTTTTCTGTGCGGCCAGGGCGGCGGCCTTTTGCTGATGCTCTTTTTCGGCAAGGCAATTTTTGCAAAGCACGACGGGGGTGGTGGTGCCCACGTTTTCTTCGCTTACGGAGATGCCGCAAGCCTTGCAAAATCCAATGGTAGCGGGTGCGCTTTCCTTGGGGGATTCAGCTTCTTTTTCTTCTTCATCGGGATCGGGCACGTTCACGTCAAAGCCGGCATTGAGATCCAGCAATTCGTCAACCGATACCTTATATAGCTCTGCAAGCGAGCGTAACGTTGCCAGTGCGGGCTCGCTCAGGTCCTTTTCCCATTTAGAAATGGCCTGCGCGCTGATGTTTAAATGTTCGCCAAGCTGTTGTTGGGTCAGGCCCGCCAGCTTGCGGTAGCCTGCCAATTTTTGTCCAAGTGTCATGTTTTTGTTTTCTCCTTTCGTCCGTGGAAGCCACGCTGTTGTTGTGCTTCTATTTTGCCACAAGAAGGCTCTCAGCGCAACAATCTATCGGTTGAATTCTGCAACTTTTGGTTGAATTTGGGCTTCCGTCACCTTTCATCATAGATAAAAATTCATTATATTTATATTTTAATACAAATATTTACTAATGTCAAGAGTAAATATATTTACTCATTATAATGATAGTATAAGGCGAGCGAATTCAACCAAAAGGGGAAATATATGGAGGCGACATATATCAAGCGCATACGTGACCTGAGAGAGGATCACGACAAAACGCAAAAACAGATCGCGGATATCCTTGGCACCTCACAAACGATGTATGCGCGATACGAGCGCGGTGCAAACGAGCTGCCCTTGCGTCATCTGGTCAAGCTGTGCCGTTATTACGGTGTGAGTGCCGACTATATTTTGGGAATATAAAAAAGCCAATCGAATTCGATTGGCTTTTCATTGTTTTTTGACCACAACGTAGTGCGGATTTCGGATAAGAAGACCTTCGGTGGTTACGATCAGCTCCACCTTTTTCTCCAACTCCAAAAGCGTTCTGATCTCTTTGGGTATTTGCAAGCGTCCCAAGGCATCGATTTCCTTTACGACTCCCATACTTTCCATAGCTATCTCCAAAAAATCAAAGAATGTCTTGTCATAGGACAAGTGTTTTGCGAAGATAGTATATCATAAAATGTGTCTTGTGTCAAGACAATTTTGCGATGTGGGGAATTTAAAATGGCGCGGATCATAGATGGGGAACGGAAAAATTTAATTGGTGCCAACCTGAAAAGGCTGCGTATCGAGCGCAATATGAGTCAGCGCGAGCTCTCTGTTAAATTGGAGCTTTTGGGCGTTTATGTATGCCGCGGCTCGGTTTCTCGTATCGAGGACTATTCCCGAACCGTAACGGATATTGAACTTTATGCAATCGCCTCGGTGCTTGGTGTTACGCCGGACCGTTTATATCAAAGCAACGATTGATCAAAAAGCCGATCGGAACCCGATCGGCTTTTTGCTTTATGCGGCGCTCCCACACGGCAAAAAAATCGGGCGCAGGTTTTCTGCGGCCGAATTTTTTGGGGATCACTTCCACACAGTGGGGGGGTATTTTTTACG
>JAZQWJ010000048.1:0-3442 GCA_045632285.1 Eubacteriales bacterium | reverse complement strand
TAGAGTTTGTATTTCTCTTTCAGAATTGTCGAGATGTTCTGCACAATCTACACACTTTCGTGTATACTTTTTGCTTCATACTTATCTCTTACTGTTCAATTTTCAAGGACCGTTCATCGCTGCGCTCTCACGCGGCGACTTGCATATTATAGCACAAAGGGGATGGCTTGTCAACCCCTTTTTTCAATTTTTTTCAAAAAAATTTTCGCCTTCTAAATCTTGTGGTTTACACCCCCTGTAAACCACAAGATGTGATAGATTTTGCACACACAGCGCCTAAAAAGATCCCCGCCAAACCACCGTTGGCGGGGATCTTTTTAAATTTCTTTTTTATCCTTGAGAGGAAGCAGCAGGCTCTTTGTTCCCTCACAGGCAACATAAACGTCGCTTGCCCAATTGCGGATCATTTCGCGGGTGATGGGGCTCCATTCGGGATTTTTATAGCAAGGCACCTTGCTGCCGGGCTTTTCATAGCAAATGGGCCAAAGCACAATGGGCGCCTGAATGACGTCATAGATCTCCTTGGTTCCGCCGCCAAAGCCGTGATGTGCCACCTGCACGATATCGCTCTTTAACAGCTCGCCGTATTTCTGAACCAGGATCTTACACATCGTCTCACTGGCATCGCCAAGGAACATATAGGTCTCACCGCAGGTCGTAACACGCATCACAAGCGAGGTATCGTTAAAGGTGCGCAGGGGGCGCGGCATCATATAATCCTCATAGGTAAACAGAATGTCCAGATCCAGCCCGTCAAAGTGGAAGCGCTGACCGGTGCGCGCCTTGACGAATTCCACACCCTCAAATTTTTCAACGACCTCACGCCATCTGTGCACGTAGCCCTGCACAAAGCCATCTCCCATTTCGGTCATACGGCTTTCACCGGGATAGTTAAAGATCACGCGCTTCACGGTCACCTTATCGGCATACTTGTTGGCTAAAGCATAAATGGCGCCAATGTGATCGACGTGCGCGTGGGTAAAGAACCAAGCGGAAATAACGATCTCACCTCCGTCGGCCAGCTCGCTCAGCTTGGCGTACAGACCGTCGGCAATGGGCTCGGTATCCCATCCGCCATCAAAGACGATAAAGCTGCCGTCGCAAAGGCGAAAAACATAGCTCATACCGCAATCCACCACGTCGTACATATGCTCGGAAAGCTGTACAAAGCAGGGTGCAACGCTCTTGCTTCCGTCGTGGATCACGCCTGTGGGAACAAGCTCGGTCTCGGCAGCGGGCTCTACCACGGCGCGCAAAACGCTATCGTGCGTGCCGAAATACACGCTGACTACAGCGTCTATATTATAATAAAAGGAAGAAACTCCGGCGCCCTCGGCATCCTCCAGGTGCTTTTTAAAGCCCGCCGCTTCAAGTTTGGCACAGTAAGCATCATACTCGGCGCGCTCTGCGCCCGCGCGATACATCAAATAGGCGCTCTCGCCCGCATCATAGCACTCGTACCAGCCATCAAAAGCGGGAACCCCCTTGACCCAAGTGCGCTTTTGATTTTCCAACACGGCAACACCTGCAGCGGTGCGCGCGTTAGCCAGAGCGCTCTGTGCCTCGCGGCGATAACGGTGGGCATCCTCCTTGATCTGCTCGATGGCGGCACGCTCGGCCTCGATCTCGGCCTTTAACGCCTCCATTTTGGCAAGGGCGTCTTCCACGGTCATGTTTTCCGCATTTTCCATTGTTATTCTCCTTTGCACGGGAAGTTGGGGGCTTTTTGCCCTTAAAAAGCGCTCCGCAGAGCCGCTCATCACCATTATAACAAAAGGAAGCAAGCAAATGCAAGCGCTTTTCAAATTTTTTTGCCCGTTTGCTTGATTTTTTTAAAGCGTACTGCTATAATGAAAACAATCTATACGCGCAAGGAGGCCCTTATGAGCTACCGCCTGTATCCCGTCACCCCCGTTCTGCCGCGATGCGAGGATTATGCCGTTAAGATCAACGGCTCCACCGTACAGACCGACACCGCCCGCGTTTCGGCAATGCCGTTCAACCGCCGTTGGCCGGGTCACCAGCGTGAGCTTGATCAAAGCGAGCCCATTCAGTTTTTGTCGCTTGCCACCGACGAGCCGTTGACGTTTGAGATCATTCCCAACGGCGATTTTGACCCCAATGCGGTCAAGATCCGCCCCAAGTCCCTTGGCATCACGCCCACAGTGGAAAACGGCGTTATCCGCTTTACCATGCCCCACGCGGCGCATCTGACGGTCGAGCCCTTTGGCCGCAACCGCGCCCTCCACGTCTTTGCCGACCCAATGCCCGCTTACACAGTGGACAAAAACGATCCGAGTGTGCTGTACTTCGGCGCAGGCGAGCATGACGCAGGGCTGATCGAGTTGCAAAGCAACCAGACCCTGTTTCTTGATGAGGGCGCCGTGGTCTACGCCTGTATTCACGCCATCGACGCCGAAAATGTCCGCATCCTTGGCCGAGGCATTCTGGACAACAGCCGCAATAAAGAAAAGATCCTGTTTACGGCCAATGCCGAGGGCAATCATGAGGCCATCAACAACGCTGAGCGCCGCCACACGGTAGAGTTGGAATACTGCACCCACGTGGAGATCGACGGCATCACCATCCGCGATTCGCTGGTCTACAACGTGCGCCCTGTGGGCTGCCGCGATCTGCGCATCAAAAATGTAAAGATCATCGGCTGCTGGCGCTTTAACTCCGACGGCATCGATATGCACAACTGCGAGGGCGTGCGCATTTCGGATTGCTTTATCCGCACCTTTGACGACTCGATCTGCGTTAAGGGCTTTGATTGCTATTACGAGGGCGACATCGCCACCGCCGTGCACGCCGCCATGTACCGAAACGGCAAAAGCTACGACCGCTTTTGCGACACGGTGATCGAGCGTTGCACCGTTTGGAACGACTGGGGCAAATCACTGGAGATCGGCGCCGAGACCAAGGCCGAGGAGATCTTTGATATCGCCTTCCGCAATTGCGACGTGATCCACGTGATGGGCAAGGTGCTGGACTGTATGAACGTGGACTATGCCGACGTACACGACGTAACCTTTGAGGATATCCGCATCGAGTGCGACGAGGTGATCCCAAAGCCTATGATCCAACGGCGCGACGCACAGGTCTATGAAAACATTGACCCCGACTATATGCCCGAGACCGTGTGCGCCGAGGTGGTCTATCACCACGAGTATTCGGCGGGCAGCGACCGCCGCGGAAAAAACCGCCGCCTGACCTTTAAGGGTGTACATCTTTACGGCAACCACGCCCCCACCGCCAAGTTCGTTGGGCACGACGAGAGCCACAAGACCGAGGATATCCTACTTTCCAACTTCTATTGGAATGGCAAAAGGGTGACCGCCGACGAGATCGGCTGGGATATCCGCGAATTTACGGACAACATTAGATACGAATAACAAAAAGTAACGGAAAAAGAGAACCATTTTGCGGTTTTTTTTTTTTT
>JAZQWJ010000047.1:0-32386 GCA_045632285.1 Eubacteriales bacterium | reverse complement strand
CAACAACCAGCATAAAAAAAAACACAAAAAACGCAAATCCGCCCCCGCGTGGGGCCTTTTTTTCTTTTTTTTTTGAAAAGCGGAGGGCGCACAAGCGTCTTTTTAAGTCTCGGTATAGGAAATGATGTCCGTAATATTACAGTGGAGAGCGGAGCAGATGCGATCTAAAAGAAAGCTGTCATAGCGTGTGATGGCGTTTTTATAATATTTGTCGATGATCGGGTAGCCGATGCCGGTTAATTTGGATAGCTGGTAACGCGTGATCCCTTTTTCGTCCAAGTAGGTGTTTAACGTCAGCTTTACCACGATTTTCCCTCCTACATAAATTATTGTTATAATTATATAATTTTATATGTTCTATTGACAATTAACCTATTTGATTATATAATTAAGTAAGAGTATACCGAGAGAGGGGAAAACGATGACAGGAAAAATGTTAACAAAATGTAAACATTAAACGGGCGGCGGCCAATGGAGAAAGTTTTGACCACCCCAATTTGGTATAATGGTAATAGAGGGATGCCTCACAAGGAGGGAAACATGAACGGAAAAAGAATTGCGCCAAAAACGATCGTGCTGTACGTATTGAACATCATCAAGCTCTATTCGGCAAAGGAGCACCCGGTCAGTCAAACGGCGATCTGCAATTATCTCAACGAGATCGGCGTGCCCTGCGACCGAAAGACGGTAGGGAGAAACGTAGCATATTTGCAGGAATTCGGCTATCCCATCGTGCATCTTCCTGTCAAAGGATATTATTTAGATTGGGAAGCGATGAAAACAGTGCAAAAGAAATGGATATTATAAAGAATCTTTACAGGAACTGAAGGAGAGGAAAGCTATGAGAGAAACAAGTACATACGGTATGAGGTGGTTGCATTGGTTTTATGGGTGGCGCGTGCCTGCGGGCGCGGTCTTGTCGATCGCCAGTGCTGTCATGGGGATCGTGGGGATGCCCGCCTCTGCACAGTCGCCGCTTTTGCGTGCGGTCGGCATTGTGGGCGGCGTTTTAAGCGGCATTTGCGCCCTTGCATGCGTCGTATTATATTTTGGTTACGTCAAGGGGAGATGTTTTAATATCTACGCCTCTTGGATGTATTATCTGACCTTGATCCTGATGTGGACAGAGTGCGTTGCTATGTTTTTGACGGACGCGTTCAATCCCGTTTTGTTGATCTTTCTTGTTGTATTTGGCGTATGCAATCACATCTATTTTTACCATAGGCGATATTTGTGCTATGGCATCGCCAACAGTCGCAAAGGTGAAGCAAAAAAACATGAGGAGGAAGAAAAATGACATTTTGTAAGCAAGCACAGACCGGAGAGGGCAAAGCCTATCCCGAGGTGGTGTATGCCCGCACCAATGCCGAATTTTTAAACAAGCGCTTTGGCACCAGCTATCAGGCGTGGATGAAATGCGGCTGGAAATATGATCCGGATACCATTGTCTGGATGATCCCCTTTGACGGAAAGGAGCGCTATGGCTGGCGCAACCGCATTGTGGATGCCGACACGGTACGAGAGGATTACGTGGGCCTTGAGAGCCTGAAGCTGGATGGACATAAGCGCATTACGCAGTACCACCGCATCGTGGTTAAAAAAGAGGCGGGACGGTTTGTGATTTTGGGACTGTACCGCTATGATTTTAAAAACAGCGACGAGAGGATCAGACGCATCTGGATCAAGGAAAGGGATTTTATTTAAACCCGCTTTGCATGGAAAAAGTCCGCTAACGCATACCGTTAGCGGACTTTTTGTTTTTATGCCTTGTTGATCTCGTCGATCAGCATGGTGCGCAGCACCTGCGGGTCGCAGTTGCCCTTCAGCTGCTTCATGCACTTGCCAAACAGTGCCATCAGCGCCTTTTCCTTGCCGCCCTTAAAGTCGGCAACGGCGCGGGGGTCTGCGGCAATGGCCTCCTTGATCACCTTGTCGATAAGACCGGTGTCATTGGACACGATAAAGCCCTGCTCCTCGGCATAGGTGGCGGGATCAAGGTCGTTATCAAACAGCGCCTCCAAAATCTTTTTGGCGTTGCCGCGGCCAACCTTGCCGTCGGTCACCAGCTTGATCAGCTGACCAAGGGCGGTGCCGTTGACGGTGAGCTGGTCGGCGGTGAGCTGACGCTTGTTCAGCAGGCTCATACAATCGGAAATGATCCAGTTAGCTGCCTCCTTGGCAGAGCCGCAAACGGCCAGCGCCGCCTCAAAGGCATCGCACAGGGCGCGGCTGTCGGTCAGGATGTCGGCATCGTAATCGCTGAGACCAAGCTCGGCTTGATAACGGGCCTTTTTGACCTCGGGCAGCTCGGGCAGAGAGGCTTGGATGCGGTCGTACCACGCGTCGTCGATGACGATGGGCATCACGTTGGGATCGGGGAAGTAGCGGTAGTCGCCTGCGGTCTCCTTAGAGCGCATGGCAAAGCTCTTGCCCTTGACGTCGTCCCAGCGGCGGGTCTCCTGCACCAGCTCCTCGGTGCCGTTTTCGATGGCATCGATGTGGCGGGCAGTCTCATATTCGATGGCGCGCACGATGGCGGAGAGCGAGTTCATATTCTTCATCTCGGTGCGCACACCCAGCTTGTCACTGCCCTCGGGGCGGACAGACAGGTTCACGTCGCAGCGCATCGAGCCCTGCTCCATACGGCAGTCGGAAACCTTGGCAAAGCGCAGAAGCGAGCGCAGTCTTTCCAGATAGGCCACGACCTCCTCGGCAGAGGAAAGGTCGGGCTGGCTGACGATCTCAATGAGGGGCACGCTGGTGCGGTTAAAGTCCACCAGCGAGGTGTCGGTCCAGTCGTCGTGCACCAGCTTGCCTGCGTCCTCTTCCATATGGATCTGCTTGATGCGGATAGCCTTTTTGCCGGCAGCGGTCTCGATCTCCACGCTGCCGTTAACGGCCACGGGAGAGAACCACTGGGTGGTCTGGTAAGAGCAGGGAAGATCGGGATAGTAATAGCTCTTTTTGTCAAAGGTGGTCACGCGGTTGATGTGGCAGTTCAGCATCATACCGGCGGTCATGCCAAGGTTGACCACGTTTTTGTTAACGATGGGGAGCATGCCGGGCATACCGCAGCAAGCGGGGCAGACATGGTCGTTCTGCTCGGCGCCGAACTCGGCAGAGCAGGAGCAAAAGATCTTGGACTTGGTGGCCATTTCCACGTGGACCTCAAGTCCAATGACTGTTTCAAACTTCATTTCAGTTGCCCTCCTTTACAAGGATCTTGGCAAGTGCCAGCAAGGCACCGTCAGAAAAGGCGGGGCCCATCAGCTGCACGCCTGCGGCAACCACGGCGGGCAGGCCTGTGATGGAGGCGGGGGCAGTGTAAAGATTTTCTGCAAAGGCGCTGTCACCCTCGGTATAACTCATCTTGGAGCAGGCGGGCAGCAGCACGGCGTCAAACGTGTCAAACAGCTTGGCAAAGGCCTCTACGATCACGCGACGCACGCGCAGCGACTTGTCATACTTGGCCATATAGTTTTTGGTGGAAAGGGCATCCGAGCCGTAGAGGATGGCGGTCTTTAGCAGCGCGCCAAAGGCCTCGGTGCGGCTATTGGTATACAGCTCGTCAAGGTTTTTGTAATTCTTAGAGCGGTAGCCGTATTTGATGCCGTCAAAGCGGGAAACGTTGTTGCAAAGCTCGGCGGTAAACAGGATGTTCCAAGCGGTGCCTGCGGCGGCGATCACGCCGGCATCGACCTCGCAGAGCTCGATACCGTTGGCGGCCAAAGTGGCCTTTGCGACATCCATTTTAGCGGTGACGTCGGCATCGGCGGTCATATTGAGCACAGCCACCCTTTTAACGGGTTTCTCGCATACGTGTGCGACTTTTTTGCACATTTCGTCGGCGTGCATGGTGCCGTCCTTATCATCGTGGCCGGCAATGGCAGAAAGCAGCTCGGCAGCGTTTGTCGCGGTACTTGTCATCACGCCCACAGCCTCGCCGGAGCAGGCGGCGGCCACGGTGCCAAAGCGAGAGACCGTGCCGTAGGTGGGCTTTACAAAGATCTTGCCGTTTTGTGCAGCCACGCGGCGGGGGGCGCCGTTGACGTCAAAGCAAATAACCCCCGCAACGGTATCGTTTTCAAGGGCTTTTGCGGCAGCGGCGGTGGCGTTGCCCGCATAGCAGGTCTCGCCCACAAGGTCAATGGACATTTCGCCAACAGGGCATTTGCCCGCGATCTCATAGCCGGCGGCCACGGCCTTTTCGGCCACGGTGGCATCAAACAGGCTCATAAAGCCCTCCAGCATACGGGAGCCGGCGGTGGTGGGCAGGGCCTTGGTCAGGATCATATCATCCAGATAAATCTTTTTCATACCCGTCCTCCTTATTCCACCACGCGGGGGACCTGCCAGTAGCCGTCCATTGTTTCGGGCGCGCCCTTTTGCAGCTCGTCACGGGTAAAGAGCTTTTTGGCCACGTCCTCGCGGACAACGGTCATAATGGGCATCACGTGCACCATACGCTCTGTGTTTTCGGTATCGATGGCCGTAAGCTCGGCCATTTTTTCGTCTTGGCCTGCAAAAAAGGCAAGAACGGACTCTCTCTCGGCGTCGGTCAGGGCAAGCTGATTGACCTTTTCCAAGGAGAGCAGAGTGGTCTTATCCATAAAAGGTTACCTCCAAAAAGGGTTTGAACAAAGCTCGGGTCAGTCTCTGACCTTGATGTGGACCTCGCGGAGCTGCTGCTCGGTGACTTCGCCGGGGGCGCCCATCATCAGATCCTGTGCGTTGCCGTTGAGGGGGAATGCGATCACGTCGCGGATGGTCTCCTCCTCGGCAAGGAGCATGATCATACGGTCAACACCGGGGGCCATACCTGCGTGGGGGGGCGCTCCGTAAGAGAATGCGGTGTAAAGCGCACCGAACTTGGTCTTGACGTCCTCTTCGCCATAGCCTGCGATCTCAAAGGCCTTGCGCATGATCTCGGGGTTGTGGTTACGCACGGCACCCGAAGAAAGCTCTACGCCGTTGCAGACGATGTCATACTGATAAGCAAAGATCTCAAGAGGATCCTTGGTGAGAAGGGCTTCCATACCACCCTGAGGCATCGAGAAGGGGTTGTGGGTAAAGTCGATCTTCCCGGTCTCCTCGTTGCGCTCGTACATAGGAAAGTCCACGATAAAGCAGAACTCAAAGCGATCGCGGCGGATCAGATCCAGCTCGTTTGCGATCCAGGTGCGCATCTGGCCGGCGAGAGAGTTGATCACGGTGGGGGCATCGCTGATAAAGAACAGAGAGTCGCCCTCCTTGATGCCGCAGAGTGCGGTCAGCTCGGCCTTTTCCTCGTCGGAGAGGAACTTGGCAAGGGGGCCCTTGTATTCGCCGCCCTCCAAATTGATATAGCCGCAGCCAAATTTCATACCGATGCTGCGAGAGTAGGTGTCGATGGCCTTTTCAAAGGCCTTTTTGCCGTCGCCCTCGCCATCCTTTTTCACCAGATAGTTGGCTACGATGCCGCGCACCTGCTTGTTTTTAAAGGGAATGGTGCGGCCGTTGAACTCTACAAAATCATGAGAGGCAAAGAACTCGGTCAGATCCTTGATCTCAAGGGGATTGCGCAGGTCGGGCTTGTCGGTGCCGTATTTCAGCATCGATTCGGCAAAGGTGATGCGGCGGAAGGGGGGCTTGGAGACCTCTTTGTCAGAAAACTTGGTAAAGGTGTTGTAGACCACGCGCTCGGCTACGGCAAACACGTCCTCTTGGGTGGCAAAGGACATCTCAAAGTCCAGCTGATAAAACTCTCCGGGAGAGCGGTCCTGGCGGGCGTCTTCGTCACGGAAGCAAGGCGCGATCTGGAAATAGCGGTCAAAGCCGGAGGCCATCAGAAGCTGCTTGAACTGCTGGGGCGCCTGAGGCAGGGCGTAGAACTTGCCCTTGTGCTTGCGGCTGGGGACCAGATAGTCGCGTGCACCCTCGGGAGAGGAGGCGGTGAGAATGGGGGTCTGGATCTCCAAAAATCCCATATCCTCCATCTGCGCGCGGAGGTAGGACAAGACCTTGGAGCGCAGCACGATATTGTTGTGGATATGGCGGTTGCGCAGGTCGAGATAGCGATACTTCAGGCGCACCTCTTCACGGGTCAGGGTAGAAGCATCGATCTCAAAGGGGAGACCCAGCTGGCAGGGGCCAAGCACCTCGATATGATCGGCACGGACCTCTACAAGTCCGGTCTCAAGCTTGTCGTTAACGGTTTCGGGGTCGCGGCCCTCTACGGTGCCCTCGATCAGTACCACGGTCTCTTTGGTAATGCCGTGCAGCAGCTTATCGTCGGAAAAAACGACCTGGGTGACGCCATAGTGATCGCGCAGGTCAACAAACAGCACGCCGCCGTGGTCGCGGATGGTGTCGACCCAGCCGGTCAGCGTGACCTTGGCACCGATATGCTCGGTGCGCAGCTCGTTACAGGTGTGTGTTCTCAGCATAAGAAATCTCCATTATATTTTAGCATTTTTAAGTATAAACAAAATTGAAAAAACAATGCGGGTGGGGGAAAAAGAAAAAGGTCCTTCATCCCAACCATGGGACGAAAGACAGCTTCCGCGATACCACCCAAATTGACCGTTACGGTCCACCTCTTTGCATCTTAACGCGATGAACGTGCGGTTCTACTTGCCCGATATAGGCTTTCTTCCGCAGACTCCGGAGCGTTTTTCGCAGGGGCTCGTTACCGCGTTCGCACCGTCGGCGGCTCTCTTTAAGCGAGGGATCCCGTTACTCTTTCCATCATTGTCATATAATTTGATGTCATTTTATCACATCGGTGTGAAAATGTCAATAGCGGACAAGAAAAAAATAAGTATTTTCGTCTGCGCAGATGCGCGATTGACAAAAGCAGGGGGCTATGCTACAATGATAGAGCCCGATTTGAGCGGGGCGATGGAGGAGACAAGGATTATGCAAAGGTATTTGTTTGATTTTGACGGGACGCTGGTGGATTCTATGCCCACCTACGGCGCACTGATGTTAAGGATCCTGGACGAGCACGGCATTGCGTACGGTGAGGATATCATCCGCGTCATTACACCCCTTGGCTTTGTGGGAACGGCCGACCATTTCATCGGTATGGGATTGGATCGCCCCCGTGAGGAGCTGGTGGCGCTGATGACTGCCTATGCCGTGGATGCTTACACCCATCGCGTGCCCGCCAAGCCTCACGTGGTAGAGGTGCTTAGGGCATTGAAGCAGAGAGGGGACAGCCTGAACGTATTGACTGCAAGCCCCCACGATACACTGGATCCCTGCCTGAAGCGATTGGGTATATTCGACCTGTTTGACCACGTTTGGTCCTGTAACGATTTCGGCACCACCAAATCCGACCCCGAGATCTATCGGATGGCGGCGGAGCGGATGGGGGCATCGGTTTCAGATGTGATCTTTTTGGATGATAACTGTAACGCCGACAAGACCGCCAAACGGGCAGGTATGCGCGTTTACGGTGTGTTTGACGAAAGCTCAAGCGGGGATGCCGACGAGATCCGCGCCGTGACCGAGCGGTATATCACCGATTTTATACAGCTTTTGTAAATATCCCCCCGAACGGGGTGAGAAAAATGCGTTTTTTGAGAAAAAAGAAGCGCGGATCGGCGCCGCTTTCCGGATCCCGGCAGGACAAAAGTGGGCAAAATAAACAAAATAGTATATAAAAATATAGCATTTTACACATTGCAATTTCGGGTGGAATTGTGCTATAATTATCACAGTATAAACTCCACCCTTATGCAAAGGAGAAAATAAGAATGAATGCAAAGAGAATTTTTGCCGTTCTGGCGTTGGCCCTTCTGCTGGCGCTTTGCATGGTATTGACCGCTTGCGGCAGCGATCCGATTGTGGCCGGAGACAACCCCGGTGCGCACGAGCATGCCGAGACCCCCAAGACCGACGACCCCGGTGTAAGCGGCGGTGTCGGATCCCCTGTTTGTCTGCATAAAAGCACTGAGATCAAGGACGTGAAAAAGGCGACCTGCCTGGCAGCCGGCTACACCGGTGACAGAGTGTGCTCGGACTGCGGCAAGGTGCTGGAGAGCGGTACCGTGACCGCTATCGGCGGACACGATTATGAGACTGTAGAGACCATTTTAGAGGCAACCTGTGAGCACGTTGGCGTTGTGAAGCAGGTCTGCAAGGTCTGCTTTGATGAAGAGACCCAGTCGGTGACTGCCAGCGGCCACCAGATCGAATACACGCTGGTTTTGGTGGAGAATGGCCGCGAGAAGGAAAGCCTGCAGCACGTTGGTGCGTGCAAGAATTGCGACTATACCGTTGAGGCTGCCGACCACGTGCGTAAGGGTAGACCCAGCACCGTGAACCCTACCTGTGATGAGGACGGCTATACCGAGGCGACTTGTGGCGTGTGCAACGAGAAGTACAGAACCTATACCGATCTTTTGGGTCACGATTATAACGAGGAGACCGGCGAGTGCGATCGTACCGGCTGTGATGCCATCGATCCTGATTTTACGCCCGCCCTCCCGCCCGAGCCCGCACCCCAGCTCAACCCTGACGAAGAATGATACGTAAAGGAAGCAAGCACCGCAGTGCTTGCTTCCTTTTATACTTAACGCGTGTTTTTTTAGAGAACGGCTTGACTTTTTAAGGGGCGTGTGTTAGAATGACCTTGTTAAATTAGCTATAATACGGAGGAAGAAAAATGCCACTTGTTACGTCCAAGGAGATGCTGCGCAAGGCGCAAAACGGCGGATATGCCGTGGGCGCCTTTAATGCTGAGAATATGGAAATGGTGCTGGCCATTATCGAGGCGGCTACCGAGCTGAACGCCCCTGTGATGATCCAGACCACTCCCTCCACCGTAAAATACGCAAGCCTTGCCGTGTACGCCGCCAACGTGCGTGCCGCTGCCGAGGCGGCGCCTATTCCCGTTTGCGTTCATCTGGATCACGGCAACAGCTATGAGCTGGCTATCGGTGCATTGGAGGCGGGATATACCTCTGTGATGATCGACGGCTCGCACGAGAACTTTGAGGATAATATTGCGCTGACCGCCCGTGTGGTGGCGGAAGCCGCCAAAAAGGGCGTGCCCGTTGAGGCCGAGCTTGGCACTGTAGGCGGCAAGGAGGATGACCTTGAGGCAGAGGATGGCTGTACGCAGCCTACCGAGGCCGCAGAATTTGTAAAACGCACCGGCGTTGATTCCTTAGCGGTGGCCATCGGCACTGCCCACGGTGTGTACAAGTCCACCCCCAAGCTGGACGTGCCCCGCCTTGCAGAGATCCGCAAGGTCGTGGATGTACCCCTGGTGCTGCACGGCGCCTCCGGACTTTCCGACGAGAGCATCCGCGATTGCGTGCGTGAGGGCATCTGCAAGGTGAACTTTGCCACCGAGCTGCGCATTGCCTATACCGCAGGCGTGCGCGAGGTGCTGACCGCCGATGACAAGGTGTTTGACCCCAAGGTCTATGGCAAGGTCGCCCGCGCAAGGGTGAAGGAGTTGGTCAAAAATCGTATGACCGTATGCGGTTGTAACGGTAAGGCATAAGGAGAAAGCAATGAAAGCAGCAGTTCTTTACGCAAACGAGCAGATCCGCTACGAGGAGGTCGCCACCCCCGAGGTGACCCCCGGCACGGTACGCGTTAAGGTCAAGGCCGCGGGCATCTGCGGCTCGGATATTCCCCGCGTGCTGCACAACGGTGTGCATTTTTATCCCATTGTGCTGGGGCACGAGTTTGCGGGCGTGGTCGATGCCGTGGGCGAGGGTGTGACCGATATCAAGGTGGGGGATACGGTTTCCGGTGCTCCCTTGCTCCCTTGTATGAAGTGTGCCGATTGTCAAAACGGCAATTTTTCGCTTTGCAAGCATTATAGTTTTATCGGCTCGCGTCAGCAGGGCGCCTTTGCCGATTACGTGGTGATGCCCGCCGTCAACGCAGTGAAGTTTGACCCCGCCATCCCCTTTGAGCAGGCTGCTATGTTTGAGCCTGCTACCGTGGGCCTTCACGGTCTGATGCTGGCTGACTATAAGGCGGGTGACACCGTTGCCATTCTTGGTGGCGGCACCATTGGTTTGCTGACGATGCAGTGGGCAAAGATCTTTGGGGCCAAAAAGGTGGTCGTGTTTGATATCCTCTCCGACCGTTTGGAGCTGGCACTGAAGCTGGGCGCGGATGCTGTGATCAATTCCCGCGAGGATGATGTTGCGGCCAAGATTGCAGAATATACCGAGGGCAAGGGCTTTGGATGCGTGTTTGAGACCGCCGGCAATCCCATTACCGTAAAGCAGGCCTTTGAGGTGGCAGGCAACCGTGCCACGGTCTGCTATATCGGCACCCCCCACAATGACGTGACCTTTACCCCCAAGCAGTGGGAGCTGCTGAATCGCAAGGAACTGCGCGTGTTTGGCTCTTGGATGAGCTATTCCGCGCCCTATCCGGGCAAGGAATGGGAGCTGGTGGCACATTACTGTGCTACCGGGCAGCTTAAGCTTTCTCCCTTGCTGATCGACAAGACCTTTCGAATGGCCGATGCGTGGGAGGCCTTTAAGCTGTATAAGACCCCCGGCGCCGTTAAGGGCAAGCTGATGCTGGTGAACGACTGATGATCGGTACAGTAACGGCAAATCCCTGCATTGACAAGACGGTGACCGTGCAAAAATTCGATCTCTACGCAATGAACCGTGTAGAGGTTCTTCGCCTTGATCCATCGGGTAAAGGGATCAATGTTTCCAAGGTGCTGCGCGCCTTTGAAGGCGAGAGCATTTGCACGGGCTTTGATTTTGCCAAGGGCGGGAGATCTGTATTGGCAGACGATCTGGACTGCCTTGATATCCCTCACGACTTTTTAACGTTGGAGGGGGATCTGCGGCTTTGTACAAAGATCTTTGACGAGAGCCGCAAGCACACCGTAGAGATCAATGAAAAGGGAGAAACGGTGTGTGCCGCTGACGGCGAGGCGTTGCTTAAAAAAATGAAAGAAGTGGCCAAACGGTGCGCGTTTTTAACGCTTTCGGGCAGTTTGCCGCGGGGGCTTGAAAAGGATTTTTATGCCAAATGCGTGGCGGCTGTGAAAAGGGCCGCGCCCGCCTGCCGCGTGGTGGTGGATTGCGAAGGCGAGCTGCTTTTAAATGCGCTTGCCGAGGCGCCGTATTTGATCAAGCCAAACATTCATGAGTTTGAGGGGACCTTTGGGTGCAAGATCGAGAGCGTGGCGCAATTGGACGCCAAGGCGTTAGAGCTTTTCGGCCGTTTTGGCGTGGAGATGATCTGCGTTTCGCTGGGGGGCGAGGGCGCCTATATCGCCACCCGTAAAGAGGCTTATTTTGCAAGCCCCGCCAAGGTGGAGGTGCGCTCGTTACAGGGTGCAGGCGATGCTATGGTTGCGGGCATTTGCATGGCCTTGGAAAAGGGGTTGCCCCTTGCCGACGTGCTGCGCTATGGTGTGGCCGCCGCAGGCGCGCAGATTGCCACCGATGGCACTGCCCCGGGCGAGCGCGCACACTTCGAGGCGCTGCTTGAAAGCGGCCTTGATGTTACAAAAATACGGTAACGTGTTGCGTTTTTAACGACAAACAGCCCCGCGGCATTGCCGCGGGGCTGTTTGTTTTATATTGTTATGCCTCTTCAGCGGGGGCAAGGATGCGATCGCGGAAATAGCGGCCGTAGGCGGTGATGGTGCGGATCATCTCGGGCCAAACGGGCTTGGGGGTCAGCTCCAGCACGCGGAAGGTCTCAAAGGCAAGAGCGCCCTGATAGTTGATGTCGCGCAGACCGTTGATAAAGCCCTCCCAATCCAGATAGGTGTGAGTGCCCCAGTTGTGGGTCTGGGTGTAGGGGAGCTGATGCACGTCCTCGATGCCGTTGTTATCGTGGATGTGCAGGCAGGTGAGGCGGTGCCCCAGCATATTGATAAATTTGCGGATGTCGGCGCCCACAAGATTGGCGTGGCCGGTGTCAAGGCAAAATCCAAAGCACTCGGTGCCGGCGCGCTCGTTGAGGGTGTCAACGTACTTGACAGCCTCCTCGGGGGCGGAGCAGGTGCCGCCGATCACGTGACCGTGGAAGGTGCCAAACAGATTTTCAAGGCAGATCTTAACGCCGTGCTTGATGGCGGCGGGGGCCATACGGCCATACATCTCCATATTGGTGTCCCATTCCTTTTCCTTGGTGGAGCGGGTGATGTTGTGGGCAACAATGGCGGGGCAACCGATAAATTCGCAAACGGCGCAGATCTTGTCCATAACCATGATCATATAGTCGTTAAACTCGGGTCTGTCCTTGATCCAAAGCGGGAAGGGGGCGTGGCACTGGGAAACGATCATACCGTATTTTTCAAACGCTGCCTTAAAGGGGGTGAAAATGGCGATGATCTCCTCCAGAGATTTATCGTAAAAGGATGTGATAGGGTCGTTCTTGGTGGATACGCCGGGCATGCCAAAGTCAACAGCTACGATACCCGCCTCACTGCCGCGCTTGCAGCTGCCGTCCGGGTCTGCCCAATCAAACCAAAATGCCCCCTGAATACCTACTTCCAACATTGTTTTGTCCTCCGTGTTGTCTATGGAATGTGTCTGCCCTGCAGACAAGACTATTATAAAAGTATTTTTTTCTACCGTCAATAGAAAAAAGAAAAAAACGAAAGTTTTTCTTGACAGACGGCGGATTTTATATTATAGTATGGTTAAAGAGAGGTGAAAAAATCCGATATGATAAGCATCAATGGAACTGAACTGAAAAGCTCTAAAATGGGCCTTTTTGAATGTGATAACGATTGGATCCACCCCACGATCACAACAAACACCTTTGAGGTGATCTACGTAACCGAGGGGGAGGTGCATATTCGCGAGGGAGAGCAGGTCTTTGACCTTGTTAAGGGAGATATGCTGCTGTTGGAGCCCCACGTAGAGCACGGCGGCAGTGCCGTCAGTCACGGCAGGACCTCTTTTTATTGGCTGCACTATCATTGCTCCGATCAAACGGCCTTGGCCCTGCCCAAGCGCTGCCGACCCGATGCGGTAGAGACCCTGCGGGTATTGGGTGAGCTGATCCATTTTCAGCAGGCCGACCCTGTGTTATATGAGTTGACGTTGGCACGCTTTTTGCTTGCTTGCGGTCGCGAAGCGGTTTACGGCGATAAGCGCGCCTATGAGATCGCGGCGTTTATCCGTGCAGAAAGCCGACGCAACGTAACGGTGGCCGACCTTGCCGAGCGCTTTGGCTACAGTCCTGATCATCTCTCGCGATTGATGAAGCGCGAGTTTGGGTATGATGCCAAAACCGCCATTGTCAAGGGGCGCCTTGCGTATATCGAGTCGCGGCTGATCAATTCCACGCAATCCATCAAGGAGATCGCTGCTATGTGTGGCTTTGAGGACGAAAATGCCTTTGTGAAATTTTATAAATACCACACCGGCAAAACCCCTACTATGTTCCGCAATCGCTATTTTCATACCCATATCAACAGCCATTGAGGTGCTTTATGAGGATCACGGTACTGACTGAAAATACGGCTTGCTCGCCGTTGGTAAAGGCCGAGCACGGTCTTTCGCTGTATATTGAAACAGGGGCGCATCGCATTTTGTTTGATATGGGGCAAAGCGATCTGCTTTTGCAAAATGCAAGGGCGCTTGGCGTGGATCTGTCGCAGGTGGATCTGTCTGTGCTGTCCCACGGGCATTACGATCACGGCGGCGGCCTTTCGGCTTTTTTTACGGTGAACGAAAAAGCGCCGGTTTATGTCAACCGCAGCGCCTTTGAAAAGCATTATCGCAAGGACGGCACCTATATCGGTCTTGACCCCGCGTTGCAGACCTGCAAGCGTCTTGTTTTGACCGAAGAATGTTACGAAATCGACGGTACGTTATCGCTTTTTGCGTGCAATCTGCGCCAAAAGCCCTACGGTCTTGATACGGCGGGGCTTTTGATGGAGCGGGACGGTGAGGCGGTGCCCGAGGATTTTCGGCATGAGCAATATCTGCTTGTGCGGGAGGGCGAGCGCCGTATTCTGATCAGCGGCTGTTCCCACAAGGGCATTTTGAACGTTGCGCACTGGTTTGCGCCCGACGTGCTGATCGGCGGCTTTCACCTGAACAAAAATGACCCGGAGACGCCACGGGGGAAAGCAGTGCTGGATGACATCACCGCGCGGCTGTCGGCGGGGAATACTGCCTGCTACACCTGTCATTGCACAGGCGTACCGCAGTATGAATATCTGAAAACAAAAATGGGCGATCGCCTGGGCTATCTTGCCTGCGGCGCCACGGTAGAGATATAAAAAAGTGCCGGAACGGAAAAACGTTCCGGCTTTTTTTAATAAAATATGAACAAGGTATTGCAAAGGATGAAGGAACGTGATACAATGACGATAAGTCCAAGATTGAAAAGGAGGACATTATGAAAAAACGTGTGATAGCTTTTTTAATGGCCTTGACAATGTGTATTGGCTGTACACTGATCTTTGCGGCGTGCGGTGACACGCCAAGCGGATCGGATGGCCCTGCCAAAACCAAGCTGAACGTTACCTTTCCGGCAAAAACCTTTGTTTACGACGGCACGGTGAAATATATTTACGTTGAAGGTGAAATTCCCGATGACGTGACCGTGACTTATACGGGTAACGGACAGGTGCACGTGGGTGTGTATGCCGTTGTTGTAACCTTTACCAGTGATAACGACGCATACGATTTGCCTGCACCCATGACGACTACCATGACGATTACAGCAGCGGGCGCTAATCCCGGTGGTGGCGATGCTTCTGACGGTAATGATACGGATATCGAGTTGAAGCCGCACTTTTGGCCAAAGTCGTGTTATTACGACGGTTCTGCCAAGTCGATTTATGTTACAAATGTTCCCGATGATGTGACCGTGACCTATACGGGTAACGGTCAGGTAAATGCGGGCACGTATACGGTAACAGCTACATTTTCCAGCAGTAACACATCTTATCGTTTGCCGGATCCTATGATAGCAACCTTGACCATATATCCGAAGCCAATCAGTCCTACGTTTTCCGAAACTCAATTTTATTTTGATGGTAAACCCAAATATATTACGGTAACCGGTCTTCCTTCGGATGTAACGGTTTCGTATACGGGTAATGATGGGCATGTCGCGGTGGGCAGATACAGCGTGACGGCGACATTCAGTTCTAACAATCCCAACTATGCCTTGCCGCAACCTGTAAATGTTACGCTTAAGATTGAACTTCACCGTGAGTCCGACGACCTTGATGCAAAGAATCTGAACTACTTGGGCGTAACCGTCAATATGCTTTATTGGTCCGACGTAGAGGATCCGGAGTTTGATATTGACAAGATCACCGGCGACAACGTGCAGGACGCTATTTTCGACCGTAACAGGGAGATCGAGCGCCGTTTGAACGTTACGCTGCAGTTCGACAGCACGCCCGGTAACGTTAACAACCGTGCACGCTTTGTAAAGAAGGTTCAGACCGATGCCGAGGCGGGCAACCGTGCCTTCGACCTGATCGCTACTTACTCCCGTACCGCAGCCATGCTTTCTATTCAGGGCTTCCTGTATGACCTCAACACCATCCAGAACTCTCACATTAACCTGTCCAAGCCCTGGTGGCCCCCGCAACTGATGAATAACCTGTCGATGGGCGGCCGTCTGTATATGCTTTCCGGCGATATGTCCAACAGCGTGTTGCACCAGATGCACGTTCTGTACTTCAACAAGGACCTGTTCAGCACTCGCTTTAACAAGGATGCACAGGCTCTGGGCTTCAACGGCGATAGCGAAGAGGGCACTTCTCCCGCATGCCAGATGCTGTATGAATATGCTTATCATAAGTCGGCAGATCATCCTCAGGGCGGTCAGTGGACCAACCAGAAGCTGATCGACTTCTCCTCTAATTTCTATTCCGATACCAACGGTAACGGCCGGGACGAGGCTGACCGCTATGGCTTCTGCTCTACCGCATACCACATCGACGCATTTTATACCGGAGCCAATATGCGGTTGGTGGAGTCGGTAGATGACGAGCGCGTTCTGATCATTTCACCCGATTACGGCTCACGCAAAACAGGCTCGCTTGTTCACACCTTGGGTCAGTGGTTGACCACCGACTCCTGCTTTGTGCAGAAGAGTGACGGCCTGCCCTTCCAGACTCCTTTCGTTAAGGGCAACGCACTGTTCCTCACCGCTCGTGCACACGTTGCAAAGCAGAGCCTGTTTGACATTGACTTTGCATACGGCGTTCTGCCTTCCGCTAAGTATGATGAGAAGCAGGTCAACTACTACACCTGCATGGGTAACCCCTTCTCCATCTACGGCATTTACAAGAACTTTGGCAGAAAGGCTGACTGGGATCTGAACACTCAGGAGACCCTGTCTATGCTGACCGCCGTGCTCGAGTGCTGGGCTTCCGAGGGCTATCGTAAGACCACTCCCGAGATCTTTGAGGTCAACATGAAGATGAAGTACGCAGACTCTCCATACGAGACCGATATGTTTGAATATATACGCGGTTCGGTGATCTTTGACCTTGGCCGCATTTTCGCCCACGATCTTGCCTTTATGAGTGAGCTGCCCTCGCACTGCGCTTGTAACGGTAGCGAATGGGCGTTTACTTACGGCGCTTATAAGGATACGTTGGAAAATAAAATGAAGATGATCGTAAGTTATTTTAACTTTTAATGGGGAAAGGAGGACGTATTGATGAAAAAAATGATGTCTGCCGTTTTGGCAGTGGTGCTGCTTATGGGGCTATTGGCAGCTATACCCGCATTTGCTGCTGACCTTAATGAGGGAGTTAAGACCTTTGACGGTACAGAATCCACCGACTATGACGACGTGGATCTGGTCGTAACCGAGGTAATGGTCAACTCTAAGTCCAACGACGATAGATACAACGATCTTCCCGTTGACGAGCAGTCTGACTCCAAGTTCCATTCTTACGACTGCTTCGACTACATCGAAATCTATAACAGAGGCGACAAAGAGGTCAACCTGTATGACTACTCTCTGCTTCGCGCTAAGTATCACGGTGTAGACAATCCTTATCTGGCCGATGGTAAGTTCACCCACAAGAACAACATCGTTCCCGGTTCCATTTACTCTGAGGGTGTCAGCTCTTCCTTGAAGAAGCACGACGTTATCAACCCCAGCTCCACCAACTATGATGCTAACAAGCCCGCTTCTGAGCAGCTGCACTGGCTCAAGCCCGGCGAGTTTGCTGTCATTTGGTTCTGGACCTCTCAGTGTGACACCGTTTCCTCTGCAAACAGCAAGTCTATGGCTTCCGCTAACACCAACGTTAGCGCAACCTCCAACGCTCACTACTTCCCCCAGTTCCGTGAGCATTACAACGTGTCCGACGACACCATCGTTCTGGCTGTTTACGCACAGAATAACGCTACCAACGCAAAGTACAACTTTGACTTGGTTGCCGGCAGTGCTTATATGTATGCCATTGCTGACAGAAACTTCCAGATCGACACCCCCGCAGTTGAGGGCGCAGGCGCTGCCAATCCTTCTCTGAACGCAGGCATCGAGAGCATGTTCTGCTGGGGCACCGGTACCAGAGCAGGTATCCCCACCACCGATAACACCGACCACCAGGCTACCAACTATATGCCCCCCAATGTTGCCCCTGATCTGTACAATGCAGATAACAAAGGCGTAGACAAGAACTGGGACGAAACCAAGTACTTTGACTACGTGCAGACGGGCCACAGCATCAGCTACAAGGAAATGGCAGTGTTCCGTTTCGCTGAGGAGCCTACCGTAGGTTCTATGCCTATGTATCAGTGGGCATACGTTGATCCCGAAGGCCTCCAGGCTCACTGGGCTGATCTGTACGATCGCGCAGAGGCAGAGCTTGAAGAGGTTATTTGGGCAGCTGCTTATGAAGAGATCAAGGCAGAGATCACTGCTGAGGTCAATGGCGACGGCTCTATCACCGGCACCAACAAGCCCGGTGTGATCAAGGATCGTCTGGATGCCGCTGATGACGAGGGCGGCTTGGTTGATCAGAGAACCGCTGATTACATGGCTGATTCTGCCAAGAAGGAGGCATTCCTGCTGGCACACTACGAGGATCTGCTGAGACTTTACGTCTGCGATTACGACGAGGCTATCAACTACAAGGTCTACGAGACCGATGGCGAGGGCAACGTTGTCCTTGACGATGAGAAGAACCCTGTTGAGACCGACGAGTTCCTGTTGACCGATAACAGCGGTGCGCTGCTGGACGACATTGAGAACAGCGAGATCGTTTGGGTCAGCAGACTGATCGATCGCTTTATTGAGCTGAACAAGTACGTTCTGGTCGATGCCGAGCAGAAGGATGAGGTTCAGATCAATCCTGACCTGGTTGACAAGGAGCTGCTTGAGCAGTGGCACGAGCAGGGCGGTAAGATCGCTATTTCCAACAAGGGTACTGCTGTGATCAACGGCAAGACCTACACCAAGTATCAGCAGAATGGCAGCTCTCAGGTTTACTACCTTGACGAGGCAGGCAATTTCTTCACTATGAAGGAGACCAACATTCCCGCTGTTACCCAGACTGTCAGCAAGCTGAGCACCCTTGGCTTGATCCTGATCATTGCCGGTGCAGTTGTTGCAGTTGCAGGTGTTGCAGTTGCAGTGCTGATCGTACTGAAGAAGAATAAGCCTGTTGCAGCAGACGACGTTGCTGCCGAGGGCGAGATTCAGATCATTGACGAGACCGTTGAAGAGGCTCCTGCCGAGAACAACGAGCAGTAATCATTGATGTTTTGCCCCGAAAGGGGTTCTCCAAAAGGGGAGACGCCTTTGGCGTCTCCCCTTTTTCATATCCGACCAAAATATAACTTAAGCTTTTTGCAGAAAGGAAATACCTATGAAACTGAGTGTTCTTGCAAATCTATACGGCGCAAAATCCTTGGACGAAACACTGTCTATCCTCACTTCTCTTGGCGTGCATACCGTAGAGATCGGCGCCGGCGGCTATCCCGGAAAAGCACACTGCAACCCTGAGGAGTTGCTTGCCGATCCTAAAAAATACGATGCTTTTGTAAAGACCTTTGAAAAATACGATGTAGAGATCTGTGCGTTGGCTTGTCACGGCAATGCGCTGCATCCCGATAAGGCTGTTGCGGCACAGTTTGACAAGGATTTTCGCAATGCTGTTCTGCTTGCCGAAAAGCTTGGCGTTGATACCGTGATCACCTTTTCCGGTTGCCCCGGAGATCACGAGGGTGCCAAGTACCCCAACTGGGTCACTTGCCCTTGGCCGGAGGACTTCCTTGCCATTCTTGATTGGCAGTGGAACGAAAAGCTGATCCCTTACTGGAAGGAGGCAGGTGCTTTTGCTAAGGCGCACAACGTTCCCCATATCGCCTTTGAGATGCATCCCGGCTTCTGTGTATACAATCCCGAAACGCTGCTGAAGCTGCGTGCGGCTGTTGGCGACGTGATCGGCGCTAACTTTGACCCCTCTCACCTGATCTGGCAGGGCATGGATCCCGTAGCTGCTATCCGCGAGCTGGCCGGTGCCATTTATCACGTGCACGCCAAGGATACCAAGATCGACAAATACAACACCGCCAAAAACGGCGTGCTGGATACCAAGCACTACGGTGACGAGATCCACCGTTCTTGGGTATTCCGCACCGTTGGTTACGGAAACGGCGAGACGTATTGGCGCGATCTGGTCAGCAACCTGCGTCTGTGCGGCTACGACCGCGTGCTTTCCATCGAGCACGAGGATAGCGTTATGAGCATTGACGAGGGCCTGCGCAAGGCGGTTGCCTTCTTGAAGCCCGTTATCATTGAAGAGGCTAAGCCCACCACAATGAGCTGGGCCTGAGTTCAAAAAACCCGAGAGAAGCGTGTGCTTCTCTCGGGATTTTTTACAGTTTTTTTAATTCATTCAAGCAATTGCGACAGATGCGCTTTCCGGCAAACAGCAGGATATCGTCAGCGTTATTGCAAAAGGAACAGGCGGGCTGATATTTTTGCAAAATGATGCGATTTTCGTCGGTAAAGATCTCCAACGTATCCTTTACGTTGATATCCATTGCTCTTCTGATCTCGATGGGAAGCACAAAGCGCCCAAGCTCGTCAACTTGCCTTGTAATACCGGTGGATTTCATATATCTCCCCTCCTATTAACATCTTTTCCCTTTTATTATAGCCTGTCGAAAAATGGTTGTCAATGCCCAAATATGGAATTTTGTGGATTTTTTCTGTGATGGTGCCGATAAGGCAAAGAAAAAAAGCGATTTCCTGCTTAAACCGCCTTTTTTGTGGCAAAAATGGGCAAAAAAGAAAAGGAGAAGGCGGTATGATAAAGGGATGCCAGCGCGAGATCATTGTGATGAAAACGCAGGAAAGCAAGCTGTTTGAAAGCGCGTATTTTGTGCTGAGGAGACAGAACAAAATACCCGAAAAGTGTGATATGGTGGCAGAGGCGAACCGATTGATCGGCGGGAGAGCATCTGCGCCCTGTGCCCCGAAAAGAAGCGGTCGGGGGCGGTTGCTGCTGTTTTTGGCGGGAGTGCTTTTGGGGTGCGGCGTGGGATTGCTTTTGGGAATGTTATTTTAATGGCCCTTTTGCAAAAGAAACGAAATGCTTGACAAATACGTAAAAATAGTGTATAATAATAAAATGGAATGTAATCGTCTGATGACAGGCGTTGGATAGATCGATCCTGTGCGGTTCGGTCTTTTGATGCTGCCCGTTTGTGGCGGTATGAATCGTTTTCCCGGCGGCTGCTTGCTTAACATTTGCTTTGCGGCAAGGTGCGCGGTGTGCCCGAGCAAAAGAGAGGTAGCGGGGATATTTGAAAATTAAATAAGGAGATTTTATGCCAAGAGTAAAAAAAGACAAAGGTAAAATTCGTATTATTCCCTTGGGCGGCCTACACGAGATCGGCAAAAATCTGACGGTCATTGAATATCAAAACGATATGATCGTGGTAGATTGTGGCTTGGCTTTTCCCGACGAGGATATGCTGGGTGTGGATCTTGTGATCCCCGACGTAACCTATCTGGAGCAGAATGCAGATCGGTTGCGCGGCATTTTTCTGACCCACGGGCACGAGGATCATATTGGTGCCATACCCTATGTATTGCGGAGCGTTCAGCCTCCGATCTACGGTACCAAGCTGACGCTTGGTATCATTAAAAATAAATTGGAGGAGCACGCGCTCCCCTTTGCGCCGGATCTGCGCACGGTCAGTGCGGGAGATACTGTGCGCGCAGGCTCACTAAACGTTGAGTTTATTCGTGTCAATCACTCTATTGCCGACGCGTGCTGTCTTGCCATCCATACACCCCTTGGTACGATCGTGCATACGGGTGACTTTAAGCTGGATATCACGCCCATCCAAGGTGAGATGATGAATCTGACCCGCCTTGGTGAGCTTGGCAATAAGGGCGTTTTGATGCTGATGTGTGAATCCACCAACGCAGAGCGTCCCGGCTTTACCCCCTCCGAAAAAAAGGTGGGGCAATCGATGGAATATATCTTCAATACCCACCCCGATAAGCGCATTGTGGTGGCGACCTTCTCCTCTAACGTGCATCGCGTGCAGCAGATCATTGATATCAGTGCGCAGCACGGAAGAAAGGTTGCGGTCACCGGCCGCAGTATGTTGAATATTGTAGGGGCGGCTGTGGAGCTTGGCTATATGCAGGTTCCAAAGGACGTTCTGATCGATATCGGAGATATCAAGCGCTATAAGCCGGAGCAGCTGACCCTGATCACAACGGGTAGCCAAGGCGAGCCGATGTCGGCGCTGTACCGTATGGCTTATTCGGATCACAATCAGGTCACACTGGGCCGTAACGACTTGGTCGTTCTTTCCTCCAGCGCGATCCCGGGCAACGAAAAGCTGGTGGGACGCGTGATCAACGAGCTTTCTCGCAACGGCGTGGAGGTGCTGCACGATTCCGCTATGGCGGTACACGTTTCCGGGCACGCCTGCCAAGAGGAGCTGAAGCTGATGCAGGCGCTGACAAAGCCCCGCTATTTTATGCCCATTCACGGCGAGTGCCGTCATTTGGCCGCTAACCGCGAGCTGGCCTTGGAAATGGGTATGAAGGACCGTGATATTTTCATCTCTGAGATCGGCAAGGTTTTGGAGATCGATGCCAAGGGCGCCCGCTTTGTAGGTGTTGTGCCCGCCGGTCAGGTGCTGGTGGACGGCTATGGCGTTGGTGACGTTGGCAGCGTTGTACTGCGTGACCGCAAGCATTTGGCACAGGATGGCTTGATCGTTGTGGTCGCTACTGTAGACGAAGATCATCATTTGCTGATCTCCGGCCCTGACGTGGTCTCTCGCGGATTTGTTTACGTGCGAGAGAACGAGGCGCTGATGGAGGAGGCAAGGCAGGTCGTCAAGCGCTCGCTGGAAAGCGCTCTCGGGTCTCGCGATCGCGGTGACCGTATGCGCCTGAAGACCCGCGTAAGAGACGATCTTTCTAAGTTTTTGTATCAACGCACCGGCCGCAAGCCTATGATCCTGCCGGTTATTATGGATGTGTAATCTTCACACAGCCGTCATATGGCAGACACGGCTGTCTGCTATGCTTTAAATAGCCCATCTGCGCGGATGTGCCCGCGCAACATATAAACAAATATTTCAAAAAGGTGGTTCCAAAAATGGGAAAAGGAAACAGAGTAAGAAATGAGAGAGCCGAGGCTACTCTCGCAACTGTCGGCGCTGCAAAGCCCGCCGCAAAGAAGAGCAACGGTATGCCTTCTTGGGCGATCACGGCTATTTTGGTTGGCGTTTTGGCGCTGATCATCGTATTTGTTGCGATTACGACCTTGGCCAACAACGGTACCTTTATGCGTATGCAGGACGTTGTTGAGACCGAAAACTTTGAGGTCAATCTGCCGATGATGTCCTACATGGTCGCATACCAGCGCGACTATCTGGTCAATATGTACAGCCAGTGGGGCTCCGGCATCCAGATCGGCTCCGGTACCGGTGGCACTGCACTGGACAGCAGCAAGCCGCTTAAGGACCAGAAATACAGCGTAACGACCGACGGTATTACCGGCGTGACCACGACCGTCACTTGGTTGGAGTACTTCTATAATCAGGCATTGGAGCAGGTGATCGAGGTCCTTGCTTGCTGCGAGGAGGCCAAGAATTTGAACCTGGCGCTGTCTGATGCCGATTACGAGAGCATCAAGCTGCAACTGGATTCCTTTGAGGCTTATGGCGCACTGTACGGCTATACCGCAGATGCATTTTATGCGATGCAGTACGGCACCGGCGTTAAGCGCGGCGACGTGGAGGATATGATGGAGCTGATGCAGCTGGCATCTCTCTACACTGCTGAAAAGACCGAGGGCTACGAGGCCGCTATCAAGGATAACGTAGACCGCATCAATGCTTACTATAACGACCACAAGGCTGATTATGAGACCTATGTGGATTACGTTGGCTATACCTTTACCGCTTCTTTCAAGCCCTCTACCAACAAGGATGCCGAAAAGGCAAAGGCTGAGAACGAGAAGCTGGCTGCCGAGTACAAGGCTCAGCAGGAAAAGTACAAGGGCTATGCCGAGCAGCTGGCTGCTTGCAAGAACGCCGACGAGTACCTGAACAAGCTCTATGAGCTGGTTCTGCAGGACGAGAAGGATAAGATCAAGGCCTCTAAGGGTGAAGATTACACGCTGACCGATGAGGACGTAAAGAAGTGCGACGAGACCGCCAGAAAGATCCAGGAGGATGCCACCGTTACCAATTACGGCAAGCCTGTGGGCGCACTGACCGGCCTGGATGCTTGGCTGTTTGAGACCAAGACCGAGGGCGAGGGCGACAATAAGACCACGACCAACGTCCGTGTAAACGGCGACGTGGGCATGAAGAACGATACTCAGGATGTTGTAACCACCGGTGACAACGCCTATAAGGCTGTGACCTCTAAGTACGGCTCCGGTGTGATGCTTCGCACCAACCACCGCAATGACGAGCTGGTTCGCAGCGTTGGTCACATCCTGTTCAAGGCAGAGGATTTTGATGGCAAGACCTCTACCGATAAGCTTTCCGGCGACGTAAAGATCTTGGCTGACAAGGTTTTGGCCCGCGACGGTGTGCTGTCTGCAGAGGCGATGGCTAAGGAACTGATCGAGGCTATGAAGACCGAGGGCAACGTGATCGGCAAGACCAAGGAGGATGGCACCGCTTACGATCATATCGAAAAGAGCGTGTTTGAGACCTACGGTGAGATGTATACCGGTGACAGCAACGTGTTCTACTATGGCGTTGAGCCCGACCAGATGGTAAAGGAATTCAACGACTGGATGTTTGATAAGAGCCGCGTTGAGGGCGAGATGTCTTACGTGAAGTCTGAGTATGGCTATCACGTGATGTACTATGCAGGTGACGAGTGCGAGGCTTGGTACTACAAGATCCGCAACGAGCTGTCTGCTGCCGACCTTAAGGCTGATATCGACAGTGCTATCGAAAAGCACAAGAATGCCGGCATGAGCATTGCCGATAAGTTTGACGTTCTTGATGATCTCAAGCTTTGATAAGGTTTAAAATTTGAGCAATATGGCTCGGGCACGTTACCGTCCCGGGCCATATTCTGGCATAAGGGAGAGTGACGAGATGGTATCAAAAAAAGGCAACCGTATGGCGTTTTTTGCTGCAAGAGTGTTGTGTATCGGCCTGCTGTTGGCCATTGCTATGCCGATCGTTGCTTGCTCTCGCGGCAGTGACGTGCCGCTTAGTGCCGGCCTTTCTATGATCGAGGGCGTGCCCGTTTATGATGATGCCGTAGCTATGCGCACCGATCATTTTACTGTGACCCCCGGTATGATGTCCTATTGGTTTTATAGCTACGGGGGCGCATTGATCGTTGAAATGGAAAAGCAGGTGCCTTATGATGCAACAAGATCCTTGCACGATCAAAGCTATCGGGACGGGAGATCCTTTTATGACGTTTTGATGAATTCTACCCTGCAAAAGATTTCGGAAATGCTGATCTATTGTGAGGCTGCCGATCGTGCAGGCATTGCGTTGAGCGCAGAGCAGCAAGGCGCTATTGAAAGCAGGATGACCTCGCTACGCTATGAGGCGGCGACCTATGGAATGGAGGCTGAGGCCTATTTGCAGCGCCTGTTTGGGCCGTTGATGACGGAGACAGATCTGCAAAGGTGCTATGAGCTGGAGACCTTGGCATCCGAGCATTCTCGCACGATCAATCGAGACCTTGAGTCAGCCATCAGCATCGCGCAGATCAAGGAGTATGCAAAGGCCAACGGCTTAAGCGATGATACTCCTGCGCGCAATATGGCGTATCTGGTGATCCCATATGCAGGTGGAAAACCCAACGAGGCAACGGTCAGCAGGGTTTTAGAAGCCCTGCGTGCTGCGCCTGTTCCGCAAACGCTGCGCGACAGTGGCGTTGGCAGCTATGGCGAGGAAAGCAGCTTAACGCCAAGCAATACGGGTGTCGCTGCAATTTCTCAATGGCTGTTTTCCGACGGACGCAACGTGGGCGACCACGGCCGTGTAGAGGCGGGAAATGCGACCTACGTTCTGATCTATACAGGCAACGGTATGAGCTTTGCAGAGGTCGAGGCCCGTATGAGACTGTATGACAGCGCTTATGCCGCTTGGTACAACGGATGGGTAGAGCAGCTTTGCTTTGGGTATAATTACGATGTACTTGATAGCTATGACATTTTTTGATCTCACGTTTGATAGGAGAAATTATTATGGTTCTTGAATCCAAACAAACAACGCTGGCATATCGGTGCCCCCATTGCGGTGGCGGCGTGATGAGCGCCGTCAGTATGTTTGCGCTGAAGGGCTCGATGGTGCGCTTGAAATGCGATTGCGGGAAAAGCGCAATGGAGGCTGCACCCACGGGAGACGGCAAGATCCGTTTGACCGTACCCTGCATTTTGTGCCCCAATCCCCATCACTATACTGTCAGTGAAAAGATCTTTTTTGGTAAGGAGCTGTTTTCGCTTCCGTGTCCCTATTCGGATATCAATATTTGCCAAATGGGTGAGGTCAACCACGTTAAGGCGGAGCTTTCTCGCGTAGAGCTGCAGCTGCTTGACCTGATGGAGCAGAACGGCATTGCCGATTTTTCAGCCTTGCACGAGGAGGCTGAAAAGGCTGTGACCGATCCGCAGGTGCTGGAGATCGTGTTGTTTGTGATCCGCGATCTGGATGAGGAGGGGAAGATCCATTGCCATTGCGGCGAGGATGAGACCCGCGAATATGACGCCGAGGTGTTGGCCGAGGGTGTGCGTGTGACCTGTAAAAAATGCGGTGCCTCCAAGGTGATCCCTGCGGGCTCGCTGTTAGAGGCCCACGATTTTCTGCATTGTGACAGCTTAACGTTGGAGTGAGACTATGACAAGAAAAGAAAGGGCTATTGCATTGTTTATGGAGGGCGCCAACTGCGCGCAAGCGGTATTGGTTGCCTTTGCAGACCTTTGTGATCTGGAACAAAAGACGGCATACCGCTTGGCCGCTCCCTTTGGCGCAGGGCTTGGACGCCAGCGCGAGGTTTGCGGCGCTGTGTCGGGGATGTGTATGGTGTTGGGCTTTTTGTATGGCTACGACGACCGATCCGATGCCTCGGCTAAAGCAGAGCATTATCGTTTGGTGCAGGAGCTTTGCAACGCCTTTAAGGCAGAATTTGGGACTATTGTGTGCCGCGAATTACTTGGTGAAAAGCGCGCCACCACCCATCCGGAGCCTGATGCACGCACTGCAGAGTACTATCGCGTCCGCCCTTGCGCCCACCAAGTGGGGGTTGCTGCCGGGATATTGGAGGACTATATTAACGCGCATCCTGTCACAAAATAATGCATACGTATCGTAAATTTGGCTACAAAAGCGCAAAGAGGCGCCCCAAGCGGGGCGCTTCTTTGCGCTTTTTAAAGTGTTTTGCCAAACTCCTTTGCCATCAGGGCAAGGATCTCATCACGGTGGGGCATAGATTGCGCCGCGCCAAGGCGAGTAACGGAAATGGCCGCGGTGCAGGTGGCAAACTGCAAAGCGGTCTCAACATCCGCACCCTCGGCAATGGCGGTGGCAAAGCCGCCGTTAAAGGCGTCGCCCGCACCGGTGGTCTCTACTGCCTTCATTTTGATAGAGGGAACTGTGATCTCGCGCTTGCCGTCGGTGAAGTAAGCGCCGCGTACACCAAGGGTGATGATCACATTTTTTACACCCATTTCAAAAAAGGCTTTGGCCGCTGCGCGGCAATCCTCAAGGCTTTCCACCTTGATGCCCGTGAACTGCTCGGCCTCGCTTTCGTTGGGGGTGACGTAGTCGATGCCATCGAAAAGAGAGGTGGGCAGGGGAACAAAGGGGGCCGTGTTTAAAATAAAGGGCTTGCTGTATTTTTGCGCCAGCTCCTTGGCGGCCACAACGGCCTCGGTGGTGGTTTCAAGCTGGGTCAACACGGCGTCGCAATCGGCAAAATCTGCTTCGGCTTTGTAGACCGCCTCGGCAGTGACGTGCTCGTTGGCGGCGGGAATCACGATGATGCGGTTTTGCGCATCCCGCTCGTCGATTTCGATCAGCGCGCTGCCTGTTTCGTCGTCGGGGGCGGCCACGATGTGCCGTTGAGACATCCCCTCGGTGATATAATGCTTATCCAGCATCGAGCCGATAAAGTCGGCGCCGCGGCGGCCGATGAGCAGAGCCTCGGCACCTGCGCGGTGCGCGGCGGTCATTTGGTTGCTGCCTTTGCCTCCGGGGCTGAAGCGGAGCGTGGTGCCCTTTGTAGTCTCGCCTCCAATGGGAAGGTGGGGCGCAAAGCCTGTGATATCAACGTTTAGTGAACCGGGGCCAACGATCTTTGCCATAGTAAGAGCTCCTTTACAGGTCATTATCTTTATTATAACGAAAACGTATGGCTTCGTCAATACTGTGCGAAAAAATTCGGGATCTCAGCAGCGGAGATCCCGAATGAAGTTTAGATCGTAAGCCACTTGCCGGGGGTGAGCCGTGCTTGCAGCACGCCCTCGCGGATGCGCATGATCTCAAGCGTTTGTGCGGGGTCAAAGCTGACCGCTTTTTCCTCATAGAAGCGCAGAATGTCGGCAAGGAGAGCGGGGAAGAAGGCGGACTCTGCCTTCTTCCAGCTTGTCTTTTCCTTGCCCACCATATACAGTGTGAAGGGAGAGGCCTTTTGCGTGTAGCTCATAACGGCGGAACGCTCGTCGTCGTAGCTAACATAGAAGAGCACCTCGTCCTCACCCCAAGGTTCGGCCTTGACACGGGTGGCGCCAAGTCCCAGCTTTTTTACCACCATCTCGGTCTGGTGAACGATATATTCGTCTGCCGAGCGGCCGCTGCCCGTGGTCATCATACGATAGCAATCCTCTACACTGTCAAGCTCGGTGGCATAGCGCAGGGCAGAGGAGCTGAAAAAGGGCGTGCCGTGTGCTTTGGCGATGGCAAACATCTCCTTGGCTTCGGCAAGATTGGGGGCAAAGGTCTTGTCGATATAGGTGGGCTTTCCGTAGGTCAGCGCCACCTTGGCATAGGGCAGATGCTTTTCGGGGTCGGAGGGGGCAAGGATCAGCAGTACGTCGCTTTTTTCACAAAGCTCCTCTAACGTGGTGCAAGGTGTGGCGCCGAATTTTGCGCACCACTCGGCGGTGGTCACACTGTCAAGAGGGGATCTATCCAGCTCTGCCCAAGCGTAGGCGACCTTGTAATCGGTGCCCAGTGCTTCGTTTGCTTCTTTGATCCAGTTCGGATAATTGTTGGCGTGCCACTCGCTGAGGTAATAATCAATAAAACCAATTTTTTTCATACCGTTATGCCACTTTCCGTTAGATCTCGTTACCGCGGAGCTCACGCTTTTGCTCGGCAGAGCGGTAGAGTGCATCCAGCAGCTTAGCGCTTTCCAGCACGTTATCGATGTGGTTGCGGTTTTTTACACCGGAGTCGATAGAGGCAAGAAAATCTACGTCCTCGCGGCGGTACATATTGGGGATCTCGTGCTCGCTCTGCTTGCTTTCCAGGGTCTCGCCGTTGCAGAATACGAACTGCTTTCCATAGTCGAGACGTGCGCCGCCCTTGTCACCAAGGAAGTCAACGTACATATCCCGCTGATCCAGATTTTGCGCCCAAGCACCGTTAAAGGAGACGGTGGCGCGGTCGGTGCGGATGTGGCCGGTGATAAAGTCGTCTACGTCGTTGGTGCCGGTTTCCACGTCCTTGGTATCCTCTGCCCACATCGAGCGGTACTTGTAGGACTTCATATCCTTTGCCATCTCGCTGTAAGCGTCACAGGTCAGGGTCTGCAGCTTGGCACCGCCCAATACGTAAAGGATCAGGTCAAGGAAGTGCACGCCCCAGTCGATCAGCGCGCCGCCACCCGACTGCGACTTGGTGGTAAAGGCGCCGCCAAGGCCGGGGATAGAGCGGAAATCACGGAAGGAGCAATAAACGTGGTAGATGTTACCAAACTTGCCCTCGCGGTTCATCTCCTCCAGCAGCTCCACCGACTTGTGATAGCGGTTGCACACGCCGATATTCAGCATCAGACCGCGCTTGTTGGCCTCGTCAGCCATTTCCTTGGAGAGCGCGTAGTTCACGGTGATGGGCTTTTCGCACATAACGTGCTTGCCGGCACGCAGAGCATCCATTGTTACGGTATAGTGCGCGTAGTTGGGGGTCAGCACAAAAACGGCCTCGACCTCGGGATCGCTCAGCGCCACGTTATAGTCGGTGATCACCTGCTCGATAAAGGTGTACTTTTGTTTGGCGGCTTCTGCCTTTTCAAGGATCAGGTCGCAGGCATACTTTACGCGAACACCCTCCATTTTGGCCATTGCGGGGAAATGGGCATTGTTTGCAATACGGCCACAGCCGATGACAGCAACAACATGTGTTTTCATATTGAAACCCTCCAATATTTTTATGGTGATTTCATTATAAAATAGGAAGCCTGCGCTGTAAATAGCATTTCTTTCTCAAAAACGTTGCATTTTTTTGGATTTTTGCTTTGAAAGCGGATTTTGATAAAAAATATGTGTTGTTTTTATTGACTTTTGAAGTGGGGACGGGTATAATAGAGAAGATCTGAAGGGGGGGCGAACTATGGCCGGAGAAGCAAGAGCTGTGGAGAAAAGATATCATTTGGATCACTCTTATGTAATGTCGCCGCGGGTCTACGGCACGACACAGCTGTTTCAGATCGGGCGATTATACTGTGCCGCAGGCACTGTTGTGGCAACCCACAGCCATTTGAATTGGTTTGAACTGACCGTTGCCACTGCAGGCAAGGGGACTGTGCAGACCAACGGTGTATCGGTACCCATTGGTGCGGGAGAGATCTACCTTTCCTTCCCCGGGGATTTTCACGGCATTATTCCGGATGCCTCCGATCCCTTGAAATATGATTTCTTTTCCTTTAATACCAACGACGAAGCCCTGAAGCCGTTGTTAGAGGAGCTGACCGTTCGTGCAGCAGGCGCAGAGCGGCGCGTGTTTTGCGATGACCGCGTGCGCAATCTTGTGGGTCAGGCCATTGCAGAGGTGGATAGCACCGAGCCCTTTGCCGAGCGGCTGCTTGCCACGTTGCTTGAGCAGATCGTGCTGTACGTCCTGCGGGATTTCCGCAGCGTTGCATCTACTAAGCATGTTTTTGGCGTTGGAAAGCAAGAGGAGCTTTGCTATCAGATGATGCATTATATCGATACTCACATTTATACGATGCAGGGGCTTTCTGAGATCGCTGAGGCTATGCGCTATCATTACAGCTATCTGTCTGATCTGTTTCATCAGGTCACGGGCGAAACGTTGCTGCATTATTACCGTACCCGCCGATTGGAGGCGGCGCGGCTTTTGCTTGGCGAGGGCAAGCTTTCTGTGGGTGAGGTGGCAGAGCTGCTGCACTATGCCTCGGTCTACACGTTCAGCCGCTCGTTTAAAGAGGCCTTTGGTATTACGCCCGCAAAGCAAAGGCGTTGTAGCGCCTTGGAAAAGGGAAAGTGACAGGGGGCTTGTCACAAAAAACGCAACACGTATAGGAGATTTTACAGCTTTTTATGGTTTTGAAAAAATACATCGGCGACAAGCGCTTTTATCGCACCGTGTTGGCCATTGCCGTTCCTATCATGATACAGAACGGCATTACCAATTTTGTCAGCCTTTTGGATAACATTATGGTAGGCAGCCTTGGCACCGAATCTATGTCAGGCGTGTCGATCGTGAATCAGTTTATTTTCATTTTCAATCTAATGATCTTTGGCGCTGTTTCGGCGGCGGGTATTTTTACGGCACAGTATCACGGGCTTGGCGACCGTGACGGCGTGCGACATACCTTTCGCTTTAAGCTGCTGATCGATCTGTTGGCTGCCGTTTTGGGCGTTTTGGTCTTTGCCTTGTTTGGCAGCGGCCTGATCAATATGTTCCTGCACGATGGCAGTGCCGAGGGCGACCTTGCGCTGACCCTGTCGGAGGGGCTTGATTATCTGCACGTGATGCTGATAGGACTTGTGCCCTATGCCATTTCGCAGGTGTACGCCTCGACGATGCGTGAGACCGGTGAAACGATGATGCCGATGGTTGCCAGCATTGCGGCGGTCGCGACCAATTTTGTGCTGAACGTGGTGCTGATCTTTGGTTATCTCGGTGTGCCGGCACTTGGTGTGCGGGGCGCAGCTGTTGCCACCGTGATCTCGCGCTTTGTTGAGCTTGCGGTGTTGACGGTATGGGGGCACACGCACACCCAAAAGTGCGGCTTTTTGGTGGGGGCTTATCGCTCGATGCGGGTCCCCCGCGTGCTGATGGGTCGTATTATGCTAAAGGGCTTGCCGTTGATGATCAACGAGCTGTTCTGGTCTTTGGCGATCACTATGCGCAACCAATGCTATTCTACCCGCGGCCTTGACGTGGTGGGCGCGCAAAACATCAACTCTACCATCGATAACCTGTTCAGCGTGGTGTATCTGGCGCTTGGTACCTCGATCTCGATCATTGTGGGCAATTTGCTTGGCGCCGGCAAGCTGGAGGAGGCTAAGGATGCCGGCCGCAAGATGCTGGCCTTTTCGGTGGCTTGCTCGGCGGGTATCAGCTTGCTGCTGGTGGGCTCCTCGTGGCTGTTTCCGATGTTGTACAACACCGGGAATGCCGTGCGAGCACTGGCGACCTTTATGATCATCATAACGGCCCTGGCCACCCCCTTTCGTGCTTTTGCGCACGCGGCGTATTTCACACTTCGCTCCGGCGGTAAGGTGATGGTGACGATCCTGTTTGACAGTGTGTATATGTGGTGCGTGGTCATGCCGGTATCACTGGCATTGGCCTATCTGACAGGTATTGGCATCCATTGGATGTTTGTGATCTGCCAAGGGGTAGAAGCGATCAAATTTATATTGGGCGCTCTGCTGCTAAGGCGTGGCACGTGGGCACGTCAGCTGGTGGCGGATGAAAGCCTGAAAGTATAAGAAAACCCCGCAACGGGTCGAGAAATCGAC
>JAZQWJ010000046.1:0-31866 GCA_045632285.1 Eubacteriales bacterium | reverse complement strand
GGGGGGCCATGGGGGGCCCTTTTTTAAAAACCCCCCCCCTAACGCGCCCACTTTGGGCGGCAAAAACCCCCGCGCCCGCAGGCGGCCGTGGGGCTTGTGTTTTATAGAGAGGCGATCAGCTTTTCGATGGCGGTATAGCCTGCTGAAGCGCCTTTTACGGCGGCGTCGGCCTCTGTGCACAGCGCAATGGCGCGGGAAAGACGAGCCGGATCAAGGCGGCTTGCGGCCTTGGCCAAAAGCCCTGTCTTGTATTCGTGCATTTTCAAGATCCCGGAGATCTCCTTTACGCTTTTGCCTGCGTCCAGATAGGTGCGCACGATCTGTATGTCGCAAAAGGTCTTGGAGATGTCGGCCATAACGATGGTGGGCTCGGTGCGTTCGAATTTCAGCACCGCAAGGGCGTTTAAGGCGTCGGCGCTCCGTCCTGCCAAAATGGCGTTGGAAAGCGCAAAGGCATCGGTGCCCATTTCGGGGACGGCCACAAGACGGATATCCTCGGCAGAGGCAACGTTGCGCCCCTTGGAAAGCACGTAATAGGCCACCTTTTCGATCTCGTTTGCAAGCAGGTACATGCTGTTGCCCGCATAGTCGGTGAAAAAGGCGCAATCGGCGGGGGAAATGTTGACGCCAAGGTGCGCAAAATGCTTGCCGACCCACGCGGCAAGACGGCTGTCGGTGGGTGGAACGAATTGGACGGGCGTGACGGCCTCGGATAGCTTTTTGAATAGCGGTGAGGGCTTTTTGGGCAAAAAACCCTCGTCAATGCAGCCTGCCGCCACGTGGATCAAAACCGTGTTGTAGTCATATTCCGGCAGCAGTGCCAGCGTTTCGATCAAGGCCTCGACCTCACCCTGCTTCATGGCGTTAAAGTCCAATCCGCGGATCAAGATCAGGCGCTCGTCGGCCATCATGGGCGGCGGCGTCATGGCATCCAGCAGCTTGTCGGGGGTAAAATCCAAGGCATCCAGTGTGATGTCGTTAAAAACCGCAAAGGCGGGGTCGGCGCAAATGCGCTGACGGATACTTTTGATGGCGTGGGACTTGAGATAATCCTCTTTGCCAAACAACAAAAAGGCACGGCCTGCGGTGCCCGGCAATTTGCGAAAATCTGCTTCGTTCATAACGGCATTCACGGCGGTACCTCCTTTGCAAAAGCTTTTCTTTATTATACCCGCTTTCGGGGGATTTGTCAAGCCTTTACGGCGCTTGCCGCCAAACGGGAATCTTTTGCTTGGTGGAATGTGATGCGCTGTTGTTTACAAATAAAATCATTTTGGTGGATTCTGAGTGGTATGTGGGTGGGAAATAAAGCGCACTAATGCATTTGGCGTCGACCCCAAAAGGATTTGCTGCGAAAAGATTTGACTTTGCGGAATAAAGGTGCTATAATGTAAATAATAGAAACAAGAAAGAGGTAAGGATCATGGCGACCTTTGAGATATTTGAATACGGTGACGGCTCTTTTGGCGTAAGAGAGACCACCTATGACGAGCCCCTGGATATGCCCGGCTTTGATAAAATGGTGCAGATCTCTTCGGTGCTGTGCTATTTGCTGGCCTTTGTGGGTATGATCCTGATGCTTGGCAATTTGCCAAGCAGTATGATATTCCCCGGTATTTTGGCCGTCGGCGTGTTTTTAGTGCCGGCTGTGCTTGCTCTGTTCGGGCAAAGATCGCTTGTGGCAATGCTGCGCAGGATCACGCTTGTGGCCTATCTGCCCTTTAATATTATGGTGGGCATGTGGTGGATGCTGTGGGGCGCGGGCACGGCAAGCGCAGAGCTTTTGATCGGCCTGCTGGTCGTTGTGATGTATGCGATCTACTACTTCCCCATATTGCTGATCTATGACGGCATCCGCCGTGAAACAAAGCTTGGCGTTGTGGGCGCCGTGTGCAGCTTTGTTGCGGCAGTGACGGTGTTTTTGGTGCTGTACGGCGTGCTTGGTGATACAAGCGCTATGGGCGATCATCTGCCCGTGATCTTTCCCAGTGTCATTACGGTGATCGGCACGCTGTTTTTGTTTGTAAGCCGCGCGGTCTATTGGGTGCGCGAGGGGGCCAAGGTTTGGCATACGCTGATCCTGCCCGCTGTGTATATTTTGATCGTGGCTGTTGTGGCAGTGCTGGCGTTTGCGGTGTTCCCCGCAGAACGGGCGGAGCGCTATGAGGCTGCGATGCAGTGCGCAGAAAACGGCGACTACCGTGCCGCACGCGAGCAGCTTGCTGCCCTTGGCGATTTTAGGGATGCCGCCGCGCAGTACGAGGCCATCCGGTTTACCGATCTGCAGTCCGGAGAGCGCGTGATCATGGGCGCGCAAGCCGACGCCCCCGGCGAGCTTGGCGAAAATCCGCTTTCCTGGACGGTGATCGCGGTAAAGGATGGCAAGGCGCTGTTGCTTTCCGACGATATTTTAACGTCGATCCTTGCGCCGTCCTCGTTTTCCCTGAAAGAGCGCTCTGAGGTGCGCCGCACGTTAAAGGCGTTGGAGTTGCTGTTTGATGAGGCGGAGCTTGCGCGGATGCAGACGTTTGTGTATGAGCTGACAGTGGACGGAGAGGCCGAGCAGCTTACCGACAAGCTGTTTTTGCCAAGTCGTGCCGAGCTGGAGCAGTATTGCAAGGCGGCACAGATCTTTGCCGGCAGCGACACGTCCTACAACGACCATCAGATATTGGATTATCAAATGGAGGATCTTGACTATTCCTACGTTTACACGTATTTCACGCGGGATGTGTCTGAGGACGGCAAATGGATATTGGCGGATTGTGACGCAAAAGCTTTTGTGACGTGGGAGAGGGAATACCGCTACGTGGGCGTTCGTCCTGCCATGTACGTTGCCGTTGACACAGCGGAATAAAAACGCAAAAAAGGCACCACGTGGGTGCCTTTTTGCGTACACGGCGCAGCCAAGGCGGACTTTGCTGCACCCAAGGAGCCGCCCTTTGGATGGAGCGGGATGCTCCAACAGCGCCGGCACGCCGCTGCGCCTTCGTCACCCTGACGAAAAATGCTTTTGAAACGGGCCTCAACTTTTTACATTTTTTGGCAATTTTTCTTTGGTATCCCTCTTGAAATTCCAAAAAAATTGTGGTATGATAAAGTGTATAAAAATTTCACTTTTGTGTGTGGGAGGAATTGTAAAATGATTGATTTCAACGCAAACGTACGCCCCGCTGAAATGGAGCGCATTACCACCCCCGCCCTGGCCGCCGCTTTTATCGACGCACAGGTCGAGGCCGTCCGTGCCCAGGTGGGCAACAAAAAGGTTCTGTTGGCGCTTTCGGGCGGCGTAGATTCCTCCGTTGTTGCGGCGCTGCTCGTTAAGGCCATCGGCAAGCAGCTGACCTGCGTTCACGTTAACCACGGTCTGATGCGTAAGGGTGAGAGTGAGCAGGTCGTCGAGATCTTTGGCAAGGAGCTGGATGCCAACCTTGTTTATATCGATGCCACTGACCGCTTCCTTGATCTGCTGAAGGACGTTGCCGAGCCCGAGAAGAAGAGAAAGATCATCGGTAAGGAATTTATCGAGGTGTTTGCCGACGAGGCACGCAAGCTGGAGGGCGTAGAGTTTCTGGCTCAGGGCACCATCTACCCCGACATTCTGGAATCCATCAAGGCCGCCGAGGGCAAAAAGGCCGTCAAGTCCCACCACAACGTGGGTGGTCTGCCCGAGGATCTGAAGTTTGCACTGGTCGAGCCCTTGAAGCTTCTCTTTAAGGACGAGGTTCGCGTTGTAGGTGAGGCGCTGGGTCTGCCCCACGCTATGGTCTACCGTCAGCCGTTCCCCGGCCCCGGACTGGGCGTCCGTTGCCTTGGTGCCATCACCCGTGACCGTCTGCACGCCCTGCGTGAGGCAGATGCCATTCTGCGTGACGAGTTTGATAAGGCCGGCCTTGCCGAAAAGGTTTGGCAGTACTTCATCGCCGTTCCGGATATCAAGAGCGTTGGTGTCAAGGACGAGAGCCGTTACGAGGGTTGGCCCGCGATTATCCGCGCCGTCAACACCAAGGACGCTATGACCGCCACCGTTGAGGAGATCCCCTACGCCGTTCTGCACAAGATCGTTGCCCGCATCACGGGTGAGGTCGAGGGCATCAACCGCGTGTTGTATGACCTGACGCCCAAGCCCACCGGCACCATCGAGTGGGAATGAGTTTTGCATAGCAAAACTCAACTATGATCGTTTCGCAGAAACGGTCATATCATAACATTTGGCGAGGCCAAATTCATTACTCTAAACTCATAACTTCTTGTTCTCCACTTGCGAAACGAGTTATGAGTTATAATACGCTTCGCGTAGTTATGATCGGCTTCGCCAAGTTTGAAGTTACAGGGGTCAATATGGCTGATAGCGTGCTTAGAACAAAATCCAAAGAATTTGCCAAAGATATTGTGTTTCTTTGCCGAACTTTGAAGAACAACGGCGTGGAATCCGCTTTGATAAACCAGCTTCTGCGTTGCGGAACATCTGTTGGTGCAAATGTTCATGAAGCACAATATGCGCAAGGCACAAAAGACTTCATTTCAAAGTTTGAAATCGCACTCAAAGAATGTAATGAGAGCGAATATTGGCTTGAACTTTTGTATGAAACTGATAGCATTACCAAAGCAGAATTTGATAATTTTCAAAAAAGATGTATTGAACTTCGCAGAATGCTCGTTTCATCGGTTACCACATTAAAAAACAAATAAGGTTTTAAGTGGCCCCAAAGCCTTATTCCAAGCCGCTTTTTGCACAACTTTCAACATTGCAAAAAAAGAAATCGCACCAAGCCTCGGCTTGGTGCGATTTCTTTTTTTGCGATCTTTGTCGCCAAAAACGCAGACCGTTGCGATTTTTTCTTGACAACCGACGAGCGGTTTGCTACAATAAATACAGTAGCAACCCCGAAAGGAGGGACCATGAAACATCTGCTTCGCTTGCTTTTTTGCCTGATATTGACCTTGGCGGCGCTTGCCCTTGTCGCTTGCGGCGAGGAGCCTGCGCCCTCCGATGCGCCCCCCGAGGAGGCGGCCTGCACCCATGCCGAGACCGCTCTGCAAAACGCCGTTTCCGCATCCTGCGGCAAGGCGGGCTACACCGGCGACACGGTCTGCACCGATTGCGATGAGATCCTGAAAAGGGGCAGCGCCATCAAGGCCCTTGACTGCGAGTTCGCCCTGACGGGCACTGTTTTGCGGGCCCCCACCTGCGAGCAGGAGGGAACCGCGGAGCGCAATTGCATTGCCTGCGGCCGTGCGGGCGTGCCCGCACCTGTGGAGCCCTTGGGTCATCAGCCGCGCTATACCGATGCGGCGGAGGATGCCGCCGGCGGTCTTTCCACCGATGCCAACCATGCCGTGACCTGTGCCCGCGCGGGGTGCGATTACAGGGTCACCGCCCCTCACGAGGGAGATTTCACGGTGGTGGCCGAGCCCACCTGCTACGCTCCCGCCTACAAGAGCGGCACCTGCACCCTTTGCAACGTCACCTATCGCGCGCCCATGGCCTCGCGTCCCGCCACGGGCGGTCACGAGTGGGGCGAGCCTCAGATCGTAGGGAATTACGCGGTGCGCCGTTGCCTGAACGAGGGCTGTCCCTTCACCACTCAGCAGCTGATCACCGCCCCCGGTGAGGGGCCTGAGGCCCCCGACATTGACCCCGGCGATCCCGAGCCCCGACCCGCCGACCTGATCGACAAGCCCGCTGAGCAGAATATTGAAATGACGGTGCTGACCCCCCTCAAGACCTTTACCGATCACAACGGCGTGCTTTGCCGCATCGTGCAGGGCGCCTGCACCGACGGTAAGTACTACTATGTGGCCATCAACGATGGCTACAGCGGCAATGCCGACTCGGTCTCCATCATTCGCAAATACGATCTGGCCACGGGCGCCGTGGTCGCCACCTTTGAAGACCTGCACATTGCCCACGCCAACGATCTTTGCTACAATCCCATGACCAATGAGATCATTGCGGTGCATAATGCCCCCGTCCGTCGGCTGATCACGATCCTGGACGGTGACAGTCTGGAGGTCAAGCGGCAGGTCACCCTGGATCTGGAGATCTACTCCATGGCCTATGATATCGACGAAAACTGCTATTGGGTGGGCCTTTCCAACGGTTATCGGTTCGCTAAGCTGGATACCGACTTCAAGCAGGTGGGCGACCTTTATCAGGGTGTGGAGACCGGTTACACCAAGCAGGGCATGGACGTGGACGGCAAATACATCTACTTCTTGCAGTATAACATCAATTGCATCATGGTCTATGATAAGCAGGGCGCGTACGTGACCCGACTGGACCTGCCTCAGACCGCCAAGGAGGCCGAGAACATCTGCCACGTCGGCGACGTGTTCTACATCGGCTATTTTGATGGGAGCGGCGGCACCCTCTACAAGACCGTGCTGAACGCGCCGAAGCCCATTGATATCACAACGCCCACCACCGTGACCGTGCTGCCTACCCACACCGACAGCGCGGAGGCGCTGTGTAAGATAGCCCAGGGCAGCTGCAGCGACGGCACCCACATCTACCTTGCCATGAACAACGACGACAGCACCGGCTATCGTTCGGTCATTTACAAAATTAACCCCCAAACGGGTGCGATTTTGGCTACCTTTGAGGGTCTTGAGATGGGTATTTCCAACGACCTGACCTACAACAGCCGTACCGGGGAGATCCTGGTGGTGCATAACAAGAGCGATGCCAAAAAGCTCACGGTGCTGGATGCCGCCACCATGACGGCAAAAAGAACCGTGACCCTTGCATACAAAGTTTACGCCATTGCCTATGACGCGGTGCAGGATCGCTATTTCCTTGGCCTTTCGGGCACCTATGATTTTGCTTTGACAGACGGTGATTTCAACAAGCTGGAGACCTATACGGGTCACAGCAGCGGCTACACCAAGCAGGGCATGGAGTGCGACGGCACTTACCTGTATTTCGTGCAGTCGGGCAGTAACAATCTGGCCGTTTACAAGACCGACGGCACCTACGTGGGCGCCGCGCTGTTGCCCGAGGGCGTGGGCTCTGCCCAGAGCGTCTGCTGCGTGAACGGCGTGCTGTATATCGGCTATAACGACATTGATGCGGGCGGTATGCTGTACCGCACCGAGGTAACGATCAATCTGCCCGAAACCAACTGAAACTCACCCCGTTGACGGGGTAAAGGGCGGCGCCGACTCTCCTTTTCGTAGAGTCGGCGCTTTTCGCCCTTTTTTGATTGACAAGAAGAAGGAATTGCGGTATACTGAAGGAGAACTCACGTGCTGCATCACAAAAAAAGGAGAACGTTATGCTGAATATTCAACATCTGACCAAATGCTACGGCGAGAAAAAGGCGGTGGACGATCTGTCGTTGCACATTGCCCCCGGAGAGATCTATGGATTTATCGGGCACAACGGTGCCGGAAAGACCACCACCATCAAGGCGGCTTGCGGCATTCTTGGCTTTGATAAGGGCGAAATTTTTTTGGACGGCGTTTCTATAAAAGAGGATCCCATTGCCTGCAAAAAGCAGCTGGCCTATATTCCCGACAACCCCGATCTTTACGACTATATGACGGGTATCGGCTTTCTCAATTTTGTGGCCGACGTGTTTGGCGTGCCCGCCGACGTGCGGCAAAGCCGCATCCGCGAATACGGCGAAATGCTGGAGCTGACCCCCGCGCTGGCGCAGAACATCTCCTCTTATTCTCACGGTATGAAGCAGAAGCTGGCCATCATTTCCGCGCTGATCCACGCCCCCAAGCTGATCGTGATGGACGAGCCCTTTGTGGGGCTTGACCCCAAGGCCAGCCACCTGTTAAAGCAGCTGATGCGCAAGATGTGCGACGCGGGTGCGGCCATCTTTTTCTCCACTCACGTTTTGGAGGTGGCGGAAAAGCTGTGCGACAAGGTGGCGATCATCAAGGACGGCCGCCTGGTGCGCTCGGGCGCAATGGATGAGGTCAAGGGCGACAGCTCGCTGGAAAGCGTTTTTTTGGAGCTGGAGGATAAGGACGAATGATCGGGGCGTTGCTAAAAAAACAACTGATGGAGTCCTTTGCGTTTTTGTTTACCGACCGCAAGAAAAAGCAAGGGCGCTCTAAGGGCGGCAAGATCGCAATGGCCGTGCTTTACCTTGTACTGTTCGGCTATCTTGGCGTGATGTTTTTCTATATGGCCAAGATGCTGTGCGAGCCGCTGTGTGCGGCGGGCTTTGGCTGGCTTGCCTTTGTGATGAACAGCTTGGTGGCTGTGATCCTTGGTGTGGTGGGCAGCGTGTTCAGCACCCATACCACGCTTTACGGTGCCAAGGATAACGATATGCTGCTTGCTATGCCCATACCGCCCCGCGTGATTTTGTTTGCCCGCCTTGCGGGTGTTTATCTGACGGGCCTTTTGTATGAGCTGATCGTGATGGTCCCCGCGCTGATCGCGTGGTTTATGTACGGAAATCTCACCCCGTTAGGGGGGATTTTCAGTATTTTGATCGTTTTTGTGCTGTCGATCTTTGTTTTAACGCTGTCTTGCCTGCTTGGTTTTTTGTTGGCGCTTGTCAGCAGCAGAGTCAAAAACAAAAACGTGGTGATGGTGATCCTGGCACTGGGCTTTTTGGGGCTGTATTTTTTCCTTTACTCTAAGGTCTTGGCCATGCTCACCGACATCCTGCTGTATGCGGATAGCCTTGCGGACGGCGTGAAAACAGCGTTGTATCCCTTTTATCAAATGGGCCTTGCGGCCGAGGGCAAGCCCCTTGCTATGCTGATCTTTACCGCTATGGTGCTGGGGCTGTTTGCGCTGACCTTTGTGCTGGTGGCGCGCAGCTTTTTAAAGCTGGCCATTGCCAACCCCGGCACGGCCAAGCGCAAATACGTAGAAAAGGAAGCCAAGGCGGGGAGTGCCAACGGTGCGCTTTTGCGCCGTGAGCTCAAGCGCTTTGTGGGCAGCCCTACCTATATGCTGAACTGCGGCCTTGGTCTTGTGATGATCGTGGTGCTTGCTGTTTTCTTGCTGATCAAGGGGGGAGATCTGTTTTTGCTGATCGCACCGCTGCTGCCCGCCGATCTGATGCCGCTGATCGGCGCCGCTGCCTGCGGTATGATGGCGGGTATGTCCTATATCACCGCCCCCTCGGTATCACTGGAGGGCAAGCAGATCTGGCTTGCCCACGTGCTGCCGGTCTCGGCTTGGCAGGTGCTGATGGCAAAGCTGAAGCTGCATATGCTGCTGGTCACGCCCCCCACGGCGCTGATGCTGGCCGCCGTGCTGATCGTGCTGCGCCCCTCGGTGGCCTTGTGCTTTCTCATCCCGTTGGCGGTGCTGATCTTTGTGTTGTTTGTGGCACTGCTGGGGCTTTGTATGAATTTGAAATTCTGCCGCTTGGATTGGGCAAGCGAGACCGTGCCGGTCAAGCAGTCTGCCGCTGCGTTCTTTACGATGTTTGGCAGCTGGCTGGCCGTGGGTGTGCCCGCCATCGCGTGCTATTTGCTGTGGGGCAAGCTTTCCCCCGCAGTGTTTATGCTGTGCGTTTCGCTGCTGTTTGCCGCCGCCGACGCGGGAATGCTGTATTGGATCTACCGCTGCGGTACAAGGATCTTTGATACGTTATAAGAATTTTGATGCAAAAAGGGGGGGACGCCCCCCTTTTTTTGCTGAAATGAAAAAAAGGCTTGCAAGTTTCGTCAAAAATCTGTTATAATAAAAAAGAAGACACAAAAAGGAGGCAGAATGATGAGTAGCATTGACCCTAAGGCACTGTTTAAGCTGGGCTATGGCCTGTACGTGGTCACCACCAACGACGGTGTAAAGGACAACGGCCTGATCCTGAATACCGTGATGCAGGTAACAAGCAATCCCGACCGCATCGCCATTGCCATCAATAAAAGCAATTACTCCCATGACGTGGTGAGAAAAAGCGGAAAAATGACGGTGAATTGCCTGACCGAGTCGGCGCCCTTTCAGGTATTTCAGACCTTTGGCTTTCAAAGTGGCCGCAACGTAGATAAGCTTGCGGGGCAGACCTTTACGCGCGGCGAAAACGGCCTTGCGATCCTGTCGGAGCATATCAACGCCGTGATCGAGCTTGCGGTAGAGCAGTATAGCGATCTTGGCAGTCACGGCCTGTTTATCTGTGGCATCACGGCCTCTCAAACGGTGTCTGACGCGCCAAGCATGACCTATGCTTATTATCACGCAAACGTCAAGCCCAAGCCCCCAAAGGCAGAAAAAACGGGATACGTATGCAAGATCTGCGGTTACGTTTACGAGGGAGATACCCTGCCGGCGGATTTTGTGTGCCCCCTTTGCAAGCACGGCGCGGCGGATTTTGAGCGGATCACGGTAGGCGAAGGTGCGCAAAAGGAAAAGGAGAAGAATAAGATGAAATATAGCTGTAACGTTTGCGGTTGGGTCTATGACGAGGCCAAGGGCGATCCCGAAAACGGCATTGCCCCCGGCACCAAATTTGAGGATCTGCCGGCGGATTTTGTTTGCCCCGTTTGCGGTGTAGACAAGGAGCAGTTCAGCAAGGCGTAAGACGACCCTTGCCGCCGTGTGCAGCCAACGGCTGCACACGGCGGCAAAGCAGGTATGACAAGCGGAGGTAAGGGTTTATGGAAATGGTATTGCTGACGGCGCTTGGCGTTGGCGGAGCCACAGTGATCGGTGCGCTGATCGGCTTTTTGTTTAAGCGGATGTCGCACACCTGGTCGGATATCGTGCTTGGCTTTGCCGCAGGCGTGATGCTGGCCGCCTCGGTGTTCGGGCTTGTGATCCCGTCACTGGAGCACGGTGGAAAATTTGGACTTTTGTGGGCGATCGGCGGTATTTTTGCGGGTGCGGTGTGCCTGAATCTGATCGATAAGCTGGTGCCCCACTTACATGGCCTTGCGGGGAAAGAGGAGGAGACGCACGCAAGCAGCAGCCTTGGCAAGGTGATGCTGTTTGTGACCGCCATTGCCATCCACAATCTGCCCGAGGGCATTGCCGCAGGCGTTGGCTTTGGGGCAGGGAACACCACCCAGGCTCTGATCATTGCGGGGGGCATCGCCCTGCAGAACGTTCCGGAGGGAATGGTGATCATCGGCCCGATGCTGGCGGCGGGCGTTACGCCGCGCAGAACCTTTTTTATCGCCCTTGGCACGGGGCTTGTGGAGGTGGCGGGCACGCTGATCGGCTATTTTGCGGTGAGTGTGGCTTCTGCGATCCTGCCCTTTGCGCTGGCCTTTGCCGCAGGCACGATGCTGTACGTTATCAGTGATGAAATGATCCCGGAGACCCACGCCCACGGCCATCAGCGCGGGGCGACCTATGCCCTGCTGGTGGGCTTTTGCCTGATGCTGGCGGTGGACGTTTTGCTGGGATAAGCCAAACGGGCGCGCCCGAAAAGATTTTTTGTGCGCGCTTGAAAATGCTTAAAAACACGGCACGCCCTTTTAGGGTGTGCCGTGTTTTTTGTTTATGTCTTTGGGCGGTTGAGCACGAAGTGCAAAACAGATAACCACCCGTTTGACGGGTGGTTATGATTGTTTGATCGGTGCCTGTTTATTTTTGCAAAAGCTCGTGGATGCAGTCGATCACGGTGGCGCGGTCCTCGTCGCTGACGTAATCGGCAAGATCGGCAAAATCGTCGTCGCTGACGTCGTTGCCCGTCAGCACAGCGTACCAAAGCAGCGCCAGTGCATAGCGCCCCACGCCAAGGCTTGCGTGGAAGGTATCGCGGTGCAGCCGCTCGATGCCGCTGTCCAGCAGCAGTCCAAACAGCTCGCCCGAGGGGATCAGGTCGTCTGCCTCGATCTCGGCAGCGGCCTTGTCATAGGCCTTTTTCAGCGCCGCCAGCATATCGGTGGAGGTCATATAATCCAGCGCCTCCAGCTTGGCAGAGCCATCCTCATAGGCCCAGGTCTGGTGAATGATCTGCTGCGCCTTGGGGCAAAGGTGGCGCACGTAGTCGGAAAGCGCGGAAAGATAGGGCTGATAGCTATCGTAATCGCCGCTGCAAGGGCTGGCCTGCTGCAGTGTGACCACGTCCCAGGCGCGGTCAAGCAGCGCCTCCTTCAGCGAGGTCTTAAAGGTGCTGCACATACCGTTGATCTGCAGGTCGTAGACCCGCGCCTCGGAGAGCATATTGCGATAATGCCGCTCCAGCGAGCAGCCGCCGATATACAGGTTGACAACGTAAAGCTTTTCGCCGCGGTTGTGGGCAATGCCGTAAAGGTATGCCGTTGCATCCTGTGAAAAGCTGTTTCCGATGGCCAAAACGTTCATAAAAGCCTCCGCCTATAGCAATTTTTTATATTGTAGCATACTTTTTTGCGGCGCGCAAGCCCCCGACCGCTTCAAAAGCACCAAAATTCTTTCCTGATTTTTGTACATTGTGAAGAAACATCAAAAAATCGGTTGCATTTTTGAAAACAGCGTGCTATAATGACCTTGTCTACCCATTATCTATCATAATATGATAGAAATTCAAAAAACGGAGGCAAATGATGAAGATCAAGCATTTCATAACAGCCGGTATGCTGTGCCTGCTTGTTGTTCTGCTGGGCGTGTTTGGACTGACCGCCTGCAGTGACGACGAGGCTTGCGCACACGAATGGGGCGAGTGGACGGTTACGGCCGAGCCCACCTGCGCCGCTGCCGGCGCACAGGAACGCACCTGTTCTGTTTGTACCAGAGTGCAAAAAGCCGAGATCGCGGCCAAGGGCCACGATTGGAGCGCAGCCACCTGTACCGCGCCCAAGACCTGTAAGGTCTGTGCGGCTACCGAGGGCGAGGCCGCAGGCCACATTGGCGGCCTTGCGACCTGTAAGGAAAAAGCTGTTTGTACCATCTGCGGCACCGCCTATGGCGAGATAGACCCCACCAGTCACGTTGCAAACGGCGCTTGGACGGCGGTCAGCTCCACCAAGCACAGCCAGACCTGTGCCGACTGTAACACGGTTTACGAAAAGACCCACGTTTGGAGCAACGGCCGCTGCGTTGCCTGTGCTTACGTATGCGAGCATACTTGGGTCGGTTCTGTCTGCACCAACTGTGGCGCAAACTGCAACCATCAGGGCGGCACTGCCACCTGCACCCAGCGTGCGGTTTGTGAGATCTGTAACCGTCCTTACGGCGAGGTGCTGCCTCACGCCTTTACAGAGGAGGTTGCCACCGCCGCTTACAGACAAAGCGCCGCAACCTGCGAGACTGCCGCTTCTTATTATTACTCCTGCGCGTGCGGTGCCACCGGCGAGGGCACCTTTAGCGTGGGCGAGCCCTTGGGCCACACCTATGGTGACTGGACCTCTAACGGCAATGGCACCCACTCTCGCGTTTGCGTGAACGACGCCTCTCACGTAGAGCGCGACGATTGCGTCGGCGGCGAGGCCACCTGTACCGAAAAGGCCATTTGTACCGACTGTCACACCGCTTACGGTGAAGAGCCCTCTCACGCTTGGGATAACGGTACCGAGACCAAGGCTCCCACCTGCCTTGGCGCGGGCGAAAAGACCTTTGCCTGCTCGGCTTGTACCGAGACCAAGACCGAGCCCATTGCGGCACTTGGCCACTCTATGGACAGCGTTGTGACCGAGCCCACCTGTACCGAAAAGGGCTACACCACCCACACCTGTACCCGTACGGACTGCACCGAGAGCTATACCGATACCGAGGTCGATGCCCTTGATCACGATTGGGACCGTGAGCCCGACTGTGAAAACGGCAGCGTCTGCCGCCGCGAGGGCTGTAACGCCACCCAGGCAGAGCTTGGACACAGCTATCAGCAGACCGACTCTACCCCCGCTGACTGCGAAAATCCCGCCACCATCACCTACACCTGCTCTCGCGAGGGCTGCGATGACCATTATACCGAAAACGACCCCGACAGCAGAGCGCTGGGCCACAACATTGAGAACGTGACCCCCAGCAAGCGCCTGAAGGAGGGCGAGAGCTGCATCTACCTGCAGATCTACATCTGCAAGACCTGCCAGCACGAGGTGATCGGCACCGAGGTCGTTAACCACGACCTGAAGGCTGCCATCACCACCCCCGCAACCTGTAAGCTGCCCGGCATCAAGACCCTCTCCTGCATCAACTGCGAATACGAGAAGACCGAAGACATCCCGGCAGATGCAACCGGTCACAGCTGGGCACTTGGCGAGGTTGCTGAGGGTGCCACCGAGCGTGTTGACACCTGTGAGCATTGCCAACAGACCAGAACCGTTGTGGTCTACAACGGCGGCGAGACCAACGCCGGCAATCTTGCAGGCAAGGACGTTGAGCTGAACAACGGCACCAACATCAACCTTGGCAACGTTGCGACCGACGTTATCGGCGATCAGAATATCACCCTTTCCGCCGGCAAGACCGAGGGTGCCGCACGCGAGGAGCTTGGCCTTACCGAGGATGAGCTGAAGCAGCTGGGTGATAACCCTGTTTACGACTTTACCATTACGGGCGCCGACGGCAACCCGATCTCTCAGTTTGGTGAGACCAACTTTGTCACCATCACGCTGCCCTATACCCTGGCAGAGGGCGAGGACGTAGACAACATCGCCGTTTGGTATATCAACGACGAGGGCGGCCTGACCTCGATCAAGGCCACCTACAACAACGGCTACGTTACCTTCCAGACCAACCACTTCTCTTACTATACCGTCACCCGCCTGACCCCCGCAGAGCGTTGCGAGCTTTACGGCCACGTGGATTCCACCAAGACGGTAGAGGGCGACTGCTTGCACGACAGCTATACGCTGACGGTCTGCGCACGTTGCCACAGAACCGAGAAGACGATCACCGCTACCGCCACCGGCCACAACTACGTATGCGTGACCACGCCCGCCGGCTGCACCACCGCAGGCGAGAACGTTTACACCTGCCAGAACGGTGATTGCACCGCTTCTTATAAGACCAAGATCCCTGCAACCGGCCACAGCTGGGTTGAAAGCGAGAATCTGCCCGCCACCTGTGCCGCACCCGGTCGCCTGACCAAGATCTGCGAGCACGAGGGCTGCAACGCCTCTAACACCGTGACCTATGCACAGCTCAAGCACGTGTTTACCGACACGGTGATCGCCCCCACCTGCGAGGCGGGCGGCTACACCCTGCACGACTGTGACAACTGCGATTACAGCTATAGCGACACCAACGTGGCGGCCATCGGCCACAGCTACACCGCCACCTTTGTATGGGACGGCACCGAGTCTGCCGTGGCGACCCTGACCTGCGAGCACGATGCTGCGCACAGCTTTGAGATGGATGCCACCGTCACCTCCCGCCTGATCCCCTCTACTTGCCCTGCCGGCAACCGCACCGAGTACACCGCCAAGGTGATCTACAACGGCGTTGCCTATACCGACGTTTCTGCGGTACAAAGCGGCACCGGCGACCATCAGTTCAACTATCCCAAGTATGACGAGAACGGTCACTGGAACGAGTGCATCTGCGGTGCCAAGGATACCGTCATCGCGCACACCTGGGGCACTCCCACCGTGGTCAAGAACGCCACCTGTGCCGAGGCGGGCGAAAGCATTTCTGCCTGTGAGTGCGGCGCCACCAAGTCCAACGTGATCCCCGCCACCGGCGAGCACGTTTATGACAACGGCTACTGCATCGAGTGCGGTGCCGAGCACGCCGCCGGCTGTGACCACACCGATCTGCGTGAGGTCACCTATGACCTTGCCGATTACGGCTGCTGCGGCGGTGTCCTGGTCATCAAGACCTGCGACTGCGGTCAGGTCGTCATCCCCGTTCAGGATGGCAACCCCAGCTGCAAGAATATGGAGGAGCTTGAAGAGGAAGAGGGCGTTACCCCCGACGGCAAGATGTATATGTACGGAAAGGCCGTTTGCTCCGACTGCGGACTTGTTTATGAGATGTACGCCGAGGGCGTTATGGATGGCTGCACGATCAACACGACCTATACCGTAACGCTTTCTGTCAACAACGAGACGATTTTGTCTGTTACCCTGAACGAGACCAATAAAAACCACCGCTCCGAGCGTGTGACGATCGAGCTTTCCGAGTATGGCTGCTGCGGCGGCGGACTGGTCGTTTACCGTTGCTCTGAATGTGGAGAGATCACCGAGGTCAGCGAGCTTGATCCCGACTGCGACGACGATAACACCACTCAGTATACCGAGGTCGTTGACGGCATCACCTACATGGTCATGACGATGACCTGCCCCGACTGCGGATTGGTCATGACCCAAAGGGGCTACGTTGAGGTCATTTCTCCCTGCGAGCAGAAGCAGCACGCCACCCTGATCGTTAAGATCGGTGACACCGTGCTGGTAGAGTACAGCATGGAGATGTCCTCCGGCTCTCAGCACGAATGGGAATACACCTACACGAAGAACGGCACCACCTGCGAAGAGGGCTGGAGCTGCACGCAGTACTGTGCCAAGTGTGAGACCACCCGCACCTACAGCGGCAACTCCCACGACACCGAATACGTTACGATCGACCTGAAGCAGTACGGTATGTGCGGCGGTAGCGCAGACGCAGCGGTCTGCAGAATGTGCAAGCAGACGGTTGAGGTCTACAACATTAACGATTACGACTGCCAGTGGAGCTATCAGCTTTCGGGCGGTGATGTCAATGACAAGAACGATGGCTTTATCAAGAACGTTGTCATTGATAAAAACAACAACGTCATCGTCACCCCCGGTGACATCCCCTCTGTGATCATCCCCGGTGGAAGCACCATTAACCCCGGCTGGGGCATTGATATCAGCAATATGACCGCAACCTGTGTGCGCTGCGGTACCGTCAGACAGTCCACTCACACCCAAAGTGAAAAGGATGCGACGTGTAAGTACACTGTTTATGACGCCACCACCTACTCCAGAAACGGAGAGACCCTCTTCTCCTACGAGCGTACCGGCTATGGCTACACCCACGCTTGGGGGTACAACTATCAGCTGAACGGTTCCTCCTGCGAGGATGGCGGCTTTGTGACCAGAACCTGTGCCGACTGCGGCGAGACCGATACCAATGAGCTCCGCGGCCACGAGACCATGCGCACCGAATACAATATGTCGGATTACGGCGCTTGCGGCGGTCAAATCAGCACTTACGTCTGCCCTTGCGGCCAAAACACCAGCTTTGATTGGAACTTTGATTGCAAGTTGAGCGGCAGCGGCAGAGACTACATCGATGATAATGGCATAAGCCACATGGTCGAGATCTATACCTGTGAAAACTGCGCCCTTGTGATGACCCAGGATAGATACTATACCTTTGAGGGATGCTATCGCTACTATCACAACACCGTCACCGTTAAGATTGGCGACACCGTTGTGCTTGACAGCTACGTTTCTATCAGACGCGAAGAAAACCACACCTGGAGCTATGAGTACTCTATGCGCGGCACTTCCTGCAAGGATGGCGTTGATGTGACCATGACCTGCACCGTTTGCAGTGAGACCTCCAAAACCTATTGGGAGGGTCACAACACGATGTCGAAGCGCATTGAAATGCCCGAAGGCTCTTGCGGCGGGTACATCGAGACCTATGCCTGTGCCTGCGGTGCAGAGGGCGGTAGCAACTATGATCTTCACTGTAAGATCAAGCCCGAAAGCACCACCTATACCGATAAGGATGGCGTTGTTCATACCGTCAACACCGGCACCTGCGCTCAATGCGGATTGACTGCGACCACCGACGAATATTTTGTACAGGACGGTTGCTACCTGCGCCACTGCGCATTTATAACCGTTGAGTTTGGTGGCGTTAAGGTGGTTGACAATGTGTTTGCTATCCTTGGATCCCAATCCAACCACGATTACATTTATGACTATCGCTTTATGGGCGAGCGGGATTGCGAGCAGGGCGTATTTGTGATCACGACCTGTGCGAACTGCGATTACCACAGCGAGTACAGCACCCATAGCCACAATGGAAAGCAGTCCACGCGTGAGGAGCTGGCAAACTACGGTGGCTGCAACGGCTACATTGTCTACTATTCCTGCCCCTGTGGCAAAAAGCAGCACGTTGAGATCAACTCGGAGTGCGAGCTTTCTTATACGACAAACGAGTACCTTGATCCCGAGACCGGTGCTCCCGTTTACACCAACGGCTGTCCCACCTTTGTTGAGGCGCGCGTTTGCCATAAGTGCGGCCTGCGCTATCAGCAGATCTACTACACCTTGCGCGATGCCGCTACCTGCCGCGCCGTGACCCATTACAGCGTGACCGTTGTGATCGGCCCGAACGCAGTGACCGCCTTTGAGTACGAGACCACTGAGACCGCACACGACTTTGCCGTTGAAGGCGAGCTGCTGGGCGGAGAGGGCTCCTCTTGCGAGGAGGGCGTTCGCCTGACCTACTCCTGCAAGGATTGCGGCCATAACCACACCGACGAATGGCATTCTCACCAGATCTTTGAGTTAGAGCGCATCGAGCTGGATCAGTACGGCTCGGTCTGCCACGGCTATGCCGTGCTTGAGGGCTGTCTGTGCGGCGCCCAGTCCTTCCTTTCTCTTGAGCACGCCCTGTGCGAGCTGGATAGAGTTGACACCGAGTTGTGGATCGAGAATGCAGATACCTCCCTTTGGTACGAGGCTTGTATCTACACCTGCGCTGTGACCGATCCCGACCGGTGCGGTCTGAAGATCCGTTATGCAGACTATTATCAGGCAGCCGAGCCGAACAGCTGCATTGCTTACCGTTACCAGGTCTGGCAGCTTGGCTATAACGAGCAGGACGGCACCTGGCAGCGCGAGATCACCATTAAGACCAAGGACCATTCCACTAACCACTCTTGGAGCACGACCTATACCGAGGGCACCTGGGAGGGTGGCACCACCTATACCAAGGCCATGCTTTGCTCTGTCTGCGGCAGCTCCAATGTTGAGACAACTTATTACGATACCAATGGCTACGTCGTCAAGCGCGAGGGTTCCTACGACAACACTCTGAATAATAACCGCGACCACAAGCATGGTGAATGGGTCTATGAGTACGCATGGTACGAGAGCAAGGTTACGCCCGAAGACTATATCCAGTACACGACCCGCAATTATCAAAGATACGTCCGCTCCAACGGCAGCGAGTACTGGTACGAGTACATCTATACCTACGACTTTACAAACGGCTGCTATTGCACCGAGACCTATTCCGACAGCGACGGCGCAAACTATAGCAACACCAATGTCTGCCACAACACTTATTGGACCCACATCAAGAATCCCACCTGCACCCAGGACGGAGAACGGGGTTGGAAGTGCCGGATGTGCGGTGAGATCACCTCTACCGAGCGCATCTATCCCGAGCATTGCTGGATCTACGTGACCGAAGGTCACTACTTCTGCGCTGTCTGCGGTCTTGAAAACGCCAACGGCGCCTCCGGTGCCATCACCATGGAGGATCTGACCGCGCAGTATGGCAACGGCACCCACTACGTCATCGGCTACTACGCAAACAACGACGTACAGTTCTCCTACTACGTGGCGCTGATCACCCCCAACGGTGAAGAGATCTTTATTGAGGTCGAGGTCACCGAGCGCGACGACGTCCGTGCCCTGACCTTTAGCAAGGAGGCCGTACAGGCCGCTGCCGAGGCGCTTGGTCTTGCCGAATACGACGTGCGCTTCACCTTTGTTCCTTACGGCGCCGACGGTAGCTTTGACTATGCCATCACGCTGACCGAGTACAGCCTGCCCACCGAGATCACCGGCAACACCTCCTTCCTTCTCAAGTGTGAGGGGAACAGCGAGCTGACCTTTACCGTTACCACCACCGAGGCGGGCACTTGGGCCTTCTTCTTCAATGGTGGCATCCGTTGTGCTTATCTGTACGATAGCAACGGCGAGTGCGTAAACAATACCTATGGATACGAGATGTATACCGAGCTTGCTGCCAACGCCACCTACACCCTTGCCGTTTCGCTTGATGTCGAAAGCGATTATAACTACGGATACGTGACCGTTAACGTTGAGGGTAGCCATACCCCTGACGAGCCCAAGCCCGATCTGCCCCAGACCCCTGACGTGGCCTTTCCCGAAAAGTTTGAGGAAGCGGTTGCGCTCCTTGCAAATGCCGGTTTTGCCATCGAGGAGGGCGAGGGTCTGTTTGGAGATGTTAAGTGCAAATATGTAAATGGATCCGGCGATGAGGGCGATATCTGTCTTGCGTATTTTGAAAACGAAGGCGATGCAATACGCTTTTACAAGGAAGAACTGACGAACGTTATCGAAGATTCGGACGTTGGACCCGCCGATTACGGCGTGACAGGTTACGTTGTTTGGATCGCTACAAATACGGGGCTGCTCTCTGTGTTTGGATGATGCTATAACATCAAAAAAGAAAACCGGCTTAGCGCATCATGCGAAAGGACGGTTTTCAGAAATACGGCATACCTCGAAAGAGGTATGCCTTATTTTGCATTTGTCAGGAAAATCGGCAAGAAATAAGTGAACATACAAAAGGCCCCCTTGTGTAAAGGGGGCTTAGCCGTAGGTGGTGGGTCATCGGGCTTATATACGCAAAAAAGCGCACACGTGTGCGCTTTTTTGTGACAAAACGGGGCTTTTGCGTTATTTTTTGATGCACGCCTCGGCCCGTGCCCGGCGGTTGTCCAGATATTTCTCCCACAGGGTGGGGTCGATAAAAGGGTTCTTTGCGGCGGTGGCCATCTGCCGGTATTTTCCCAAGGTGTCGTTGTTCCATGTGTGGTTGCCCAGCATCACGTCTACGTGCTCGCGGCGCAGCCGCTCGATCGAGGCAAAAAAGTCGGCACGGCAGTCGGGATAGTCAAAGGCCTCGGGTACCAGCGTGTTGGTGCCCGCGCCGCCAAACATGCCCACACGGTATGCGTTTTCTCCCTCTTTGACGTCAAAAAACACCGAGAGCGTGCCACGGGTGTGGCCGGGGGTTTCAAGAAAAGTGAAGGTGGTGCTGCCAAGGGTCAGGGTGTCGCCATCCTCAACCAAAATATCGGGCTTGAAATAGCGCTTGGCGTTTTCGGCATCGTGGCGGCCGATGATATTTTTGGCGCCCGACATTGCCGCCAGTGCGGCGCTGCCCTCGGTATGATCCCAATGCCAATGGGTGTTGATGATGTATTTTACGTCCCTTGGATCAAAGCCAAGGCGGTGGATGGCGTCGATCACCAGATAAAAGGTGTTTTCATAGCCCGTGTCGATCAGCACAAGGCCGTCGCCCGTGTCGATGAGGTGAGAGGAGGCCTGAAAGGTGCCCACAAAATAAAGGTTGCCGATCAGGCGAAAGGGGGTCATATAGCCATCCCAAGGCTTGTCGATCTTCTTTTTTGGAAACATACCGTTACCTCTTTTCTGCTGTTTTTACCATTCGATCAGCACAACGCTGTTGTTTTTCAGTTCGTTTGCGTTGGGCGCCCAAGAGAGCATACGGCGGTCGTCAATGTAGGAAAAGCGCGCGCCCGAAAGGTCAACGCCCTCGATCTCAAGAGTGTGGTTGGCGCCGCTGATGTTAGAGATCATCAACGCGTGCTTTTGGCCGTTGGTAGCGGCCACGGCATACAGGCCCTCGGTGTCGCCGATGCATTCTACCTGCTGCCCCAGCTTGTAAAGCGTGTTAAATGCCACAAAGGTGTAATAGGTCTGGTGGGGGAGCTTGGTCTTGACGTCAAAGAAGGCGGAATAATCGGGATGGCTGATGCGCATATCGTAGATGCAGGCCAGATCCGCGCGGCCGTTTTGCAATGCCAGCAACGTAGAGGCGACCTCGGCGGCGTGATGTCCGTTGCCTGCCTCCTCCTGATAGGGGTTCCACTCGTTGAGGTGGCTCTCGATATGGCCGTAGCCATAGGCCTCCAGCTGCTCCTCGACCCACTTGTCCATGCGGATGGTGTTGGCGGTGGGGGCATAGCTGTGCCAGGAGAAAAAGTCGATGGGGGAGCTATGCTCCTTGACGTACTGCATAAAGCCGTGGAAGAAATCAATGTATTTTTTATAATGCTCGGGCCTCATATTAAAGGGGTCGTTGCCGCCCGCCACGCCGTAAAAGCCGCAGGAGCCAAAGCCGCCCACACGGATCTTGTCGCCAAAGCACTGCTTCAGATGCTTTGCGGTGACGTCATACAGGCGGTAATAGTCCTCAAAGCTGCCCGTCCACATCTGGCGGCCGTTGTCGGGTTCGTTCCAAATTTCCCAATACGTGATGGGATATTTGTAACCGTTGGCCCACCCCTCGGTATAGTGGCGCACGATATGCTCGCAGATCTCGGCCCACTTTTGATAGTCGGCAGGGGGAGCGGTGAAGTAGCCCTTGACCTTGGCGGCGTTCTCAATGGTGATGCCAAGGCGATAGTAGGGCTCGGCGTTGACCGCAAACAGCTGCTCGATCACAAGATCGGTGAAGGTGAAGTCATAGGAGGCGGGGTCGTTTACGTCGGCGTTGAAATCACGAAAGACGATGGGGATATCCACGTACTTGCCGCCACCAAAGGAGCCCTGCACGTCGTGAAGGCGAGAGTAGGGGATGCCTGCCTCGGCGATGTAGTGAAAATAGGTGTCCTTGGCGTTGCTGAGCACGGGGGGCTGACCGCCTGCGTGCAGGGGCTTCATTTTTTTGATCTGTTTGCTTGTGTCGATCTTGATTGTTGCCATGATTTACTCCTTTTCTTATACCGTTATGGGGGATATTACCACTCCACCAGCACCACGTCGTTGGGTGCCATTTCCTTTACGGCGGGGCTCCAAGAAAGCAGGCGCTCCTGATCCAGCACGTGCCAGCGGGCACCCTTGAGATCAACGCCCTCAATGCAAAGCTCCTGACGCTCGCCCGTGAGGTTTGCCAGCATCATCGCGTGGCGATCGCCGCCGGAGGCGGCAAGTGTGTAAAGACGGCCGTTGTCGCAGGTAGCCTCTATCTGCGTGCCAAGGGTATATAGGGCGTTAAAGGCGACCAGCGCGTAATAGCCGTGGATGGGCTTGTGGGTCTTGATGTCAAACAAGGGGCAATAGGGGGCGGTGTTGGTGCGCATATCGTAGATACAGGCAATGTCGGTGTGACCCTGTTGCAGGGCAATGATCATTGCCGCCACCTCGGCAGCATGATGCGCTGTGCCAAATTCCTTTGCCACGGGATCCCACTCGTTCAGGTGCGTTTCCAGCCCTGCGTAGCCAAGCTCCGCAAGCTTTTCGTGTAACCACTTGTCCATAATGGCTACGCGGGAAACGTCGGTGTAGGAGTGCCAGGAGAAGAAATCAATGGGGCTGCCGTGCGCCTTGATGTAGTCAAAAAAGCCGTAGAAAAAGCGCATCAGCTTTTCCTCGTGCTCGCTGGGGGGGATGGTGCCGGGCATATTGGTGGCGGGGTCGATCTTGCATTTGGGTGCAATGGCATAAAAGCCGCAGGAGGCATAGCCGCCAATCTTGATCTTGCCCCCAAAGCAGGCCTTCAGGTGCTTGGCGGTGACGTCGTAAAGACGATAATATTCCTCGAAGGTGCCGCACCACATCATCTCGTTTTGCACCTCGGGCTCGTTCCAGATCTCCCAGTAGGTGATCTTGTAGCGGTAGCCGTTTGCCCACCCCTCGGTGTAGTGACGGATGATATGCTCGCAGATGCGGGCCCATTTTTCATAATCCTTGGGGGGATAGGTGTGATAGGGCTTGATATACGCTTGGTTCTCGATGGTGATGCCAAGGCGATAGTAGGGCTCAACGCCTGCCTCAACGATGGCTTTCAGCAAATGGTCGGTAAAGGTGAAATCATAATTTGCAGGATCGGTTTCGTCGGCTTCAAAATTTCGAAAGATGTTGGGGATATCCACAAAGCGGTTGCCGCCAAAGACACCGCCCACGTCGTGCAGACGGGAATAGGGAATGCCCGCTTCGGTCATATAGTGAAAAAATTCGGTCATATCCTTGCCGCCGATAGGAGGCTGTCCGCCTGCGTGCAGGGGCTTCATTTTTTTAATGCTTTTCGTGAGGTCAAGCTTGATCGTTGCCATCATATTTCTCCTTTGTTGGTTGATGCTTTGGCCGGGGCGTGCGAATTAAAATGTTGCTAAATTGGGGTTTATAGGGGAGTTTCTGCAAATTACGGAACAACCTTGTAGGGGCGATCAGTGATCGCCCGCCATCCACGACCCACAACGTGGCTACACAAAATCTTGTAGGGGACGGTGTGGAAGAATTGCTTGCAATTCTTCCCACAAACTGCTTGCAGTTTGTGGATGACAGATCCCGCATCCGCGACCGATAATGCGGCTATAATTTCACGCATACGGGCGATCACTGATCGCCCCTACAAGCACGCCGCATTGTTTCATTAACCTCCCCGACAAATCAAAATTTGAAAGTTGCAATTTGGCGGGGATGATGTGCTTTACCATTCGATGAGCAGTACGGTGTCGTTTTTGATCTCGCTTGTGTCAAACGCCATAGAAAGCAGGTGGAGCTGATCGATCTGATAGATGCGCGCATCCGAGAGGTCTGCGCCCTCGATGGAAAGGGGCTGTGCCTTGCCTGTTTGGTTGGAGATCATCAAGGCGTTTTTCTTGCCGTTGGTGGCGGCCACTGCGTAAAGGCCGTCGGTGTCGCAGGCAACTTCGCACTGCACCTGCGTGCCAAGGGCGTAAAGGCGACCGAAGGCGGCAAAGGAATAGTAGGTACAGACCGGCTCTTGGGTCAGGGGTGCAAAGAAGCCGCCGTAGGCGGATGGCTGCAGTTGGGCATCGTAATAGCAGAGGATGTCGGGGGAGGCATCCTGCATGGCCAGCATCATAGAGGCTACCGATGCCGAGGCAAAGGAGGTGCCGTGTACGGTGAGCCCATAGGAGGTGCCGTTGGCGTTGTTCCACTCGTTGATCTGCGTTTCCAACCCCTCAAAGCCGTATTCCTTCAGCGTGCTTTGCAGGAACTTGTCCATGATCAGGGTCTTTCTCACGTTGTAGTAGCTGTGCCAGGAGAAGAAGTCGATGGGAGAGCCGTGCTCCTTGATGTATTTGAGAAAATCAAACAGGAAATAAACGCGGTCCATGGCCCTGTCGTGGGAGGCGTCCATTTCTTTTTTTGGATAACCGTCGATATCGAACGTTTCGGGATGGTAGAAGATGCCGCCAAAGCCGCAGGAGCCGTATCCACCGACCTTTATCGTATCGCCAAAGCAGGCCTTTAAGTGCTTGGCGGTCACGTCGTACAGGCGGAAAAATTCCTCGTATGTGCCGGTCCACATCTGGTTGGTGTTAAGGTCGTTGCCGTTTTCGGGCTCGTTCCAGATCTCCCAATATTCAATGCCATAGCGATAGCCGTTGGCCCAGCCCTCGTTATAGTGGCGGATGATATGCTCGCAGATGCGCGCCCATTTGGCAAAATCCTTGGGGGGATGGATGCGGAGCGCCTCGATCGTCATCTGATTTTCAATGCTCTCGCCAAGGCGGAAGATGGGCTTTAGACCATAAGAAGCCATTGCCTCAAGCAGGTGGTCGGTAAAGGCAAAGGAATAGGAGGCGGGATCGCTCTCGTCCGCTTCCCAGTTGCGGAAAATATTGCTGATGTCCACAAAACGGTTGCCGCCAAAGGGGTACGCTACGTCGTGCAGACGGGAGTAGGGGATATTGGCGTTTTGCAGGTGCTTCATAGGGGTGAAATCAAATTTGAGAAAGCCGCCCGCAAAGGGGGGCTGACCCACGGCGTGCATGGGCTTGATTTTTTTTAGCTGCTTGCTTGTATCAATTTTGATGGTTGCCATTGCGTTTTCTCCTTAAATCAATCGGTATGGCGGAGCTGTGCTATACCACCATTGTATATAATAAACGGCGGAAAGTCAATCGGTTTTGCACAGAAATTTTTTCTGCTTTGTTGACAGCGCCCCAAAGGGGCGGTATAATAAAATAGAATGTTGAAAAAAGGGGGGATCACAGTGACGCTCAGCGAGCTTGCAAGGCTGGCAAACGTATCGGTCTCGGTGGCTTCAAAGGCTTTTTCGGGCAAGGAAGGCGTCAGCGACGCCATGCGAGAGCACGTGTTTGCCGTGGCGCGTGCGCACGGCTGCTTTCAGCAGTTTTATAACGTCCCCTACGACCGCCCCGTGGTGGCGGTGATCGTGCCCGAGGTCTATCACGCGGGCTACGTGCGGTATATTGACGAATTAAAGCAAGGCCTGGAGCAGCGGGGCTGCACCATGCTGCTTTCTCTTGGCAATTTTGACCCGCAAATGGAGCAAACGCTGGTGAAATATTACACCGAGCACGGCAAGGTGGATGGCCTTGTGCTGATCTCGGGGCATATTGCAATGCCGATATCGCGGAACGTGGTCTGCGCCAAGCTTGGTATGCTTTGCGAGGGCGAGAGCGTTGACGTGCATATTAAAAACGATCTGCAATATGGCGTTGACAGGGCAGTCGCGCATCTGGCGGCCCTTGGACATACCCGCATCGCCTACGTTGGCGAGCCGCTGACCGTATCCAAGGAGCAGGTGGTGCAAAGCGCCATAGAAAAGGCGGGCTTGCCCTTTTACAAGGAGTATATGATCTGCTCATCCCATCGCTTTGAGCAGGCGGGCGCGGACGGTGTGCGCCGCTTGCTTGCGCTGCCACAGTCCCCAACGGCGGTGTTGGGCTCCTATGGCTTTATTACGCAGGGCATACTTGCCGAGTTGCGGCGGCAGGGGCTGTCTGTGCCCCGTGATATGTCGGTGGTGTCACTGAACGACAACCCCGACCCCTTGGATGCCACACTGGACGTGGCTGCCGTGCGCGAGGAGATCAAGAGTGTTTGCGCCCTGATCGTAGAGGAGCTTACAAAGCGATTGGGTCTGCTGCAAAAAACGCCGATCTCTCACACCGTTCCCCTGCGTTTTCACAAAGGGGAAAGCACCGCGCCCCCGCTTTCTTGACAGATGGGGCAAAAAATATTATAATATAGAAAAAAGCCGCCAAGTGGCGGCGGAGAGGGAGATTTGACCTTGACCGAGATCCTGTCGCCTGCGGGCAATTTTGAAAAACTGAGGGCGGCGTTGCGCTTTGGCGCGGATGCCGTGTATCTGGCGGGCAAGTGCTTTGGTATGCGCTCGGCCGCCGATAATTTTACCGACGGGGAGCTGGCCGAGGCGGTGCAGTACGTCCACGAGCGGGGAAAAAAGATCTATATCACCGTCAACACCATGCCCCACGGGGCAGAATACCCCCGCTTGCGGGAATATTTGAAAATGCTGGGCGAGATCGGGGTGGATGCCCTGATCGTCAGCGATATGGGCGTGCTTGCCACCGCGCGGGAGCTGATCCCGCAGATCGATATTCACGTTTCTACGCAAGCCAGCATCGTCAGCCCCGCCGCCGCCAAGGCGTGGGCGGCGCTGGGCGCCACCCGACTTGTTCTGGCCAGAGAGCTGAGCCTTGCCGAGGTCAAGGCCATCCGTGCCGAGCTTGACCCCAAGGTAGAGCTGGAGGCCTTTGTCCACGGATCGATGTGCGTTTCCTACAGCGGCAGATGCATGCTCTCCAACCAGTTTACGGGGCGTGACGCCAATCGCGGCGGCTGCGCTCAGCCCTGTCGTTGGAATTACACCATTGTCGAGGAAAAGCGCCCTGACGAGCGCTTGCCCGTGATCGAAAACGAGAACGGCACCTTTATTATGTCCTCCAAGGATATGTGTATGCTGCGGCATATCCCCGCGCTGATCGAGGCGGGGGTCACCTCCTTTAAGATCGAGGGCAGAATGAAAAGCGCCTACTACACCGCCGTGGTAACCAACGCCTACCGTATGGCGGTGGATGCATATTTGCGCGACGGCGCCGCATATACCTTTGATGAGCGCCTTTACCGCGAGGTGGAAAGTGTGTCGCACCGCGCCTATGCCACGGGCTTTTGGTATGATGATCCAAAGGAAAACCCGCAGCTGACCGAGGACGTGGGTTACATCCGCGAAAAGGCCTATTTCGCCACCGTTGTGGGGGATATTGCCCCCGAGGGGCTGGTTGCGGAAAACGAAAACGGGCGGCTTTACCGCCTGATGCAGCGCAATAAGATCAGCCTTGGCGACAGCGCCGAGCTGCTGACCCCCGGCCGTGTGGGCATCCCGTTTGTGGCAAACGAGCTGTATGATGCCAATGGCACGCCCATCGAGTCCGCGCCCCATCCGCTGATGGAGTTTTACACCCGTTTGCCAAAAGAGGCAGAGGTCGGTGACATCATCCGCGCGGGGGAGTAAGGCGCCGCCTTGGGAGGACGCCAACTTTTGAAAAAAGTTGGATCAAAACTTTTCACAAACAGGAAGTAGAGCAATGAGAAACGAGCAACTGGCCGACATCTTGCGGCCCGACAATTTCGATCATATCGTGGGTCAGAGCCATCTCTTTGGCCCGCGCGGTGTGGTGCGCCGTATGGTCGAGCGCGGCCGTATCACCAATATGATCTTCTTTGGCCCTCCCGGCACCGGCAAAACCACTGCCGCCGCTATGATCGCCAAGCAATCGGGGATGGTGTTCCGCCGCCTCAACTGCACCTCGGCCTCGCTTTCCGACGTCAAGCAAGTGCTGGCCGAGACCGCCAACGTCTTTGGCGCGGGCGGTATCTTGCTGTATCTGGACGAGATCCAGTATTTCAATCGCAAGCAACAGCAATCGCTGCTGGAATATATGGAGGACGGGCGCGTTACGCTGATCGCCTCCACCACCGAAAACCCGCATTTTTACATCTATAACGCCATCATTTCCCGCTCCTCGCTGTTTGAGTTCAAGCCGGTCCGCCCCGCCGAAATGGTGCCCGCACTGGCACGGGCATTGGCCTATCTCAACAACGAAAACAGCACCAACGTCACCGCCGATGACGAGGTGCTGACCTATATCGCCTCTTGTGTGCGGGGCGATGTGCGCCGCGGCATCGTGCTGCTGGAAAATGCTTATTTTGCTGCAAGCGGTAACGAAAACGAGGGGACGTGCTCCATTTTTCGTGACACGGTGGATGAATTTCACGTCAAGATCGGCAATTTTAACGACGATACGCATTACGATCTTCTGTCCTGTCTGCAAAAATCCATCCGCGGCTCCGACCCCGATGCCACTGCCTTTTACGTGGCAAAGCTGGTGGCTGCGGGCGAGCTGATCTCGCTGTGCCGCCGTTTGCAGGTCATCGCCAGCGAGGACGTGGGGCTTGCTTATCCCCAGGCGCCCGCCATCGTGCGCGCCTGCTGCGAGTCGGCAATGGAGCTGGGCTTTCCCGAGGCGCGCATTCCCCTTGCCCACGCCGCCCTTTTGCTTGCCACCGCCCCCAAATCCAATTCGGCCTATCTGGCGCTTGCCGCTGCCGCCGAGGACGTGGACGCAGGCCGCGGCAACGTGGTGCCCCTCCATTTGCAATCCCCCTTGTTCAAGGGGTATCAGTATCCCCACGACTATACCCATCACTACGTGCATCAGCAGTATCTGCCCAACGATCTGCGGGGCAGGCGGTATTATGAATACGGTGAAAACAAGACCGAGCAGGCCGCCAAGGCTTATGCCGAGCTGATCCGCCGCGAGGGCGGAAGGCAGCGCGAGGAATAAGAAGTAAAAAAGCAAGGCAATCTAAAGAAAAACACGAAGGGAGATTGCCAATGCTTGACCTGCCAAAGGCCGTGCTTTACGGCATTTTAGAGGGTGTGACCGAGTGGCTGCCCGTTTCCTCTACGGGGCATCTGATCCTGCTGGAGCGGGTGCTGACCCTACCCATGAGCAAGGCCGCCACTGAGCTTTTTGAGGTGGTGATCCAGCTTGGCGCCATCCTTGCCGTGGTGGTGCTGTTTTGGAAAAAACTCACCCCGTTTGGGGGCTTTTGGGCAAAAAAGACCGTCGCCGAGCGGCAAAACGTTTATCGCTTGTGGGCAAAGGTCCTGATCGCCGCACTGCCCTCGGCCGTGGTGGGGCTCTTGTTGGATGACCTGATCTCGGCATATCTGTTCCGCCCCCTTGTGGTGGCGGGCGCACTGATTTTTTACGGTGTAGCCTTTGTTCTGGTCGAAAAACGGCGAAAATCGCACCCGTTCGGGGGCTTTTTGTGCGAAAGCACGGCAGATATCAGCTATCATACCGTTTTTTTGATCGGTTGCTTTCAGGTACTTGCGCTGGTGCCCGGCACCTCGCGTTCGGGCGCTACCATATTGGGTGCGCTGCTGCTTGGGCTTGCGCGTCCCGTTGCCGCCGAGTTCTCGTTTTTTCTCGGCATCCCCACTATGCTTGGCGCCGGCGCCTTAAAGGTGGCCAAGTTTGCGGCCGGGGGCAACACGCTTACGGGGCGGGAGGTGCCGGTGCTTGTCGTGGGAACCTTGACGGCTTTTTTGACCTCCTTGGTCGTGATTCGCTTTTTGATGGATCTTGTGCGCCGCCACAGCTTTGTGGGCTTTGGCATCTATCGCATTTTACTTGGCGCCGCAGTGCTTGCAATGACGATTTTTTTATAGAGGGGACGGGCGCCCCGCAACTTATGAAATGAGAACGGTATGGAAGAAAAAAAGTTAAAGCTGAAATATCCCGTGATCGTGGAGGGGAAGTATGACCGCTTGCGGCTTTTGTCGCTGGCCGATGGGCAGATCCTGACCACCGACGGCTTTGGGGTGTTTAAGAAAAAGGAAAAAATGGCGCTGTTTCGCGTGCTGGCAGAGAAAACGCCCTTGATCGTGCTGACCGACTCGGACGGCGCGGGCACCTTGATCCGCGCGCACATCGGCTCGGCGGTGCCCGCCGACCGCATCATTCCGCTGTACACGCCCCAAATCAAGGGGGTGGAAAAGCGGAAATCCGCGCCCTCGGCCGCAGGCTTTTTGGGGGTAGAGGGGCAGGAGCGCTCGCTGTTGCGAGAGCTGCTGGCGCCCTTTTCGGATGACGCCGCCGACGTGGCGGAAAATCCGCTTTCTAAGGTGGATTTTTTTGAGGATGGGCTTACGGGCTGCGAAAACGCCGCCGAGCGCCGCAACGCACTGGCTGCAAAATTTGGCTTGCCCGAGGATATGACCCCCAACGCATTGCTGGCCGCGCTGCGTGTTGTGACCACCTACAAGGGCTATAAAGCGGCGGTTTTGACACTGTAACACAAAAAAATTAATTTTTTTCAAAAAAGGGCTTGACAACGAGTTTGGTTTGTGCTATAATAACGCAGTACTCCAAAAGGCCCGTTAGTCAAGCGGCTAAGACGTCGCCCTCTCACGGCGAAGGCATGGGTTCGATTCCCGTACGGGTCACCAAAAGCAAAAGACCACCTCGAAAGAGGTGGTCTTTTGCTTTTGACGGCCCATATGGGCCGTAATCGAACCCGGTGTGTGCCCCTCTCGGTGCACACCTTTTTTTCTTATAGCAACGGGCACACACATGGGTGCGACAAACGCCGACCGAGCGCGTCAAGCTTGCTTGTAAGCGGCAAAGGCGTTTGTTTTTGCCCCAAAGGGCAAATGAGCGCAACCCCGCTCACAAAAACAAAAGAGCACCGCAAACGCGGTGCTCTTTGTTTTTATTTCTCTCCCTCGCCAAAAAGGCGGGTGATGGCGGCGTGGTATTCCTCGTGGGTGGCGACAATCGAGAGTGCGGCCAGGAGGGCGTTGGGTGTCATATCAGCGGGCAGACCAAAGGCGGCGGCTAGCTTGGCGCGGCGAGCGGCACAATCGGCGCTGCCCGTCAGGCCATCGGCATAGAGCATGGCCTTGGTAAAGCTCTGGCGCTCGGTCGGTTGCTCGGTGGCAAAGGGGGCAAGCAGGCGGTAAAGCAGGTCGCGCTCCTGTCCCTCGACGCCGAGATAGCCTGCGGCAGAGGGGGCTTGCTTTCTCTTTTCCTTGCCGCTGATTTGCGGCACGTACAGGGGTATAATGCGTTTCTTGGGCAGGGCGGACACGATATGCGAGCGTATCAGCTTGCCTGCCCCGTCGGGGTCGGTGAGGACGATAATCGGGGTTTTCTCGGCCAGCGCACGCAGGAGTGCCAGCTTTTCCTTATTTTTGAAAATGCCGAAGCCCTCGGTGGT
>JAZQWJ010000045.1:0-15306 GCA_045632285.1 Eubacteriales bacterium | reverse complement strand
AGCAGTTGCTCCTCGGCGCTTGTTTTAATATTGAGCGATGTTGGCTAAAATACCGTTGTCACGCAGAGTCAGGGTGGCAAAGGTCGGGCGCCCGTCGCGGGGGTCTCCAAGGCTGCCCGGGCAAAGCACGGTCAAGGGCTTTTTCAGCTCAATTTCCCCAATAAGTGTCCGGGCGGGGTAGGTTTTTTCGAACGGCACGTGGGTGTGACCGTACAGCAAAACGTCGGCGTCGCGGCTTGCCGCCGCAGCCACGGCGGCCTCTAAGCTATACTTGACTCCATAGCGGTGACCGTGTATCATAAAAATGCGATACGCGCCAAAGCTCTCAAGCCGCGCTTCGGGAATATCGGCACCGAAAAAGTCGCAATTCCCTCGCACCGAGCGCAGCGTTACGTCGTCACGTACCACGGAAAGATCACGCAGCCCGTCCCCCAAAAACAGCAAAATGCTGCACTTGGTACGGTTCATCACCTCACGCAAGCGATCCCGCTTGCCGTGGGTGTCGGATACAACCACAAGATCCATCAGACGATCTCGATGAGCTCCTTGGGGCTCTTTGTAAAGTTGCGGATGCTGCCATCGGGCAGAACGGCGATCATATCCTCGATACGGCAGCCATACTTGCCCTCGATGTAAATACCGGGCTCGCAGGATACCACGTGGCCGGGCAACAGCAGTGCATCATCGGCAACACGGGGGGCCACGCGGGGATTTTCGTGCACGTCAATGCCAATACCATGACCAAGAGAGTGACCGAAGCGCCCCTCGTAGCCTGCATTGTTGATGATGTCACGAGCGACCTTATCCAGCGCCTTGCAGCCGATGCCGCCGCGAGCAGCATTCAGTGCTGCGGTCTGTGCCGCCAACACCGTATTGTAAAGATGCTTCATATCGTCGTCGGCCTTTCCAATGACCACGGTACGGGTCATATCCGAGCAATACCCCCCGTAACGGGCGCCGAAATCCATGGTTAAGAAGCCCTTTTCAAGGGGCAGATCGCGGGGCACGCCGTGAGGGAGAGAAGAAGCCGATCCGGACACCGCAATGGTATCAAAAGCAAGCCCCTCGGCGCCGTTTTTGCGCATAAAGAACTCCAACTCCAGCGCCACATCGATCTCGCGCAAGCCCGGACGGATAAAATCCAGAATATGGGTGAAAGCAGCGTCGGTCAGCGCCTGCGCCGCAGCCATAGCCTCAAGCTCTTTTTCATCCTTGAATATACGCAGCTGCGTAAAAATCTCAGAGGCACCGCCCACAAGCTTAACGCCCGCCAAGGCCGCTGCAATGCGGGAATGCTGCTGCAGCGTAACGGCCTCTTCCTCCAGCAGAAGGGTGTCAACACCATGCTTCTTCAGCAGCTCGCAAACGGTGGCGATCATGCTGCCCTCGGGCTGAATAACGGAAAAATCCGCGCAAACACTCTTTTTAGCCACCTCGATGTAACGGAAATCCGCCAGCACGTAGGCGGCATCGGGCAGCACCAGCACGTAACCGTCGTCATAGTGAAAATCTGTCAGATAAAACTGATTTTGCGAGGTCGTGACCAAAGCGGCGCCGGCAAGAGGTGCCAGTTTTTCTTGAAATTTTGCAAGATGTGTCATATCTATACTCCTTTTATCATTTTCCAAAGTCCAACCAATCCGATAGGATGGCGTTGCTAACACGCATACCGCGCTCGGTAAAGGCGATGCGATCTGCCGTGCGGCAAAGCAGCCCCGCCCGCTCCAACGGGGTGGTATCGCCGTACAGTGATTCAAATTTAGTGCCAAAACGGTGCGAGAAATCGGCCAATTCAATACCCTCAAACAGGCGCATATGCAGCATAACGTATTCGTCCGTTTTCTCTTTTCCAAAGATAGGAACGGCGTTTTGCCGCAACGCGGCAAGATCGCCATTTTCTACGTTATCAACATAGGCCGCACGTTCGGCGGGCGTATCGAAGCGGACACCGTTCAGATAGGAATGTGCACCCGGGCCAAAGCCCAGATAATCCGCTCCCAACCAATACCGCATATTGTGACGGGAACGCTTACCGGGCCTTGCGTAGTTACTGATCTCATAATGCTCATAGCCGGCATCCTTGAGCTTGGCGGCAGCGAGCTCGGCCATATCCGCCTCGGCATCCTCGTCGGGCAGAACAAGCCCTTTTCGCATCGTATAAAAGGGCGTTCCCTCCTCAATGCGAAGGCCGTAGGCCGAAACGTGCTCGGGTGCAAGACCGATCACGGTATCCAAGGATTTGGAAAAGCTTTGCACGGTCTGATCCGGAATACCGAACATCAGATCCACACTGATATTCTCAAAGCCCGCCTGCCGCGCGGCCCTGTAGGTCTTTTCAAATTCAGCAAAGCCGTGCGGGCGGCCAAGCAGCTCCAGTTCCCTCTCGTGCACGCTTTGCAAGCCAATGCTCAGGCGGTTCACACCTGCAGCGATCAGCCCCTCGGTCATTCCCTCGGCATTGGTCACGGGGTTGCATTCTGCGGTGATCTCGGCATCGAACTCTAAATTATAATGTGCCCTGACAGTATCAAGGACCTCTTTAAATTCCGCCGCATCAAGCAACGTTGGCGTACCTCCGCCAACATAGACCGTATCCACCGCAAACGGGCGGAGCGCCGGTGCCTCGGCAGCCAAGTGCTTGCAAAGGGCGCGCACATACGCTGTGCGCGCCCCCTTGTCTGCAGCGGCGGAATAAAAATCGCAATATCTGCATTTCCGCACGCAAAAGGGAACGTGCAAATAAAGTCCCAGTTTTTGCATAGTTCCCCCTTTTGTCGTTGTTTTTTTGTGTACGTTGTGCCGTTTTTGTGACGTTAGTCGTCGTCCTCCAGCTTGAGGACTGCCATAAAGGCCTCGGGCGATACCTGCACCGAGCCAAGCTGGCGCATTTTCTTTTTACCCTCCTTCTGCTTTTCCAGCAGCTTCTTTTTACGGGTAATATCACCGCCATAGCACTTGGCAAGCACGTCCTTACGCATGGCCTTGACGGTCTCTCTTGCAATGATCTTAGAGCCGATGGCGGCCTGGATCGGCACCTCAAAGAGCTGGCGCGGGATGTTGTCCTTTAAGCGTTCTGCGATCTTGCGAGCGCGGCCGTAGGCCTTTTCCTCGTGCACGATAAAGGACAGCGCGTCCACCTGTTCGCCGTTGAGCAGGAAGTCCAGCTTTACCAGCTTGCTCTCGGTATAACCCTCCAGCTCATAGTCCAGAGAGGCATAACCGCGAGAACGGCTCTTGAGCGCATCAAAAAAGTCGTAAATGATCTCATTGAGGGGCAAGCGGTAGTGCAGCTCCACGCGGGTGGTATCCAGATACTTCATATCGATAAACTCGCCGCGGCGATCCTGGCACAGATCCATCAGGCCTCCCACGTAGTCGGTGGGGGTGATGATCGAAGCGCGCACGATAGGCTCCTTGGCGCTGTCGATCTCGGCAGGATCGGGATAGTTGGTAGGATTATCGATCCGCACGACCTCACCGTCACGGGTCTTGATCTCGTAAATAACGCTGGGCGCGGTGGTGATCAGATCCAGATTGAACTCGCGTTCCAAGCGCTCCTCAATGATCTCCATATGCAAAAGGCCAAGGAATCCGCAACGGTAACCAAAGCCAAGGGCAATGGATGTTTCGGGCTCAAAGGTCAGTGCCGCATCGTTGAGCTGCAGCTTCTCCAGCGCATCGCGCAGATCGCCGTAACGCGACCCGTCAGCGGGGTAAATGCCCGCATAGACCATAGGCTGCACAGCCTTAAAGCCGGGCAGCGGCTCGGCCGTGGGAGTTTCCGCAAGAGTCACGGTATCGCCCACGCGGGTATCGCCCACGCTCTTGATAGATGCGGTGATATAGCCGACCTCGCCCGCACGCAGCTCGCCGCACTTGGAAAGGCCAAAGGCATCCATCACACCAACGTCCACCACGTCAAACTCGCGGCCGGTGCTCATCAAGCGGATACGGTCGCCGCTTTTCACGCAGCCGTCCACCACGCGCACGTAGACCACAACGCCAAGATAGCTATCGTAATAAGAATCGAAGATCAGCGCCTTGAGGGGAGCATCCTCGTCGCCCTCGGGGGCGGGGATGTCGCGCACCACGGCCGCCAGCACGTCGGGGATATTCAGGCCCACCTTGGCGGATACGGCGGGGCAGTCCTCGGCGGGAATGCCGATCACATCCTCGATCTCCTTTCTCGTGCCGTCGATATCGGCAGAGGGCAGATCGATCTTGTTGATAACCGGCAGGATCTCAAGGTTAGAATCCACGGCAAGATAGGCGTTGGCCAGTGTCTGCGCCTCGATGCCCTGCGTGGCATCCACCACAAGAAGTGCACCCTCGCAGGCGTTGAGCGAGCGAGAGACCTCGTAGTTAAAGTCCACGTGGCCGGGGGTATCGATCAGGTTCAGCGTATATTGCTCGCCGTCGGGAGCGTTGTAAAGCAAACGAACAGCGCGTGCCTTGATGGTAATGCCGCGCTCCTTTTCCAGATCCATATTATCCAGGATCTGCTCCTCCATATCGCGCTTTGCTACGGTCTGGGTCGCCTCCAGCAGTCGGTCTGCCAGGGTGGACTTGCCGTGGTCGATATGTGCAATGATCGAAAAATTGCGAATATGCGATTGTCTTTCGCTTTTTGCCATAAATACCTCACGTCGGTTGATAAATATATATTATTATACCTTATTTTAGCATTTTCTTCAATCACTTTTTTGAATTTTTTGCGATTTCTTTACCTTTTGCTTGTGCTTTGGCGCAAATAAAGCAAGATTTGTCTGTTGTTTTGCCATTTCTGACTTGATTCAGCACAGAATTTGTCTTATAATGAAGGCAAGATCATCACCTTGCGGGCAAAACGTCCGCGCTTTGAAAGGGAGGCTTTATTATGAAAAAAGGTTGTGTTGTCGTCGGCTACGGCGGCATGGGCGGTTGGCATACCCGCCACATTTTAGAGGCAGGCGCCGTTGAGCTGCTTGGCATTTATGACATCAAGCAGGAGCGCTGCGAGCTGGCCAAGGAAAACGGCATTTATGCCTATCCCTCCTTCGAGGCAGTGCTTGCAGACCCCAAGGTAGACTTTATCACCATTGCCACCCCCAACGAGTGGCACAAGCCCCTGGCCATTCAGGCTCTGCGTGCGGGCAAGCACGTGATCTCGGAAAAGCCCGTGACCCTCTCCTCTGCCGACCTTGCAGATATCTGCGCTGTGGCAAATGAGTGCGGCCGCCTCTTTACCGCTCACCAGAACCGCCGTTGGGACTGCGACTATCAGATGACCCGCACCGCCTATCACTGCGGCAAGCTGGGCAAGATCACCTCGGTTGAGTCCCGCTATCACGGCTCCAGAGGTATCCCCGGTGACTGGAGAGGCAAGAAGGAACACGGCGGCGGTATGATCTATGACTGGGGCGTGCATCTGATCGACCAGATGCTTGGCATCATCGATGACAAAAAGCTGCTGTCCGTTTACTGCCGTTGCGATCACATCACCAATGACGAGGTGGACGATGGATTTAAGCTGGACCTTTACTTTGAGGATAGCATCACCGCCCGCATCGAGGTGGGTACTACCAACTTCATCTCCCTGCCCCGCTTCTACATCACCGGTGTGAACGGTACGGGCGTTGTCAACGATTGGCGCGACGAGTGCCGTCTGGTGCTTTGCAAGAGCTGGGAGGACAAGGACGTTGCCCCCGTGGTGACCTCCGCCGGCTTTACCAAGACCATGGCTCCCCGCGATGAAAAGACCACCTACGAGGAGCTGATCCCCCGCCCCGAGGTGGACGTGCACGACTTTTACCGCAACTTTGCCGATGCCATTGACGGCAAGGCCACCCAGATCGTCACCCACAAGCAGCTGATGCGCTCGATGCGCGTGATGGAGGCGGCATTTGCCTCCGACGCCGCAGGCGCACCTGTCAAGTTCGAGGACATCGACACCGAGCCGAGAACCATCTAAAACACGTATAAAACGCAAAACACCCCCGAACGGTGCGAGTTTTCGCACTGTTCGGGGGTGTTTTGAAATGTGATCACGCCTCGTAGTCAAAGGAAAGGCGTTGGCACATAGCGGGGCGCACGATGCCGTTGGCTATATCCACATGAAGCGGGTGCTTTTGATAGGCCTGCAGTGCCGCAAGATCGGCAAAGCTTGAGTCCATCATCACGTCGCCTGCCGAGCAATCATAACGCTCGGTAAGGATGTGCATTTCAAGAAGTCCGTCGATCTTACCGACCAACCCCTCCAGTGCCACCTTGATCTCGGCTGCCTTGGCCGCCTTATCGGCCACCTCGTCCTTCATCTTCCAAATAATCATGTGCTTGACCATGTTTCGGGCCTCCTTTTTTGTCTTTGTCTTTATTGTAGCACATTTGGTTCAAAAAATCTACCGCTTACGATTTTTTATTGCAAAAGGCGTTGACTTTCATCGCAAACCGTCTTATAATTTGTTATGAAAGGGCGGTGACGCTAATGCAATCACAGGCAAAAAAGAAGGACCTGACCGCAGGGCCGCTTTTTTCGCAAATGCTGCTGTTTATCCTGCCGGTGCTGCTTTCAAACCTGTTGCAGATCTGCTATAATGCGGCGGATATGATGATCGTGGGCCTTTCAAGCGAGCAAAATGCTGTGGGTGCCATTGGCACGACGGGATCACTGACGGCCTTGATCGTCAACGTATTTATCGGCATTTCCACAGGTGCAAACGTGATGATCGCCCGCCACTTGGGTGAAAAAAACGACCGTGCCGTTTCTCGCACGGTTCATACGGCGCTGAGCATGAGTGTGATGTTCGGCCTGGCGGCGGCAGTTTTGGGATTCTTCTGCGCCAAGCCGTTACTGGTGCTGATGGGAGCCGAAGCTGATCTTTTGGAGTTGGCTACGCTTTACACCAAGGTCTATTTCCTTGGCGTACCCTTTATCTCGATCTCCAACTACGCCATTTCCATCTTTCGCGCCAAGGGCGACACGCAAACACCGCTGTACGTGCTGTCGCTGACGGGGCTTTTGAACGTGGGATTGAATTTGTTTTTTGTGCTTGTGTGCAGCATGTCGGTGGAGGGTGTGGCGCTTGCCACGGCCATCTCCAATCTGGCCAACGCCGTAATCCTTGTTCTTTTGCTGACACGAGAGCAGGGCGCCTGTCGCTTCCGCTTCCGTCAGCTCTGTCTTGACAAAAAGGCCTTTGGCGAGATCCTGCACATTGGCGTGCCCTCGGGCATTCAATCGGCACTGTTTTCCCTCTCCAACATCCTGATCCAATCCTCGATCCTGCGGGTCAACAACGCTATGATGATCGAGGGCAACGACTATCAGCCCGTGATCAACGGCAACGCAGCGGCCGCCAATCTGGAAAGCTTTGCCTTTACCGCCATCAATGCCGTGCATCTTGGCACTGTCTCCTTTACGGGTCAAAATGCGGGGGCAAAAAAGCCCGACCGCGTGTGGCGGATCTTATGGGTGGGGCTTGGATGCTGCCTTGCCGTCACACTGTTTTTTACCGGCGTGATCTTTCTTTTTCACAGACAGCTGTTTGCGCTTTACGACGTAACGGACGGCGTTGTCGGCAGCTTAGAGCATATCGCCTTTGAGGCTGCCTACAAGCGTATTCTCTATCATATGCTTCCACTGGTGCTGTACGCTTTTTTTGACACCTCAAACGCCGTGGCGCGCGGCCTGAAAAAGGCCATCTCGGCCACGGTGATCTCGCTGATCGGCACCTGCGCATTGCGCGTGGTGTGGATCTTGACCGTATTTGAATATTACGAAACGCTGGAAACCATTTATCTATCCTACCCCATTTCCTGGGCGATCACGGCCATTGCAACCTTTATTCTGACGCTTAGCGCGCTGAAAAAGCTGAAAAAAGACTGTGCCGCACACGAAAACAACGCGTAAGAAAACACCGCACGCCGTTTGGCGTGCGGTGCTTTTTTTATGATACGTTATCGTTTTTTTGCGACAAAGGGCTTACGCCTTCTTTTTCTTAAGCACAAGCAACACGGCCAATACCACGTTGCCGATCACGGCCACGATGGCAATGATCAGTGCCACAACGCCCGCAGCGCTGCTCTCCTCGGTAACCACAGTGGTGCCGCCGTTGTTGGCAGAACCGCTGTTGGCGGTGTTGGAGCTGTCGGCAGAAGCGCCGGTATCCCCCTTGTCGCCCTTTTCACCTTGGATGCCTTGCTCGCCCTGAGGGCCTTGAGCGCCGGTTTCGCCCTGTTCGCCCTGCTCGCCCTTGGGGCCTTGAGCCTTGATGCCGGTATCGGTGGTTCCGATAAACCAGTTGCCGTTCTCACCGATGTGAGGCGTTACGCCGTCTGCACCGTCTGCACCGTCTGCGCCATCTGTACCATCTGCGCCGTTTTCACCGTTGGTGCCCTCGGCCAGGATGCCGGTGTCGATGCCGTCAATAATCCAATGCTTGGTGACGGGGTCGATGGTGATCACGCTACCGTTGGTACCGTCCTCGCCATCCTCGCCGTCCTTACCGGGCTCTCCTTGCTCGCCCTTTTCACCCTGAGGACCCTGAGGGCCGGTTGCGCCGGTGTCACCCTGAGGACCCTGAGGGCCTGCGGGGCCCTGCTCACCTTGCTCGCCCTGAGGACCTTGAGGTCCGGTTGCGCCGGTCTCGCCCTGGGGACCCTGAGGTCCGGTTGCGCCGGTCTCACCCTGGGGACCCTGAGGGCCTGCGGGGCCTTGCTCGCCTTGGTCACCCTTGTCGCCCTTGGGACCCTGAGCATGTACGCCGGTGTCAACGCCGTCGATGACCCAGTTGCCGGTTTCATCGCTGATGGTGATCTGGCTACCCAGCGTTCCTGCGGCGCCGTCAACGCCATCCTTACCCTCGGCCTTGATACCGGTATCTACACCGTCAATAAACCAATGCTTGGTGGTGGGGTCAATGGTGATCACGGGAGCCTTGCCTGCTTCACCGGTTGCACCGGTTTCGCCCTTGTCGCCTTGCTCGCCCTTGTCACCCTTCAGGTTGCCGATCTTGCTCCATACAGAGCCGTCAAAGCGGAACACGTCGCAGCTTTCGGCATTCATGTAAAGGTCGCCTGCGATCGCACCTGCAACAGTTGCGGGATCGGTGGCACCAACGTACCACTTGTTGCCCGCCTCGCCGGGCTCGCCCTGCTCGCCCTTCTCACCTGCGGGGCCCTGAGGACCGGTTGCACCGGTATCACCCTTGTCACCCTGAGGGCCTTGCGCACCGGTTTCACCCTTCTCGCCCTCGGGGCCGCGGATGTTGCCAACCTTTTTCCAGGTCAGCTGAAGCACGTAAACGTCGCCGCTTGCAAGGTCAAGGTACATATCGTTCACGTTTGCCTCGATCTCGGGAGCGCCCTCTCCATAGTACCACTTGGTGCCGTTGGTGGCATTCTCCTTGATCAGCTGCTCCAGACGGAGAGCCTCCAGCTCACCGTTGATCTCGGTAGCGGTGGCGGTGGTCACGTTGGTTGCAATGACGGGAAGCTTGTTGTACATAGAACGAAGACCGGTAGTGCGGTATTCGTTGGTAGAAGCGCTTGCATTGCCGCCGTTGGCCGCAACGGTTACGGAAGCACAGTTGCGCACGGTCAGGCTATCGTAGGCGTTGTAATTGCCTGCATCGGCCTTGCCCACGATACCGCCGATCCAGTAGTTGGAGTTGCCCTGCATAGAGTGCTCAATGGTCTTGCTGTAAAGGTTGTAGCAATTCTCGATCAGGTACAGCTTGTCGCCGGTTGCCTTTTCAAGCGCCTTGGCGTGACCAAGGATACCGCCCCAGTGCAGCTCTCTGCCCTCGGGCATTGCCTCGCCTGCGTAAACGAAGGAACCGCTGTTGTAGCAGTTACGGATGGTCAGCGTGCCGAGGTAATCATCCTGGGGATTCATGGTCTCGGTCTTCAGATTGGGAGCAAGCAGTGCCACGATGCCGCCGAAGGTGGCGTCAACCACGCAGTTGTTATCGGTCAGCACGATGCCGCCGGTAAAGGCGCAGTTCTCGATCACGGAGTTGTAGCCTGCAACGCCGGCGATACCGCCTGCAAGTGCGTGCTCGCCGTCCACGTAGAAGGTGGTGGCATTGGTGCAGTTCTTCACGGTGGTGCCATACGCCATACCGACGATACCGCCCACGACACCGCCGCGGTAACGGCTGTCGTAGGAATAACCGTCGTTCAGCACCAGATCTCTGCCCTGGTTCCAAACGGTCACGATGCGGCAGTTATCCTTCACGTGGCAGTTGGAGATCACGTTGAAATCGGAGGGAGCATCGCTGTTTCTGGGAGCAACTGCTCTGCCTACGATGCCGCCGGTCAGGCCGCGGCTCCAGATGGTTACGTTATCCAGGGTCACGTTTTCAACGGTAGCGCCGTAAATACAGCCAAACAGGCCCTCGCACCAGTTGATGTTGATCTCATGGTCGTAAGCGGCAGAAATGACACGGCCGTTTTTGATGCTGTATCCGCCGCCGTCATAATAGCCTGCAAAGGCGGCCGCCTTTTCAATACCGCCCTGACTGGTGTAATAATAACCGATGGACTTGATGCAAAGCCCGCCAAGGTCAATGTCGCAGACCTGCTTGAAATACATATCCTCGAAGGTAGCCGTTGCATCGGCGGGCAGTTCCAACTGCTTGATGCGGTTGGCCATCCACAGCAGGTTTCCACCCTCCTTAACGATGTAAGGATCGCTCTCGGTGCCGCTGCCCTCGGGGGGTCTGGAAACACCGTCCCACGCAAAGGTCTGTTCCTCGCAGTCGGCATTCATATTAAAGGAGAACTGATTGCGAGTCTGGAAATATTTGTTATAGAAGGTGGAGTACCACTCGACGGAAACGTTCTCGCCGTCCTCGTCAAAGTAGAACATTGCCACAAGACCAAGAGGATCCTGGCCGTTATTCATCAGAACCTTGTCAATGCTCTGCTGGTCGATGAGGAACTGGGTCACGGTGTTGCCGTGGACACCCTTGCCCTGGGACATCATAATGTTGTTGCACTCCATATGACCGGAAAGCACCATCACGACATTCTCGTGCAGGGAGAGGAACTTGGTCCACATCTCCTCGCCGTTGTTCTTAACGGTGCCGTCGGGATGGGAGCCGTCCAAGCTGTGAGAATCCTCGTCGGAAATGGGGCCACCGTCCATATGCACGTAGCCGTGGGTGGTCATGACCACCTTGTAGTCGGGATTGGCCGCCACCACCTGATTTGCCCAGGTCAGCACCTCGTCGCTGGGAGCAAAGTCAAGGTTGATAAACATCCACTTGGTGTTGCCAACGGTAAACTTGTAGTAGGTGTTGGCAACGGAGCCCTTCTGGTACAGACCGCCGTTCTCGCCGGTAAACTGGCCCACGTAGCCCTCGTCCTTGGCGAAATACTGGTCGATACCCTTCCATCCAAGCTGGTTGGTTCCGCTGTAATGGTCATGGTTGCCGTTGATCACGGAATAGGGAACCTTGCCGTTGAGCTGCGTGATCGCATCAAGAGCGATCTCCCACTCCTTGGCGGTGTTATCGTTGGTCACGTCGCCCATACCGGCCACGTACTGAATGTTTTTGCTTTCAACATTGTCTGCGATCCACTTGTGAAGCGCAGCAATGTAAGCGGTACCGCCCTTTTCGGCCTCCCACTCGGTCATGTACTGGATATCACCCACAACCGCAAAGGAATAAGCGGGATTGAAATTCTCGCCGCGAATGGCCTGCATCTCCTCCTCGGTCAGCCAATACTTGCTGAAGATGAGGTTGGGGCCTTTGCCGCTCTTATCCACAACGGTACCGCCGTTGGCGGAAAGCTCCCAGTGTGCCAGAGCGTTGGGGTCGTTGTAATCGGCACCGTTACGATAGTCGCTTGCCACCTCTGCGGCAGAGCGCTGATCGTTAAAGAGCGAAATGCTACCGATCTTGCCCTTGAACACACGGGTATCGGGCAGATTATAGCGGTTATCGGCACCGACCACATACTGCAGCTCGGTCACGTTTTTGGTGATATCACCCAGTTTAAAGCCGCCGTTGTTGGCCTGAATGAATTCACCGTTCAGATAGCAGGCCACGCGGTTCTGCTCCGCCTCGATCACAATGGCAATATGTGTCCATTCACCGGGAGTGATGACCGCATTGCGGAAGTTGAACTTACGTGCCTCGCTGATGCTTTCTCTGTTGGAGATCTCTCTCCACGAGATATAAGGATAGATCACCTTAGGGGAGCTGGTGTCGCCGTCCTTCTTGTGATCGTATTTCACGGTCACATTCAGATAGGGCATGCTTTCAAAGCCGTTGAAATTACTAATGATGGTCATTTCATTACCGACCTTATCCTCAAGCCCGCTGTTGGGCTCAACGTAGATCCACGCCTCGATGGTGCGGGGCGCGTCGGCAAGTGTGCCGTCCACATAGTACCATTTGTCGCCGTCGGTAAAGTCGAAGCCTTGCTCGGGCGTTGCCGCAAACACGGGCAAGAACGCCATCATAGGCACGAGCATACAAACGGTCAAAAGAATTGCAAGAATCTTTTTCATTTGTTTTCTCCTTTTTGTTTTTGGGGCACTTTGCCCCATTCACGATAAGTTTATCATACGATTATTGACAAAACAATACTTTTATTGTATAATTTTTAGCAAGAAGTTGACTTTTGGGAGGAATTTGCCGTGATCAAGCACAGCTTTTACCATCAAGTGGAAAATACCAATCAGTCCGAGCTGTCTACCTATATTTACAATAGTAACTCGTGGGAGTTTAACTCTCCGCATTTTCACAAAAATTTCGAGCTGCTGTTGGTGATCAGCGGCAGCTGTCGCTATACCGTTGGTGACGACACCTACGAGCTTTTGGAGGGGGACGCCATTTTTGTGCTTCCCTTTCAGGTGCATCATTTCGAGGTGGGAGAGGGCGCATCGGTGCGCTCTCTGACCTTTGCGGGGGCGCTGATCATGACCCTTGCCAAGCAGTTTGAAAAGAAAAAACTGGACTGCCCCACGTTTCGCCCCTCCCCCGCCACCGCGCAGTATTTTTTATCCGGTATGCAAGAGCTGTTCGGCACGTGCAGTGAGCATAATATTATGGTGCCCAACGCCAAGCGCATGAAGCTGAAGGGACTGCTGTACGGCATGGGGGGCGAGGTAATCGAGCAGATCCGCCCCGTTGACGTGGGTGGCGCCGATATGGTGGTAATGGATGTTATCGACTATATCTCCGATAACTTCAAGCACAACGTTTCTATGCACGACGTAGCCGAGGCCAAGGGCTATAACTATCAGTATCTTTCCCGCATCTTTAACCGCACCTTTGGCATCAATTTCAAAACGATGCTGAATCAGTACCGCGCCAATCACGCCATGGGACTTCTGCGCGACAGCCACCTTTCGATCACCGAGATCGCCTTTGAAAGTGGCTTTCAAAGCGTGCGCTCCTTTGACCACGTATTCCGCGAGCGTTTCGATAAATCGCCAAAGGAATTTAGAAAAGAGCGAAATTAAGCGAAAACTCATACCGTTCAGGCACATTTTTCATTACAAAGATCTTTTAAAAGGGCGGAGCTTCAACAGCTCCGCCCTTTTTGCGCATTTTTAAAATTCTCCTCATAAAATTTGCTTTACGTGGCACAATAATGTCAAAGAAACGCGATACGTATGGCTGTTTTTGAGACAGAGACATACGTTTAGCCTTTCGGAAAGGCAGGAAATCTTATGATAAAACGCATCCTTGCAGCGCTGCTGACGCTGCTTATTTTAAGCACTGCTCTGGCAAGCTGCGGCCAAGGTCGCAGTGAGGACGTCCACGTTTTTTATTATACCTTCAGTGACACCTACGTTTCCTCGGTTCGCACGGCGCTGGGCGCTAAATTAGCCGCCGCAGGCATTTCTTATCAAGACCACGATGCAAACGGAAACCAGACCACCCAAACCGAACAGATCCGCACTGCCATCACCAAGGGCGCCAGGGCGTTGCTTGTCAACATCGTTAACACAGGCTCGGACGATGCTGCAAACGAGATCCTGCAAATGGCGCGCAATGCCGGCATTCCACTGATCTTTTTCAACCGCGAGATCGGTGACGACGTGATCCGCAGCTATGATCGCTGCGCCTTTGTGGGAACACGCTCTGATGAAGCGGGCATGCTGCAGGGCGAAATGATCGGTGAATATCTGCTTGCCAACTATGAGAAGACCGACCTGAACGGTGACGGCGTGATCTCCTATATCCTTTTTAAGGGGGAGGAAGGCAACAACGAAGCCATCTATCGCACCCGGTACAGCGTAGAAAAGGCCAATGAGCTGCTGAACGCCGCAGGTAAAAGCGCCTTGCGCTTTTACGACGCCTCTAACCCCAACGGCTATCACGTAGATCAAAATGGGCAATGGTCGTCAGCAGCCGCCAACGACTATATGACCACGGCGCTGGCCTCGCACAGCGCGGCAAGCGGCAATATGATCGAGCTTGTCATTTGCAACAACGACAGTATGGCAGAGGGGGCGATCTCGGCCCTGAACACAGCCGGCTATAACAAGGGCGATGGCTCGCCAACGATCCCCGTGTTTGGCGTAGACGCCACCGAATCTGCAAGAAATCTGATCAAAAGCGGAAAAATGACGGGTACGGTGCGCCAAGACGCTGACGGCATGGCAGAAGCCCTGGCTCTGCTTGCAACAAACGCTTTGGACGAGGGGAAGGACCTGATGTCGGGTACCGAAAAATTTGAGGTGGATGACAATGCCGGCAAGATCCGTATCGCCTATGGAAAATATCTTGGCTGACAAGTGCGTGCCGCTGCTTGAAATGCGCGGCATTGTAAAGGACTTCCCCGGTGTCCGCGCGCTGAACGGCGTCAGCCTTACAGTCCGCCCGGGCACCGTTCATGCGCTGATGGGCGAGAACGGCGCCGGGAAATCTACCCTGATGAAATGCCTGTTTGGTATTTACAAGCGTGATGCGGGAGAGGTCCTGCTGGAGGGCGCCCCTGTGGACTTTAAAAGCCCCAAAGATGCACTGGAGCAAGGGGTAGCGATGGTGCACCAGGAATTGAATCAGGCACTGAAGCGCAACGTGATGGACAACATTTGGTTGGGGCGTTATCCATCGCGCTTTGGGCTGGTCTCCGAGCGGCAAATGTATCAAAAAACGCAGGACGTGTTTCAAAATCTTGGACTTTCGATCGATCCGCACCGCGTGATGGGCAGTATGTCCGTAGCACAACGACAGATGGTAGAGATTGCCAAAGCCGTCTCGTACGATGCCAAGATCATCGTGCTTGACGAACCGAGCTCCTCGCTTACAGACGAGGAGGTCGGGGACCTGGTCCGCATCAAACGAACCCCGCGCGCACGAG
>JAZQWJ010000044.1:0-28318 GCA_045632285.1 Eubacteriales bacterium | reverse complement strand
GAAAGGCTTGAGTGACAAAAAGGCCAAGTGTCTTACGTCACTTGTCCTTTTTTACGATGTGCCAAGCAAAGCGAGTTTGCTTAAAAACGCAAACTTTTTTAAACTACAAACGATTATATTGACAATAAAAGCAAACTTTTTTGAGTAGATATGCAAACTTTATTCCACCTCACCTATGCTATAATAAAAACGAGAAGAGGCCTTCCCCTTCCCAAAATCAAAGCATTTCACAGGAGGCTTGTATGAAAAAGTCGTTTTTGAAAAAAAGTCTGCTTTCCCTTACCCTTTGCGTTGTAATGCTACTGGCACTATTGGCGTTTGTAAGCTGTGCAGACGGCAAGGAGGGCCTGAACGGCAAAGACGGTCTTGACGGCAAGAACGGTCTTGACGGCAAGGACGGCATCACCCCCGAGATCACCATCAACGCCGATGGCTATTGGGTGATCAACGGCGTGGTGTCCTCTACCAAGGCTGAGGGCACTACCGGCGCGACCGGCGCAACCGGCCCTGCAGGCCCCGCGGGCCCGGCGGGTCAAAACGGTCAAACTCCCACCGTTTCTATCAATGAGGACGGCTTTTGGGTGATCAACGGCGTTCCCACCGAAATTCAAGCCGCCGGCACTCCCGGTGCCCCCGGCGCAACCGGCCCCGCGGGCCCCGCCGGCCAGAACGGTCAAACTCCCACCGTTACCATTGAAAACGGCTATTGGGTCATCAACGGCTCCCCCACTGACGTAAGAGCTGAGGCCATCAACGGCACCAACGGCAAGGACGGCTCGCTTTGGACAGTAGGAACGGAATATCCCGCCTCCCCCAAGGCAGGCGATCTGTTTTTGAACAACACCACCTGGGAGCTGTTTTGCTTTGACGGCAGCAGCTGGAGCTCCAAGGGTCTGATCGGCGATCGACAGGAGGAAGAAGCAAAGGTGGTAGACCTTGTGATCTTTATGGGGCAATCCAATATGGCGGGCCGCGGCGTTGCCGCAGAGGCCCCCGTGGTACAGGAGGGACACGGCTATGAGTTCCGCGCCGTTAGCGATCCCACCAAGCTCTATCCCATTGCCGAGCCCTTTGGCGTCAACGAAAACAGAGGCGTGATCTCGGAGACCACCAAAACCGGTTCTCTCGTTTCCGCCTTTGCGGAAAGCTATTACGCTTACACCGGCGTGCCGATCGTAGGCGTTTCTGCCGCACAGGGCGGCAAGAGCATCGACTTCTGGGCCACCGGCGGCGATGCACTGAACGAGACCATTGCAAGATACAATGCCGCCAAGACCTATCTGACGGAAAACGATTATACCGTCAGACACCAATATATGGTCTGGCTGCAGGGCGAGACTGACGGCAAGGGCGGTATGACGACCGATGCCTATAAGGTCAAGCTGGAAAATCTGTTTATCCAAATGAACAAGCAGGGCGTGGAAAAGGCCATGGTCATCCGTATCGGCGAGCGTCAGAACGACACCACGGTACACGATGCCATCATTCTGGCACAGACCGAGCTTTGCCGTACCCACGACGATTTTGTACTGATCAACGGCATGCTGGCAGGCGTTGAGGGCAGCGCCATGAAGGACGATGCCCATTTCAAGCAGTCCACCTATAACGAGGTGGGTGCCGATGCGGGCAAGAATATGGCCTACTACGCAAACACCGGCATGGAGCCCTACTTCTTCGATCCCGAATACAACAACTACTATCCCTTTGGCGGCACCGGCAGCAGCAATAGCGGCGGCACCACACCTCCCGCACAAGCGACGGATCAGCTGATCGTTGACGTTTCCGATCCCAACTCGGGCTACGATTTTTCCAAGCTCGGCACGGTGTACGGCGGCAAGGTGACCATTCCGCTGGGCTCCGCTACCAACTACATTACCCCTGAGGACACGGTGACCCTTTCCGACGATTACAGCTGGACCTGCGAGTTCATTGCGGGCAACTACACCAACACAGGCGGCGTGATCGCCTGCTCCGGCACCTACGGTGCGGGATTTATCAATATCCCCTACCGCATGGGCCCCGACTCCATCTCAAAGGATTATGCACAATTCCGCTTCCGTGATGAAAGCAACACACTGCAGATCGACATCGAGATTCCCGCAGACTACGACAAAACCGCCATACACCACTACGCATTGGTCTATGATGCTACGGCCAAAGTCTTTAGGGCCTACATCGACTATGTAGAGTGCAATGTGGTCTACACCAAGGGCAGCGAGGGCTCTGCATTTGCCGATACGCGGTTGAACCGCTTGCTTGGCGGCTACCCCGCCCCCGGCGAGCATTCCAACGCAGATTGCGACTTCTACTACTTTGCCTTTAACAAGTCGATCCTGTCTGTGGAAGAAATGAAGGCTATGCCCGAGATCGTTCCCGACCCCATCGTGCTTGACGTTTCCAAGAACACCCACGACTTCGCAAGCCACGGCACCGTCAGCGGCGACAAGCTGACCACTACGGCAACTGCCTCCGATCCCGCCCCGCTGGTATTGGATACGCCCATCGTACTGACAGATGATGCCGATTGGACCTTAGAGATCGTAGCCGGCGGCATGACCACAGGCGGAAAGAACATCATCGCCAATGCAGGTGTTAGCGGCTCCGCTTTCCTGTCGCTCCCCCCTGTCACGCCCTCCCCCTCGTATGGCGGCGCGATGTTCCGCTTCAGAGATGCGGGCAACACCTTCCAGATCGATGTCAATCTTCCCAACGACTATGATCCCTCGCAAAAGCACCACTTTGCCCTGACCTACGATGCGGAAACCCGCACCCTTAAGGCCTATCTGGATCATCAGGAGCTGACCATCACATACACCAATGGGCAAGCAGGCGGTAGCTTTAACGACACCGAGTTTAAAAATGTGTTGAGCGGCTATGCCGGCAATTATTTCATCGGTGATTTCTACTACCTTGCCTTCCACTACACAGTGCTTGAAGCAAGCGAAATGCACCCCTTCGCAAGCTGACACTCAAAAAAAGCCACCCGCCATAGCGGTTGGCTTTTTTTGATACCCGTTTGGGGATTAATTGACAAAATCCATAATGTCCAGCCCCATCATCGGGAACAGATGTGTCAGCAAAAGGCGGGACTTCATATAGGTATGATAGCGCAAGCCCTTTTCCAGCAGCGCGGCATCCACGTGAACGTCGGCAGGCTCGGTCACGGCGCCCGCACGGCGCATCAGATCAAGCAGCGTTGCCTCGTCGGGCAAAAAATCCAAAGCAAGCGCGCGGATCTCGGGCCACTTTTCTGCCAGCAATACGGGATCTACCCGATCCGGGATGGCGAAGGCGTTGATGCGCTCGACCTCGGGGATCTGTATGGGCGAAAATACCGACAAGACCTGCTTGCGATCTATCTCCACAGGCTTAGGGGTGATTTTCTCGACCCGTTCGGCCACGTTTCGGTAAATACGGCACATCAGCAGGCTGGCAACACCCACCTTTTTGCCGTGAAATTCGGGCCACTTCCCCTCGGTCAGCTTATGGCACTCCCAAAAATGAGAAACGGCGTGCTCCGCACCCGAGGCGGGGCGGGAGGAGTCGGCCAACTTCATCGCAAGCCCGGACAGCACCAGAGATTCCATAATAGCCCCCGCCGCATCTGCGTCCTGCGCCGTCACCTGATCGGCAAGCGCCAGCATCCGCCGCACGCTATCCATCATCAGCGCTTCGATAGCGGGGCAAATATGCTCTCCCGTCAGCATGTGTGAAACGTGCCAATCAAAAACGCCCAAATATTTGGCCACCATATCACCAAAGCCCGCAGATTTCAGCTCGGCAGGGGCGGCTGCCAAAATATCGGTGTCAGCCAGGATCACTTGGGGCTGAACGCCCTTCCAAGAGGTCTTAAAGCTGTTTTCAATGATAGGGGCAAGATCTGCGGCAAATCCGTCCATCGAGGGTGCTGTCGCAAAAATCGCAAACCGTAGTCCCGTTTTTTGCGCTGCAACGCGACAAATATCATTGAGAGAGCCTGTACCGATCGACAAAATGCCGTCCACGTCGCCACACAACGCCACCACCTCGGCAACACCCTCGGCGCGCGCATACAGCAGGTTGGAATAGATCAGCTTCTTCAACGAAAAGCCGGACTGCTCCAACGCAGCAAAAGCGGCTCTTGCCACGCGTGCGGTGTTGCTGTCTGCCACCACCAAAAGGCGGTAGCCAAAATCATTGGCCTTTAAAAGCTCTCCCACGCGGTGGGCGACCCCGCGGCCGATCTCAACGGCCTTGGTATCAAAGCTATGATTTTTCCCGCAGGAACAATTTTCCAGCCCTTTTAAAATGCCTTGCAGATCCATAAACAAAGCCCTCCGTTTGTGTTACCTACTATGGTATCACAAAACAGGGGGCTTGTAAATAGTTTTTTTAAAATCACAGCAATATCCAAAGTCCAAACAACGTGGCCAGCAGCGTGGGGATCGAAATGACAACACCGTACAGCACAAATCTGCCAAAGGAAAGCGACACACGATGCTGCTTGAGCAATGCCATCCACATGATACCCGCAAGGGCGCCCATCGGGGTAAAAAACGCACCTACGTTAGAGCCAACCACCGCTGCGTACAATGCGGGCACCGATGCCGCGCCCCCCGACGTAACGACCGTGGAATACAGCACGCTCATCGGGATATTGTTTAGCAGATTGGCAAACAAAAAAGAGGAGATGCCGCAGGTCCATATCTCGCCCCGTCCAAGGACAAATTGGCCAAGCAACGCCGTTGCACCCGCATCGTCCAATGCCATCACCAGCACAAACATCGACAAAACAAAGGGGATCACGTCAAAGGGCGCGCGCCGCACGCTGTGGGTGACCATAGCCATTCCGCGATGGCGCAGCAGCAGCTCCGGCACGGCAGCCACGTATAGAAACAAGCAGGAAAATGCGGCGATCTGCCACATCGGCAGATCCAGATAAGAGGACATGACCAAAACCAAAATACAACCGCCAAGCGCAATCAACCCCAGCACCACCGTCGGCAGATCGGTCAAATGCACTTCCTCTGCAGAAACCGCAATGGGCGCCTTGAGTCTGCGCGCAAACAGCAACCACAAAACACCAAACGATACAAGTCCGCCAAGCAGAGTGGGCAGCGCCATCACCCTAAGATACGCGGCAAAATCAATGCCGTTGCCCGCCGCCAGATAAATGTTGGTGGGGTTGCCGATGATCAGCACCATGCTCCAGGTATTTGCCGCAACAAATTCTCCCACCAGATACGGGATCGGGTCGATCTCCGCATTTTTGGCAAAATAACAGATGAACGGGGTAAAGGTCAACACCACGATATCATTGGAGGTAAAAACGGTCAGCACCGATACCGCAAGATATAACAGCAAAAACAGTTTTTTTTGACTGCTGCCCGCATAGCGCAGCACACGCCCTGCCAGATAGCGAAAAAAGCCGGCCTCATCCAAAAACACCGACATCAGCGTCATAGAAAAGAACAAGATCAAAATCTTGATGGGATTTACAGCGCTGTCAGCCAACAGGCCATCAAGCGCGCGAGAAAACGTGATCTGTCCCGTAAACAGCAATATCAAAGCCCCCGCCAGCGGCGCGATCCAATAGATGCGCACCGACAAATGCTTGGGATGCAGCAGCGGCTCGAATAAAGCCAGCGCAGCCGTTGCCAAAACCGTTAATAATGAAAGTGATACGACCGCCGCCATACGCGTCCTCCCTTGCATTTTTGGCCGAAGCCACCACATCAATATAGCACAATCAAGCATAAAATGCAAGAGATTTTGACAATTTTATTGCATTGGCAGTGACCGCGCGTCATAAAGCGCGTTAAAGCAAGCCGCACCGTCACCCACCGTAAAGGCCACGCCGCGGATATGCAAAAAACGCTTGCGTGCAGCGCGATAAGAGGAAAGCGGGCGGTCCAATGCATCGTTTGTATGGGCAGCCACCAGCAGCTCCTCGCCGCGCCTGCCCGTAACCAGCAGTGTATGATAATAACTGCCGTCCTCCCGCCCAAGCTGGACTACATCGCCAAGCTCAAGCTCTTGGCTCGCGGCCTCGCGCCCAAAGGGGCCGATGCCCCCGTTGACACTTGCAAAATCCGGGGCTCCCGTAAAAAAACTCCAAAAGGCATCTACGCCGCTCCAGGCGGGCGCGCGGTCGCTTACCGTGCGATAATACCACCCAAAATCGGGGGTAAAATTCATCACGCAACTCCCTGCCAAAACACATTGCGAAACAAAATTGGTACAATCTCCACCAACGCCCGCAAAATCATAAAACAATCGATTTCGATCAAACGCCCAGCGGCGGGCATATGCCACCGCACGCTCGCGCTGATACGCCTTTATGGCTATCATATCCTCACCTCGGTATAGCATATGGCGTCGGTCAAGCAGGCGTGAAAAAAGCGCATTTGCACGTTGTGCAAATGCGCTTTTGATTTAGATCGCGCCCTCGGGGAGGCTATCAAGCATACCCTTGGCCTGTTCAACCGAGCCAAAGCGCTCGATCAAGCGATCGGTGATCTGATCCACCGTCAACGTTTTCAGCTCCTCGGGGGTAAACTCCTCAGAAAGGCCGTTTGCAATGACCTCTGCGGTGGATTCGGTGATCTCAACGCCACTGTCGGCAAAGGCCTCGTTCAGGCCTGCCTGCAGCTGCTCTACGCTGATCTCGCCCTCTTCGCTGACCGCATCCTGCAAGGCAACCGACATGTCATCCATCAGCTGCGCGTGATTTTCACGGTATTCCTCGGGCAAGCCCAGCTGATCGATCAAAATATTCATACCCACGTCGCCGATCGCCACAGATACGGGCCGCATACGCTCGTTGGCCTTGATCAACGCATTAACTTCGTCCAAAAAGCCCGAGGCAACCATACGCTCAACAAAATCGGCATCCTCGCCCTCGCCCTCTGTAAATGCAGCAAGAATGCGATGCTTGATCAAAAGATCAAACAGATCGGCAAATAACTCAAGATCAGATTCAAACAAAGCGGGGGTGGTGGTTGCAAACACGCGCAGCAGACCGTTCAGGATCAGCGTTGCATTGGCATCCTCCATTGCGGGGGCTTCAACGCCAAAGAAGGGCCGCCCCTCTAAAAAGGCCTGTGCCATACCGCTAAGGGTATTGCCGCCAAGATAGGTCACAATGCGTGAATCGCCGATGTGCTCTACCATCGTATGGATCGCAAGCGACTCCCGCTCTCCGTATTCGGCAATGGGCTTTTCGGCCAGCACCTGCACGTCACCCACAACGCTTACAATGGCAAACCATTCGGTCTCAAGCAAGGTGTCCTCGCCATTCCATTCGGCAGTGGTCAAGCTATCAAACAGGGTATCACCGACCACCGTATAAGCCGCACCCGCAATGGGAGTTTCGGCCATAGGCTTAACGTACGCGCGGTCGTATTCGGCCAGCTCGCCCATATCGCCCCCTTCTCCGCTGCCGTCTGCCAAAGCAACCATTGTGCGGTCTGCAAAATCAGCGTAACCGACCAAAGGCGTAGCAAATACCACAAGACCGATCAGACCAATGACAAGTCCGATGCCGGCGCCCCCAAAAAAGGAGCCGATCTTGCGGGCACCCTTGATGCGCAGGAGCTTGCGCAGGATGCTGTAAACGATCAGGGTCAGTGACTTTAGCAGCATATAGAAGATCAAAAACAAAAGCGGTGCTGCCAGCATCTGTGCAAGGGCTTGGAGTAATGCGGGCATTTCGGGATTGGTCTGAACAAACTCAGCCAAAGTCTCGTTAGACGACAGCAGATCCTCCAGCACAGGGGCCAACAAGCCGGATACAGCAGACGAGATCCCCTTGGCCAAAAAGAAGGCCAAAAAGGCTGCCAATACCAGTGTGCCAAGGCGCAAGGCACTGCGTCCCACGCCGCGAAATGCACCGATCAGCACGTTGCTGAGCAGGATCGCCAATGATACAATAAGCAAAATCGCTTCCATTTATAAAACTCCTTTTGTTGCATCAACTTGCTTTTATTATAAATTCCAATGCTGTTTTTGTCAAGCAAGAAATACGGGTTCCCCGCTTTCGGCCGAAGCGTATATGGCCTCGATCACGGCAAGGCTCTTCATCGCCTCGCAGGGCAAAACCTCCGGGTTTCGGCCATCCCGCACCGCAAGGATCATATCCTCCACCACGTGACGGTGCCCATAAAGGGTGCCGTCAGCGGCCGCCTTGCGATTTCCACCGCCAAAGCGAGCCAGCATCGTTTCTTCTTCCTCATCCTCATCCATATCCGCCGTGGGCTCGGCCATTTTCCACAGCTTCAGGCGGTCTGCATCGGCCTCGATGCTTCCCTTTGTGCCGTAGAGACAGATCTCGGTAGAAACACCGGGATAGGCACAGGTGGTGCTGACAAAGGTTGCCAGCGCGCCGCTTGCAAAGCGCAAGGTGCTAACCGTGGTATCCTCGGCCTCGATATCGTGACCTGCCACCTGCATAGAGGAGGATACCGACACCACGTCTCCCATCAGCCACTGCATCAGGTCAACCGTGTGAGAGGACTGATTGATCAGCGAGCCTCCGCCATCCTTATCCCACGTGCCACGCCAGCTGCCGCGGTCGTAATAAGATTGCTCGCGGTACCATTTTACCGCGAACGTACCAAGGAAAAGCTGACCAAGGCGTCCGTTTTCCACGGCCTGCTTGATAGGATACATATTCAAATTAAAGCGATTTTGCAGCACAACGCCGCACCGCATTCCCGTGCGCAAGCGCGCCTCCTCCAAGGCCTTTGCGCGCTTACAGGTGATGTCCACAGGCTTTTCTACCAGCACGTGCTTGCCCGCCTCCATTGCCTTGATCGCATAGTCTGCATGCAGATAGCTGGGCAAGCAAATGCTGACAACATCCACAAGGGGATCTGAAAAAAGCGCCTCTGCATCGGTATAGCATTTGATGTTGGGATAAAGGCGACGCGCCTTTTCCAGCCGCGCCTCGTCAATGTCACACACCGCCACAAGCTCTGCGTTTTGAGAGGCCGCGGCCGCCTCGGCGTGAGCCATACCAATGCCTAATCCCAGTACCGCATATCCTATTTTTTTGTTTTCCATCACTTAACCTCTGTCTCTTTTTCGTTTTGCGGCCATCACCGCCATTTTTTCACACAATTCAGCAAAGGGGATCCCTGCTGCCTCCGCCGCCAACGGAAATAAGCTGGTTTCGGTCATCCCCGGCAACGTATTTGCCTCTAAAAAGCAAGGCAGTCCGTTTTCATCCTCGCGGAAATCCATTCGTGCATAGTCGCGCAACCCAAGAGCGCGGAACGCCCGCTGCGCCAAATCCTGCAGCCCTTGTGTCCGTTTGCTTGAAATGGGAGCGGGACACAACTCGCAGCTCTCGCCCGGCTTGTACTTGTGCCGATAATCATAAACGCCGCCACGGGGGCGTATTTCAACCACGGGCAGTGCCCGACCATCCAAAACGCCCACGGTAAATTCGCGTCCCGGCAAATACCTTTCGCACAACATCCCCCGCAACGGGGTGAGTTTTTGCCACTCCTCGCAGCTTTTTACAATGTGCATACCAATGCTGGAGCCGCCCCCCTCCGGCTTGACCACAAGGGGAAACTCAAAGGGTGGCGCCACGCATTCTTTCTTTAAAAGGCACCCCTCGGCTATGGGAACACCCGCTTTTGCCACCAGTGACTTGGCCACACTTTTGGCCATTGCCATTGCCGAGCCTGCAGGGCACGAGCCTGTATAATGAAAAATGCCGCAAGATGTCAGCCGCGCCTGTATGCGCCCATCCTCTCCCTCGCCACCGTGCAAGGCCAAAAACAGCGCATCTGCACCGACAGCGGCCTGCAAAAAGGAAATGGGTAGATTTCCTCCCCTATGATCGTAGCGCACCACACGGTGCCCTTTCTTGCGCAAGGCCTCGGCCACACGCTCCCCGGAGCGCAGAGAGACCTCTCGCTCTTCGCTGCTCCCACCATATATCACAATGATCTGCATATCTTCCCCTCCATAGTACAACCTCTATGTCAAGAATATGCAGAAACGTACTGTTTTTTTACTGTTTCATATAAACCACGCGATCATTTCCGCCATAATCGCAAAAGATCTCGGCCTCCATACCGCACGAGGCCCCCAAGCAACCCAGATCTTCAGCTTGATCGTATCCGATCTCAAACAGAAAAAAGCCTTGTGGCTTTAGCAAGGGACGCCAAAGCGTAAGGATCGCGCGGTAAAAATCCAAGCCATCCTCTCCACCGCAAAGCGCCGCAGACGGCTCGTAGCCGACCTCACGCTGCAGGGTCTTGACCACCTCGTTGCGAATGTAAGGCGGATTGGATAAGATCGCGTCGTAGCCGCCGCGCGCAAAATGCATTTCGGGCTTTTGTAAAACGTCGGCGCAGATCAGCTCCAGCCGTTCCGCAACGCCGTTTCGCAATGCATTGCGACGTGCCACCTCTAACGTGGGCTCAAACAGGTCAACCGCCTGTGCGGTGGCATCCGTCCGTTCGCAAAGTGTAGAAATCGCCACACAGCCACTGCCCGTGCAAAGATCCAAAAACCGTGCCCCGTCAGGCAAGCGACGCACAGCCTGCTCTACAAGCACCTCCGTGTCGGGCCGCGGGATCAGACAATGCTCGTTGACCTCATATATCTCGCGATAAAAGCCCCATTCGCCAAGCAGATATTGTAAAGGGTAACCCTGACAGCGCCGCTCTACGGCGCTGTCCAGCTCCACACCGGAAAGAGCATCACAAAGCAACCGCGCCTCAAACGCAGCGTTTTCAATGCCGCTTGCAGCAAAACGCTGACTGATTTCTTGTATCTTCATAACGCTCCCTCTGAATTTTTTGTAAAAATATAGCCGATGCTATTGCTTTTTTAAAATTTTATGGTACAATAAAGATAACCCCTCGCACAGCGAGAAAAATGGAGGTTTTCTTATGAAAGAAAAGAACAACTACGGAAAGATCATTGCCATCACCTTGGCTGTCATCTCTGCCGCAAGCGCCATTGCATACGTCATTTATCGTCTCTGCCGCAACTTTTTTACCTTCTGTGACGCGTACCGTGCCGACGAGATCGACGACACCGATTTTGATTTTGATGAACTTGACGAGGATTTTGACGAGGACTTTGTCATCGTTGACGACGAGGAGCTTGAGGCTGAAGCAGCCGAAGAGGCCGCTCCCGCTGAAGAGACCCCTGCCGAGGCTTGATCGCCGTACACAAAAACACCCGCACACCGCTGTGTGCGGGTGTTTTTTTACGCTTAATCGGCAACAAACGTTACCTTGGTAAAGAATTCCTTTTTATCACGCATCATTTCAAGGGCCTCGTTGCAACGTGTCAACGGAAAACGGTGAGTGATCAAGGGCTCCAGCATCATCTCGCCGGCAGCCATCACCTCGGCAACAGCCTTCCAATCGTTGATGCGATCATTATAAGAAGAGTTCCACGTACCAAGCATCGTGATCTCGCGGCGCAGGATCTCAGAATAAACGCCGCGATCAATGGTCATATCCCCAAAGGGATTGCCCATCAGCACCAAGCGGCCGTTGGGAGCCAATGCCTTGATGGCGTTGTTGATGGCGGGAGAAGCGCCCGTCCCCTCCAACGCACACTGACACAGTCCATCACGCGCGGCGTCATAGGCCTCAAAGCCAAATTGACGGGCAAACGCCAGCTTTTCCTCGCTGATATCCACCACACGCACAAGCCCGGCGCCCGCGCGCTTTGCCCACTGTGCAGCCATCAGGCCGATGGGGCCGGCGCCAAAGATCACTACCTTATCGCCAAGGCTGATCTGCATGCGGCGAATGGCGGCACGTGCCACGGCAGCGGGCTCCATCAAAGAGGCCTCTGCCAAGGAAATGCTGTCATCCAACAGCACAAGATTGCGCTTGTCTACTGCCAAATATTCTGCAAAAGCACCGTCACGGCGCGAGCCGTAATAATCATAATTCTCGCATTTAACGTATTCTCCCACTTGGCATGCGGCACATTTGCGGCAAGGCAACAGGGGGAACACAGCCGCCTTGCGACCAAGCAAGGCCGGATCATCACTTTCTACCACCGTTCCCGCAAATTCGTGACCCGGAATGGTTGGAAAATGATAGGTACCCTTGGTGAAGATGCGCGGAATATCAGATCCGCAAACACCGGCGGCGCCGATCTTTAACAAAACTTCGCCTTCTCCCACAGTAGGAAAAGCAACATCCTCATAGCGCAGATCGCCAATAGCGTGCAGCACTGCTGCCTTCATTGTTTTTGCAGACATTGTACACTCTCCTTTTCTTGCATCCTTCTTTTTTATTTTACATCATTTACCGCCCATTGTAAATAGCATTTTTAAAAAAGTATCAGAAAAGCCCCCGCAATTTTGCGGGGGCTTTGATGGATCGTTTTAAATTAGAAGTTAAAGGACTTCACGATCAGGCCCATCTTAGTGTCCAAGGAAACCTTGTATGCACCGTAGGTAGAGGACCAAGAAGCGCCGTTACAAGCGCAGTGAGAAGGCAGCTCGCTCATAAAGGACAGGTCGTTGGTGAAGATACGGCCCAGGTCAAAGACGATAGCGGAACGAGCGTACTCGAACATATCGGTCTCGTACTGAGAGTCAGCGTACTTCAGCTGCATGTTGACCTCGAAGATCTCGGGAGTGGTCTTACGATAGCCCTCGGAAGCCCAGCACTCGAGAACGGCGGTCAGCATAGACAGGGTCTCCTGAGTGTTCAGATCCCAGTCAGCCTTGCTGCCAAAGTTCTTGTAGATGCCGTAGATGGAGAAGGGGTTACCCATACAGGTGTAGTAGTTGACCTGCTTCTCATCGTACTTAGCGGAAGGCAGAACGCCGTATACAAAGTCAACGTCAAGCAGGCTCTGCTCTGCAACGTGTGCACGAGCGGTGAGGAACAGTGCGTTGCCCTTAACGAAAGGAGTCTGGAAGGGCAGACCGTCACTCTTCTGCACAAAGCAGGAGTCGGTGATAAGCCACTTGCCGAGCTGGCTGATCAAGGATACGGTCTTAGCAGAGCCGTAGTCGGGGGAGATGATCAGGATACGCTCGTCATTCACCTGGTCAACCAGCTTGAGGTTTGCACCGGTGTAGAATGCGTCAATGTGGTATGCGGTAGAGCAGAAGCCATAGCGGTCAGCCTCGTCCTTGCCGTTACCGTTGGTATCGGAGTAGTAGTTAGAGGAGAAGTCGATCAGCTTCTGGTTGGTCCACTGACCGCCCTGAGGATGGTCTGCAGACTTGTGGTAGGTGTATTCGTACAGCATCTGGCATGCGGGAGAAATGCCCTCTTCGCTATCGCCGTTGAAGCCCAGAGCCTGTGCATCCTTGTTAAAGCGGGTGCTGAACAGGTCCTTGTTGAAGTACAGAACGTGCATCTGGTGCAACACGCCGTTGGACATATCGCCGGACAGCATGTAAAGCTTGCCACCAAAGGAAACGGTCTCGATCAACTGAGGGGGGTACCAAGGCTTATCCAGGTTAATGTGAGAGTTCTGGATGGTGTTGAGGTCATACAGGAAGCCCTGAATAGAAAGCATGCCTGCGGTACGGGAGTAAGTAGCGATCAGGTCGAAGGCACGGTTGCCCGCGTCGGCATCGGTCTGAACCTTCTTTACAAAGCGTGCACGGTTGTTAACGTTACCGGGCGTGCTGTCGAACTCCAGCGTAACGTTCAAGCGGCGCTCGATCTCGCTGTTACGGTCGAAAATAGCGTCCTGTACGTTGTCGCCGGTGATCTTGTCAATATCAAACTCCGGATCCTCTACGTCGGACCAGTAAAGCATATTGACGGTTGCACCCAAGTAGTTCAGGTTCTTTGCGTCAAGGTCGTCAAGCTCACGGCCATAGCTGTCGGTAGCGGTATTGCCGCCGGAAGCGTTCAGCTTTTCAAGCTCGCCAGTGAGGTAAGACTGCTGGTCAGGGGAAACCTGAGTGGTCGTCTGCTCCTTGGTAGCGGGGGTGATCTCCTCCTCTACCTGAGTACAAGCGGCCAAGCAAGCACCGAGCATCAAGCAGACCAAGAGCAAAGCAATCAATCTGATAGAAGTCTTCATGTTGCTGTTGTTCCCAAAAGGGAACGTCCTCCTTCTTTGTTTTTTGGGGATGTTACTGCTATGCTAATCCATTATACCAAAAGCAAAACGATTTGTCAATCTTTTTTTGCAACATTTACCGAAGTTTTTTGCAATAGCCAAAAACGCCCACACACAGCGGCTCTGCTGCATAGAGGGCAGGTAAACATATGGCAACGGATGCCTTGCGCAGCACGCAAGCCCCATTTACACTAACATTTTAACAAAAAGGCGTGCGTTTGTCAATGACACATTTTTAATATTTCACAAAACCTCCGTTTTTTTGCTTGATTTTTGGTGCATTTTTAAAAAAAGACGCCCGTGCACAGATTGTTGATTACACAATGTTCAAAAAAAAGAAACATTTTTAAGCAAAAATGGCGTCTTTCTCCGATCCGCACGCTTGAAATTGCCGTTTGAATATGCTATACTAATACTATATTTATGGAGGTTGTTATGAAGGATTTTCGTTTGATCTCACCCGAGGAGTTGGAAAACATTTTTCACCTGATCGGTCACGACTGGATGCTGATCACCGCCTCTGATGGCAAAAGCACCAATACCATGACCGCAAGCTGGGGCGGAATGGGCGTGCTATGGAACAAGCCCGTGGCCTTTTGTTTTATTCGCCCCCAACGCCACACCTTTTCGCTGACCGAGGGGACCGAGCGCTTTTCGCTCTCCTTTTTTACCGAAGACTATCGCCAAGCCCTGCGCCTGTGCGGCACAAAAAGCGGCCGCGATACCGATAAATTCGCCGAGGCCGGGCTGACCCCCGCATACTGCAACGGCGTCCCCTTTGTGGCCGAGGCGCGATTGGTGCTGATCTGCCGCAAGCTGTATGCCGATATGCTGAAAAAGGAAGCCTTTACCGACACCGCCCTGCTCTCCAATTACAAAGAGGATGATTTTCACTGCATGTACGTGATGGAGATCGAGCAAGCTTATATTAAATAAAAGGATGAAAACATGAACGCCATTTTCGAAGAAGTCAAGACGCTTTGTCAAAAGACAAAAGAAGCCGCCCCCCTACTGGGCTTGCTTTCCGACACGCGCCGCAACGCAGCCCTTGCCGCTATGGCAAGCGAGCTGACCGCCGCCACCAACGTCATTTTGGCGGCCAACGAAAAAGATCTTGCCAGTGCCGCCGAAAACGGTGTGCCCAAGGCGATGTTGGATCGCCTGCGCCTGACCGAGGCACGCATTTCCGACATTGCCAAGGCCATCACCGAGCTGATCAACTTGCCCGACCCGTTGGAGGGCAGCGAGTGCTTTACCCGCCCCTCGGGCATCACCGTGACCAAGATCAAGGTGCCCCTTGGCGTAGTCGCCATCATTTTCGAGGCGCGGCCCAACGTCACTGCCGACGCAGCGGCCATTGCCGTGAAATCCGGCAACGCCGTGATCCTGCGCGGCGGCAAGGAGGCTATTGAAAGCAACCGCGCCATCGTAGCGGCCCTGCAAAAGGGCCTTGTTTCCGAGGGCCTGCCCGCAGAGCTGATCGGTCTTGTCTCCTCTACCGACCGCGAAAGCGCCAATGCGCTGATGCAGATGCGCGGTCTTGTGGACGTGCTGATCCCCCGAGGGGGCAAGGGCCTGATCCGCAGCTGTGTGGACAATGCCAAGGTCCCCGTGATCGAGACCGGCGCGGGCAACTGCCACGTTTATGTAGATAGAGCGGCAGACCTTGATATGGCACTACGCGTTACCGTTAACGCCAAGTGTCAGCGCCCCTCGGTATGCAACGCCGCCGAAACACTGCTTTTGCACCGCGACGTTGCCGCAGAATTTCTCCCGCGCTTTTTTGCCGCTACCCGCGCGTGGGATCTGGAGCTGCGCGGTGACGAGGCGGCTTGTGCCATCCTCCCCGAGGCCATCCCCGCCACCGAGGAGGATCTTGCCACCGAATACAACGACTATATCATGACCGTTAAGGTGGTGGACGGCGTTGACGAGGCCATTGCCCACGTCAACCGCTACGGCACCAAGCACAGCGAATGCATCATCACCGCCGACAACGATGCCGCCGCTCTGTTTTTGGGCAAGGTGGACGCCGCCGCTGTTTATCACAACGCCTCTACCCGCTTTACCGATGGCGGCGAGTTCGGTCTTGGTGCCGAGATCGGCATCTCCACCCAAAAGCTCCACGCCAGAGGCCCTATGGGCCTTTCGGCTCTGACCACCTATAAATATGTGGTTACGGGCAACGGTGCAGTACGCGGCTGATCGGAGGAACACCATGAGCGGAATGCAATCACTCCTTGAGCTGTATAAGATCGGCTGCGGCCCCTCCAGCTCGCACACCATGGGCCCCGAGCGTGCCTGCAAGGCCTTTCTTGCAAAATACCCCGAGGTCGATGCCCTGTGCGTGACCCTATACGGCTCGCTTGCCAAAACAGGACGCGGACACTGCACCGATGAGGTCATCCGCAAAACCGCAGCTCCCCTGCCCTGCGAGGTGCGCTTTGACGAAACGACGGCCGATCTGCCTCACCCCAATACACTGGACATTGTCGGCTTCAAGAAAAGCACCGAGGTCTGTCGCGTTCGCGTGCTGAGTGTTGGCGGCGGCAGCATCTGCTTTGAGGGCTCGGACATCAAAACGCCTGCACGTGTATACGAATTGGACACCTTTGCCGCCATTGCGGCCTACTGCAAGGAGCATGATCTGCGACTGTGGGAGTATGCCGCCGAGAACGAGGGTGCAGACTTCTGGCCCCATATGAGCCGCGTGTGGGAGGCCATGAAGCTGGCCATCAAGCGTGGTCTTGAGGACAGCGGCACACTGCCCGGCGGCCTTTCGGTAAAGAAAAAGGCCAAGTCGCTTTACCGCAGCCAGCACATTGACGAAAGCGCCGAGACCCGAGAAAACCGTATGGTCTGCGCCTTTGCCTTTGCCGTTAGCGAGCAAAACGCCTCGGGCGGGCAGATCGTTACCGCCCCCACCTGCGGCGCTGCGGGTGTGCTGCCCGCTGTGCTGTACTATCAGCAGCAAAAGCACCGCTTTAGCGATGAGCAGATCCTGCACGCCCTTGCAACAGCGGGCATCATTGGAAATCTGATCAAGACCAATGCCTCGATCTCGGGCGCCGAATGCGGCTGTCAAGCCGAGATCGGCTCGGCCTGCGCAATGGCGGCCGCCGCCCTTGGCGAGCTGTTTGGATTGGACATCGACAAGATCGAATACGCCGCCGAGATCGCCATCGAGCATCATTTGGGTCTCACCTGTGATCCCATCTGCGGCCTTGTGCAGATCCCCTGCATCGAACGCAACGCCGTAGCGGCCATGCGTGCCATCAATGCGGTGAGCCTTGCAAGCTTTTTGTGGGACAGCCGCATGATCTCCTTTGATAAGGTGGTACACACCATGAAGGAGACCGGCCGCGACCTGTCCTCCTCCTACAAGGAGACCTCCGAGGCGGGCTTGGCAAAAATTCAATTGTAAACAAAAAAGGATGAAAAGCGTTGCTTTTCATCCTTTTTTGCTTACAGATTTTTGGTATGGTATACGTAATACACGATCACGGTGCGCTCGCGGCCGCCGTGCTCCAGATCGGGGGCGGTGATCACCACGCCGTCCTTAGAGAGCAGCTCCGAGGCCTGCATATCCGCGATCTTGCAGCGCATCAGCACGTCAAAGGAAGCATAGACCAGCAGCTCGTCATCCCGCATATTCAGACTGCCCGAGCGACCGATGACCTCGTCTACGTCGTTGATGCGCTCGGTGACGTATTTCACGTGGTGGCCGCAGATGCGCTTGGCCATCTCATAGCGATAGCGCTTGCTGTTGGGATTTTTACTTTTTGTCAGACGCTTTAACCAGTTAAACATACTCACACCTTAAAAATTTTCACTTCATTCGGTAAAATCTCTACTCGTTTGGGCACCTTTCTGCCCGAAAGCAGTTCCTTGCCCTCATCGGGCAATGTCAGCGGCAATGCCCCCTCACCACGATTAGCGGCCACGATCAGGTGTCCCTTTTCGTTTTTGCGCTCAAAGACAACGGCGTGCTCGCTCTCGTGCAAAATGGCAAAATCGCCGTCGGAAAGCACAGGATTCTCGCGCCGTATGCGCCCTAGCTTGCGGTAAAAGGCCAAAAGCGCCTTGTCCTCGCTGCCCCACGGATAGGGTCTGCGGCAGAAGGGATCGTGATAGCCCTCCATGCCCGCCTCGTCGCCGTAAAAGATCGAGGGCACGCCAAACACCGTAAATTGCAGTGCGGCAGCCATCCGCAAGCGCTCCAACGCGGTCCTGCGCTGCGCGGGCGTCATACGCGCCACACGCAGCTCGGCATTGGTGCGGCGGCCATCGTCGGGATCACCACCAAGCACCGTGAGAATGCGTTCGGTATCGTGGGTGGAAAGCAGGTTCATCAGACAGTGCGAGACCGCGGTGGGATAAGACCCCCAGATCTCACGCAAAACACTGCAAAAGGCGCTTGCATTTCCGTCACGCACAAAGGCGATCAGGCCATTGCGCACGGGGTAATTCATCACGCTGTGCAGCTGCCCGCCGCGGAAATAGCGGCGGCGCTTTTCATAGGCGATCTTATCGGCGGCATTTTCCCACACCTCACCGATCACAATGCCCTCCCTGCCTGTGTTTGCACGCACGCGGGTGCAAAGATCGTCCAAAAAAGGATCGGGAACCTCATCCACCACGTCCAAGCGCCAGCCCGACACGCCCATTTTGGTGTACTTGTCGATGATGCCGCCCTCTCCCACAAAATAATCGTGAGTGGCGGGATTGGAAAGATTCATTTTGGGCAGGATCTCAATATCCCACCAGCACTCGTACTTATTGGGAAATTCTTTGAAATAATACCAATCGGCAAAGGGGCTTTTGCGGGACTGATACGCGCCAACGGTATCGTAGTTCCCTTCCTTGTTGAAATAGCGACTGTCCGAACCGGTATGATTAAACACACCGTCCAGGATCACGCCGATATTCCGCTTTTTACAGGCATCAAGCAGTGCGCGCAGCGCTTCCTCGCCGCCAAATTGGGGATCGACCGTTTCATAGTCGCCCGTGTCATATTTGTGGTTAGAGGCCGCCTTAAAAATAGGGCTTATGTACAGCACGCCTACGCCAAGATCCTCTAAATGATCCAGCTTGTCGATGATCCCCCACAGCGTGCCGCCGTAAAACTCGTTGTTTTTGACGGGGGCTCCGGGATAGGCGCCAAACTGCTCGATCTCCTCGTTCCAGTCCTCGTGATATACGGCATCGGGGCGCCGCTCACCCTTGCCGGGCGCAAAGCGATCCACAAAGGCGTGATACATCGTTTTACCGCGAAACCACGCAGGTGTATCCGCGCCGCTTGCCGTCACAAGCAACCGGAATTTGCCTGCAGAATGTCCGCACAGCGTAAAGGTCACGTTATCGCCGGTGCTTGTGAACAGTGTGTCCACTCCCCGCAAAAAAAGATACTCATAATAAAAAAGCCCGCCGTGCTCCCCCACGTCAAGCGTGTCAAGCGCCAATGTCAGCGTGTAGGTATCCGTTCCACCATCGGTCGCGCAAAATTGCAAGGGCATATCGATGGGCGCCTTGCCATCGGGGGCAATACGCAAAACCACCCCCGCCGCCCCCAGTGCGCGTGAAACGCGCACCGAGAGGGTGAGAGTGTCCTCCACGGAAAAGGCACCAAGCAACGAAACGTCGCGGTCACCGATCCTTTTGCTTATAGTGGGTAACGGGCAGGCCACGGGTCTTGCCGGCAGCATTATTTCACTCCGGTCAAGCGCTTGATGTTCCAAATGCGGTCCGCATACTCCTTAATGCTGCGGTCGGCAGCAAAGTGGCCTGCGGCGGCAATGTTGCACAGCGACATACGGTTCCAATGCTCGCGATCGGCATAAGCGTGCAGTGCCTCGGCGTGCGCCTGACGGTAAGATTCAAAGTCGGCAAGGCACATATAAGGATCTGCCACACCGTGACCCGACAGCAGATAGTTGGCAATGTCGCCAAAGCTCTCGCCGGCAAAGCCCACGTGCAGATAGTTGACGATGCGTGCAAGACGCTCGTTAGAGGTGTAGTACAGGGCGGAGTTATAGCCTTTTGCCCACAGATCCTCGACCTCGGGAGCGGTCAGGCCGAAAATAAACATATTCTCGGGGCCGGTGGCGGCCTGCATCTCAACGTTGGCACCGTCAAGGGTACCAATGGTCAGCGCGCCGTTGATCATCAGCTTCATACAGCCGGTGCCGCTGGCCTCCTTGCACGCCATCGAGATCTGCTCGCTGATCTCGGCAGAGGGGATCAGGATCTCGGCCATGCTGACGTTGTAGTCCTCCAGGAACACCAAACGCAGCTTTTCGGCAATACGAGGATGAGATTCAATATCCTTGCCGATCATGCACAGCAGCTTGATGATGCGCTTTGCCATATCATAGCCGGGGGCAGCCTTAGCGCCAAAGATAAAGGTCTGAGGCTGAATATCCAAATCAGGATTTTCCTTGAGGTCAAGGTACAGGCCGATCACGTGCAGGGCGTTCAGCAGCTGGCGCTTGTACTCGTGCAATCTCTTGATCTGCACGTCAAACAGCGAGGCGGTATCCAGCTTTTTGCCGGTCTTCTTATACAGATGCTCGGCAAAGCGCTCCTTGTTATGGAGCTTGATCTCGGCCAGCTTATCCAGCACGGCCTTGTCGTTTGCAAACTTCTTAAAGTCGGCCAAGCGCTCGGGCTCCTTGCGATAGGCAGTGCCGATGCACTCGTCAAGCAGCGCAGCCAGCTCGGGGTTGGAATACACCAGCCAGCGGCGGTGTGCAATGCCGTTGGTCACGTTGTCAAAGCGAGAGGGCCACATACGGTAAAAGTCCTTAAACACGCTATCCTTCAAAATATCGGAATGGAGCTTGGACACGCCGTTGATATGGTGAGAAGCAATGACAGACAGATTTGCCATACGGATGCGGCCGTAGGCGATCACGCTCATAGACGAGATCTTATCCCAGTTGCCGGGATAGTAATTCCAGGCCTCGCGGCAGAAGCGCTCGTTGATCTCCTTCAGGATCTGGTAGATACGGGGCAGACGCAGGGCAAAGATATCCTCGGCCCAGGTCTCCAGTGCCTCGGGCATAACGGTATGGTTGGTATAGGAAACGGTGCGGGTGACGATATCCCACGCCTTATCCCAAGTAAAGTGATAGTCGTCGATCAAAATACGCATCAGCTCGGGCACGCACATAGCGGGGTGGGTATCGTTAATATGAACAGCCACCTTTTCGGGCAGGTTGTCCAAATTGCCGTAAACCGCCATATGGTCACGGATAATGCTCTGGCAAGAGGCGGAAACAAGGAAATACTGCTGAGAAAGGCGCAGCACCTTGCCCTCCATATGATTGTCGGAGGGATACAGTACCTTGGTCAGGATCTCGGCGTTGTTGCTCTCCTCCAGTGCGCGGGTGTACTGTCCCTGAGAGAACAGACCCATATTAAAGTTCTGCGTCGTGCTGCGAGCGCGCCACAAGCGGAGCTGAGAAACAGCATCGCTGTCGCCGCCCGAGATCATCATATCGTAAGGAACCGCTTCCATTTCCTCACAGCCCTCGTAAACGATCTCCAAATGACCCTCGCGCCACTCCTCCTTGGCCTTGCCGCCAAAGCGCACCTTGTAGATGCGGTCGGTTCTGGGCACAAGCCAGACCTCGCCGCCGGGCAGCCACACGTCAGGCAGCTCTACCTGCATACCGTCCACGATCATCTGCTTAAACAAGCCGTAATCATAGCAAATGGAAAATCCGGTCGCCGGATAATCCAGCGAGGAGAGAGAATCCATAAAGCAGGCAGCAAGACGGCCAAGGCCGCCGTTGCCAAGACCCGCATCGGGCTCGCACTCGTAAAGGTCGCTTAGATCGTGGCCCATATCGGCAAGCGCTTGACGATAAGACTCCTGCAGACCGAGATTGCACAGATTGGTCTTAAGCGAGCGGCCAAGCAGAAACTCCATACACATATAGTACACACGCTTGGACTCGGTACGGTTGACCTTTTTCTTAAATTGGCCGCGCTTTTCGGTCAGGATCTCCTTAACGGTCATAGCGGCGGCCTTGTACATCTGGTCGCGGGATGCCTCGGCATAGGTGCAGCCGAAATGGCGGGAAAGCTTTTCTTCAATGCCTGCGCGCACTTCCTTGGCGCTGGGGGTGTAGTTCATTTATCAGGTTCCTCCGGTTGGTAGATTAAAATTTGCTCGTCTTTATTTTTTGTTACAGATCAAAGATCGGAATACATCTGCATATATCCTTGCGCAGACGCCTTCCAAGAGAAGTCTGTACGCATGATTTTAGAGATCAGCTTGTCGCGGCGCTCGCCGTCGTACCACAGATCTACTGCGGCAAAGCAACGATCAAGCAGCTCGGCAGCGTTATAGTTGGCAAAGGTAAAGCCGTTGCCGTGGAGCTTTCCGTTTTCCTCCCAATACGGCTTGATCGAGTCAAAAAGGCCGCCGGTCTCGCGCACAACGGGGATCGCGCCGTAGCGAGAGGCGATCATCTGCGACAGGCCGCAGGGCTCGCTCTTAGAGGGCATCAGGAAAATATCGGTGGCAGCATAGATGCGCTTAGCCAGATCACGGTCGTACTTCAGCAGCGTACGCACCTTGTCGGGATACTGCTGCTCCAGCCTTGTAAAGAACTGTTCAAAGCGGGCGTCACCCTTGCCAAGGATCACCAGCTGCACGTTGCGGTCGCAAAGCAGCCGCTCGATCATGCCTGCCACGATATCAAGTCCCTTGTGGGCCACAAGGCGAGAGATCACCGACAGCATCGGCACGTCCTCACGCACGGGGAGACCAAGCTCGGTCTGCAGCGCGGTCTTGTTGCCCACCTTTTTGGCAAAGGAGCGGGGGCCAAAGTTTACAAAGCCCTCCAGCTTATCCTTAGAGGGATCGTAATACACATAGTCAATGCCGTTCAAAATGCCGCACAGCTTGTGGCTGTTCTCGCACAAAATGGGAGAAAGACCGTGAGAATACTCTGCGGTGCAGATCTCCTCTGCATAGCGGGGGCTGACCGTGCTGACCTTGTTTGCGGTAACGATGGCACCCTTCATCAAATTCAGGCAGTTGTCCCACTCCATACGGCTCCGCTCACCCTGTCCAAGAGAAAATACGTCGCCAAGGATATCAAAAGAATATTTGCCCTGATACTCGATATTGTGGATGGTGAATACGGTCTTGATATCACCGTAGCCGGCACGGCTGCGGAACACACGATCCAGATATACGGGGCAAAGGGCGGCCTGCCAGTCGTGGGCGTGCAGCACGTCGGGATAGAAATCCAGGTGTGCCAGCGCCTCCATAGCCGCCATACAGAAATAGGCATAGCGCTCGCCGTCGTCATACTGACCGTAAAGCGTATCGCGCTTGAAATAATACTCGTTATCAATGAAATAGTAGGTCACGCCGTCCTTTTGCAGCGATCTTACACCGCAATACAGCTTGCGCCAGGCAAGGTAGACCGTAAACTCGGCCTCCTGCTTCATTTGCGCACGCCACGCCTCGGATACCTGCCCATACAGGGGCATCATCACGCGCACATCAGCACCTGCAGCGGCAAGTGCCGCGGGCAAAGAGCCCATCACGTCGCCAAGGCCGCCGGTGGCGGCAAAGGGCATAGCCTCTGCGCCTACAAATAAGATCTTTTTCATAGCTTCTCCTTTTAGCGGATCAAACCGTCATTCCCTTGCCGATATAAAAGGGCAAGGATTCGTGTCCGCACAGCTCGCGGTCATTCTTGATCACAACGTCCTTGTCGGTGATCACACAGCCAAGACGCACGTTCTCGCCCGTGTAAGTATCCTGCATCAGAATGGAATTTTTGATCACAGTCCCCTTGCCCACGTGTACACCGCGGAACAAAATGGAGTTTTCAACCGTGCCCTCGATCACACAGCCGTCAGCGATCAGCGAATTGCTGACCTTGGCAGTAGGCAGATAGCGGGTGGGGGCGGAGTTGCGCACCTTGGTGTAGATGGGCTGATTGCGGCGGTAGAACAGATTAACGCGAGAATCCTTGTCAAGCAAGCGCATCGAGCAGCGGAAATAGCTCTCGATCGAGTTGACGCGTGCAAAAAATCCGTCATAGCGGACCACGCGGAACTTATCCTTGCCCAGGTTGCGATACATGATATCCTTGTAGAAATTGGTATATCCGCGGGACATCGCCTCGTTCAGCACGTGCTGAAGGTAAGCACGGCGCACGATCATAATATCCGAGCAGATCTCTACGTCACCCTGCTGGCCCTCGTATTCCACAAGATCGGTCAGCGTGCCGTTTTCATCGTATTTCAGCACCTTTGCCTTGCGGTCCAGATCCTGCGCCTCGGTATTGACCACGGCAGAGATCAGCGTGATGTCAGAGCCGCTTTGCTCGTGCTCGTTGATCGCGGCGGCAAGATCCACGTTGCAAATGACGTCACAGTCAGACAGCACCATCGTCTCCTCGGTGCAGTGATTGATAAAGTTCATCACGCCCATCAAGGCCTCAAGGCGGGTAGAATAGACCTTGCCCGCCACCGCATTGTCATAGGCGGTGATAAAGGGGGGCAGGATCTTGATGCCGCCGTTGCGACGGGCCAGATCCCAGTCCTTGCCGTTGCCGATATGGTCAAGCAACGATTGGTAGTTATAGTGCGTGATCACGCCCACCTTGGTAATGCCGGAATTGACCATATTGGACAGCGCAAAGTCGATCAGACGGTAGCGGCCGCCAAAGGGGATGCTGGCCATCGTACGGCGGGAGGTCAGCTCGGGAATAGACGCATCGTGAATATTGGAAAAAATAAGTCCTGCTGCTCTCATATCAATTCCTCCTTATTCCGGCAGGATGGCACCATCGGCCACCACGGTGTTTGCGGCAACACGCATACCCTCGCCAAGCACGGCAATGCCCTTTGCCATATCCTTTGCCTTTCCCACACGGGCGCCCTCACCGATCTCAACGTCACGGTCGATGATCGAGTATTCGACCACGGCATCCTTGTGGATGATGCAATCGCCCATAATAACGGAATCCACCACGGTGGCTCCCTCCATCACCTGTACGTTTTCGCCAAGCACGCTGTTTTTGACCGTGCCGTAAACTGCGCAGCCCTCGGTAATGTAAGAATTTTGCACAACGCCCTTCTCACCGATGATCTGGGGCGGAGCGTTCTCGTGGCGGGAAAGGATACGCCAGCTCTTGTCATCCAGATTCAGCACGGGCTGCTCTCCAAGCAGATCCATATTGGCCTCCCAGAGAGAATCGATGGTGCCTACGTCCTTCCAGTATCCCTCAAAGGTATAGGCCATCATCTTTTCGCCTGCCTGCAGCATAGCGGGAATGATATTTTTGCCAAAGTCATTGGCAGACTTGGGATCCTCGGCATCGGCGATCAGATATTTTGCAAGCTCTTTTCTGTTAAAGATATAAATACCCATCGATGCCTTGGTGCTATCCGGCTTTTTGGGCTTTTCGGTAAAACGGAGGATCTTGCCATCGTCATCGGTGGTCAGAATGCCAAAGCGGCTTGCCTCCTCGATCGGCACGTCGATCACGGCAATGGTGCAGGCTGCGTTGCTCTGCTTATGAAAGTTCAGCATTGCAGCATAGTTCATACGGTAGATATGGTCGCCCGACAGCACCAGAACGTAGTCGGGATCGTAGCGCTCGATAAACTGCAGATTCTGATAAATGGCATTTGCGGTGCCCTTATACCAGTCGGCGCCCTTTTTGCCCTGATAAGGGGGGAGCACCTTTACACCGCCATAGTTGCGGTCAAGATCCCAGGGCAGACCCGTACCGATGTACTCGTTCAGCACCAGGGGCTGATACTGGGTCAGCACGCCTACGGTATCAATGCCGGAGTTGGCACAGTTGGAAAGCGGAAAATCAATGATGCGATACTTACCGCCAAAATTCACAGCGGGCTTTGCGGTCTTGTTTGTCAACACATACAGGCGACTGCCCTGTCCGCCGGCCAACAGCATTGCCACACACTCTTTCTTCTTAAACATAACGATATCCTCCCATTTGGTCATATAATTGAAAATGCTTAGGGAACGCGATGGGGTATGCGGGATATTTGCGGGGGTCAAGCTTTCCTTTTTGGGTTTTTTCTTTTGCATCTCAGCACCACGGCGCCAAGGGGCGGCACCGAAAGCACCGCCGAGGCGGGCTGGCCGTGCATAGAAGCGGTCACGGTCTTGATGGGCTGCGGGTTGATCACGCCGGAGCCGCCATATTCACTCTTGTCAGAGTTAAAGATCTCCTCCCACGTGCCGTGGTAAGGAAGTCCTTGGCGAAAATCGCGGTAGGTGGCGGGGGTAAAGTTCAGGATCACCACAAGCTCTCTGCCACGCCTGTCGATGCGGCGGTAGGACAGGACGCTCTGCTCTGCATTGTCGGCATCGATCCACTGAAAGCCCGCCCAGCCGTCATCCACCTCATACAAGGGGGGGTGAGACAGGTACAGATGATTTAAAGCGGCAACGTAATGCTGCATCTCCCGATGTGCGGGATAGTCCAGCATAAACCACTCCAGCTCCTCCTCATAGGCCCATTCGCGAAAGGGGCCGTACTCGCTACCCATAAACAGCAGCTTTTTGCCGGGGTGCGTCATCATATAGGCCAGCGTTGCACGGGTGTCGGCAAATTTCCGCCAATAATCACCCTTGGTGCGGTCCAGCAGCGAAAGCTTGCCGTGCACCACCTCGTCGTGAGAAACGGGCAGCACGTACCTTTCGTTAAACGAATAGGTCAGCGAGAATGTGGTCTGATTATGGTGGAATTTTCTGAAATAGGAGTCGGTGCTCTTATAATCCAGCGTGTCGTTCATCCATCCCATATTCCACTTCATCGAAAAGCCAAGTCCGCCGTTTTCAAAGGTGGTCAGATTTCCGTAAGCAGTGGATTCCTCTGCGATCATCAGCACGTCGGGATGCAACCCGCGAACGTGCCCGTTCAGCTTTTGGAAAAAGGCAATGGCCTCTAAATTCCGATTGTCCCCATGGACGTTGGGCACCCATTCGCCCGGCTCGCGGTCATAGTCCAGATACAGCATCGATGCAACGGCATCAACGCGCAGGCCGTCGGCATGGTATTTTTCGATCCAGAAAACGGCATTTGATACAAGAAAGGATTGCACTTCCTCGCGTCCCACGTCAAAGCAACGTGTGCCCCAGCCGCGGTGCTCCATACGGTCTCTGCCCTGATATTCATACAGGGGCTGTCCGTCAAACTCGTAAAGACCGTGGGCATCCTTGGGGAAATGGGCGGGCACCCAGTCCAGTATCACGCCGATCCCCGCCTCGTGAAAGGCATCGACAAGCGCCATAAATTCCTTGGGGGTACCATAACGTGCGGTGGGGGCGTAGTAGCCCGTGACCTGATAGCCCCAGGAGCCGTCAAAGGGATGCTCCATCACGGGCATCAGTTCCACGTGGGTATAGCCCATAGCCTTGACGTAAGAGGGCAGCTCCCGCGCCAGCTCTGTATAGGTGTAATAGCTGCCGTCCTCGTGCCGCTTAAAGGAGCCGAGGTGCACCTCGTATACGTTGATCGGCTGCTTATAATAGCCGTTGCCGCTCATACGCCTTGCGCGATCGGCCATCCAGCCGCTGTCGCGCCATACATAATCCTCGATATTGCGATAGACCGATGCGGTCTCGGGCGGCACCTCGGAGCCAAAGCCATAGGGATCTGCCTTAAAGCGATCGCCGTTGGGCGTGACCAGCTTGAATTTATAGGCGGTCCCCTCTCCAAATCTGCTTGCCGAAAGCCTGCATTCAAATATGCCGCCCTCGGTCACGCGGGTCATCGGTGCGTCGTCGCTCCAGTCGTTAAAATCACCAACGACAAAGGCAGACAAGGCGTGAGGTGCCCATACGCGAAGAACGTAGCCGTCCCCCTCTTGGTGCGCCCCCAAATACGTGTAGCTTTGATAATTGGTGCCCTGATGAAAGAAATACGGGGCCATATCCTGCCCAACCATTTGCGTGCCTCCCTTCCGATCGAAGAAAGCCGACTTACCGATAAACCGGCTATTATATTTATTATACATCTTTCATATTTAAAATGCAACTATTTTTGTCTCTCTGTTTTTACCAAAAATTCATAATTTTTACGCTTAATACCAACAATTTGACATAGCCCGTCTGGTTTTGCCATAAAAAGCCGTCGTTTTGCGCCTCGTCCGCTTGATTTTTGTCGCTCGTTTCCTTCCCTTTTGTTTGCGGGGCGCGCTGTGCGCTGCCTCCCCCGCAGACAAAAAGTCCCCGCGCTCGCTTACAAGCGAG
>JAZQWJ010000043.1:0-69322 GCA_045632285.1 Eubacteriales bacterium | reverse complement strand
AGCCTCCCTTGTGTAAAGGGAGGTGGCACGGCTTGCCGTGACGGAGGGATTGTAAAAAGCGATAATCTACACAAAACAATCCCTCAGTCAGCTTCGCTGACAGCTCCCTTTACACAAGGGAGCCTTTGACACAAGATCATTCTACGCTGAATTTTTATTTGCTTTCTGCTCATCAGCAAAGCCTTTATGGAACCCCGCCACTATGGCGGGGTTTTCGTCTTACAAGAAAAAGGACGAGAAAATTCTCGTCCTTTTTTCATTATTCCTTCACTTCCGTCGTATAGGTCAACGGAATACCGTAAAAGCTCTCGTATACGTTCTTCCAGACCTCGGCGTTTTTCTGCATCATCATCTCGCAGTTGGCGCGGGTCATGGCCTCGGGATCGGGGTGGATCGGCTCACCGATATGAATGGTATAGGCCTGAATGGGGAAGCCGTCCTCGCCGAAGTTCTCGGTGTCCTCCATGGTGATAAAGCAGGGGACCACCGGCACCTTGTTGCGTGCGGCCAGATAAAAGCCGCCCTTTTGTAGGGGCTTGGGCTTGCGATAGTTCCACCACATGCTCTGCTCGGGGTAGATCAGCACCAGATGTCCCTTTTGCAAAAGCAGGCTGGTGGCGCGGGTAAACTCCTGCATCACCGTGGGGTTAGAGGACAAGGGCAGGGTGTTATAGTTGCGCATCAGATAGCCGTAAAAGCCGGGGAATGCGGTATAATTGCCCTCGCGGATCACACGGAACAGCGCACGCTTTTCGGGTGCGGCCTTTTCATAGGCCATCTGCATGGCAAAGCTGTCAAAGGCGTTGAAGTGGTTGCAGGTCAGAATAGCACCGCTTTCCAGTGCCGTAATATGCTCGGCACCGATGATCTCTCTCACGATCATCTTCTTTTCCTTCAGGATCTTGTTCAGAAAGCTCTTGGCCATATTGTAGGCAATGCGGCGGTTGACACGGCTGATGGGCTTTTTGCGCAGATAGTCTACCTCGCCGGGGCGCAGCTCGCGTCCGGGCGGGTCGTCCTCCACGTCCTCGATAAAGCGGCCCTCACGCTCGTATTGCTCGATCTTCTCCAGCACAGCCTGGCGCTCGGCACGTTGTTTTTCCTTTACGCGGGCCACAAAGGTGTCGGGGCGGTTGGTCTCGTCCACGGCAAGCTTGGCCAAGCGGTCACAGGATTCCATATCCGCTGCCCGCTGTTCATCGGTATAGGAGTCAAGGATCTTACGCAGCTCCTCATAGACCTCGGTCTGCTCGGCATATTTCCAAAACAGCTCGCCCCAACGGCAATCGTGAAAATGCCAGGGCTTTGCCACCATAATGTAATGGATGATGCAGGCCTCGTCAAGGGGGACCGCAATATCGCCAAACACCTCTGTGTTCCAGCACTGGGGCAAGAACAGCACCTTGTCACGGCAGATCACGTTGAGATAGTCCTCGTCCTGCGTGACACGGAAGTTGTAAAAGCCAAGCAGCTGCATAAACTGCTCCAGCACCTTGTTTTCACGGAAATGCTCGCAGTTGATCAGCAGGATGCCTGCGTTGAAAAAGGAGTTGCGGTCAATGCCAAGGCATTTTTCCACGTAGGTGCCGTAAACGTCCTCCTGCACCATAGCCTGCTCGTGGCAGGCGCCCACGGCATAGTCGCTGATGTCAAACTCATACAGATCTGCAATGTTGCCCTGCACGATGGTGTCGCTGTCGATATAGATCGCCTTTTTCAGGGCGGGGAACATATCTGCGATAAACAGGCGATAGTAGGTGGTTTTGGAGTAATAATCGCGGATGGGCATCTTGTCCTTGATCGAATGCAGATACTCGGTCACATCATCAAAGCTGATCGAAAAGTATTTGTTCTCCAGCCGCTTTGCAATGGCTTGATTTTCCTCGGTGATGTCGGTGTGCAGGATATGCACCTCATATTTTTTGCGGGTGGAGGCATTGGCGATCATTGATGTCAGCGAAACCACGGTGTACTTAAAAAAGTTGTTGTCGCAGGCATAAAAAATCGGAATGGCGGTGCTCATTGAGTCTCTCCTTTGAATTCTTTGATCAGATTACCGTATTCTTCAAATATGTCGTCAAAGCAGTGGTAGCCAAAGACCTTGTGAACACGGTCGACCTGCCATTGCTTGATGTTGTCGGTGTGGGGATAGGGCAGCCAGAACAGGCGCTTTGAAAAATGCCGCACCACGGTGCTTTTGTGCAAAAATTTTTGGTCGTTGAATTTTTGGGGCAGCATCTTGCGCTTGGTGGTGGAGCGCAGCAGCGCGCTTTGGTCGGCAAAAACCAGCTTTTTGCGGCGGAGCAATGCCCGTGCGCGCGCCAAAATGCCGGTCTCACGCATTTTTTTTAGGTTGAAAAGCAAAACGCCGGCGTTGATGTAATTGGGCTTGATCAGATATTTGCCGTAATGATCTCTTGCGGCAGCGTATTCTACCCCGGATACGTCAATATCCCACAGCAGATGCACGTCGCGGTTAAACATCACGTCAACGTCAAGGTACAGCAGCTTGTCGGGGAGGGTGGGGATCAGATCGGAAAGCAGGCGGATCAGCGTATAGGGAGAGCAATAAGCGCTCTCGTTGGGGCAGCCGGAAAATTCCTTGCGATACAGGTCGCTGACGTCGATGGCTTCAACGCAGTTTTCGGGATGATAGCGCTTGACAGCTCTTTCAAAAAAAGCGATCTGCTCGTTTTTGATGGGTGTAAAACGGGGATCCAGATGACTGACGTCCATGGTCATCAGGTGAAAGCAGATCCCCTCGTTTAATTGCGAACGGCGCAAAATAGACAGCGCACAGGTCAGCATACCGTCAAAAACGCCGTGGTTGCCGCAAAACAGAATGTGGATCATAAGGTCTCCTCTTGTGCCTTTCGATATTCGACCACAACGCAATCGGAAAGACGGCTGCGCTCGGTCATACAGTCGTAAACGGCGTTTCGCAGGGCGATCCTACGCGCGCGGGGCGAAAGCGATTCGTCGGGATAAAAGGGGCCGTCTACGTAGGTCACGATGCGGGGGTTTTTGGAAAAACGCCGCTTTTGATAGGTGTTCGTAAAGCAAAACACAGGGGTCTTGTATTTAACAGGGTAGAAAAAGGATGCATCCGTAAAAGGGCGGATGCCCGTGTAATAGGGCCAGATGTGCGCCTCCGGGTAGATAAATACCGCCTTTTTTTGCTGCAGCCGTTTTTCTACGGTGCTTGTAAAATTGCGGGCCGCCTCCTTGTCATCGGGGAGGGGGAGAGCGCCCATATAGGGGGTAACGCGCCCCAGATAGGGCATAGAAACGTTGTTGGGATGCACGATCACGCAAGCGTCGTGCGGAAAGCGCACAAAGGTGGGGATCAGCGCGTCACCGATGATCTGTGTGTGATTGCCGTAAATGAAAAAGCCTTGCTTTTTGGCCGTTTTCAGCGCTTTGCGCCCTTTGATCTTATGGCGGAACTTCAGCTTGAGATAGCAAAAGGCAATGGGCATTGCTACCACGCGGTACCAAAAAAAGCAGGCAATGCGCGAAAGGCCCTTGTTGCGGTCATATCGATAGGAGCCGTCGATGGGGCGCGGCGTGATCTCTGCCACAGAGAACTCGTCGTTCAACTCATCTCGATAATAGATCACGGCAGGCTCGCTTTTTTTCTTCTCCTTTTTGGGCATAAGACCTCCGATAAGTCGTAAAAACCGCGATGTGTGGTTTTCAAAACCATATTAGCACATCGCGTCGAAAAAGTCAATAGAAATTTCAAAAATATTCGTATATAGTATAGCATATTTTGCTTGCGCTGTAAAGGGCTCGTCAAAAATTTGTTGCGTTACAGTCGCGTCAAGGCGATTTTTTGTGCTAAGCGGCACAAAGCGCAACAATAGGATGATTTTTTTGCACTCTCTGCCGGGAAAATGAAAAAAATTTGCTTAAAATCCTTGACAAAAGGGAATAATCGTGCTATATTTTTAATGTAAATTAGCACTTTGGCATTTCGAGTGCTAATTCTGACCGTAAAAAGGAGGAAAGGGCCATGCAAGACCGCATCACAAGCCTCAGTGAGCGCAAAAAGCAGATCCTGAAGGCAGTTGTAGAGGCGCATATTCAAGGTGGAGAGCCCGTTGGCTCCAAATACATCACCGAAAGTAAGCAGCTGACCTGCTCCTCTGCTACCATCCGCAACGAAATGGCGGAGCTTGAAAGCCTGGGGCTTTTAGAGCAGCCGCATACCTCCGCGGGTCGCGTACCCAGCAAGCAGGGCTATCGCCTATATGTAGACAGCTTGCTTGAGGAATACGCCATGACCGCCAAGGAGATCGCGCAGATCAACCAGCTGATGAAGATCAAGATGTCCGAGCTTGACCGTATTCTTGACAAGGCCTCTAAGGTCGCGTCCTCGCTGACCAACTATACGGGCTTTGCCATCAAGCCCCGCTCCCACTCCATCTCCATCAGCAAGTTTGAGACCGCGTATATCGACGCACACAGCTTTATTTTGATCCTTGTGGCCTCCGACGGATCGGTCAAGACCCGCAATATCCTGTTGGATAGCGAGATCGAGCCGCATACGGTCGCCACACTTTCCGAGCTACTTTCCGAGCTTGTGACCGGCTTGAATGCCGAGGAGATCACGCTGCCCATTATGATGGAGCTGGAAAATCGCATTGGTGACGCCGCGCTTGTCGGCACTGTGATGAAAAGCATCTACGAGGTGCTCAGCGAGCTGGACGGCGGAGAGCTGAAGGTCAGCGGCCTTGACCGCTTGCTGCAATATCCCGAGTTTGCGGGGAGTGAGGAGCTTGGCGAGCTGCTTGGCGCCATCGAGCGCAAGGATGACATTTTGGACCTGCTCACGGATACCGAGGGCGATCGCGCCCACGCAATGATCGGCTCAGAAAGCTCGGTCAAGGTCATCAACAACTCCACTATCGTATTTAAGCCTATTAAAAATAAAGGAAGAACGGTTGGCGCCATCGGCGTGATCGGCCCCCTGCGTATGGACTATGCCCGCGTGCTTGCCACGTTGGATAGCCTTGGCGGGAACGTGACACAGCTGCTGACCGAGCCGACGCATTCCGATAAAGGAGAAGATCATTATGGATGAAAAGGATCTGAAAAAAGAAAAAGATCTGCCCGATACCGACGACATCCTGGCCGAGGCCGAGGAGCTGCTGAAGGGGAAGGGACAAAAGAAAAAGACTGCCAAGGCCGAGGCCGAGCTGCAGGAGGCCGAGGCAAAGCTTGCCGAAAAGGAGACTGCACTGGCCGAGCTGAACGATAAGTATCTGCGCCTTGCCGCAGAATACGATAATTTCCGCCGCCGCACCGCAGAGGAGCGCACGCGTATTTACGACGACGCATATGCCGAGGCACTTGCCGCCCTGTTCCCGGTGGTGGATAATCTGGAGCGCGCCGCACAGTACAGCGACGGCGAAAGCGTTGCCAAGGGCGTTGCTATGATCCTCAAAAGCGTAGAGGATACGCTTGCAAAGCTTGGCGTCACCGAGATCGAGGCACTGGGTAAGGGCTTTGACCCCCAATTCCATAACGCGGTGCTTCACGTTGAGGACGAGACCAAGGGAGAGAGCGAGGTCGTAGAGGTCCTGCAAAAGGGCTATCAAAAGGGCGAGCGCATCCTGCGCTATGCTATGGTCAAGGTCGCCAACTAAGACCTGTAACATTTTGTTTATTTCATTAAGTTATTTTATTTGGAGGAACATTTATCATGGGAAAAATCATCGGTATTGACTTGGGTACCACCAACTCCTGCGTGGCAGTATACGAGGGCGGCGAGCCCAAGGTCATTCCTAACCCCGAAGGCGCACGTACCACCCCTTCCGTGGTGGCATTTTCCAAGACCGGCGAGCGTATGATCGGCCAGGTCGCAAAGCGCCAGAGCATCACCAACCCCGACCGTACGGTCATTTCTATCAAGCGCGAGATGGGCACTGCCAACAAGGTGTCGGTTGACGATAAGTCCTATACCCCTCAGGAGATCTCCGCTATGATCCTGCAAAAGCTGAAGGCTGATGCAGAGGCCTTCCTTGGCACCACCGTGACCGAGGCGGTCATCACCGTTCCCGCTTACTTCTCCGACGCACAGCGTCAGGCAACCAAGGATGCGGGCAAGATCGCAGGCCTTGACGTCAAGCGTATCATCAACGAGCCCACTGCCGCAGCGCTGGCTTACGGCATGGACAAGGAGAACGATAAGGATCAGACCATTATGGTATTTGACCTTGGCGGCGGCACCTTTGACGTTTCTATTCTTGAGATCTCTGACGGTGTGTTTGAGGTTCTTGCCACCAATGGCGACACCCGCCTTGGCGGCGACGACTTTGACCAGCGCATCATCAACTGGATGGCTGAGCAGTTCCAAAAGGAGAACGGCGTTGATCTGCGCAACGACAAGATGGTGCTGCAGAGATTGAAGGACGCCGCCGAGAAGGCCAAGATCGAGCTTTCCGGTATGACCTCCTCCAACATCAATCTGCCCTTTATCACCGCAACCGCCGCAGGCCCTCTCCACTTCGAGGCGACCCTGACCCGCGCCGAGTTTGACCGTATCACCGCCGATCTGGTGGATCGCTGCATGGTGCCCACCCGCAAGGCTCTGTCCGATGCAGGCAAGAGCGTTTCCGAGATCGACAAGGTCCTGCTGGTCGGCGGCTCTACCCGTATCCCTGCCGTGCAGGAGGCCGTAAAGAAGTTCATCGGCAAAGAGCCCTTCAAGGGCATCAACCCCGACGAGTGCGTGGCACTGGGTGCCGCCATTCAGGGCGGCGTGCTTGGCGGCGACAAGACCGACCTTTTGCTGCTTGACGTCACGCCTCTTTCCTTGGGTATCGAGACCCTTGGCGGCGTGTTCAACCGCATCATCGACCGCAACACCACCATCCCCGTAAAGAAGAGCCAGATCTACTCCACCGCCGCAGACAACCAGACCTCTGTTGAGATCCACGTGCTGCAGGGCGAGCGCGAGATGGCCGCAGGCAACACCACGCTCGGCCGCTTTAATCTGGACGGCATTCCTCCCGCACCCCGCGGTGTGCCCCAGATCGAGGTCACCTTTGATATCGACGCCAACGGCATCGTAAACGTGACTGCAATGGATAAGGGTACCGGCAAGGAGACCAAGATCACCATTACCTCCTCTACCAATATGTCCAAGGAGGATATCGACCGTGCTGTGAAGGACGCCGAGAAGTTTGCCGAGGAGGATAAGAAGCAGAAGGACGCCGTGGACACCAAGAACCACGCCGAGACCCTGATCTTCCAAAGCGAAAAGACCCTGAATGAGATCGGCGACAAGGTGGCAGAAGAGGATAAGACCCCCGTAAAGGAGGCTATCGAAAAGCTCCGTGCTACCGTCAGCGGCGGTAATACCGACGCCATCAAGGCAGATACCGAGGCGCTGGAAAAGGCATTCTACGCCCTTTCCGAAAAGCTGTATGCACAGCAGGGCGGCGCACAGGGCGCAGGCCCCGATATGGGCGCAAACGGCGGTCAGGCCGGCGGCGAGGGCTTCTACAACGCCGACTTCGAGGATAAGAGCAATCAGTAATCGACCCGTCAAATGGGTGTTGCACGTTTGTGTGGCACCCATTTGACGATAGGAGTTAAAATGGCAGATAAACGAGATTATTATGAGGTTTTGGGTGTTTCCAAGGATGCGGACGAGGCCACACTGAAAAAGGCCTATCGCAGTCTGGCCAAAAAATACCATCCCGACCTGCACCCCGGTGATGCCGAGGCCGAAAAAAGCTTTAAAGAGGTCAACGAGGCCTATGACGTGCTGTCGGATAGCGACAAGCGCGCTAAGTACGATCAGTACGGTCACGCCGCATTTGATCCCGCCGCAGGCGCGGGTGCGGGCGGCTTTGGCGGCTTTGGTGGCTTTGGCGATTTCGGCGATATCTTCAGCAGCTTCTTTGGCGGTGGCTTTGGTGGCGGAGGCGGCGGTCAGCGCCGCAATGGCCCCATGCGCGGCGACGACATCGGTGCCCGCGTTGCCATCGAGTTTGAAGAGGCAGCCTTCGGCGTGAAAAAGGAGGTCAACTACAACCGTATCTGCAAATGTCCCGACTGCTCGGGCAGCGGTGCGGCAAAGGGTACCTCGGCAGAGACCTGTACCAAGTGCCGCGGCTCCGGACAAATGAACGTGACCCAGCGCCTTGGCGGTATGCAGTTCCAAACGCAGACCACCTGTGACAGCTGTCGCGGCAAGGGTAAGATCATCAAAAATCCCTGCAACAACTGCCGCGGGACCGGCTTTATCCGCATTTCCAAAAAGCTGGAGGTCTCTATCCCCGCAGGTATTGACGATGGCGAGCGCATCGCGCTGCGCGGTCAGGGAAACGACGGCCGCAACGGCGGCCCCGCAGGCGACCTGATCCTGCAGGTGATGGTCAAGCCCCACGCTATTTTCGAGCGTGAGGGCTACCACATCTTCTGCGAGGTGCCGATCCCCGTGACCGATGCCATTTTGGGCGCCGAGATCGAGATCCCCACGCTGGAGGGCACCGAAAAGTACAATATTCCCGAGGGAACGCAGCCCGGCACGCAGTTTACGCTGCGCGGCAAGGGTATTCCTTACGTCAACAGCTCTCGCCGCGGCGATCTGGTCTTTCAGGTCAAGGTCGAGATCCCCAAAGGTCTCTCGGATAAGCAAAAGGAGCATATCCGCAACTTTGCGGGGGATTGTAACGTAAGAAATTACGAAAAGAAATCCGGCTTTTTCAAACGCATTTTTGAAAAGTTTAAAAATATCTGAGGTGCATGATGGATTACTGCAAGGATTGGACACAGTTAAAGGTCACGGTGCCGCTTCAGCAGCTTGATCAGCTTGTGGCCGTGATGAGTATGCTAAACAACAATTTGATGATCGAGGATTTCAGCGATATCGATCTTAAGACCTGCTATGGCGACCTGATCGACGAGAGCATTCTCAATGCCGATAAGACCATTGCCGCCGTGTCGGTATTTCTGCCCGCCGAGCGCCCCTTTACCGATGCCGTTGCCTTTATCAACGAGCGTATGAGTGCCGAGCAGATCGACGGTAAGATCGAGCTGATCGGCGTGAACGAGGAGGACTGGGCCAACTCCTGGAAGGCCTATTACAAGCCTTTACACATCGGCAAAAAGATGGTGATCGTACCCGCTTGGGAGCGCTATGAAGAGCAGCCCGGCGAGATCATCGTGCGTATGGATCCCGGTATGGCATTTGGCACCGGAAGTCACGAGACCACAAGGCTTGTGATCGAGCTGTTGGAGGAGGTCGTTACACCCGGTATGCGCGTGGCCGACGTGGGCTGCGGCAGCGGCATTTTGGCCATCTGCGCCGCCAAGCTTGGCGCAGGCGAGTGCAAGGCCTATGACATTGACCCCGTGGCCGTGCGCGTGGCAAGAGAGAACATCAAGGATAGCGGTATGGAGAACGTCACCTGTGACGTTTCCGATCTTTTAAAGGGTGTTGACCTTTCGGGCGGCAAGTACGACCTGATCTGCGCCAACATCGTGGCCGATATCATCATCCGTATGGCTCCCGACGTGGGCGCTTATATGAAGGACGATGCCATTCTGCTGGCATCCGGCATCATCACCGAGCGTGCCGAGGAGGTCATCGAGCAGCTTGAAGCCAACAAATTGAAGATCGTGCGCCGCCTTGACGACAACGGCTGGTGCGCACTGGTCGTGCAGAAGGCATAACAAAAAGTGCAAGAGCAAATTGCTCTTGCACTTTTTAAATGCCGCAATTTTGGGGGCTTTTGAAAATCAATGATCACTTGGAGAAGGCGCTTTGTGAAAAGGCTGATTCCCATCAAGCCGAGTGCGGCGGAAAAAGCAGCCGCCGTGTTCATACAATGCGGTTGAAAAAAGACGAAAATGATGATATAATATGGTATAATAAGGTATCGAAATTCAGGAGGTAATTATGCTTACCTACAAATATATATCAAAAGGAAAATTCGGCTTAGTCGAGAAGCCGAAACCAACAATACAGCACGAGAGGGATGCCATTGTCAAGGTCACGCTTGCGAGCATCTGTTCGAGCGATTTGCACATTAAACACGGCAGCGTGCCGAGAGCGATGGAGGGGATTACGGTCGGTCACGAGATGGTCGGCATCGTGGAAGAGGTCGGCTCTGCAGTCACGCACGTAAAGCCCGGTGACAGAGTTACGGTCAACGTGGAGACCTTCTGCGGCGAGTGCTTCTTCTGCAAGAACGGTTTCGTCAACAACTGCACCGACAAGAACGGCGGTTGGGCTCTTGGTTGTCGCATTGACGGTGGTCAGGCAGAGTATGTTCGCGTGCCGTTTGCAGATCAGGGGCTGAACAAGATTCCCGATACCGTGACCGACAGACAAGCCCTGCTTGTGGGCGATGTTCTTGCCACGGGATATTGGGCGGCGAAGATCTCGGAGATCACCGAGGACGATACAGTTCTCATCATCGGAGCAGGCCCCACGGGAATCTGCACGCTCCTTTGCGTGATGCTGAAACATCCCAAGCGTATCATCGTGTGCGAGAAGGACGAAAACCGTATCAAATTTGTGAATGAGCATTATCCCGACGTGCTAACGGTTACGCCCGAAGAATGCCTTGATTATGTTCGCGAGAACAGCGATCTCGGCGGTGCGGATGTAGTGCTTGAGGTTGCAGGAGCAGAGAACACCTTTGAACTTGCGTGGCAGAGTGCTCGTCCGAATGCGATCGTCACTGTGGTGGCACTTTACGACAAGGCGCAGACTTTGCCTCTGCCGGATATGTACGGCAAGAACCTGACCTTCAAGACCGGCGGCGTTGACGGTTGCGATTGCGAGGAAACGCTGAAGCTCATTGCCGAGGGCAAGCTCGATACCGAGCCACTGATCACGCATACCTATCCGCTCGCAAAGATCGATGAGGCGTATGAGCTGTTTGAAAATAAACACGATGGAGTTATTAAGGTCGCGGTGGAGTGTTGAAATAGGGTATTTGAGCGAAAAGAGGTGATAATGTGCCAACTGGAAAAAAGATTACTCACATTGAGTTTTTGAATGAATTGAGACAAAGAAACAAAAATGCAGATGCTATCGAAATCTTAACGCAGTATGATGGTATGACCAAACGAGTACATTGTAAATGTCATATTTGTGAGTTTGAGTGGACTCCTATAGCGAGCAGTTTGATGCAAGGAACAGGTTGCCCTCAATGTGCTAAGGCAAGGATCGCTCAAAAATCAAGAGAACAGTTGCGAACAGTTAAAAGACCTGGGAAAATGTCGCATAGTAGTTTTGTGTCAAAATTTATTGAGAAAAATCCTCGTGCCGATCAAATCGAGATATGTAGTGAATATACAGGATCACTAAATTCTATTAAATGCAGGTGTAAAGTTTGTAATTTGGAATGGGAAACGATGGCTTCTGGATTGTTACAAGCAACTGGATGTCCCCGATGTTCACACAGTTCTACATCTTTTATGGAGCAATTCCTTTTACATTCTTTTATTAAATCAATCGGAAATGAAAGAATATTACATAGGAATAAGACCATAATTGATAGTGAAATAGATATCTATTTGCCAGATTACAAACTAGGAATTGAAATAGGAGCTTGGAAGTGGCATAAAGCTATTGTGGAGAAAGACATAAAGAAGATTGAAAGATGCGCCAAGAATGATGTAACCCTAATTGTGATATATGATGGTTGCAATGAGATAATTGATTCATATGAAAATATATGGACTTATGAAATTGATTTGGGCGGTGAAACCAACCATACAACCTTGAAATCTATAGTTTATAGAATTTTTAAGATAGCCAATATTCAAACTGTTTTTACTGAGACTGATTGGGATGAAATTGCTATTAATGCATACAAATTATCTGCACGAGTAACACACGAAGAGTACTTAAAAAAGTTTCAGAACAAGAATTTGCATTTTGATGATATTGTTTTGCACTCACGCTATAGATATGCAAAAGACAAAATGTTGTGTGAATGTAAAAAATGTGGTCATAAGTGGGAGACGGCAGCATCTGAATTATTGAAAGGGACTGGATGTCCTGCTTGTCAAATCAAGGCTGTCGGAGAGAGTAGGAGCAAGAAAAATATAATTATTGAGTGGAGGAAACAAAATCCGAATGGAACAAAAATGCAGTGTGAGAATGAGACTGGCATTAGCAGAATGACGGTATATAAATGGTGGAATTTCGAGAAAGGAGATGACATATGAATTGGTCGGATATTTGGCAAATAATTTTGTGTGCGGTTAGTAGCGTTGGAGGAATCGGTGCAATTATTGTATTAAGCATAAAATGGTCAGCTAATATAATTGCAGAACGCTTATCAAAAAAATATGAAATCAAGATGCAGCGGGAAATGGAATTGTATAAAGCCAACATAGGTAATAAGATTTACATAAGTCAAACGAAATTTGACACAGAGTTTCAGTTGTACCGAAGGTTAACGGAAGTTTGTACCGAAATGGTAAAAGAAGTATCGCAACTTTTTCCGTCATTTACAAAAGATGTTAGAGATGATTATGACAGATATAAGCCATTACATGATAAAGCGGCGGATGCTATCATAATAGCTCAAGATGAAATTAGATCAAGCGCACCGTTTATATCAGCTGATTTATATGAAAAGTTTCGTAAACTTGAAGATATGTGCAAAACTCAGTTGAGTGATTTTCAAGATTTTAGATTGAGACCTGATGCTGATGAATTTCGTGAAGAATGTAAAGAAGGGTTTAGAGAAACATATAAAAGGACGCGAGAAATAAATGATTCTTTTAATGTACTTCTCGAAGGTATGCGTGAATATATATCAAGACTTGATGTAATAGAGTAATATAAAATGCGGTAATCACAAACTGCGATTACCGCCTTAAAACTATCAAAATTAGCCTAAAATAACCCCAAAATCTCCGCAAGTGGTCAAACATGTGGTCAAAGGCGAAAAATGGGCTTGTTCAACCCTCAAAGCAGGGGAGAACAAGCCCGTTATGTTTATTGCGAAAATGCGAGATTTCGCGAGGATTTGCGAGATAAATAAAGAAAAATCGGGAATCTTACGACTCCCGATTTTTGGTCTGATGTGACTTGCGTTGGCGTCGCCAACGCCGCTTGAACTTGCTTAGTCGCATCTTATCCCCATAACCCCAACGTCCACAATATCTTTCAAAAAGTTTCTTTTTGAGGGCTGCTTGAGATGAAACGATGAGGGCTTTCGTAATTTGAAAGGTTAGGATTCTCCCTTCAATTGCTCCAGATACTCCCGCGGGGGCATGCCGTAGCTGCGCTTAAAGGCGCGGATAAGACCGCTGGTGTCGGCAAAGCCGCACAGCGATGCTGCGGCTTCAACGGTGGAGCCCTTTTGCAGCAGTGTGACTGCACGCCGCAATCGGCAATGGGTGAGATAATCCACCACCGTGGTGCCAAGATGCCGCTTGAATTCAGTCATCAGCGTGGTTCTGCCAACGTGCAGATGGCTTGCAAGATCGGCGGCCACGATCCGATCGCCGCAATGCTCGTCCAGATAGGTCAGCGCCTGTAAAATATAGGAGGGCGCCATTTGTCGGCGAGGACTGTCGTCGTCCCTTTGCTCATAGATCCTGGAAAGCAGATCGTAGATCATCAATCGCTGCCGAAAGCGCGAGCTTTCCTCGCGGATACGAAGCAGCAGCCGCTTGAAGAGGGCAGCTTGCGCCGCCGTCAGCGTGAGAACGGCTCCGTTTTCGCCAAAGACCGTGGAAAGCTGCGCCCACTCAGGGAGATAGCCGGCCACAAAATCGTCGGTAAACAGCAGATACAGGCGGTGATACAGCGTATCGGGGCTACAGGTGATATAGTGGGGCGTCCCCGGGCGGGTCAGTACAAGGCGGTTTTCGGTGCCCTCTACCGTGCCATCCTCCAGCAGGATCTTAACGTTGCCCGAAAGGATCAAATTGATCTCGTAAAAACGATGGCGGTGATAGTCGGCCACAGAGGTGGAAAAGCCCTGTCGTTCGGCCACCAAAAGCCGACTCCATTCGCTGCCAAGTCCGTGGTCAAATGCAGTCTGTCTCAATAGGAGCACCACCTTTCTTTGACCTTATTCTACCATATCGTTGAACGGAAATCAACAAAAAAGCGCAAAAAAAGACAAAAAAATCATTTTCCTGAACGATAAGCCTACAAAGCGGAACGGCAAGCCCTTGCCAAGCGACACGCATTGGGATATAATGGAGGCACCAAATCATACAAAAGGAGATTTTGATATGAGCTCTGCCAAATACAGCGTTGCCGATATGCGTCGGCTGTGCGAGGATGTTTTTGAAAAATTCGGCTTTACCAAGGAAGAAGCGTGGCGCATCACCGACGTGCTGCTGCTGGCCGATCTTTACGGCGTGAAGTCTCACGGTATCCAGCGCCTTGTCCGCTACCACAAATCTATCGAAAACGGCTGTGTCCGCGTGGATGCCAAGCCCGAGATCGTGTTTGAAACGCCCGTTTCTGCCGTGATCGATGCGCATTCCTGCATGGGTCAGCTTGTATCCGCCTTTGCTATGGAAAAGGCGATTGAAAAGGCAAAGGCCGTTGGTATGGCTTTTGTGACCGTTCGCAATTCCAATCACTACGGTATCGCAGGATACTACACCAAAATGGCGTGTGATGAGGGGATGATCGGTCTTTGCGTTACCAATACCGAGCCGATCATGGTGCATACCGGCGCCCGCAAGGCTGTGCTTGGCACCAATCCCATTGCCTTTGCTATGCCCGCCGAGCCCGTGCCGTTCTGGTTTGACGCTGCCACCACCGTGGTGCCTCGCGGCAAGCTGGAGGTCTATCATAAGGCCGGTAAGGAGCTTGACCCCACCTGGGCGGTGGATGACAGCGGCAAGCCCTGTACCGACGCAAAGCGCGTGATGGATTGCATCGGCGCCAAGGCGGGCGGCGGTATTTTGCCCGTCGGCGGCTTTGAGGAGTCCAGCGGCAGCCACAAGGGCTATGGCTTTGCCATGATCTGCGAGCTGCTTTGCGCCATCACCTCGGGCGGAGCAACCTCCAACCATCATATCCGCGCTAAGGGGCAGGGCAGCGGAACCTGTCACGCCTTTATGGTCATCGATCCCAAGATCTTTGGCGATCCCGAGGCGCAGAAGGCGCATCTTTCCGCCTTCCTGCAGGAGCTGCGCGATGCGGGCCGCGCTGACGAGAACGTGCCGATCTATACTCACGGCGAAAAGGAGCAGATCGCAACCGAGGATCGCCTGAAAAACGGCATCGAGGTGGACGTCAACACGCTGGCCGAGATCATCGACACCTGCAAGTACGTGGGTCTTGACAGCAGGGAATATCTGGGCGACGTAGACGTTTCGGCTGCAAAGCCCAGCTATTATAACAACGTGTATAAAAAGTAATAAAGGCGGCATGGCACGCTCAAAGGGTAGCCTTGGAGCTCATCGCCAGCCGATAAAACGTAAAAAGCCTCCCACAAGGGAGGCTTTTTACGTTTTTCTGTATCCCTAAACTCCGCTCGTTCACGTCGTCGCAAGCGCCTTGGCACGATAGCGGGCGGGGGTAACGCCGTGGATCGCGCGGAATTTGGAGATGAAATAAGAAATGGTGGAAAATCCCACCGCCTCCGCGATCTCCGTCACGCTTTGATCCGTGGTCAGCAAAAGGCGCTCGGCCTCACGCAGGCGGACGCCCGTGACGTAGGCCGAAAACCCGATCTGCATGGCACGGCTGAAGGTGCGGGAAAAGTAGCTGCGGCTCATACCGCAGGCGGCGGCAACGTCGTCCTCGGTCAGGTCGGTGTAGTTGCTTGCGATATAAGCAACTGCAGTTTGCATCATACGATACTGCTCTCCACCGGGCTCGATGGCCGGCATCATATTGTTTTGGTGCCATTTGCGCAGGATGTGCAAAAAAATCCGCGTTACGTCGGCACGCAGCGAAAGCTCGTGCCCAAAGGCCTGTGCGTTCCACTCGTCCATAATATGCGTGAACAAATCTTTGATATCGCTGCCCACCAATTCCTCCTTGCTGAAAAAGGCTTGGCGGCTTTGCGTATTCTCCATCAACGCCAGCGCATAGCCGTATTCCTGATAGGTTTGCTCGCCCGCCAAAAGCACCTGTGGCAGAAATTTGACAACGGTATAATGGCTCTCGGTGCCTGTTCCCTTGACGTCGTGGGGCTCGTGGGTGTGGACGATGGCCATATCGCCCTCCCGCAGAAAATAGTGCTTTGAGCCGATATATACGGAAACACAGCCGCTTATGCCGAACAAAAGCTCGGTATAGTCGTGATAATGATGCCGCACCGGGCCCTTGCATTGGATCTGGCTCATATGGATGCACTGGATGGGGAGGGAAACACCGTTTCGTTTTGCTCGTTCCTCAAAAATAGCCATTTTCTACTCCATGACACAAAATTGATATTTTTACACAAAAATATTATAGCACATTTTTGGCGTGCGTGCTATACTTTTTTTGTAAAAACGTTTCAAAATTTATTGGGACGGTAAAAAAGGAGAAATATTATGATCCGTGTACTTGTTTGGAACGAGTTCCTTCATGAAAAAACCAAGGAAAGCGTAAAGGCCATCTATCCCAACGGCATTCACAATGCCATTGCTGATTTTTTGCGCTGTGACGATATCGAGGTCAAGACCGCAACCCTTGACGACGAGAATTGCGGCATCACCAAGGAGATCTTGGATGAGACCGATGTCATTATCTGGTGGGGACATATGGCGCACAACAAGGTGCCCGATGAGGTCGCCGCACTGGTGCGTGACGCCGTACACAGCGGTATGGGTGCCATTTTCCTGCACTCCGGCCACCACTCCAAGCCCTTTAAGATGCTGATGGGCACGCCCTGCAGCCTGACCTGGCGCGAGAGCGGCGATAGCGAGCTGGTTTGGGTCACCGATCCTTCTCACCCGATCACCCAAGGCATCAATTACGCCATTTCGCTTCCTCACGAGGAGACCTATGGTGAGCCCTTTTCCATCCCCAATCCCGACAAGGTGCTGTTTATCGGCAGCTACTCCGGCGGCGAGGCCTTCCGTTCCGGATGCCTCTTCCAGCGCGGCAACGGCCAGATCTTCTATTTCCAGCCCGGTCACGAGACCTTCCCGACTTACTATATCCCTGAGGTCCAGACCGTTATCCGCAACGCCGTGCGCTTTGTCGCACCCCGTTACCGTGCGGAGATCAAGTGCCCCCACGTGCATCACTTCGGCAATCCCGAGGGATATGAAGTTGTAAAGAAATAAAGGAGAATTCACTATGGCAAAGTTGATCAGAGTCGGCATTATCGGCTGCGGCGGTATTGCCAACGGCAAGCATATGCCCGCATTAAAGAAGGTGCCGGATTGCGAAATGGTTGCTTTTTGCGACATCGTGCCCGAGCGTGCCGAGGAGGCTGCCAAAAAGTACGGTATCGAGGGCGCTAAGACCTATACCGACTACAAGGAGCTGCTGAAGGACGAGAGTATCGACGTGGTACACGTCTGCACGCCCAACCGCTCTCACAGCTTTATCACCGTTGACGCATTGGAGTCCGGCAAGCACGTTATGTGCGAAAAGCCCATGGCCATCAATTCTGTCGAGGCTAAAAAGATGCTGGACGCCGCCAAGCGTACAGGCAAAAAGCTTTCTATCGGCTATCAGAGCCGCTTCCGCGATGATGCCATCTATATGAAGGAAGAGGCAGAGCAGGGCACCTTTGGCGATATTTATTATGCCAAGGCAACCGCCATCCGCCGTCGCGCCGTTCCCACTTGGGGCGTATTCCTCAACGAATACGAGCAGGGAGGCGGCCCGCTGATCGATATCGGCACCCACGCCCTTGACCTGACCCTTTATATGATGAACAACTACAAGCCTAAGTATTGCGTTGGTACCACCTTCCACAAGCTGAACAAGGATACCGACCAGGGCAATATGTGGGGCAACTGGGATCCCGACAAGTTTACCGTAGAGGATGCTGCCTTTGGCTTTGTGGTGATGGAAAACGGCGCGACCATCGTGCTGGAATCCTCTTGGGCGCTGAACTACGCCGATCCCCGTGAGGCTGTGACCACCATCTGTGGCACCAAGGGCGGTGCCGATATGAACGACGGATTGCGCATCAACGGCATCCGCAACGGCCGCCAGTATATCCTCAAGCCCAGCTTTGAGGCAGGCGGTGTGGCCTTTAACAAGGGCTCTAAGGCAGAATCCGCCGCCGACAAGGAGGAGAGAATGTGGATCGATGCCGTTCGTAACGACACCGACCCCGTAACGCTCCCTGAGCAGGCTTATTGCGTTACCCGCATTCTGGAGGGCATCTACGAATCCGCCAAGACCGGAAAGATGTTCTATTTTGATAACGAATAATTTTACAGGCCCGTAAAAAAGCCGCCACTGCATAAATTTTGCAGTGGCGGCAATACTTTTCTTACTCCAAAAAAGGAGAAGGAAATGTATTGGAATAAGGTTGAGATCTGTGGGGTAAATACCTCAAAATTAACGACTTTAACAGATGAAGAAAAGCGTGAGCTGCTGATAAAGACCAAGGAAGGGGATATGCAGGCGCGCGAAGAGCTGATCTACGGAAACCTGCGGCTTGTACTGTCGATCATACAACGATTTTCGGGACGAAAGGAAAACGTAGACGATCTGTTTCAGGTTGGGTGCATCGGCCTGATCAAGGCAGTGGATCATTTTAATGTGGAGCTTGACGTTAAGTTTTCCACCTATGCGGTACCGATGATCATTGGGGAGATCCGTCGCTATCTGAGAGATAACAATTCCATTCGCATCAGCCGTTCGGTGAGGGATCTGGCCTATCGGGCGCTGCAGGCAAGAGAGGAGCTGACAAGAGAAAAGGCGCGCGAGCCTACCGTAGAGGAGATCGCCGCTAAGCTGGGGGAGGAGCGCGAGCCGGTTCTGCGGGCAATGGAAGCCATCATCGAGCCGATCTCGTTGTACGAGCCGGTCTACAGCGAAAACGGTGACTCGATCTATGTGATGGATCAGCTTAGCGACAGCTCTGCAGGGGATGAGCATTGGCTGGAAAGCATTGCGCTGCGGGATGCGATCAATAAGCTCAGCGAGCGGGAACGCAGGATCATTGAAATGCGCTTTTACCGCAACAAAACACAAATGGAGATCGCAGATGAGATCGGCATTTCCCAAGCGCAGGTCTCTCGCTTGGAAAAGGGTGCGTTAGAGCGGATGCGCGGGCATATGTAAAAAAAGGGGGAGAGGGCGTAATGCCTTCTCCCCCCATTTTGCCGGAAAGATCAAGATAACAGCAGTGCTCGGATCGGATCACCAACGGTCTCCAGCACCGTGGCGCCAAGCGCCTCGGCTTCGGCACGGTCGTGGGTGATCAATACCGTCAGTCCATCCGGATTTGCCTGCTTGATCAGCGGTATGATGCGTTGCTTAAGGTCGTTGTCAAGGGCAGAGAACGGTTCATCCAAAAGCAGCAGATCACCGCCAAAGCAAAGGGCGCGGGCAAGCGAAAGTCGTTGCTTCATACCGCCCGAAAGTGTATTTGGATGGTGCTTGGCTTTATCTGCAAGCTCAACTGCCTCTAACCATTTTTTAGCCAAAACAGAACCGTTATCATCTTTTGATAGAACTAATTTTAAGTTATCTTCGCAATTCAGCCAAGGTAACAGCCTGTGCTCTTGAAATGCAACGGCAACCTTTTTGTGCGTGCTGACGATGCTGCCACCGTCGGGACGGTCCAAGCCGGCAAGCAGTCGCAGCAGTGTTGTCTTGCCACTGCCTGAGGGGCCCATCAGGGCAAAAATGCCCTTGTCGGGAAAGGTAAAGGAAAGTCCGGAAAGCACAAGCTTATCCCCAAAGCAACGGGTCACGTCTTCAAGCTTCAGCATGATCCTGCTCCTCCTTTTCCGTGTACTTTTGTGACTTTCGCAAAAGCGACAATGCTCCCCATTCGATCAGTGCACTGATCAGTACCACCATCACCGTCCAGGCATAGATCTTTTCGGTCTCAAGAAAGATCTTTCCCTCATAGATCCCGTTTCCAATGGAATATTTGGGCTGGCAAAGCACCTCTGCGGCAATGCCCGCCTTCCACGCAAGGGCAATGGCAGAGCGGCAAGCTGCCAGAAAATAAGGGAGCAGCGAGGGGATGCGGATGGCCAGTAATTTATCTTTTTTAGAAAGCGCAAAGACCTCCGCCATTTCAAGTAGCCTGCGGTCGGTCTGCAAAATGCCTTGCTGCACGTTGCTCCATACAATGGGCAACGCCATGGTAAAGGCGATCAAAACAGGCACCTGATCGTCCCCCACCCAAAGCCAGATCAAAAAAATGACCGAGGCGACCGGCGTTGCCTTGCACAGCGTCAGAATGGGAGAGAGCAGGTGGTGCAGCAGCAGGCTTTTGGCCGTTAGTGCGGCCAGAATGCAGCCCCCCAACAGTGCCAGCTCAATGCCAAGCAGAATGCGCGAAACAGAAAGCAGCACCGTCAGCCAGAAGTCACCCGTCTGCATCAGCGCACCAAGTGCCTGCAGCACCACCCAGGGAGCGGGTAGAAAAAAGGGATCTGTAAAAAGAGAAAGCAGACACCAGATCCCCAACCAAAACAGAGCGGTCAGCGGCAGATAGCTCCACCGCGGCAGTTGAAATCGTTTCATTCGACGCCGTAATAGAAGCTGTCAGCAGGGAGTGCCACGCCAAGCGCGGTCAAAAAGGCGTTCATATCGTCCCTCATCGTTTCTCCCGTCACAAAGCAGAGATTGCAGCTGGGGATGGCCTTTTCGGCAATGGGGGCGGCACCGATAATGCCGGCCGCAACGACCATAGCGGCAGCCTCGGCGGGATGACTCTTGACGTAGCTGACGGATGCCTCGTACTCCTCTAAAAATTTCTCAACCTCGTTGGGGTGTGCATCTACAAAGTCCTTGCGCGCCACAACACAGCCCTGAACCAAGGAATCTGCGGGGAAAAGCGTGTTCCATTCGTCGGTGATGTTAAAGGCTACGCTTGCGTGGGGAGCTTTGGCCCTTGCAGCGGTCAGCGCAGGCTCGGGCAGTATTGCGTAATCAAACTCGCCCTTGATCACGTTGGCCTGCACCTCGGTGGGGTCAGCAAGGGTCTTAAAGCTCACGTCCGCCACGCCCGCCTTATTCAGCAGCGCTTTTACGATGTCGTGGGGGTTGTTGGCGGGGCACAGGACGGTCTTGCCGGCAAGCTCGGACAGAGACCGAGGGGTGCTGACGGTGTTGCTGTTGCTGACCAGATAAAGCACGCCGCGGGTGTTCAGTGCCAGCATAACAAGCTCGGTCTTTTTAGAAAGTGTAACGGCCGCATTGGTCGGCATAGCGGCAATGTCAACGTCACCGTTGATCAGGGCCGAGGTCACTTTGGTGGGGTCTGTCTTGATCTCGATCTTATAATTAAGGGCTGCGTTGCCATTGGCAACGTTGTCGATCAGCTGTGCCATACCAACGCCGGTGCTGCCGCTCAGGGCAAGCACGCGGATCTCGGTCTCTTTGTCATAGCTGCTGCAGGATGTCAGCAGCGGCAGGGCAAAAAGCATTGTAAATACAAGCAAAAGCGAAACGATCTTTTTCATAACGGTGTTCCTTTCGGGGTCATTGATATTTCTTCAGGAGCGTATCCTTGGAGAGCAGAGTGATGCTGCGGCCGTTGCGGGCGATCATCCCGTCGGCCTCTAATTTATCCAGTGCGCGGTAAAGAGAAGCGCGCCCAAGATTCAGCATATCGGAAAGCGCAGTCAACGAGGTGGGAAGCGTTAAGGTGTCCCCCTCCTCAGAGCAGAGCCACAGCGCAAGCCTCCGCTCGGCACTGCCTGCCGTAAAGCACTGTATCTTGCGGTTTAAAAATTGCACGCGCCCCGCAAGAAAGGTGAGATACGCGTTGCGAAAGCTACGGTCTATGTCCATCAGCGCCGTTACGGCGTCTGCCGAAAGAAAAAGCAGACTGCAGGCGGTCTTGGCCTCTATGCGGGAAAGGGGCTCATCTCCCACACAAAACAAAGAGGCTGCGCCAAATACAGCGGGGGAAGCGATCTCACGCAGGATCACGCTTCTGCCACTGTCGGCAGACAGCACCGCGGCGCGTCCGCTCAGCAATATTCCAAGGGCACGCGTGCGGCCGATCTCCTCGCCTGCGGCGATCTCAAACTCTTTGGGAGAATGAGCGCTCAGCCACGTTTCCAGCAGTGCTGCTTCCGTTTGAGAAAATAAGGGGAGAGAGCGGATGATCTCAAGGATCTGTCTCGGATCCTTCATAAAAGCCTCCGTTGTCTCATTTGAGACAAAATAAGTATAGCACAAAGCCAAAGCGCTGTCAAGGGGAGGCAGCTTTTTTTCAAAAAATGAGAAGAGAAGCGTCGTATGGCCGATTTTTAACCTTTTGTATCCAAAAACCTCTTTACTTTCCACAAAAATCATTGTATAATAAAAGGCGATAAACCACGAATACTTCGCAAAGGAGAATGATTATGAGCATTCAAAAGCAATTTTTCGGCAAGCTGCCCGACGGTCGCGTCGTCAGTCGCTACACCCTGCAGAACCAAAACGGTATGACCGTTAATCTGCTTGATTTCGGCGGTGCCATCCAGCAGATCGTCGTGCCCGATAAGAAGGGCAGAATGTCCGACGTAGTCGGCGGCTATGATAACGTGCTTGATTACTATTACGGTGACGGCTATCAGGGCGCTTTGATCGGCCGTTGGGGCAACCGCATCTGCCGTGGCAAGTTTGTTTTGGATGGCGTGACCTATGATAATCTTTACATCAATAACGGCGTCAATCATCTGCACGGCGGCAAACAGGGCTTTTCCCACAAGATCTGGGATGCTACTCCCGTAGACGGTGACGAGCCTCAGCTGGTGCTGCACTACGTGTCTGTCGACGGCGAAGAGGGCTATCCCGGCACGCTTGACGTGACCGTGACCTACACCCTTAAGGCAAACAACGGTCTCTCTATCCGTTACGTAGCTACCACCGACAAAAAAACGGTGCTGAACCTGACCAACCACTGCTATTTCAACCTTGGCGGCTTTGCTTCCGGAAAGGTCTATGACCATATTCTGCAGATCGATGCCGATACCTATCTGCCCACCGACGAGACGCTCATCCCCACCGGCGAGCTGAAGAGTGTAGAGGGAACGCCCTTTGATTTCCGTACTCCCAAGGCTGTCGGCAAGGATTTTTATGCCGATGATGAGGATCTGAAGCTGGCCGGCGGCTATGACCACTGCTTCAACTTTGTGGGCGGCGAGAGCAAGGAGCCTGTGCTGCGCGCAACGCTGTTCGATCCCAATAGTGGCCGCGAGATGAAGGTGATCACCAATCAGCCCTGCGTACAGTTCTACAGCGGCAACTTCCTTAAAAATCCCGACCATCCCTTCAAGGGCGGCTATCCTCAGGCACAGCGCAACGCTATGTGCTTGGAGACCCAGCATATGCCCGATTCTATGAATCACGACAATTTCACCAACGTGGTGCTTTGCCCCGGTGAGACCTACGATTATACCACCGAGTACGTGTTCTCGGTCCGTGAAAGCTGAGAGGCCGGAGCATGACCAGAGAAGAAGCCTGCGCCAAGCGTACCGAGGCGTTGGAGCAATACAGTCACATCGGTGCCGTCAAGAGCTGTGAGCCTTATGGAAACGGACACATCAACGATACCTTTTTGACGGTGTCTGAAACTGGAAAACGCTATATTTTCCAGCGCATCAATCAGGTGGTATTTCCGCATCCCGACCGGGTAATGGAAAATATCCTTGCTGTAACCAAGCATATTCGAGCCAAGGTCACCGCCAATGGCGGTGATGCCGAGCGTTGCACGCTTGCCGTTGTTCCAACCGATGACGGTGCCGCTTATTATCGCGATACCATCGGCTCTTGGTGGAGAATGTGTGAGTTTACCGAGCGTACCGTAAGCAAGGATCGCGTAGAATGCATCAAGGAATTTGCAGACTGTGCAGAGGCCTTTGGGCGGTTTCAGGGGGATCTTTCGGATTTTGATGCTTCTGTGTTGCACGAGGCCATTGTCAATTTCCATAACACCCCCGTGCGTTACGAAAACCTGATGCGCGCTATCGAAAAGGATCCCCTTGGCCGCGTGTCCGAGGTGCAAGCAGAGATCGACTTTGTCAAGGCCCGTGCCGAGTTTGTCAAAACGCTGGAAAAGGCACACGCTGCGGGCGAACTGCCCTTGCGCGTGACCCATAACGACACCAAACTCAACAATATTTTGTTTGATGAGCAGACGGCAGAGCCCGTTTGCGTGATCGATTTGGATACCGTTATGCCCGGCTATTCGGTCAACGATTTCGGCGACTCGATCCGCTTTGGCGCCAACACGGCCGCCGAGGATGAGACCGATCTTTCTAAGGTCTCGCTGGATCTGGAGCTTTACCATGCTTACGCCAAGGGGTTTTTGAAGGGCTGCAACGGAAAACTGACCCCCAAAGAGGTGGAACTGCTGCCCATCGGCGCCCGTATGATGACCCTGGAGTGCGGTATGCGCTTCCTCACCGATTACATTGAAGGAGACACCTATTTCCGCATTGCACGTCCCTCGCACAATCTGGACCGTTGCCGTTGCCAGTTCGCTCTGGTGGCCGATATGGAAAAGAAAGAGGAGCAGACGCGCCTTATCTGACATTCATAAAATCACCCCCGTGCGACATAAGGTTGTGCGGGGGTGATTTTTTATGTATCGCTTTGGAAAAAAGATCGTGATCTTGCTGCTTGTTTTAACTTTTACACTTCAAACAGTGCTTTCGGTCGGCGCACAGCCCACAAAAAAGGAGAGCAATCACGCGGCGGAGCTGCAGCTGCCCTGTGCCTCGGCCATTTTAATGGATGCCGCCACGGGTCGCGTGCTATACGAGCAAAATGCCGATGCGGCGCTGCCGCCGGCCTCTGTGACCAAGGTGATGACGCTGCTATTGGTGATGGAGGCGATAGACAGCGGCAGGCTTGCACTGACCGACAGTGTGACTGTCAGCGCGCACGCAGCCTCTATGGGTGGGTCACAGGTCTATTTAAAAGAAGGGGAAACAATGAGTGTAGAGGAGATGCTGAAATGCGTGGTGATCGCCTCGGCCAACGACTGTGCTGTAGCATTGGCAGAGCACGTTGCGGGCAGTGAAGAAAGCTTTGTGGCAAATATGAATGCTCGGGCGGCTGCGCTTGGTATGACCAATACACATTTTGAAAATACCAACGGCCTGGATGATACCGCGCAAAACCACGTGACCTCGGCGCGGGATATTGCCATTATGTCGCGCGAGCTGATCTCGCACCCGAAAATTTTAGAGTACAGCGGCATTTGGATGGATAGCATCCGAGAGGGGAGCTTTGGCCTGACGAATACCAATCGTTTGGTGCGCTTTTATCCCGGCTGTACCGGCCTTAAAACAGGCTCGACCGCCAAGGCCAAGTTCTGTATCAGCGCCACCGCCCGGCGAGAGGGGCTCTCGCTGATCTGTGTCATTATGGCTGCCGAGACCCGTGACGTGCGCAACGCCGCTGCTGCAAGGCTGTTGGATTATGGATTCGCCAATTTTTCAAGCTTCCGCGCTGAGGGAGGGGAACTGACCCTGCCGGTACAGGGCGGCGTTAACGCCACCTGTACTGTCGGTTATCCCGCCTTTGCGGCTACGGTGGAAAAAGGGAGAGCGGGGGCGGTAGAGGCCGTAACGGAGCTGCCGGAGGTGCTGACTGCGCCCGTTGGTGTTGGAGAGACCATAGGGCATATCGTTTATCGCTTGGATGGCGCCGAAGTGGGCCGCGTGCCCGTTATAGCCACCGAAAATGTAGAGAAAATGGACTTTGGAACGCTGTTTTTGCGCCTGTTGTCAAGCTTTTTGCTGATCTGAACGAAAAAAAGTATAAAAAAATTGCCAAAACCCGTTGCAATCTGTCGTTATATCGTGTAAAATATAATAGTAAAAATATACATGCAAAAGGCAGGTTGAAAATTATGGCAATTCGTTTGGTTGACTCTTACGTCAAATCCTTTATCTCTGAGCCCGAGTACGGCTATATGCAGCCTATGGTCAATGCCGCCCACACGATGCTCCACGAAAAGAGCGGTCAGGGCAACGCATTCCTTGGTTGGGTCGATCTTCCCCGTGATTACGATAAAGAAGAGTACGCCCGCATCAAGGCCGCAGCCGACAAGATCCGCAAGTCTTGCGATGTATTCATCGTGATCGGTATCGGCGGCTCTTACCTTGGCGCACGCGCCGTTGTTGAGTTTTTGAACTCTCCTCTCTACAATAATCTCAAGAAAGACGGCCCCGATATCTATTTCTCGGGCTGCAACATCAGTGCCACCAATATGCAGGAGCTGCTTGACATCTGCGAGGGTCGCGACGTTTGCATCAACGTGATCTCCAAGTCCGGCACCACCACCGAGCCCGCCGTGGCCTTCCGCATCTTCCGTGGCCTGCTGGAGAAGAAGTACGGCGCTGAGGGCGCCAAAGAGCGCATCTTCGTGACCACCGACCGTGCCAAGGGCACCCTGAAGGGCTTTGCAGACAAGGTCGGCTACGAGACCTTTGTTGTTCCGGACGACGTGGGCGGCCGTTTCTCTGTGCTGTCTGCCGTTGGTCTGCTTCCCATCGCTGTTGCCGGCATTGATATTGACGGCTTGATGAAGGGCGCTGACGACGCACGCGTGGCTTATGCCGATCCCGATCTTTCTAAAAACGATTGCTATAAGTATGCCGCTATCCGCAACATCCTTGCAAGAAAGGGTAAGACCACCGAGATCCTGGTTGGCTACGAGCCCTTTATGCAGATGTTCTGCGAGTGGTGGAAGCAGTTGTACGGCGAGAGCGAGGGCAAGGATCAGAAGGGCATTTACCCCTCTTCCGTGATCTTCTCCACCGATCTGCACTCTCTTGGCCAGTATATTCAGGACGGTATGCGCAATCTGTTTGAGACTGTCGTTTCTGTACGCAACACCGGCGTAAAGGTCGAGATCCCCAACGATCCCGAAAACATCGACGGCCTGAATTTCCTTTCCGGCAAGGATCTGAACTACGTGAACGATATGGCGCAGCAGGGCACTTTGTTTGCTCACGTTGACGGCGGCGTTCCCAACGTTCTGCTTGAGCTGGAGGACCGTTCTGCACATTCTCTTGGCTATATGATCTACTTCTTTGAAAAGGCTTGCGCCATTTCCGGCTATCTGTTTGGTGTCAATCCCTTCGATCAGCCCGGTGTAGAGGCTTATAAAAAGAATATGTTCGCGCTGCTTGGTAAGCCCGGCTATGAAGAGCAAAAGGCCGCTCTTGAGGCACGCTTGGCCAACCAATAAGCTTTTTGGGCAACTTTCGGCAAAAAACTGCCGAAAGTTGCCCATTTTTTAGAAAAAATTTATTATAAACCCCTTGAAAAACAATAAAACTTCGTGTATAATGATGGTGTAGACGAACAAGGGTTCGTTACTTTTCAAACTGGAGGTACACAACATGCTGAAATTGATGATTGGCGTAAAGGGCACCGGCAAGACCAAGACCCTGATCGAAAAGGTAAATGCTGCTTCTGCGGCTTCTAAGGGCGATGTAGTTTGCATCGAGAAGGGCACCGGCCTTCGCTTTGACGTAAAGTCCAAGGTTCGTTTGATCGATACCGAGGAATATCTGGTACACGACGCAGATGCTCTGTACGGCTTCATCGCAGGCATTTTGGCCAGCAACTATGACGTCACCGATATTTTCGTTGACAACACCCTTAAGATCTGCAACGGCAACGTTCCCGCCTTTGAGGTACTGCTGACCGAGATCGAGGCGCTGCTTGTCAAGCACGACGTAAACCTCTTTATGACCGCATCTCTTCCTGTAGAAGAAGCAAGCGAGACTGTAAAGAAGTTTCTGTGATCATACTGCATAACAAAAGGACGTTTGGATTGCAAACGGCCCTTTGTTTTGCTTCAACTTTCTCCTCGGTATTTTCTTCTTTTTCTTCGTTTTCAAGGCGGAGATATTCGCGTTCGGCCAGCTTGATACAAAGCAGAGAAAGGAAAAAGCAAGAAACGGCAGGGACAAGTACAGAGGTGAAAAAGAAAATGATGACCCAATAAAAATCAATGAGATAAAAGGGTGCAAGCAACGAGGAAACAAATAGGAAAATACGAAAGGCTACGTAGGGGAGAGAGCCAAAAAGCACGGCACGGAACAAAGGGCTTTTAAAGTCAAGGATCTTGTTAGATTCGGTGACGGGCTCCTTTCCCAAGCGCTTGCAGGCCAACTCCCGTGTGCGGAGGCGTTCCTTTGCGCGTTTGGTCTCAAAATGTGCCAGCAGCACGACAACGGCAAGCACGACGGCCTCGACCAGATTGGTCAGCAACAGGGATATGATCGTGTTTTTTCCGTCACGGCCAAACTGCAGCGAGCCCTTTAAGATCGAATAGGAAATAAAATAAGCTGTGCTTTTAAATAGGATGGCACCGGCGGACAGGCACAGCAAGGGGGCAGAGCTGCGTGTGCCGTATCTGTAAACGCTATAGGCCAAAAATCCAATGGCGGCCGCAAGGCCCAAGCATTCGGTCAAGGGCGAGAGAAATTCCAAAATATAGATCAAAAAGGTGTCGTTTAAAACCGCATCGTTGCCGACCCGTGTTTGAAGCGGATACAGTACAAAACTATACAGCACGTAGATGCCAAACAGGATCAGTGCAGAAAAACGTAAGGTTTTTTTAGGCATAAAAAGCTCCTACATATAAAATACCGTATCATTATAGCACAGATCACCAAAAAAATCAAGAGCTGCCGCGTTTATATTGTGCCTTGGTGCATAAATGTCACAGATGCGTCATAAGATAAGGGGAAACGAGGTGAAATTTGAATGATTTGGGATCATAAGGCTGTAATCATGGCAACAGAGGCCATGAAGAAGCGCTTTCAAGAGGTGGAGATCACGCCACTGACAAGGTCCATTCTTGGAAAAGAGATACCGTTGATCACGCTTGGAACAGGAAAAAAAGCAGTGCTTTACGTTGGAACGCACCGCGGAACAGACTCCATCACAAGCGGCATTCTGTTGGATTTTGCGGCCGATTATCTGGCAAAGCGAGAAATCGGCGCCACAATGTTTGAATATCCGATGTCCTATTTGTTTCAGGAGCGCAAGATCTACGTTCTTCCTATGCTGAATCCCGATGGAGCTGATTACGTTACACACGGACTTGAGACAGATAATCCATTGCACGATCGTATTTTGCGGATGGAAGGTAGCGCGGATATGGCACATTGGCGCGGAAACGCGCGTGGCGTGGATCTGCATCATAACTACGATGCGGGCTTTTTTGATTTTCACGGCAGTGCGGGCAGCAAAACGTTGGTCGGCGGTGAATTTCCCGAGTCCGAGCCCGAAACCGCCGCACTGGCTCGGTTTTTACGCCTGAAGCGCGAAGAGATCCTGGGCGTTCTCAGCTTGCATACAGCGGGTGAGGCCTTGGTCTGCACCTGCAACGATAATCTGAGTGCCAAAACAATGGCCGTGGGGCGTGTGATCTCGCGGATGACCGGATACAGGCTTGAACGTCCCGAAGCGGTCAATGCTTACGGCAGTCTTGCGGATTGGTGCATCGCCAAGCTGGGGCGCCCGGCATTTACGGTCCTGTGCGGCAGGGGAGAGGAGCCGCTGCCCGATGCGCAGCGACCGCTGATCTATGAGCGACTGCGCCGCACGCTTTTTTCTCTTCCGTGTATGGTATAAAAAAGGCCCACACAGCTGTGCGGGCCTTTTTTATTATCCGAATACGTATTCCAGCGCAAAGTGCTTTTCCTTGCCCGGCTGCAGTCGGTACATATCGTTTTTGGTGTCAAGATCATCCACGATGCCATCGTAAGAGGGCAGACCGTGCCACGGCTCGATGCAAAGCAAGGGAGCATCACTGTTTGGGCAAGACCACATACCAAGATAGGGGGTATCAGGCATTTTGATGGTGACAAAATGCGGGTCGGTGTCGCTTTTCAGCGTGACCTCGTCAGACACACGGGCAAAAAATCTGCCGTCCAGAGTAAAAAGGCCGTGAGAAAGAAGCAGTTTGCGGCCATTTTCCAAGGGATATGCCACACGGCGACCGTCCAAATAGACGTTTTCGGTCAGCAGGATCTCATCGGGAGAGCAGTCCTTGTCAAATGCCAGATACCAGTCCTCAAAGCGCCCGTTTCCGGCAAGAGGAACGTTAAAGCCGGGATGGGCGCCAAAAGAAAAGGGCATCACCGCGTTGCCGTTGTTTTTTACGGCAACGTCGATCAACAAGCTGCGATCGGACAGGCGATAGGTAACGGCAAAGGAAAAATCAAAGGGATAGCTTTCTTTTGTTTTTGCGTCGGTACAAAGCTCCAGTGTCAAGGTGCGCTCATCCCGTGCGATCATCGCAAACTCGGAGGAGTGCGTAAAGTTGCGAGAGTGCAAGTCATAGCTTTTACCGCGGTAGGTATAGCGATCCTCCCACAGGTGGCTGCAGATCGGAAAAAGCCAAGGGGCGTGCTCGCCCCAATAGGCGGGATCACCTTGCCAGAGATATTCGCAACCGTCTGTGCCTTTGACCGAGATCAGCTCGGCGCCTTGTCCGTTGATCTGTATGGTCAACCGCTCATTTTTTAAAGTGTAGATCATGGCAGACCTCAATTATCAAAAAAATTGATCTGTTCGCCGTTTCGGGTCTGATTGCGGAAGGGAATGCCCAAATGCTCGTAGGCAAGGCGGGTCACGCAACGGCCGCGCGGCGTACGGGAAAGGAAGCCGATCTGCATCAGATACGGCTCGTAAACGTCCTCTAACGTAATGGCCTCCTCACCGATGGTAGCGGCAAGGGTCTCAAGACCGACAGGGCCTCCATCGTAGAATTTGATGATCGAGGTCAGCATACGGCGGTCGATGTGGTCAAGGCCAAGATTGTCGATCTCCAGCTGTTGGAGCGCGTAATTGGCAATGTCAGAGGAGATAGAGCCGTCTCCCTTGATCTGCGCAAAGTCGCGCACGCGCTTAAGCAAGCGATTGGCGATACGAGGGGTGCCTCTGGAGCGAGATGCGATCTCGATGGCGCCATCCTCGTTGATCTCCATGCCAAGGATAGAGGCCGAGCGCTTGACGATGCTGGCCAATTCCTCCGGGGTATACAGCTCCAGCTTTAAAAGAACGCCAAAACGGTCACGCAAGGGGGTAGAGAGCTGTCCCGCTCTGGTGGTGGCGCCGATCAGAGTAAAACGGGGGAGGTCGATACGGATGCTGCGTGCGGCGGGGCCCTTGCCAATGATGATATCAAGGGCGTAATCCTCCATGGCGGGATACAAGACCTCCTCAACTGCGCGCGAAAGGCGATGGATCTCGTCAATAAACAGCACGTCACCATCGGAAAGGTTGGTCAGCAGTGCGGCCAGATCACCTTGCTTTTCAATGGCAGGTCCGGAGGTCACGCGGATGTTGACCCCCATTTCGTTGGCGATGATATTAGAAAGGGTGGTCTTACCAAGGCCGGGAGGGCCGTAAAGCAAAACGTGATCCAGCGAGTCGCCGCGTTTTTTGGCGGCATCGATGTAAATTTTTAAATTTTCCTTGACCTTTTCTTGTCCTACGTAATCGGCAAGAGTCTGGGGGCGCAGGGAATTGTCGCTACCTTCTCTGTCCTCGTCGGTGGCGGAGGTAGAGAGAATGCGGCTTTCAAAGTCAAAATCGTTGGTGAAATCCATAAAAGGCTCCTTATCTCATCAGCTTTTTCAGGGCGGCGCGGATGATGTCCTCCACGTCCAGTGCAGAGGTGTCAATGGTGTGCAGAACCCCCAGCACCTCAGAGCGGCTGTAGCCCAGCACCAAAAGTGCCTCCTGCGCCTCGTTCATTTTTCCGCTTGTGCTGCCGGTGGCGGGGGTGCCGGTGGGCATTGCAAGCTCCAAGCCTCCGCCAACGGGCAATGCGCCCTCGGCCATCATCTTGTCGCGCAGCTCCAAAATAATGCGAGCGGCGGTCTTGGGACCAATGCCATTTGCTTTGGCAATGGCCTTGCGATCCTCGGTGCAAACAGCCAACGCAAATTTTTCGGGGGTGAAGCAGGAGAGGATGGCCATGGCGGCCTTGGGGCCTACGCCCGAGACAGATGTTAACAGTTTAAAGGTGTCAAGCTCTGCCTCCTCAGAAAAACCGAACAGCTCCATATCGTCCTCGCGCACGGCAAGATGTGTATACAGCTTGACCTCGCCGTTGCTTGCTGCGGCAGGGGAAAGTGCTTCATAGGTGCGGTCACTGACCGTCAGCTTAAAGCCGACGCCCCCGGCATTGACCACGGCAAGCCCGGGACGAAGCAGGGCAAGCGGGCCGCTGATAAAATAAAACATATGAGAAGACCTCCGTTGGGTGATAAGAGTTATTTTGCTTTTAAAATGGCGATTTTGTTAAATTGTGTCGCATTAAGAATGAACAGCGGTTCTTTTATTGCGTTTGATCGGGTTCGGTCAGAATCCGCTTGATCGACTTTTCAAGCTTGATGCGATCCATTTCCAAATCTCTTTTGCAGGCAATGCAGACAATGCGACACGTGCTTCCTACACGCAAAATGCGAAAGCTTTTGGCACCGCAGGGGTGCTGCTTTTTCATCTCCACAGTCATGCCCGGGGCAAGCTTTAGGATCTGCACGGCATTTGTCCTCCTTTTCAAAACTACGTACAGTATATCATATTTTTTTAAATAAGTAAACAATAAATAATAAAATTAAAAATTATTTTAAAAGTATTTGACGCGGGCGCTAAAGTATGATATAATAATAAAATCAAAGTATAAAGGAAAGTGTTGGATCTCTCGCTTTCGGAAAGGACAGGCCATGATCATTCTTGGTATAGACCCCGGACTTGCCATTGTAGGTTGGGGTGTTGTAGAGTGCCAACGCGGGCGCTTTCGCCCTTTGGGATATGGCTCGATCCAGACCCCGGCGGGTATGAAGACCGAGGCACGGTTGGCTCACATTTATGCGCAGCTGAATGCGATCATAGAGCATTTCAAGCCCGACGAGATGGCGGTTGAAGAGTTGTTTTTTACCAACAACATCACCACCGGCATTCGGGTGGCGGAAGCCCGCGGCATTGTGCTTTTATGCGGAGAGCAAAAGGGTGTCCGCATTGCGGAATACACCCCAATGCAGGTCAAGCAGGCTGTTGTGGGATACGGAAAGGCCGAGAAAAAGCAGGTGATTGCCATGGTCACCTCGCTCTTAAAGCTACCGGCACCACCTAAGCCCGACGATACGGCAGATGCTCTTGCCATTGCGATCTGTCACGGAAACAGCGGCGGCTCGCTGCTGGCACAATATTACAATCACTGAAAAGGAAACGATTATGTGGTATTCTGAAAACTGGAAGGATTACGAATTGCTGGACGCCACCGATGGCGAGCGTCTTGAGCGTTGGGGAAAATATATTCTTGTGCGCCCCGATCCGCAGATCATCTGGCGTGGAGAAGCCAAGCACCCGCTTTGGAAAAAGGCGGATGCCATTTATCGCCGTTCCTCCGCCGGCGGAGGCGGATGGAAGCAGAATCGCCTACCCGAGCAATGGAACGTCACCTATGGCGATCTGAAATTTCTGATCAAGCCCATGGGCTTTAAGCATACGGGGCTTTTCCCGGAGCAGGCCACCAACTGGGATTGGTTTTCCGAAAAGATCCGCAAGGCCGGTCGCCCCATTAAGGTGCTGAATCTGTTTGCCTATACCGGCGGTGCCACCGTTGCGGCGGCCAAGGCCGGCGCTTCTGTGGTGCACGTGGATGCCGCCAAGAATATGGTGGCACAGGCCAAGGAAAATGCCCGACTGTCGGGACTTGCAGAGGCACCCATCCGCTATATCGTGGACGATTGCAAAAAGTTTGTGGAGCGCGAGATCAAGCGCGGCAATTTTTACGATGCCGTGATCATGGATCCCCCCTCTTACGGTCGCGGCCCCTCCGGCGAGGTGTGGAAGATCGAGGATTGCGTTGACGAGCTGGTAACGCTGGCCGCCAAGCTGCTTTCCAAGGAGCCCTTGTTTTTCCTGATCAATTCCTACACCACGGGGCTGTCCCCTCTGTCTATGAGCTACATACTTGATCTGCGCGTGCGTGCCCGCTATGGCGGTACCACCACGGCTTCTGAGATCGGTCTGCCTGTTACCCAAACGGGCAGTGTATTGCCCGCAGGCGCAAGCGCCCGTTGGGAGCTTTGAGGTGAATGATGAGCGAGCATTTTATTCATGCTGAAGATTTGTGGTATTCCTATGAGGAAAACGAGCAGCGGATCCCCGTATTACGGGGGCTTTCGCTGGATATTGACCGCGGGGAGTACGTGGCGATCCTTGGGCACAACGGTTCCGGAAAGTCTACCTTTGCCAAACTGCTGAACGGTATTTTAGAGCCGGAGGCAGGCAAGCTTGTTGTTGCAGGGAAGGAACTTTCCTCTCCCGATCTCACCGATGACGATATTTTTGAACTGCGTCGCGAGGTGGGGATGGTGTTTCAAAACCCTGATAACCAGCTTGTCGCCACGATCGTAGAGGATGACGTGGCCTTTGGACCCGAAAATCTGGGCGTGCCTCCTGCCGAGATCCGCCGTCGCGTGGACGAGGCGCTGTTTACGGTCGGTATGTCTGCATACGCCAAGCACGAGCCGCATCGGCTGTCCGGCGGTCAAAAGCAGCGCATAGCCATTGCCGGCTTGATCGCAATGCTACCGTCCTGTATGATCTTTGACGAATCCACCGCTATGCTGGATCCCTCGGGACGTCGCGAGGTCATCGAGACCTTTGAACGGCTGAACCGTGAGCAGGGGATCACAGTGCTGACCATTACACACTATATGAACGAGGCGGCCAGAGCCGACCGCGTTATCGTGATCGATGACGGCCGCGTGTTGGCTGACGGCTCTCCGCGCGAGATCTTTGCGGATGCCGAGCGGCTGATCGCCGCCGGGCTGGATGTGCCGCAATGCACAGCCCTGGTCCACGCACTGCGCGATGAGGGGGCCCCGATCGAGGGAGAGCCCGTAAGCGTTGCGGAATGCGCAGATATGATCTGCCGCGCACTTGGAATGGAGGAAAGCGCCCATGGCTGAAATTAAATTAGACCACGTCAGCTACGTGTACGGCGCTAAAACGCCCTATGAGATCAAGGCGTTGGACGACGTTTGCCTGACGGTTCGCTCGGGCAGCATCACGGGTATCATCGGCCATACGGGCTCGGGAAAATCCACGATGGTGCAGCTGTTCAATGGCTTGGAAAAGCCCAATGCAGGCCGCATTTTGCTGGATGGACGGGATATTTGGGAAAAGCCCAAGGAAATGCAGTCGATCCGGTTTCGCGTAGGACTTGTGATGCAATATCCCGAATATCAGCTGTTTGAAGAGACCGTTCGTGCCGACATCGCCTTTGGCCCCCGCAATATGGGCTTGTCAGAGGAGGAGATCGCCGATCGCGTTTGCGAGGCTGCCGCGTTTGTTGATCTTGATGCAGAGCTGCTTGAAAAATCTCCCTTTGATCTGTCCGGCGGTCAAAAGCGCCGTGCCGCCATTGCAGGCATTATGGCAATGCGCCCGGAGGTGCTTGTGCTTGACGAACCTGCCGCGGGGCTTGACCCCAAGGGCAGAGATACGATCCTGCGCGGCATTTGCCGCTACGGAAGGACCACAGGCTCCACCATCATCATTGTCAGTCACAGCATGGAGGATATGGCCACCTATTGCGACGATATCGTGGTGATGAATCGGGGCAAGGTGCATCTCAGCGGCCCGCGCGACACGGTCTTTGCCAACGCATCGGCATTGACCGAGGTCGGCCTTGACGTGCCGCAGATCACACGGCTTGCCATGCTTTTGAGAGAAAGAGGGATCGTCCTTCCCGATAGCATTTATACGGTCGAGGCTGCGATCGAAGCCTTGCGCCCCCTATTTCAGTAAAGGATTTTAGCCTTGTAATGAAAAATATATCCCTTGGGCAGTATTATCCTGCCCGATCGCCGATCCACGCTTTGGATGCGCGGATCAAGGTGATCCTGACTGTTTTATATATCGTTTGCACGTTCCTGTGCGACAATGCATGGAGCTATGCGGCGCTTGCCGTATCGGCGATCTTGCTGATCCTGATCAGCCGCGTACCGATGCGTATCGTGCTGCGCTCTGTGCGCCCGCTTGTTTTTATTATGGTGTTTACCGCTTTGATCAATTTGTTCTTGACCAAGGGAGAAACGCTGCTTTTCGGATGGGGCTGGCTCCAGATCTATAAGGAGGGCATTTACAATGCCGTCTTTATGCTGGTGCGCATCCTGTGCTTGGTCATTGGCACCGCTATGCTTCTGACCTATACCACCACTCCCATCTCGCTGACCGATGCCATCGAATCTTTGCTCTCACCCCTGCGTGTGATCAAGGTGCCCGTGCATGAATTTGCAATGATGATGACCATCGCACTGCGTTTTATTCCCACGCTTTCAGAGGAGACCACCAAGATCATGAGCGCCCAAAAGGCCCGCGGTGTAGATTTTTCTCAAGGGGGACTGATCCGCCGCGCCAAGGCATTGGTGCCCATTTTGATCCCGCTGTTCGTTTCTGCGTTCCGCCGTGCTGACGAGCTGGCAACGGCTATGGAATGCAGATGCTATCGCGGCGGCAAGGGGCGCACCAAAATGCGCGTGCCACACCTGCACTTTGGTGATTTTGCGGCGCTTTTGCTGATGGTCGCCTTTGGCGTTGGTATCGTGATGTGGAACAGATATGCCCTGCAATACGGTTGGGGCTATACGCCGGTATGATGATGCAAACCAAGATTCTGTTGACGGTCGCCTATGTTGGAACCGCCTATTGCGGCTATCAGGTGCAGCCTAACGGCGTGACCGTTCAGGAAGTGCTGAACAAGGCTGCCGAGGCGCTGTTTGGCTTTCCTTGTGACATTGTGGGATGCAGCCGTACGGATAGCGGGGTACACGCCCGCGGCTTTTGCGCCGCCGTTACCAAGCGCGGAGAGCACGTGCTTCCAACCTCTATCCCCGCCGCACGTGTGGCGCGGGCGATGAATGCCCATCTGCCGGATGACGTTGCTGTTCTTGCTTCTCGAGAGGTAAGCGCCGATTTCCACCCGCGTTATGACGTGGTATCCAAGGAATATGAGTATTTGTTCTACAATGGGCGAGAGCGCGATCCCTTTATGCGTGACCGCGCCTGGCATCTGCCTACGCCCATTGATGCCGCCGCGCTTGAAGAGATGAACAGGGCGGCAGCGTGCTTTACAGGCACCCACGATTTTTCCGCTTTTCGCGCAGCGGGGGCGGATACGGTTGCGGGAGACGCTGTCAGGACCGTGTTTTCTGCTTTTGTAACGCGAAAGGGAGACCTGATCTCCTTTCGTGTGCGTGCCGATGGATTTTTATATAATATGGTGCGCATTATGGCCGGTACGCTTGCTGCTGTGGCAGCAGGAAAACTGCATGCCGATGAGATCCCCGCACTTATTGCGGGGAAGGATCGCCGCCACGCGGGGCAGACAGCCCCGGCCTGCGGCCTGTATCTGGATTCTGTTTTTTATAACGACTGAAAATGAGAGGAGGGGAGACCGTGTATCCCGAAGGAAATAAAGAAACGGCTTTGGTGGCCGTAGAGGGCGAGCGTCTTCCTGTGGCGGCTGCACCGCAAAAAAGCTCATATTGGGGGCGTGTCTCCGTAAGATATACCGCGATCGCGCGGAGTCTTATCGTGATCCTTTTACTGGTCGTTGTGGTCTTTGCGCTGATCTTTTCTCGCGTGTTTACCTACGACAGCCTGTTTTCCTTTGTAAAGGATCTGCAAAATCTCCCCTCCTTTGTGCCTGCCAACTATGATACTGTTTATGCTTCTTACAGCGAGGGGAATGCGGCAACGTTATATCGCGGTAGCATTGCCTTTGTGGGAAACGGTGGCGTAGAGGTCTACGCGCCGGACGGAAGTCGGCTGCTTGACGTGCCCAAAAGCTTTGCTCGCCCGCGTGTGACTGCCTCTGACAAGTATCTGCTTGCCTATGATCTCGGCGGAAAGGATTTTTCCGTAACCAACGCCTATGGCGAGCTGTTTGAAGGGGAAAGTGAGTTCCCGATCCTTGGCGCCGCCGTATCCGACAAGGGATATTTTGCCCTGATCACCACCTCCAACGGGCATATTTCCCGTTTGGCGTTGTATGACGAGCATTTCAATTTGATCCACGGCATCAATCGCAACACCGCAACCGTTGGTGTGGCCTTTACAGATGCTGATACCGTTGCGATCCTTGGGGCCACTGCCGGAGACGGAAGCATCTATACCGCGGTAGATACCTTTACCGTGGGAGATGACAGCACCGCTTCTCTGTGCGTGTTTGAAAACGAAATGCCGTTGGCCTTGGATAGCACGGGCGATAGAACGGTTCTGCTGACAGATCGCGCCCTGCGCGCTCTTGATGAGAAGGGAAATACCGTGACCGAGCTTGCCTGTGAGGGGACACTTGTAGATCTTGTCGTCAACAAACACGGCACCCTGTTGGTGCTGGAGGTCGATGCCGTAACAGCCGCAAATCGATTGGTGTTTTTAGATGAGGATGGCGTGCTGATGATGGACAGTACACATATGGGCGACGTGCGTGCAGCAGCTCTTAGCAAGACCGCTGTCTTTTTGCTTGGCGGTGGCTTTGCAACGTGTATTTCTATAAAGGATCAATCTGTGCATTCTGTTCAGGTAGACGTACAGGCACAGGATATCTTGGCAACGCAAGACCGTGCGGCTCGCGTGATCTATCCCGCCAAGGCTGTTTATGTAAATTTTGAATCTCTTGATAAATGAAAGGTGCCCCGTGTGGGGTAAGCGTGTTTAAAATGGTTATGTGCTCCAAATGCCACAAGCGCGTGGCAACCGTTTTTGTGACCAAGGTTGAAAACGGAGAACGAAAGACCGAGGGGCTTTGTATTCGTTGCGCCAATGAGCTTGGCCTGCCTACCGAGCAGATGATGGGCAACGTGATGGGCAAGCTTGGCATTACCCCCGATCAATTGGAAAATATGGAGGAGGAGGTCAACGGACTTCTGCAAAATTTCTCCCTACCCAGCGACAACGATGATAACGAGGAAGGCGGTGCTCCTGCCATCGATTTCCCCAAACTGTTCCGTGAAAGCGGTCTTTTTGGCAACCCAAAAGCAGAAGGGAACGTGACAGAGCAGGGAGGCGAGAAAAAAGAAAAGCCTCAGCCCAACGTTAAAGCGCCCAATAAAGAGAAAAAAAGAAAGTTTTTGGATACCTATTGCCGCAATCTGACAAGACGCGCTGCCGAGGGCAAGATCGACCGTATCGTGGGCCGTGAGCGCGAGCTGGCGCGTGTGATCCAGATCCTGTGCCGCAGACAGAAGAACAACCCCTGTCTGATCGGTGAGCCCGGTGTGGGTAAGACTGCTATTGCCGAGGCGTTGGCGCAGCGCATTGCCGACAACAACGTGCCTTATAAATTGAAAGGAAAAGAAGTCTATCTGGTGGATATGACCGCCCTTGTGGCGGGTACACAGTTCCGCGGACAGTTTGAATCCCGCGTGCTGGGACTTTTGCAGGAGGTTACTGCCGCAGGCAATATCATTCTTGTGATCGACGAGGTGCATAACATTGTCGGTGCGGGCGACTCCGAGGGTAGTATGAACGCCGCTAATATGCTCAAGCCCGCACTCTCCAGAGGCGAGGTGCAGATCATCGGTGCCACTACGCTCAACGAGTATCGCAAGCACATCGAAAAGGACTCCGCACTGGAGCGCCGCTTCCAGCCTGTTACCGTAAACGAGCCCTCAATGGAGGATACCGTTGAGATGCTGAAGGGTATCAAACACTACTATGAAACCTTCCATTCGGTGCAGATCCCCGAGGCGGTCTTGCGCCGCGCCGTGGTGTTGTCCGAGCGTTATATCACCGACCGGTATCTGCCCGATAAGGCCATTGACCTCTTGGACGAGGCTGCTGCAAATCTTTCGCTTCATAGCGCTGTTCTAAACGAAAGTTACGAAATAAAAGAACAATTGTTAATGGAAAAAGAGAATCGAGAGCGGTTGGAGGCTGATGACAAGGTCGACGAGCAGCAGCGCTTTGAGGCGCTTGCAAAGATCAAGGCAAAGGAGCTGCAGCTCTCCGAGCGCCTTGCCGCGATCGAGCCGGATTGCGGAAAGGTCACCATGACCGAGGAGGAGCTGGCGCAGGTCATTGAGGTCTGGACGGGCATTCCCGCTGCCAATATCAGTGAGAACGAATTTGAGCGTTTGTCGGGCCTTGCCGACCGACTCAAAAAGCGCGTGGTGGGGCAGGATAAAGCGGTAGATGCAGTGTCCCGTGCCATCAAGCGCAATCGCGCAGGTGTGTCGTACAAGCGCAAGCCCGTCTCCTTTATCTTTGCCGGTCCCACTGGCGTGGGTAAGACCGAGCTGGTCAAGACCCTTGCCGCCGACCTGTTTGATAGCCCCGAAACACTGATCCGTCTTGATATGTCGGAGTTTATGGAGAAGCACTCCGTATCTCGCATCATCGGAGCGCCTCCCGGATACGTGGGCTATGACGAGGCAGGACAGCTGACCGAAAAGATCCGCCGTCGTCCCTATTCCGTGGTGCTGTTTGACGAGATCGAAAAAGCGCACCCTGACGTGCTGAACGTGCTGCTGCAGATCCTTGACGACGGCCGCATCACCGATGCCCGCGGAAAGACCGTCAATTTTGAAAACACGGTGCTGGTGATGACAACCAACGCAGGCTCTGATAAGGCGGGCGCCCTTGTGGGCTTCCTTTCCGACGACCGTGCGGTAGCCGATGCCCGCACCGACAAGGCGCTTGCCACCTTCCTGCGCCCCGAGTTTCTCAACCGCGTGGACGAGATCATCACCTTCCGCTCGCTGGACGAGAACGATTTCGCCAAGATCGCAGGCATTATGCTGGGCGAGCTGAAAACCGCCCTTGCCGAGCGGGGCATTGCGCTTTCTTATACCGATGAGGCGCTTTTGCATATCGCAAAGGCTTCCTATTCTCATAAGTTTGGCGCGCGTAATATGCGCCGCTATATCCAGACCCACGTGGAGGATGCGTTGGCAGAGAAGATCATCGCCGACTATCGTCGCACCATCTCCCACGCAAGGATCTCCGTCAGTGACGGTGAACTGGTGATCAACGCGCTGTAACTATATATGTAACTAAAAGGCGCCGTTGCAATAGTACGGCGCCTTAAAATTTTTGAAAATAAGCAGGTTTTGATTTTGTAAATACTCTTGAATGCTCAAAATGTAAAAAAAATGTAAACAGTGAAAATCCCACTTGCAATGGGAACAATAATATGGTATAATTATCCCCGCTTGCGTGATGGCGAGCAAAAACACACACGGGGTCCGATGCAAGGGCGGTGCCTTACAAGCGTGGGGCTCTCTTGTGAGATCGCCGTGGTGGAATAAACCATAAGGAGGACATAAAAATGTCTGTAATCACCATCAAACAGCTGCTTGAAGCAGGCGTCCATTTCGGACACCACACCAGAAGATGGAACCCCAAAATGCAGGAGTACATCTTCACCGAGCGTAACGGTATCTACATCATCGACCTGCAGAAGACCGTTAAGAAGTTCGAGGAAGCTTATGCATTCGTTCGCGACCTGGCTGCCAACAACGGTACCATCCTGTTCGTAGGCACCAAGAAGCAGGCTGCCGACGCCATCAAGGAAGAGGCTGCTCGTTGCGGTCAGTACTACGTGAATATGCGTTGGCCCGGCGGGATGATGGCCAACTTCAAGACCATCAAGAAGTCCATCGCTCGCCTGAACGCTCTGACCAAGATGCAGGAGGACGGCACCTTCGATCTGCTTCCCAAGAAGGAAGTTGCCGCTAAGCAGAAGGAGATCTTCGACCTGGAGAAGTCCTACGGCGGTATCAAGACCATGGAGACTCTGCCCTCTGCCGTGTTCATCGTTGACCCCCACAAGGAGCACAACGCTGTTCTCGAGGCTAAGAAGCTGGGCATCCCGGTTATCGCTATCGTTGACACCAACTGCAACCCTGACGACGCTGACTATATCATTCCCGGTAACGATGACGCTATCCGCGCCATCAAGCTGATCTCCTCTGTCATCGCTGACGCTGTCATCGAGGGCAAGCAGGGTGAGGACACCGCAACCGAGGCTCCCGCTGAGGAGACCGAGGCTACCGACGCCGAGTAATTTAATAAGGAGAACAAAACAATGGCTAACATTACCGCAAAGCAGGTTGCAGATCTTCGCGCTAAGACCGGTCTTGGCATGATGGACTGCAAGAAGGCTCTCGTTGAGGCTGAGGGCGACGTAGAGAAGGCCGTTAAGATCCTCCGTGAGAAGGGTCTGGCTACCGCTGAGAAGAAGGCCGGCCGTGTTGCCGCCGAGGGCCGCGTTGACATCATGACCAAGAATGGCGTTACCGCTATGGTCGAGGTCAACTCCGAGACCGACTTCGCTGCTAAGAGCGATGCCTTCAAGGCATTCGTTACCGGTCTGCTGGAGACCATTATCGCTAACAAGCCCGCAAACGTTGCAGCTCTGCTGGAGATGCCCTTCAACGGCACCGCCAACACTGTTCAGGCAACTCTTGTTGAGCAGATCGCTGTGATCAAGGAGAACCTCTCCATCCGTCGTTTCGTGATCGTTGAGGGCACCACCTCCACCTACATTCACGGTATGGGCGGCACCGGTGTTGTTGTTAAGTTCGACACCGACGTTGCTGACAAGGACGGCTTTGCTGAGTACGCAAAGAACATCGCTCTGCAGATCGCTGCAGGCAATCCTCCCCAGTACGTGAACATCGAGGACGTTCCCGCCGAGGCTGTTGCTGAGGAGAAGGCTGTTCTGATCGCTCAGATGAAGAACGATCCCAAGAACGCCAACAAGCCCGACGCAATTCTGGAGAAGATCGTTTCCGGTCGTCTTGGCAAGTTCTACGAGCGCGTTTGCCTCGTTGAGCAGGGCTACGTTAAGGAAGACAGCATGACCGTTGGCGCTTACACCGCAGCTACCGCTAAGGAGCTGGGTGGCAGCATCAAGATCGTTTCCTTCGTTCTCTTCGAGAAGGGCGAGGGCATCGAGAAGGTCGAGGAGGACTACGCTGCCGAGATCGCAAGACTCTCCGGTGTAAAGCAGTAATCCAAAACGAATATGCTTTCAAAGGCGCAACGCTTTGGCGTTGCGCCTTTTTGCCTGCCCAAGCGCAATGCGCTTGGGCACTTTTGGGGCTTTTAAAAAGGCGGAGAAGCGTTACAAAGGGAAGAATATATACTTTGTATATATTTTTTGAAAGAATTTCTGCAATTTTCGTTTTTTGCTCTTTACAAATAACAAAAAATAAGGTAAAATATATAGGAATATAATTTAAGGAGGACTTACTATGTCTGCTCCGAAGTACAAACGCATTCTGTTAAAGCTTTCCGGCGAGGCGCTGGCCGCCGGTGGCGACGGAATTCTGAACTTTGATTTTATCGACGACGTGGCCAAGGTGCTTGTCCGTTGCCGCAAGGCAGGGGTAGAGATCGGTGTGATCGTTGGTGCCGGTAACATATGGCGTGGCCGTCAGGGCGGGGAAATGGACCGCACCCAGGCCGACCATATGGGTATGCTGGCCACCGCCATCAACGCACTTGCCCTGCAGGACCGCTTCAACGCCGCAGGCCTTGATTCTGTGGTCATGAGCGCTGTGGCAATGCCCGAGTTTGCCGATACCTTTAACATCCGCGATGCCAAGCGCGCACTGACCGACGGTAAGGTGGTCGTGTTTGCTTGCGGTCTTGGTCAGCCCTTCTTTTCCACCGACACCGCCGCTGTGCTGCGTGCTGCAGAGATCAGCGCCGATGCTGTGCTGATGGCAAAGAACATTGACGGTATCTACACCGCAGATCCCCGCAAGGATCCCACTGCAGTCCGCTATGAGGAAGTGACCTATAAAGAGGTGCTTGACAAGGAACTGAAGGCCCTTGACCTCTCGGCCACCACCTTCTGTATGGATAACAGCATTTGCTGCTATGCCTTTGAGCTTCGTGACCCCGAAAACATCTATCGCGTGGTCATGGGCGAACATATCGGAACCGAGCTTCACCGCTAATTCATAAGAAAGAGAGAAAAAACGATGAAACTGAATACCAAGCCCTATGAAGAGAAGATGAGCAAGGCTATGGCCGCTCTTGACAGCAACTTTGATACCGTTCGTGCCGGTCAGGCAAATGCCGCCGTGCTGAACCGTGTTACCTTTGAGTACTACGGTGCTCCCACCCCCATCAATACCATGGCTGATATCCGCCAGGCCGACTCCAGAACCCTGGAGATCAAGCCCTACGACGGCTCTACTCTCAAGGCTATGGAAAAGGCCATTCTGGCCTCTGACGTGGGTATCACTCCCGCCAACGACGGCACCAAGCTGCGCCTTGTGTTCCCTCAGCCCACCGAGGAGCGCCGTAAGGAGTTGTGCAAGCAGGTCACCAAGATGGGTGAGGACGCCAAGGTAGCAGTCCGCAATATCCGCCGCGATGCCAACGACTATATCAAAAAGGCACAAAAGGACAGCGAAATGACCGAGGACGAGGCTAAGGCCTCTGAAAAGTCGGTACAGGACCTGACCGATAAGTTTATTAAGCAGATCGACGCCGCCGTTTCCAAAAAGCAGGGCGACGTGATGGCAATCTGATCCCGCCGAGCGGAAAGAGGCCGAAAGGCGGCTTTCCGCTCTCGGTTTTTAAGCTATGATGAAAAAAACTGTACAGCAAGAGGAGCGCGTGCCCATCCGTCACATTGCGTTTATCATGGACGGTAACGGTCGTTGGGCAAAAAAACGGGGGATGCCCCGTGAATACGGCCATCGCTTTGGCGTTAAGGCCTTTCGCAACGTTTTAGAGCTTTGCCACAAGCGCGGTATAGAGATCGCTACCTTTTATGCATTTTCCACCGAAAACTGGAAGCGCCCGCAAAAAGAGGTAGATGCCATTATGAAGCTGATGGATCACTATTTTGCCGAGTGCGAAAAAAACATTGAGAAATACAATTTTCAGATCCGGTTTATCGGCGATAAGTCGGTTTTTGACGAAACGCGCCGTTCTCGTATGGAGCGACTTGAAAGCATGTCACAGGGAAGAGCGCAAAAGCTGAACGTAGCCTTGAATTATGGCGGCAGAGACGAGATCGTGCACGCCTGCAACCGTTTGATCGCCGCGGGCGCTCAAAACGTGACCGAGGCCGACGTCAATGCGGCACTTTATACAGGTGGGGATCCCGATCCCGATCTGATCGTTCGCACCGGCGGCGATCTGCGCATTTCCAATTTTCTTTTGTGGCAGGCAGCCTATGCAGAGCTGTATTTTACCGACGTGCTTTGGCCTGATTTTGACGAAGCCGCGCTTGATGCTGCTATTGAAGATTTTTATACTCGTAAGCGCCGTTACGGTGGCGTATAACTCTTGAAAGGGAGATTGAAATGAAAACTCGTGTTATCACGGCGGTTGTCGCCGTTGCTGTGATCTTTCCGTTTTTCTGGTTTTCCGAGCCTCTTGGACGCACGCATCCTTTAAGCTATCTGTTTCCCGGCTTATTTGCGCTTCTTACACTGTTTGCTGTGTGGGAGCTGCTGCATTGCGTGGGTCTTGATAAAAATTATCCTGTCAGCGTGCCCCTTTATCTGGAGGCATTGGCTTTCCCCGTGCTTGCACGCGCGTTGGAAAACAGAGATCTGTTCATCCGCATTTTCTGGATGACCGCGCTTGTAACCGTGGTATACCTGTTTGGTGTGATCGTTTTCCGCTTTGGAAAGGTCAATATGGGCAGTATTGCTCTTGTGGGTATGACTTCGTTTTACATCATCGGTGCCTTTTCCTCTATCGTGCTGCTGCGTGATATGACCGACAGCACGGGACTTTTTAACGTTGGCAAATATATTTATCTCATTCCGTTTATTTTCGGTTGGGTCACAGATACCTTTGCCTATTTTGCCGGCCGCTTGTTCGGCAAGCATAAGCTCATTCCCACCGTATCTCCCAAAAAGACGGTGGAGGGCGCCATCGGCGGCATTCTGTTCTGCGCCATTGCTACTTGGCTTTATGGCTTTATCGTGGGGCAATGTTTTGACGTTAAGCCCAACTATGCGGCCTTGATCGTCACCGGTCTTGTTGTTTCGGTTGTATCGATGATCGGCGATCTTGTAATGTCTGCCATTAAGCGCGAGTACGGCATTAAGGATTATGGCAAGCTTTTGCCCGGTCACGGTGGTATTTTGGATCGCTTTGACTCCAGCATCGCCGTTACGGTGCTGCTTGTGGTCATTGCCGATGTCCTCCCCTTGTTTGAGGTGCTGTGATGCAGTCGTATGCGTTTCCCGGCGTGTTGATCCTGGGCTCTACGGGCTCGGTGGGTGAACAGGCTCTTGACGTTGCCGCACAGTGTAATATTTCCGTGCGCGGTATCAGCGCACACCGCAATTGGAAGCGCGTGGCCGAGCAGGCCCGCGCTTTCCGCATCCCTGTTGTTGCTATGACAGACGAGGAGGCCGCTCGCGAGCTGCGCATGGCGTTGGCCGATACCGATACCGTGGTCAAATGCGGCACCGAGGGAATGCTGGAAATGATCCGCCAAAGCGATGCTGAGTTTGCGGTCAATTCTGTTTTGGGTGAGGCGGGGCTAATGCCCACGCTGACCGTGCTGGAGGCAGGGAAGGATCTTGCCCTTGCTAACAAGGAGTCTCTTGTAGTGGCGGGTGACATCGTAATGGCCAAGGCAAAAGAGAAAAATTGCCGCATTACTCCTGTCGACAGCGAGCATTCCGCCATTTTTCAGGCGTTGCGATCCGGCACACAAAAGGAGATCAAAAAGCTGATCCTCACCTGCTCCGGTGGGCCTTTTTTCGGGCGCACCAAAGAGCAGCTGAAGGGGCTTTCTGTGGATGATGCATTGGCGCATCCCACGTGGAATATGGGCGCCAAGATCACGGTGGATTCGGCCACGCTGATGAATAAAGGCTTTGAGGTCATTGAAGCGGCGCATCTTTTTGGCGTGGATGCCGATCGCATTGACGTAGTGGTGCATCGCGAAAGTATAATCCACTCGATGGTAGAATATATTGATAACAGCGTGATCGCCCAGATGTCTGTGCCGGATATGCGCCTTTGCGTGCAATACGCCTTGACAGCGCCGCACCGCACGCCTGCAGTGATCCCGCCGTTGGATCTGCTTTCGGTGGGAAAGCTGACCTTTGCCGCCCCCGACGAAAACGCCTTTCCGCTGCTTGCCGCCGCGCGCAATGCTTTGCGCACGGGCGGAGCTATGCCTGCCGCGCTGAATGCCGCCAACGAGGTGGCTGTAGCCGCTTTCCTTGATCGCAAGATCGATCTGCTGCAGATCTTTGACACGGTTTTGGGCGTGTTGGAGGATATGCCTCACGCAGCAAGGGCAGTTTCGCTTTCTGAGATCCTTGACATTGACCGCGAGGCGCGCGAGCGCGCTCTTGGAAAATTGAATTAAGGAGTTTTGCATGACCTTTTTGTATATTTTGTTGGCACTGCTTGTTTTTGGCTTGCTGGTGATGATCCATGAGTTGGGTCATTTTCTGGTGGCTCGCCTATTTGGCGTTGGTATCCGCGAGTTTTCAATCGGTATGGGCCCCAAGCTGTTTTCCTGGAAAGGAAAAAAACGTTGGGGAAAGCCGGAGGACGCGGGTGAAAATAAGGCAGAACAACCGATGCCCAAGGTGGCATTTGATGAAAACGATCCTGTGGAGGCGCCTGCCGAGCCCGAGGATTATCGTACCACCTACTCGTTGCGCCTACTGCCCATTGGCGGTTACGTCAGTATGGTGGGTGAGGATGAAGAAAACGAGCATCCCGCCGCATTTGGGCAAAAAAATGTGTTCAAGCGCATTGCCATCGTAGTGGCGGGCGCTGTGATGAACATTGTGTTGGGCTTTTTGCTGATGCTGCTGTTGGTTTGTATCACCCGCACGCCGGAGGGCGATCTTGCACTGGCCTCTAACGTGGTGGCTGAGTTTCAAGAGGGAGCGACCAGCAATCAGTGGCTGCAGCCCGGCGACGTGATCACCCACGTCAACGGCACTCGGACGCATACGGGTAACGAGGTGATCTATGAGATCATGAATCAGGGCTACGAGCCGCTTGATATCACCGTAAAGCGAAACGGCGAGGATCTGATCCTGACCGGCGTCGTTTTTCCGGGTATGCAAAACGAGGATATTCCCGAAGGCGTTTCCTTTGGTCAGGCAGATTTCAAGGTCTACCGCGAGCAAGCAGGCTTTGGTACGATCCTTAAGCACACCTTTTTCCGCTCTTGCTCCACGGTCAAAATGATCTTTGACCAGTTGGGAGATCTGTTGACAGGGCGTTTTGGCGTAGAGGCTATGTCCGGCCCTGTGGGTGTGACCGAGGCAATGGGTGATGCGGCGTCTGCAGGTGTTCAGAATTTCTTGTACCTTGTCATTGTGATCACCATCAATCTTGGCGTGTTTAATTTGCTGCCCCTGCCTGCGCTGGATGGTGGCAGACTGTTGTTTTTGCTGATCGAGGCGATCATTGGCCGTCCCGTTGACCCCAAGGTAGAGGGGTATATCCATTTTGCGGGATTGATGCTGTTGTTCGGCCTGATGATCTTTGTGACCTTTAATGATATCAAAGGATTGTTTTTTTAATGAATTATAATGAGATCAGACGCCGCACGCGTGCTGTTGCGGTGGGCAATCGGGTCATTGGCGGAAGCGCGCCCATTGCCATTCAATCTATGACAAACACCGATACACACAACACAGAGGCCTGCTTGGCACAGATCCGTGCTCTGGAGGCTGCGGGCTGTGACGTAGTGCGATTGACCGCCCCCGACGTGGCGGCGGCAGATACGTTTTACGCCATAAAGCAGGCAGGTGTTTCGATCCCGTTGGTGGCCGATATTCACTTTGACTATCGCATTGCGGTGGCATGTGCCGAGCGCGGCGCGGATAAGATCCGCATCAATCCGGGTAACATCGGCGGCGAGGAGAACGTCCGCGCCGTGGTGGATGCCTGCCGTGCCCATAAGGTGCCCATCCGCATCGGCGTCAACGGTGGATCCTTAGAAAAGCATATTTTGGCAAAGCACGGCGCCCCTACGGCCGAGGCGCTGGTGGAAAGCGCACTGTATCATACTGCTTTGCTTGAAAAATTTGATTTTTACGACACGGTGATCTCACTCAAGGGCTCGGATGTGTCTACAATGATCAAGGCGAATCGCCTGCTGGCAGAGCAGTGTGATTATCCCTTGCACCTTGGTGTGACCGAGGCAGGGGATGCAGAAATGGGCAGCATCAAAAGCGCCATTGGCGTTGGCGCGCTGCTGGCGGATGGCATTGGAGATACCATCCGCATCTCTCTTACCGCCGCCCCCGTCGAGGAGATCGGCGCAGCCAAGCGTATTTTGTCAGCGCTGTCCATCAAAGGACAGAGCGGCCTGAATATCGTCAGCTGCCCCACCTGCGGGCGCACTAAGATCGATCTGATCGCGCTGTCTGCCAGATTCCGTGAAGCTGTAGAGCGCGAGGGGCTTTCTGAACTGCCGCTGCGCGTTGCGCTGATGGGTTGCGTTGTCAACGGACCCGGAGAAGCCCGCGAGGCTGACATCGGTATCTGCGGCGGTGACGGTGAAGCATTGCTGATCTCCAAGGGCGAGATCCTGCGTAAGATCCCGGAGCAGGATGTGATCTCCGTACTGATAGAGGAATTGAAAAAGCGAAAGGGCAGTATGTAAAGCAAAAGCCGTTATATATGCCCCAAGCCGATGTGGTGCGCCATTTTGGGCGCGCAAAATAAAAAGCAGAGGTTAAAAATGGCTGAAAAGACCCTACTTGAGATTTTTTCTAAATATCAACCAAGCGAGGCAAATGCAAGCTGGATGGCTGAAGCCACCGACATTCGCTTGCGCGCGGATAAGGAGCGGCGTATGATCGAGGTCAGCGCCGCCTTTCCCGCTTTGATACAAAAACGCACGCTTTATACTGTCGAGGCTGAGATCGAAAAGGCCTACGGCCTGAATCACGTGCGCATTTTGCCGCGTTATCCCTCCACGTTGTTTGATAAACGCTATATTCCGGAGCTGATCGAGGAAACGCAGCGCATTGGCATCGTGGCTCGCGGATTTTTTCATTCTTACGAGGCAGATCTGCGCGAAAATGGGCTGACGATCAAAATGCCTTACGCGGATGAGAGCCTTTTGCTGATGGACGTCGGCAAAACGCCGGAGGTCATAGAGGGGATCGTTCGCAGCGAGTTTGGTATTTCCATCAAGGTGCGCTTTTGCCATTCTCCCGAGCTTGCTGCCGACTATACCTTTGGCGCAGTGGCAGCCGAGCTTGCCGAATGGGACAATCGCTTAAAGCAGAGCAGTATTGAATACAGCCGTGCCCAAGAGCAGCGCCGTGCCGCAGGCCCCAGCGAGGGCATTGGTGCCGCTGTACCCGAGGAGGAGGACCCCAACGTCCGTCGGGTGATGAGCCTGCTTGGTGAGGTGGAGGATGCCGAGATCACCGATGGCCTTTGCCGCATTGGCTCCAGAGTGTTTGATATCTCGGCACCGCAATACGTGGTGGGTAACGAGTTTGATATTCGCCCCGTGCCTGTGGCGCGTGTGGACAAGCAGATGCGCAACGTGATCCTGGTGGGCGAGGTATTTGGCTTTACCAAGGATACCAACCGCACCGGCGATAAATTCAACGTTAATTTTTGCGTGACCGACGGGAACTCCTCGATCACAGTCAAAAAGTTTTCACTGGAGCCCGATGATGCCAAGGTCTTGTCGGATGCCGTCAGCGACGGCACCTGCATCGCAATGCGGGGCTATGCCAAAAACGACGTGCACCGTGACGTGGTTGATAAGGACGTGACCTTTTATTATACCGATCTGGCGGTCATCAAGGCCGTGGGGCGCGTGGATAACGCTCCCGTCAAGCGTGTAGAGTTGCATCTGCACACCACAATGTCTAATATGGATGCACTCATTCCCCCCGACAAGGCCGTAAAAATGGCCAAGGCCTGGGGGCATCCAGCCGTCGCCATTACCGATCACGGTAACGTGCAGGGCTATCAGGACGCGATGCTGGCTTCTGAAAAGATCGGTCAAAAGGTGATCTACGGTATGGAGGCCTATTTCGTCAACGATACCGCCAGTGCGCTTTACGGCACCTATGAGGGCGGATTTGAGGATGAATTCGTGGTTTTTGACATCGAGACCACGGGCCTTTCCAATGCCTCCTGCGGCATCACCGAGATCGGTGCGGTCAAGGTGAAAAACGGGGAAGTGCTGGAGCGCTATAACACCTTTGTCAATCCCGAAATGCCGATCCCGCAGGAGATCGTTGAGTTGACAGGCATTACCGACGAAATGGTAAAGGATGCTCGCGTGATCGCAGAGGTCTTACCTGAGTTTTTGGCATTTGTGGGGGATCGCTTGCTGATCGCACATAATGCAGATTTTGACATTGGTTTTATCCGCGCAGCAGCCAAGCGACTTGAGATCCCGTTTGATAACGCATATCTGGATACGGTGGCGCTTTCGCGTCATCTTAACGCCGAATTAAAAAGCCACAAGCTGAACAAATTGGCCGAATACTTCAATCTTGGCAGCTTCAATCATCACCGCGCCTCGGACGATGCCGAGATGCTGGCTATGATCTATTTTAAAATGCAGGAAAAGATGCAAGCGATGGAGCTGCGCAACTTTAAGGATCTGCAAAACGAAATGAGCGCCTCTGCCGACGTGTTGCGCTTGCCCACGTATCACCAGATCATTCTGGTCAAAAATAAAGTGGGTCTTAAAAATTTGTATAAGCTGGTTTCCTACGGTTATCTGGATTATTTCCGTAAGGTGCCACGTGTCCCCAAAACAGTGCTGGAAAAGCACCGCGAGGGCCTGATCATCGGCTCTGCATGCGAGGCGGGTGAGCTGATCACCGCTATGCTGGATAATAAGCCGGAAAGCGAGATCGAGGAAATAGCCAAGTTTTACGATTATCTGGAGATCCAACCGCTTTCCAATAACAGCTTTATGATCGATAAGGGGCTGATGGCCAACGAGGAGGCGCTGCGCAACCTCAATCGCCGCGTGGTTGCCCTTGGAGAAAAGCTGAATATCCCCGTGGTAGCCACCTGTGACGCCCACTATGCCGAGGATGCGGACGGCATCTTCCGCCGTGTGCTGGTGAGCGTTAAGTTTAAAAACGAAGAAAGCGACAACCATCTGTATTATCGCACGACCGACGAGATGCTGGAGGAATTCTCCTATCTTGGAGCGGAAAAGGCTTATGAGGTGGTGGTCACCAACACCAACGCTATCAACGATCAGATCGAAAGCGACATTCGCCCGTTCCCCAAGGGGACCTTTACCCCCAATATGGAGGGAGCAGAGGAGGATCTTCAGCGCATTTGTTACGAGCGCGCTAAGTCGATGTACGGCGACCCGCTCCCCGAGATCGTAGAAAAGCGCTTGGACAAAGAGCTGACGTCTATCATCAAAAACGGCTTTGCGGTGCTGTATATGATCGCGCAAAAGCTGGTGTGGTACAGCGAGAGCCAGGGGTATCTTGTGGGATCCCGCGGCTCGGTTGGCTCTTCGTTTGTTGCTTCAATGGCAGGTATTTCCGAGGTCAATCCCTTGCCCCCCCACTACTGGTGCTCCAAATGCCAGTATAACGATTTCTCCAATCCGGATGGAGCCGGTTCAGGCTTTGATCTTCCCGATAAAAATTGTCCCGTTTGCGGCAGCAAGCTGCATAACGACGGTCACGACATTCCGTTCGAGACCTTTTTGGGCTTTTACGGCGATAAGTCGCCGGATATCGACCTGAACTTTTCGGGTGAGGTACAGGGCAAGGTGCATAAGTATACCGAGGAGCTGTTCGGCGCCGAAAACGTGTTCCGTGCAGGCACCATCGGTGGCATTGCCGACAAGACCGCCTTTGGCTTTGTGCTGAAATATCTGGAAGAAAAGGGAATTTCGCTGCCACGTGCCGAGATGACCCGCCTTGCCGCCAAGTGTGTTGGCGTCAAGCGCTCTACCGGTCAGCATCCCGGCGGCATCGTGGTCGTGCCCAAGGAGTATGAAATTTACGATTTCTGCCCCGTACAGCACCCCGCAGACGACCCCAATTCCGACATCGTCACCACGCATTTTACCTTTGAATATCTCCACGATACGTTGCTTAAGCTTGACGAGCTTGGACACGATATCCCGACCAAGTATAAGTGGATAGAGCGCTTTTCCGATACCAGTGTCATGGACGTGCCGATGAACGCCCGCGAGGTCTACGATCTGTTCCTGTCTACCAAGCCTCTTGGCATTTCGCCTGAGGATATTGACGCACAGCTTGGCACCTACGGCTTGCCCGAGTTTGGCACTCACTTTGTTATGAAGATGGTAGAGGAGGCCAAGCCGCGCTCCTTTGCCGACCTGCTGCAGATCTCCGGTCTGTCTCACGGCACCGACGTGTGGACGGGCAACGCGCAGGATCTGATCAAGGACGGTATTTGCGATATTTCGCACGTGATCGGATGCCGTGACAATATCATGAACGACTTGATCCGTTATGGCGTAGAAAACGCACACGCCTTTAAAATTATGGAAAGCGTGCGTAAGGGTAAGGGCCTCACCCCGGAGTGGGAGGCTGAAATGCGCGAGCATAACGTGCCCGAGTGGTATATCGGCTCCTGCAAAAAGATCAAGTACATGTTCCCCAAAGCGCACGCAGCGGCCTACGTTATGTCGGCCATTCGCCTTGGCTGGTACAAGGTACATATGCCCATTGCGTTTTATTGCGCTATGTTTACCGTTGCCCCCGGTGGCTTTGATGCCCAGATCGTTATGGGGGGCAAATCCAAGGTCGTAGCTACCATCAAGGATATCGAAAAGCGCGGAAAAGAAGCCTCCCCCAAGGAACAGGCCTCGGTGCCCACACTCAAGCTGATCAACGAATGTATGGCACGCCACATCCGCTTTTTGCCCGTAGATATCGAAAAATCCGATGCACGCTCCTTCTTGCCTGAAAACGGCGCCATTCGTATGCCTTTTTCTGCGCTTGCAGGCGTTGGCGAAAATGCGGCAGACAGCATTATCAAGGCCCGTAACGAGGAGCAGTTTTTCTCGGTCGAGGATCTGCAGATCCGCGCGGGACTCAATAAGAGCGTGATCGAGACCCTGCGTACGGCGGGCGTTTTGGATCATATCAATGAGACCGATCAGCTTTCAATGTTTTGAGGTGCTTGATGGAAATTCATTTTTATGAGGAATTGCCCTCTACCAACCGCACCGCCGCCCAGGCGGCGCGGGCCGGTGCGGGGGAGTTTTATACCGTGGTCGCCAAGTCGCAAACGGCCGGGCGCGGTCGTATGGAGCGTAGCTTTTTTTCGCCTGTCGGCGGCACCTATTTCAGTACCGTGCTTCGTCCACACTTCGGTATCGAGCGCTTTGGCGAGATCACGCCCGTTGCGGCAGTGGCAGTCCATCGCGCATTGGTCAACGTTTGCGGTGTTGTGGCGGACGTCAAGTGGGTCAACGATCTGTTGCTGGAAGGAAGAAAGGTCTGCGGAATACTGGCTGAAAGCGGTATAGATCAAAATGGAGAGCCTTACGTGGTGCTGGGTATCGGCATTAATACGGCTGAGGTGGATTTTCCCCCCGAGCTTTGTGAGATCGCAGGCTGCGTGCCTTGTGCGGACACTGTAGAGTTGATCGGTGCGATCTTGGCGGAACTGAGCCAATACGAGGATCTGATCCTGCGCGGTGGATGGCTGGATGATTATCGCCGCCATTGTATATGCCTTGGGCATATCGTAGAAGTGATCCGACAGGGTAATATGCGCCCTGCCTTTGTTCACGACGTCATGCCGGACGGCGGACTGCAGGTCGAATATCAAGACGGAAGCAGGGACGTGCTGCACGGGGGCGAGATATCGCTTAGGCTAACGGGATTTTAAGGCACATATCTGCAAAAAACGACATATTCTGTAACAGAAAGAACAAAGGGACGCAAAAAGCTTGCGTCCCTTTTATTTAATTGCGGAGAGGATATGGTTATGTTTTCAAATAAAAAGCTTGCGGTCCTGGGGGGAGATGCGCGTCAGATCGCATTGGCAGAAAAATTGGCGGGGCAAGGCCTTTCGATGCGTTGCTTTGGTTTGCCTGTTACAGAGCGGCCCTTCAGGCTTGCTTCCTGTGAAGATTGGAAAAGCGCAATAGAGGGTGCGTCGGCCGTGATCCTGCCTTTGCCGACTTCTCCGGATGGGAGATATTTAAGCATTCCCCTTGAAAAAGAACGGGATGCACCGCTTTTGACAGAAATTTTAGAGTCTATCACGCCAAAAGCTGCACTGATCGGCGGAAAAATGCCTACCGCCCTGGTCGCACTTGCGCAAGAGCGAGGGATCGCAACCTTTGATTTTTATAAAAGTGAACTCTTTCAGCAAAAAAATGCATTGCCAACTGCAGAGGCAGCGGTTTCTATCCTGATGCGCGAGGTGCCTAAAACGATCAGCGGTCTTTCGGTTGGTGTAACCGGTTTTGGGCGCGTAGCGATCGCGTTGACAAGGCTTTTGTCGGCAATGGGAGCAGATATTACGGTTGCTGCACGTCGGCAAGAGGCGCTTGCTGCAGCCGCAGCAGCCGGATATGGCGCGGTGCATTTGATAAAAGAAACGTTTTTAAAGGATTTTGCTCAAAAGCAGACGGTCATTTTCAACACGGTACCGCATTGGATCTTTTCGGAGGAGATCCTGTCCAAAATGTCACCGGATACGCTGATCATAGATCTGGCTTCCGCCCCCGGTGGGGTGGACGGCAGTGCGGCTGACGCATACGGCATCAAGGTGATCTGGGCTTTGTCGCTCCCCGGGAAATATGCGCCCGTAACAGCAGGAGAGATCATTGCCGACACTGTGCTTTCTTATATGAAGGAGGAAAAGCGCTTATGATAGGATTTGCGTTTTGTGGCTCGTTTTGTACAGTCAAGCAGGCATTAACTGAAATGGAGGGGCTGTCGGCACGTTATGAGATACAAGGGATCGTCAGCGAGAACGTGTATGCAACGGATACGCGCTTTTCTGCAGCACAAGCGGTGTTAGAACGGATCAAACAGATTACAAGGCGCGAGATCATTCACAATATTGTGGGTGCTGAGCCGCTTGGGCCGGCTTCACCCTTGGATGCCTTGATCATTTGTCCCTGCACGGGAAATACCTTGGCCAAAATGGCTAACGGTATTACGGATACGGCGGTGACGATGGCGGCAAAAGCGCATCTGCGCAGCAACCGTCCGCTTGTGATCGCGCTTGCCTCTAACGATGCGCTGTCTGCCAATCTCAAAAATATCGGTACGCTGCTCAGCCGCAAAAATGTGTATTTTGTTCCGATGAAGCAGGATGATCCCGAGCGAAAGCCACATTCTTTGGTAGCGGATTTTTCAAAGCTGCCCGAAACACTGGAGGCGGCACTGCAAGGAAAGCAGTATCAACGGTTGTTTCAAATATAAGAAAAAGCCGCTTTCGCGGCTTTTTTCTTATATTTTCGCCATTTCTACCGTACGCTTGATCACTTCGTTTTCGTAATCAAGCTTGTTTGCTACAATATTAAGGTAGTTGCTATACCAATTGATCTGCGTTTTGTCGTCCTTTTCGCGTGCGGCGGCAAGACGCTCTTGGGCTAAGGCAACAAAGTCTGTATGGGTCATTTTTGCGCTTGTGCGCGCATTGTACATTTGATTCCATTCGATAAAATGGATCTCGCGCAGCTTTTGATCTGCATCAAATAACGCTTGTGCCTCGGTATTCATAGGCAAAAAGGGCGTGGGATCCATCTCCTCGATAAAGCCCAAGGTTTTTAAAAACAACTGTGCCATAGGATGATGGCTTTCCGGGGTAGGGTGAACGCGGTCGGGGAGTGTCAGATATTCAGTGCCCACGCGAGGGAGCAGATAGTCAAAAAAGTCTACGCAGGGGACCTGCAGCTCGTTGGCCATTTCACGAACGGATGCGGCGATGCGCGCAAGTCCTTCGTTGCAGTGACAGGGGAGAACTGCACCGGGCGTGACCTCGTCACAGGGAGTAGGCGTGCAAAGGATCAGGTCGCATCCTGCAGCCTTGATCATATCGATCAACGTGCGCATCGAGCTTTTAAATTTTTCAATGCGATGCTCCTTTTTTTCTTCAACGTCGGTGCGCCCTTCGTTATAAAGATCTCGCCCAACGTCGTTCATCCCAAACATCATCACCACCGTGTCGGGGGAGCGATTCAAGCAGTCGGTATATAGGCGGGTGATCGCCCAAGTGGCATTGTCACCGCTGACACCGCAGTTCCAAACGCGGATGCCTTTTTTGCGCAGATGGTTGAAGACCTCGGCCAACCAATAGCCGCGGCGCGTGATGCTGTCGCCTAAAAAGCAAATGTTTTTCATCAAAATTACTCCATTATAAAAAGTTATTTGTCAATCGCTTGTGTTAAAACAAGCCTTGCGTTGCCGACAAAAAGAACAAATCTTAATATATTTATTGTTTCAAACAGATTTTTCTTTTTTGATCGGCAGATTTTCAACAATGGGGGCGGACAAAAGGCCTTCCTCGTGCAGCCAGTATTCATAGCTCCAGGAATCTCCCGAAGAACGCCATCCGGAGGGGCTGACGTATGGGTGTGCGCGGTCGCAGAGATGGAGGGGGCCAAAGCCGTTGGTTCGATTGATGTAAAGATCCAGATACAGCATGCGCGTTCCGCTCTTTGTTTCAAGCTCGGTCGTATAGGGCGCAAGCGAAAGCTGCTTGAACGCACTTCGATCGATCTGCGCCGTAATGGCGGCAGCGCGGTACTGGGGGGTATGGACCCTGATCAGGCCGTTCTTGACTTTGATGGGGACGTGATAGGTGATCCTGCCGCTGTAAAAGGGAAGCAGCTGCTTGGTGATATCACCAAATGCAAGTGCGGGCAGCAGTCTTGTGATTTTGCAATAGCGGCCGGATTGATAAACGCCAAAGTTGCCCAAAATATAGCAACGCTCCAGTGCGGATCGTGAGCCGTAGGGCATTGTGATCTCCAACGTGTGTCTGCCTGTTTGCAAAACGGGCAAGGAATAGGTCTTGATGGCGCGATCTACGTAAAAGCCGTCGGGACTGTTGGCAATGGTAGAGCCATCCAACAGGATCTCTGCCGTTTCGGGGATCTCGGCACCAAGCTTGGCATGAAATACTTCAAAATCGGTGGAGAAGGAGAAGCGAACGGAGACCATATGTCGGATCTCGGTCTTTTCCATACACCAAGGCTGACAGCAGGAGCTTCCCCAAAGGTCATAGCCAAGTTTGCGGCGAATATCCGTATCGGCGCGCAGGATCTCTTCCTCAGGGTGCCAGGGGCCGTTCTCCAGCTTGTATTCTGCCATATCCAGCAAAAGCGCATTGGGCTCGTGCAGGGTATAGTCCACGCGGACAGGGAGCTCGATCGGCTGATAGTCAGCCTTGGGGGCGGGGATGCTTGCGGTATAAGCGCCCTCAAAGGGAGTTAGGCGCAGCAGTAAGGAATCGTGATCATACAACGTAAAGTTGAAATAGGTTTTTTGCCCTTTTTGCATACTGCTGACCTCGCTGATGCTACCGTCCATGGTATTGTATAGCTCTGCGCGGAAAAGGCCGTTTACGGTCACTCTGATGGGTTGCTTTTGCGGAATGTCGTGATTATAGGGATTTTTGGCTTTTGCAACGAATAGCCAACGGCAATCGCCATCGCAACGGAGCTGATAGAGGAGATCGTCGGTATAGGCGCCGTTGCTGTTACGAAGCTCCACTGTGCGATAGGGCTCCAAGGCTTGCAGCAAAGAGGCGCGGTTAAAGGGGATCTTATCGGCAGCGGCGTAAAGAGCGGCAGGGCGGTCACTTTCCACGGCGTCGGTATAGCGGGGAGCCTCGCCCATAAAGATCAGCTTGCCGCCGGCACGTTGAAAGGCCTCCAGACGCTCTAGCGTAGAGCTTCTCAAGGTCTCACATCCGGGTACGACCACAACGTCATATTCCATTTTGCCCACGCGAAGGGGAGAGGTGGCACTTTCGCAAAGCTCGGGCAGCAGAGATTCGCTGATGTAGTTAAAATCTATCGATCCAAACAGCAGCCACTCCGTCATTTTTTGGAAATTTTCCTCCAGTTGATCGCGGATCAGCGCCGTCTGCTCGGAGGGGCCCCAATGGAGCCAGTAACTTTCGATGGGATGGATCACACCAACGCGAACCACAGGGCGCCCTCTTGTCAGGGCGGTGTTCACGCGGGCGAAGTGGTCCTCGATATAGCCGTATTCCTTGTACCAAGGGGATTGATAGTTGATCGAGGCAGGGTAGTCGCGCTTGGCCTCTCCCTCCATCGATACCCAAGAAAGGTGAGGAACGCGCACGGTGACACCAAGGGCTGTCTGCCAGTCGCCGTAGATCTTATGGCGGCGGAAGTCAAAATCCCAGCCGGTCACGCCGTACAGCTCACTCATCATACCCTCGCGTCCGTACTGGTGAACGGCAGATTGCGCCTGCTTGGCAGTGGTATACTCGTGGCGGTCGGCCAGCATATCGATGCCGGGCAGATCAAAGGCGCGATAGGCGCGCATTGCCTCGCCCACGGCTCCGGTCTGGGTCTCCAAGCGGGGCTCGCGCATCATATGTCCGGTCAAAGCAAGCCCGTTTTGACGGCACCATGCACCGCAATTATCGGCAAAGGCTTCGGTAAAGCGGTCGCACACGTGGTCGTGATAGTGATAACGAACGGTAGAGGGCTTTCCGTCGGCTCTTTCCCAAAGTAACTCGGGCAGGCAAGCGATCAGATCCTCGTGATAACGGGCGCGGAAGGTTTCGGCCAGATCGTCGGTCCAGGGGAGCATAACGGGTGAGGCGCTGTCTGCAAAGGGAAGCGTGTTTTTTCTGGTAAACTGGGGCTCGTCGGTAAACATTGCGGGGATCGCGCCGCCAAAATTCTTACCGACACGGTTCTTATAGGCCTCGTAGGTGATCTCGATAAAGCGGTCAATGGCCTTTTTATCCAAGGTGTTGACATAGGTCTGGTTGTTAAAGCGGGGAGATGTAGTGGCCAACTGCAGATAGGCACACCAAGCTTCTCCTTCTGCCGTCTCGTTTTGGCCGATCATCTTATAGGAAGCCAGCTCACCGTCGGCGTTGCGCACGATGTCATAGGTGCCAAGCAGTGTGCCACCCCCCTCACAGTTGACGGTGACCGAATCGCTGACGACCAGAGAATAATGGCTGTTTGCATCCATTTGACGGGGAAGAAACATCAAAAAGCGCTGACGGAACGCAGGGTCCTTGGTAACAAGGCCTCCTGCAAAGCCGGAGGGCCAGCGATCCTCGTCATATAGCCAAGCCAACATATTTTTGGATTTTGCTTTTTCAACGCAATCCTCTACAAGATCCATAAATTGATCCGAGAGATAGGGGGTCCCCATACCCGAACGTACGTGCATATGAAAACCGCCAAATCCCATTTCGGATAGAACGTCGATCTGACGCAAAAGCTCAGTACGGTCTAATTGGCAGTTCCAGGCCCAAAAGGGGGTTCCGCGATATTCGCTTGTCGGATTTTGAAAAAGTTCTTTTGAAAGCTCTTTTTCTTTGCTTTTTGGATATAGCATGGCTTTCCTCCCCGATAAAATTCTTCACTTTAATTTTATCATATCCGGGCGATAAGAAAAAGAACTAAATTTGTGTTGTTTGACGCCACATCATCCTTTTTTGAATGCTAAAAAAGACATTTTTTGAAAGTTTTATAAAGGCCTTTTCAAATCAAGAAAATTATGTTATAATGTTATATATCTATTTTGAGGAAAGGGGGAGTATCTGTGCTGAAAAAAGCAACAAAAGCAATGGCCGCCGTACTGGCGGTGGTACTTTTGTGCCCTTTGCTTTCTCTTTTTGCATCGGGAGCGCCCTCTAACACAGAAGAGCATCGCTTTTTCTTTAACGAATTAGAGGGGGAAAGCGTTACGTCCAACGACGATGGATCTCTTACACTGTTGCTTGAGGGAGAGAAAGAATTTTCTGCAGTCAAGCCTTCTCCCTTTGGAACAGGTGGCACGACCAATGCCGTGTACGTTTCTTTGCTGAATCAAACCGGTGTTACCCTTCGTCTTACTCTGGAATACAGCTGCATTGATGATGCCGACGGTCACACAGTCCATTTCAGCTTTCCTTCGTCCGGTCAGGCACAGTCCCAATGGGCTTACGCGCCTCACATCGGCACCTTAAAAAACGACGGTAGCTTAAAATTGACTGTTTCTGCCGTGGGAGAGCTGCCGGGGGTCGCGCAGCTTGAGCTGTACGCAATGTATGACGTGTCGGTTTACGACCCCACCGAGGATGCGATCGCCAGCACGGTGACCGCTGAGATCGAGCAGTGCTATTATGAGCCGGGAAACGGCGGCGAGGAGGGGACGATCAAAATCTCAGGAAGCATCCCCTCTATTTTTGAGGATGACGAGTCTACACTGGCGGTATTCTCCTTTGGACCCAACGATCAGGATTCCTCTAACGTGATCACAAAGGCACCCGTGGCCAGAATGTCGATCAGCAAAAGCTTTTCTTTTTCCATTCCGGCACGCAATGCCGAGGAGATCTACTCCAGATACGCCGTTGCTGTTGTGACCAAATCGGGTGAGCGGCGTTTGCTTTGTCAGCCCATCTACCCCGATATCCGTGCCGAGGGCGCCGCAGATGACGGCGGCTTTAAGGGCGTGCATACAGATTCTGTGTTTTCTATATTAGACAGCGGTGCTGACGTCGGTATCGTAGACGTATATCTGGATCGACTTCTGCTTTCCTCATCGGATAGCCGCGACAGCATTCTTTATGCGGGGGATCACTCCTATTACTTTTTCAGCGAGGCAGAGATCGACGCATTGGATCACCGTGTTCGAAATCTGACCGGCCACGGTTGCGAGGTCTATCTGCGTTTTTTGGTATCTCCCGATGCCGCTGATCTTTCCTATGTCAACCCTGCGGACAGCGCGGTCGGCATTGTAAACAAGGGCGTGGATATCAAATCCGAGACTGCTTTGCTTGAGATCAGCGCCTTGACCGACTTTTTGACACATCGCTATCACGATGGGGCGTTTGGAAGCATCGACGGCATTATTCTGGGCCGTTCTGCGGATCGTTCCTCGCGCTTTTCTTACGTTGGAATGCAGACCCTCGCCACCTATGCCAAAAAATATGCCACCTATCTCAATCTTGTGGCAGGAACGGCCCGTAGTAACGTGGGGGATCTGCGCATCGTTGTTCCGGTATCCGATCGCCCGCATACCCCAACGGTAACGCTTGCTGATCTGACGGGCGACTATTTCTCGGATCTGTTTATCGATTCGCTACTGCTGGCTATGAAGGATCTGATACACACGCCTCCGGAGATCTCGATCATGCTTGAATCGTATGAGGGGAACGAGGAAAAGGACCTTGCAAGCATGCGCTCCTTGCGCGAAATGACCGATCTGATCGAAAGATCCTCTGCAACGGCCAACTTTTTGGACCGTAAGATCCTGTATGCGTGGTGCCCCTCAGCTCTGTATACGGCAGAGGAGCTGAACGCAGCTTATGCGATACGGTATGTTTCTCTGTTTTTCAATGACAGTGTTCGCAGCTTTATTTTGGATCTTTCTATGCACGAGCAGGCAAAGCTTGTGATCTCTCGCCTAAAGCATCTGATCCTTGCGATCGATACCGAAAGGGGAGAGGCGATGCTGCGCGAGATACAGCAGGCATATCCCAACCAGCTGTTGCCGTTTGACAGCAAGGCGCTGGTCACGGAGTATATACATAAGATCTCTGCCTCGCTTAGCGGCTATACAAACGGAAGGGTGCCGATCGGCAGCTACGCGCTGTTTGATTTTTCCGCCCTTGGAGACAGTGCCGGCTGGTATGCCGGTGGCTTTGCGCAGCCCCCTGTTTTAACAGACCGCTCGCTTACAGCGCAGCTTCAGCCGACCGGAAGCGAGGAATATGCTGAGATCGCGTATGCATTTGATGGCGTTCAAAATTATTCTGTTGCCGATATGATGCGCCTTTCTCTTGGTATCAAGCAGTCGTCTGCCAACGAAAATATGCTATATGAGGTGCAGATCCGTCTTGTCGGCGTTAATACGACCGTTGTAGCATCGGGGGTGATACGTCCCGGAGATGCGAGTGAACTGTATCTCGATCTTGGTGGCTACACGGCTACACTGGAGCAGCTGCGCTCGATTCGCATATTGACCCGCCCCTTGAACAGGGAAGCGGGCGCATACGAGCTGTATTTGAACCGTGTTGCTTTGGAAAGCGACGTGCTGTCCGATGCAGAGTTGGCAGAGCAGATCTCGGCCAGACAAGAAGAGATGCCGCAGGAGCAGCACCCGGGGGAATACAAGGATTATTCCGGTGCGATATGGATCACGGTGATCCTTGCCGGCATCAGCCTTTTATTGGTGGCAATTTTGATCTTCCACCATTTGTACGTTAGAAAGCGGAACAAGACATAAGGACTTCGTTGAAAAGGAGAAGGATATGAAAGACATTTCCCGCAATTTGACAATGCTTGTGGATTATTACGAGCTGACGATGGGTAACGGTTATTTCCGCAAAAATATGAAGGATAAGATCGCCTATTTTGACGTATTTTATCGCTCCAATCCGGACGACGGCGGATATGCTATCGTGGCAGGCCTTGAGCAGGTGGTCGAATACATCAACGATCTTCATTTTGACAGCGAGGATATCAACTATCTGCGCCGTCGCGGCTGCTTTAACGAGGACTTTTTGGATTATCTGCGCGGCTTTCATTTTACCGGTGACATCTGGGCCGTGCCCGAGGGAACAGTGGTGTTTCCGGGTGAACCCCTGATGACCGTGCGCGCCCCCGCCATTGAAGCACAGTTTATCGAAACCTATATTTTAATGATGCTCAATCACCAATCACTGATCGCAACCAAGGCGGCACGCATTACCCGCGCCGCCAAGGGACGCACGGTCAGTGAGTTCGGATCTCGCCGCGCACAAGGCGCCGATGCGGCGATCCTTGGCGCCAGAGCCGCCTATATCGGTGGCGTCAACGGCACTGCCTGCGCCATTGCAGATACAGCCTTTGGCGTTCCCGCAGGCGGCACGATGGCGCATTCTTGGGTGCAGATGTTTGATAGCGAATACGAGGCCTTTAAGGCGTATTGCGAGATCTATCCCAATGACGTGACGCTGTTGGTGGATACCTATAATGTGTTGGAATCCGGTGTCCCCAACGCCATTCGAGTTTTCAAAGAAATTCTGGTGCCGCAGGGGATCACAAAATTCGCTGTTCGCATTGACTCCGGTGATATTGCTTATCTTTCCGGCAAGATCCGCAAGATGATGGACGAGGCGGGCCTTACCGGCTGCCGTATCGTGGCATCCAACTCGTTGGATGAGTATATCATCCGCGGCTTGATCCATCAGGGCGCGCAGATCGATGCCTTTGGCGTTGGAGAGCGCTTGATCACCGCAAAGAGCGCCCCCGTTTTTGGTGGCGTTTATAAGCTTTGTGCCGTAGAAGACGCCGAAGGAAATATCACGCCCAAGATCAAGCTCAGTGAAAACGTGGGTAAGATCACCACGCCGCATTTCAAAAAGGTATACCGTCTGTTTGACAGAGAAAACGGAAAGGCCGAGGCCGATCTGCTTTGCGTATACGACGAGACCGTGGATGATACCAAGCCCTTGGAGATCTTTGATCCCGATAATACCTGGAAGACCAAAACACTGACCAATTTCCGCGCTGTAGAGCTGCAGGTGCCGATCTTCAAAAACGGTACACAGGTCTATGAATTGCCCAATATCGAGGAGATCCGCGCCCATTGCAAGGCCTCGCTGGAAAGTATGTGGGACGAGGTCAAGCGCTTTGATAATCCGCATAATTATTACGTTGATCTTTCCCAAAGACTTTGGGACCTGAAGTACGGTATGATCAAAAAGCAAAGACATAAGTAAAAAAAGACTGCGTTGGTGTGATATCTGTAATGGATAGATCACGCTGACGCAGTCGTTTTTTTAATCTGTCAGCGCGTAATAGACAAGGCGGTCACTGCAGCCCACCTTGGCGTGTTGAAAGCGCTCAAGTCTTGCTTGCAGCTCGTCTGCGGGGTACAGGGCGGCAAGGGCGCGTACCGATTCCTCCTCGCTTGCCAGATAGTCTCGTATCTGCAACAACTGCTGCTCGCAGTATGCAGTGTCCGTCAGCAGAAAAAATCCGATCTCTCGACCGTCTCCTGCGCGAGAAAGATAGACCTCGGCGGTCTTGACGTAATGGGGCAAGCCAAAATTCGTTTTGATAAAATCCTCATCTGCGGTAAAATAATCCTCCGGTTTCTGCATCAGCAGGGTGCGGATATCGGATGCTTCCGGCTCGGATCTACCGCATCCGCTTAGTATTAAAAGTAATAGGGTCATAAGAATAAACAGTCTTTTCACGTGCGCCTGATCTCGCTTTCAATAGATTTTAAGTGGTCAAGGATCGCCGCGTAAGCGGCGCTGCTCAGATGGATCCCGTCTGCGCTGTAGCAATATGAGGGCTTTAAATAGCCGTCGGCATCGCTTAAGATCACGGTTTGATCTGCAAAACACAGGTTGCGCGTTGCGGCGATTTCTTGAATAATGGCGTTTGCTTTTTTGATCATCTCGTTGGTAATGACGGCGCTTTCTCTTGAAACGGGAAAAATGGATTGCAAAACAAGCACTGTTTCGGGCGAAGCCTCGCAGATAACGTCCAGTAGCTTTTCATAGTAATGGCGGAATTCAAGTGGCTTGTCACGGTAATAATAAACGCCGTAATCCACTCCCAGCGTCAGGACAAGATAGCGGGGAGAGAGCCGCGCCGCCACCTCGGCGATCGGTTCTTCCTTGCCCGTGTCGGGGGCGACGATCCTTGCGTAGGTGATGCGCGGATCTAAATTGAGATAACGCTCTTTCGTTGCCCAGATCTGTTCGGGGCGCAGCGAGCTGCGTTGCTGCATGTGTGCCGTGGTAGAATCACCCAAAAAGGTCAACTCGTCTATAAAACTGTCATGAACTGCCTCTGCGTGGCAGCCGGAGAATAAAAATAACACACAGCATAGCATAAAAAAAGAAAAAATACGGTTGAACCAAACCTGCATCAGATCTCCTCCTGCAATGGTTTAACCGTATTCTTTCCGTTTAATTTTTCTTGTATACGTTTTGATAGGCGTCCTTATTTTTCTTGCTCTCGGTATCCTTGGCGGGCTTTGCGATATGATCGGCCTTGGGGCGATACAGGCTTTTGTATTGCTTGGTGTCGCGGTCGATATGAGCAAAGCGAGCGCGCATACCAAGAAAAATGCCCATTACGATCCAATAGATCACAACCAAAATCAGCGCCATGGCAACCGCGGCCTCAACACTGTCTCCCGTTTGGCGGCTGGGGAGATACAAAAACACAAACGCACCGCCCGCAGTCAGCAAAAAGTGCAACAAAACGCGAAGAGAAGCGCCGCCCTCGCCGTATTTATAATTCACGTTTGCAAGTGCAAATAATGCGGCAAAGGGGAGCATACAAAGCACGCGCAAGGGGGAATATCCGCCGGAAGCACCGTTGGCCAGCATCCAACTGCCAAGCTGGATAACAGTGATAACGGTAAAGTACACCGTTGTATGTAAGCTGATCTTTTTCCAATCCATAATAAGCTCCTTCAAATATACTTTATATATTGTAGCATAAAAGTTGCCGTTTCGCAAGTGTATTTTGAAAAAACGCAGGCGGAGGCGTTGACGATTGCAGAAAATAGTTGTATAATAATAAGGATAATACCCCTTAACGGAGGAACGTATGAAAAAGCTTTTGGCTGTGGATGGCAACAGTATCGTCAATCGCGCGTTTTACGGCGTCAGACCGCTTTCAAACAAAGAAGGACTGCCGACCAACGCCCTTTTTGGTATGGTCAGCATTCTGGAAAAAAATTTAGAGCAGGTCAAACCGGATCTTTGCGCAATTGCCTTTGACCTGAAGGCACCCACCTTTCGCCATAAAATGTTTGATGCCTATAAGGCGGGGCGCAGACCAACCCCCGAGGATCTGCTGACCCAAATGCCCCTTGCCAAGGAGCTTGCTGCCGCGCTGGGCTTTACTTGCCTTGAGCTGGAGGGCTATGAGGCAGATGATATTTTAGGCACGCTTTCTGCTATGGCAGAGGCCGAGGATTGCGAGGCATATCTGCTTACGGGCGACCGTGATGCACTGCAGCTGATCTCCGATCGTGTTCACGTGTTGCTTTGTACCAATACCGAGACGGTGGATTTTACAAGAGAACGTTTTTTTGAAAAATACGGTGTGGATCCCACCCAGTTTGTGGATGTTAAGGCGCTGATGGGGGATAGCTCCGATAATATCCCGGGCGTGCCCGGAATTGGTGAAAAAACAGCGTTGAAGCTGATCGCCGAATACGGCTCTCTTGATGGAATTTACGAAAAACTGCCCGAGGCCAAGCACACACCCTCTGTACGCACCAAGCTGGAGGGAGGTAAGGACAGCGCATATCTGTCTCAAAAGCTGGCCACCATCTACCGCGAGGTGCCGCTTGAGGGTGGACTTGAAAATTGCGTTTATCACGGATTGGATGCCGTGCGCACCCTTGCACTGTTTGAAAAATTTGAATTTAACGCATTTATCAAGCGCTTTGGCCTTGCCAAAGAGGCGCAAGAGGCTGCCGCAAGGGCCGTGGAGCTGGGGATACTGGAAAATGCCGAGATCTTGGATCTGAACGGCGTGGTCGCGATGGATGTGCATGAGGACGGGATCTATCTGTCCAATGGAAGCTGGGTCAAGGTTGCCAAGGATACAGCCGCTGTCGCCGATCTTTTGGCGCGTGACGGCATAAGCGTGATCTGTCACGATGCCAAGCGCGTTTATAAAGCGCTGGAAAAACTGAACGTCCATTGGCGCGGCTGCGCCTTTGACACGATGCTTGGCGCCTATGTGCTGAATGCAGCCGAGGGGAATTTTGAGCTTTCCGGGCTGGCAATGCGCTACTTGGGAGAGCAAGCACCCACTGCCCCCGCGCATATTGCGGTGTTACCAAGACTTTATGAGACGTTAAAAAAGCAGATCGAGGCACAGGGGGCAGAAACACTGCTTCTTGAGATCGAGCTGCCGCTTTGCGCTGTGTTGACCGATATGGAGCTGAACGGATTCCGTGTAGACAAAGAGGGGCTTTCAGCTTACAGTGCGCAGTTAACTACAGTCAGTGAAGAGCTGGCAAGTCGCATTTATTACTTGGCCGGTGGTGAGTTTAACGTCAATTCTCCCAAGCAGTTGGGGGAAGTGCTGTTTGAAAAATTGGGGCTTCCGCACGGCAAAAAGACTAAGACCGGGTATTCTACAAACGCAGAGGTCTTGGAAAAGCTTGCACCTTATCACCCCATTATCGAGGAGATCTTAGAATACCGTCAGGTCACCAAGCTCAACAGCACTTATGCCGACGGCCTGCAAAAGCAGATCGAGGCGGATGGGCGCATCCACACGGTATTTAAACAAACAGGAACTGCCACAGGGCGACTTTCTTCGGCTGAGCCTAATCTGCAAAACATCCCGATCCGCACCGATCTTGGCAAGGAATTAAGGCGTTATTTTATCCCTGAGAACGACAATTATTTGCTTATTGACGCAGACTACTCGCAAATCGAGCTGAGATTGCTTGCAGCACTTGCCAAGGATGAAGCGATGATCACTGCCTTTGAAAGCGGCGAGGATATCCATACAGCAACCGCCGCCAACGTGTTTGGCGTGCCGACCGAGGCAGTCACGCCCGAGCTGCGCAAGCGTGCCAAGGCTGTTAATTTCGGCATTCTGTACGGTATGGGTGCATTCAGCCTTTCCGAGGATCTGCACATCTCGCAGGCCAAGGCAAAAGAGTATATTGCAAGCTATTTTGCGGCATATCCGCAGATCGACGGATATTTGAAATCGGTGATCAAGGATGCATATGAAAACGGATATGTGACCACGCTGCTGGGTCGCCGCCGCTATATCCCCGAGCTGAAGATGCAAAACAAAAATATGCAGCACTTTGGAGAGCGTGTGGCAATGAACAGCCCGATCCAAGGAACTGCTGCCGACATCATCAAGATCGCCATGATCCGTGTGGATCAAAGGCTGAAGGCCTCCGGTCTGGATGCTCGCCTGATCTTACAGGTACACGACGAGCTGATCGTAGAAGCCAAGCGCGAGGATGCTGCCGCCGCACGTGAGATCTTGGTCTCTGAAATGGAAAATGCAGTCAAATTAAGCGTTGCGCTGAAGGTCGGCGTGGCAGAAGGAGAAAACTGGTA
>JAZQWJ010000042.1:0-45849 GCA_045632285.1 Eubacteriales bacterium | reverse complement strand
CGCGCATTCCCCCACGCGCATCCCCCCACCGCATCCTCTAACACCCCACACCGTAAAAGGAGAGATCCATGAAAACACTGGCCACCGTTGTGGAGATCGAAAACGACAATATCGCAACCGTTTCGGTGGCGCGGCATGCCGCCTGTGACGGCTGCCACAAAAATGCCGACGGCACGGGCTGCTCGGTCTGTACCCTGCTTGGCGGTAACCGAGAGGCGCGCGTGCGCGCCCGCAACACCGCAGGCGCCGCCGTGGGAGATACGGTGGAGGTGGTAAGCTGCACCGGGCGGATGCTGCTGTACGCCGCGCTGGTGTTTCTGTTGCCCGTGGTGCTTTGCCTTGCGGGTTATTTCGTTGGCTTTGCGATCAGCAGCAGCGAGGGCGTTGCCCTTGGCGTTGCCGCTGCCGCGTTTGTGCTGACACTTTTTGCGATCCGGCTTTTTTCTCGCCTTGTCATTGCGCAGCGTCTTGACGTAGAGATCCTGCGCGTGGTGGGCGTTGACGTCCCGAAAGGATAATACATGGAAAAGATCAAGAAAGAAAAAATATGGCTCCTGCGTGATAAGGGGATCGCCCCCGACAACGCAGAGATCGCCGCGCTGTCGTCGGCGCTGGGGCTCTCGCCCATTTGCGCGCGACTGCTGTATTGTCGCGGCTATCAAACACCTGCAGCCGCCGAGCGCTTTTTGCGCTGCGAGGATACCCTGTTCCACAGCCCCTTTTTGCTGCGGGACGCGGAAAAGGCTGTGGCACGCATCCGCCGCGCCGTCGAGGGTGGCGAGCGCATCGTGATCTACGGTGACTATGACGTAGACGGCGTGACCGCCGTCAGCTTGCTGTATCTTTACCTCAAAAAGCAGGGGGCCGACGTGGGCTATTACATCCCCAGTCGCGCAGGAGAGGGCTATGGCCTGTCTGCCTGTGCCATCGACCGCTTGGCACAGGATGGCGTGACCTGCATCGTTACGGTGGATACCGGCATCACCGCCGTGGATGAGGTGGAGTACGCCAAGCAAAAGGGCATCGATATGGTGATCACCGACCACCACGAATGCCGCGAGATATTGCCCGACGCCGTGGCTGTGGTCAACCCCCACCGCCCCGACTGCCCCTATCCCTTTAAGGAGCTGGCAGGCGTTGGTGTGATCTTTAAGGTGGTGACCGCCTACGAATGCACCCTGGGTGCCGAGCGGGGCGAGAGCGAGATCGACGGCGTGCGCCGTATGGCACAGAATTACGCCGATCTGGTGGCCATCGGCACCATTGCCGACGTCATGCCCATCACCGACGAAAATCGCCTGATCGTGACCCTTGGTCTGCGGCATCTGGCCGAGACAGGGCGTATGGGCCTTGCCGCCTTGATCGAAGAGGCGCAGGCTGGCAACCGTCAGGCGGGGGATAACCGCCCCGTCAAGAAAAAGAAGATGACCTCCTCCTTTATCGGCTTTGGCCTTGCACCCCGCATCAACGCGGCCGGCCGTATGGCCGAGGCCTCTCTTGCCGTAGAGCTGCTGCTGTGCGAGACCAAGGGAGAGGCCCAGCGCCTTGCCCGCGAGCTTTGCGAGATCAACAGCCTGCGCCAAAGCGAGGAGAATACCATAGCCGAGCAGGCCTATGCCCGTATCGAGCGTGAGATCGACCTTTCCGGCACCCGCGTGCTGGTGCTGGAGGATAACGGCTGGCGCCAGGGCATCATCGGTATCGTGGCTTCCCGCGTGACCGAGCGCTATGGCCTGCCCTCGATCCTGATCTCCTTTGACAACGCGCAGGAGGGGCAGGATAGCCCCGACGACGTGGGCAAGGGCTCCGGCCGCTCGGTCAAGGGCGTGAATTTGTTTGAGGCTTTGACCGCCTGTCAGGATCTGCTGGTCAAGTTTGGCGGGCACGAGCTGGCAGCGGGGCTTTCTGTCACCCGCGGCAATTTAGAGGCCTTCCGCCGGCGCATCAACGAGTATGCGGCGGGTCTGCTGCCCGAGGGCGCACCCAAGGTGTGCGTAGAGGCAGATTGTGAGATCCCGCTTTCTGCGGTGGAGATGTCGCTTTGCGAGGAGCTTTCCCGTCTTGAGCCCTTTGGCGTTTCCAACCCCACTCCCCAGTTTGTGCTGCGCGATCTTCGCATCGACCGCATCAACGAGCTTGGCGGCGGCAAGCACCTAAAGCTTGCGGTGTCGGATGGCGTTCGCTCGCTGTATGCCCTGCGCTTTTCCACCACCAAAGAGGCCTTTGGCTTGCATGAGGGGGATCGCGTAGATCTGCTTTGCACCGTGGATATCAACGAGTTCCGCGACGTGAGGAGCGTGCAGCTGATCGTGCAGGATCATAAGCCCTCTGCCCGCTTTGAGGGGGAATATGAACGGCAGGTCGCCCGCTATCACGCCGTGCGAGGAGGGGATAGTTTTACCCCCGAAGAGGGATTGCTCCCCGACCGTGAGGACTGTGCGCAGGTCTACACCGTGCTGCGCCGTGAGTTCAGGGGCGGCCATGACCGCTTTACCGAGCGCGAGCTGTGGAGCCTTGTCAATGCCGGCGCGCCCCGTCCCATTCATTTTGGATGCCTGAAGCACGTGCTGGAGATCTTTCACGAGCTGCGCATCTGCGGTGTAGAGGAGCTTGAAAACGGTTATCGCTTTGATGTTTACTTTAACGCATCCCGCACCAATATCGAAAAATCCTCTATCCTCAAAAAGCTGAAGGGGCAGTGCAAGGCGCAGCCCTGATTGCGACTGTCCAAAGGAGAGCGACTATGAAACACGAGGTACACACCGATATCTCCCGATTGCTTGAGATCCTGGAGGCCTCCGGCAATCACTATAATACAGAAAAGATCACCGCGGCCTTTGAATATGCCGCACTTTTGCACGAGGGGCAGCGCCGCAAAAGCGGCGAGGCCTATATCTCCCACCCCATTGCGGTGGCCGAGATCGTGGCTACCCTTGGCCTTGACTCCGATTCGATCTGCTCGGCACTGCTGCACGACACCGTAGAGGATTGCGCCGAAAAGACCGACCTGCGCGAGATCGAAAAGCGCTTTGGCGCCGACGTGGCGCTGATCGTAGACGGTCTGACCAAGATCGTGGCGCTGCAGGTAGAGGATAAGGAAGAAGCACATCTTGAAACGCTGCGCAAGATGCTGCTGGCTATGTCCCGCGACGTCCGCGTGATCTTTATCAAGCTTTGCGACCGCTTGCACAATATGCGCACGCTGGGCGCCCGCTCAGATGAAAAGCAGCGCATCACCGCGCTTGAGACCATGCACGTTTATGCGCCCCTTGCGCACCGCCTTGGTATGCAGCGCATCAAGCAAGAGCTTGAAAATCTCAGCCTTTTGTATCTTGACCCTTATGGCTATGCCGAGGTCAAGGACGATATCGAAAAGAAATACGGCCAGCACACCGACTTTGTGGAGCATATCCGCCAAGAGGTCAACGAAAAAATGCTGGAAAACAATATCAAGTTTACCCTTGAGGGCCGTATCAAATCGGTTTACAGCATCTATAAAAAGATGTATAACCAAAATAAGAGCTTTGACGAGATCTACGACTTTTACGCCCTGCGTATCATCGTGGATACCGAGCTGGAGTGCTATACCGCCCTTGGCATCATCCACGAGATGTATAACTCTATGCCCGGCCGCTTTAAGGATTACATCTCCACCCCCAAGCCCAACCTCTACCGCTCGTTGCACACCACGGTCATCGGCCGCTACGGCATCCCCTTTGAGGTGCAGATCCGCACCTGGGATATGCACCATATCGCCGAGTACGGTATCGCCGCCCACTGGAAGTATAAGTCGGGCGCGGGCAGCAAGGAGGAGATGGACAAGCGACTGCAGTGGGTATCCAACCTTCTTGAAAACGAGGACGAGACGCGAGATCCCGACGAATTTATGAAGGCCTTTAAGACCGATATCTTTCAGGACGAGATCTTTGTGTTTACCCCCAAGGGCGACGTGATCACGCTGCCCTCCGGTGCCACCGTGATCGACTTTGCCTACGCCATCCACTCGGCGGTGGGCAACAAGATGGTGGGGGCTAAGATCAACGGTATGATCGTGCCCATCGACCGTGTGCCCCGCAATGGCGAGATCGTAGAGATCATCACCTCCAACGCGGGCAAGGGCCCCAGCCGCGACTGGCTGAATATCGTCAAGACCGGCGAGGCGCGCGGCAAGATCCGCCAGTGGTTCCGCAAAGAAAAGCGCCCCGAAAACATCCAGATGGGCAAGAGCGCCATCGAGCTGGAATTCAAAAAATTCGGCCGTACCACCAACGAGGCACAGCGCCTTGAGGTGGTTGCGGCATTGGCACAGCGCATCGGCTATGCCAGCGCAGACGATCTGTATAACACCATCGGCTATGGCGGACTTTCCGTATCCAAGATCAGCGCCAAGCTGCGCGAGGAGCTGGATAAGGTGGTGCGCCCCGACGTCGAGCCCGTGGCTCCCGTCCCCATCGAGGCAGAGCAGATCCGCGTGGCCCCCGAGCCCCGTCACATCAAGCGCAACAGCGGCATCGTGGTGGATGGCGAAAGCGGCTGTCAGGTCAAGTTTGCCAAATGCTGCAATCCGCTGCCGGGTGATGCCGTTATCGGCTTTATCACCAAGGGCTTTGGTATTTCCATCCATAAGGTGGATTGCCCCAACGTCGAGCAGGGTATGAAGCGCACCGAGGATGCCGACCGTTGGGTCGAGGCGCATTGGGAGCGCGGTCAAAAGGCAGAAAGCCAGGACGTATACGAGGCACTGGTGCAGATGCACGTTTACGCAGGCCTGACCATTTTGGCCGACATTACGATGGCGCTGGCAGATATGAAGGTGCTGCTTTTGCAGATCAATACCAGAAAAAAGAGCGACGGTCGTATGATCATCGATCTTAAGATCAGCTGTAAAAACGTTGATCACTATCACTCCATCGTCTCTCGCTTAAAGGGACTGCGTGACGTGATCGACGTAACGAGAGGTTACTCATGATCGCAGTATTACAACGTGCCGCCAAGGCGGCTGTCCGTGTTGAGGACAGAACGGTCGGTGAGATCGGCAAGGGCTTGCTTGTGCTGCTTGGCGTTGCCGCCACAGACACCCGCGAGGATGCCGAGCTGCTTTGCAAAAAAATATTGGCCTGTCGCATTTTTGAGGACGAGAACGGCAAAATGAACCGCAGCGTGCGGGACGTTGGGGGCAGCGTGCTGGTGGTATCCAATTTCACCCTGCTGGCCAATTACGCCCACGGCAACCGCCCCGAGTTTATGTCGGCAGCCCGCCCCGAGCAGGCGATCCCGCTTTATGAATATTTCACGGAGCTTGTGCGCCGCGACGGCACACCCGTACAAACGGGCGAGTTTGGTGCCGATATGCAGATCGCACTGCATTGCGACGGCCCCGTGACCATTGTGATGGATAGTCATGTATTAAAAAAGAAGAAAGGCACCGTATGAAGCTTTATATCAACGGCGATATCAACGAATACTATGTGCAGACCCTTTGTATGATCTTTTTCCCGGGCGAAAAATTCTCGGGCGAGGAGATCGAGGGCGAGCCCGTGCTGTATCTGGACGTGGCCGAGGAGACCGACGTCATTACCGCAAGCGCAAGATTTTTATATCAGGGCAAGGACTGCAGCGCCACCAAGGAGATCGTGCTGACGGGCGAATACACCAAGGATCGCAGCCGCAAGATCGTGATCGGTCACGCCATCCTGTCTGCAGCGGGCGACCTGCTGCACTATCGCCCCTCCTGGGGTATGCTGACGGGCGTGCGCCCCTCTAAGGTGGCCACCGAGCTTTTGCTGTCCGGCTTAAGCAAGACCAAGGCGCGCCGCGCCCTGACCTCCGGCTATATGGTCATTCCCAAAAAGGCGGCGCTGGCCACCGACGTGGCCATCCGCGAGCAGCAGATCATCGGCACCCCCGACAGGCGGGATTGCAGTGTGTACATCTCGATCCCGTTTTGTCCCACACGCTGCTCCTATTGCTCCTTTGTTTCCTATACGTCAAAGCGACTGCTGTCACTGATCCCCGATTATCTCGCGCTGCTTTGCCGCGAGGTCAGGCAAAAGTTTGAAACCATCAAGCGCCTTGGCCTGCGCGTGCTGACCGTGTATATCGGCGGTGGCACCCCCACCATTTTGGATGCGATGCAGCTGCGTACGCTGCTGCAAACGATCTCTGAATGCACCGACGTCTCTGCCTTGCGCGAGTTCACGCTGGAATCCGGACGTCCCGATACCATCGATGCCGAAAAAATGGCCATTGCCAAGGCCTTTGGCGTGACCCGCGTTTGCGTCAATCCCCAGACTCTTTGCAACGAGGTGCTGCGGGGCGTGGGGCGCTGCCATTCTGCAGATGATTTTTATCGCGCCTATGATATTGCGCGCGAAAGTGGCATAAGCTGTATCAATACCGATCTGATCGTCGGCCTGCCCGGTGATAACTTCAGCAGCTTTGCCGCCACCTATGACGAGATCTTGCGCCTTGCACCCGAAAATATCACGGTGCATACCTTCTGCGTCAAAAAATCCGCCGAGATCCTGCGCGAGGGCAAGCAGGTCTATAACCTGCGCGGCGGCGATGCGGGCAAGTGCGTGGACTATTCACAGATCCGCGCTGCCGAGGCGGGCTACGAGCCCTATTATATGTACCGCCAAAAAAATATGGTGGGTAATTTTGAAAACGTGGGCTTTGCCAAGCCCGGCACCGAGTGCCTGTATAACATCTATATGATGGAGGAGGTACACGCCATTTTCGCAGCGGGTGCGGGCGCGGTGACCAAGCTGGTGGACTATGCCCCCGCAGGCAGTGGCCGCAAGTCGGTCATCCGCCGACTGTTCAACCCCAAATACCCCTATGAGTATTTGGAGTCGGACGGTGGGCTTGCGCAGGCCGAGCAGATCGAAAGCTTCTATCGGGAGCTGGGGATCTGACGGCACGTCCCTCCCTCCCGATCGGGAGGGGAGGGGTGCCGCTTGTCAAAGCAAAAGGGACTTTTTGGCGGCGTGGCAGTACTGATGCCCGCCGCCCTTTTCACCAAATTTGTGGGGCTTTTTTATAAGATCCCGCTGATCGCCGTGGTGGGCGTTGCGGGGATGGCCTATTTTTTGGCCGCCTATCACGTTTACGCGGCGATCTTTATGCTGTCGGCGGGGCTGCCCGCCGCGCTGTCGCTGGCGGTCTCGCGGGCTATGGCTGCGGGGCGTCACCGCGCCGCGCGGCGCACGCTGCTTGTGGCAATGGCGCTGTTTTTGTCGGTGGGGCTTTTGGGCACGCTGGCATTGCTGCGGTTGGCGCCCATTTTGGCGCGGCGCATCGCTATGGCAGAGTCGGCGGCCGCCATGATCGCCATTGCACCGGCCCTGCTCCTCTCCTGCTTTGTGGGGGCGGTCAAGGGCTATTTTCAGGGGCTTGGACAAATGCTGCCCACCGCCGTTTCAGAGGTGCTGGAGGCACTTGGCAAGCTTGTCTTTGGCTTGTCACTTGCGTGGCTGGCAGTAAAAAGGGGATTGCCCGTTCCGGTCGTGGCGGCCTATGCCGTGTTCGGCATTACGGCGGGGCTTTTGCTGGCCGCCCTTGTGCTGGCCGTTTGGCTGCTTTTGCAGCTTTGCCGCCATCCGGTGCCCCCGGATGCGCTCAAGCCACCGCGCTGCCGCAGGATCCTTTGGCAGCTTTGCGGCGTGGCACTGCCCATTACCGCCAACGCACTGGTCATGAGCATTTCCTCGTTGATCGACACCGCGCTGATCTCGTCGCGTTTGCAGGCGGCGGGGCTTGCACCCGCCGCGGCCAATGCGCTTTACAGCGCCTATGGCAATCTGGCTATGCCCTTGTACAATCTGGTGCCGGCATTGCTGGCTCCCGTTACCATGGCGCTGATGCCCCTGTTGGGGGCTGCGACCTCGGTGGGTGAGCAAGAGCGGGGCAGGGCAGCGCTGTCTGCCGCCCTGCGCTTTACCGTTTTGGTGGCGCTGCCCGCCTCTTTGGGGCTTGCGGTGTTTGCAAGGCCGCTGCTGGGGCTTTTGTTTGGCGGCCGCTCGGCAACGGTAGAGCCGGCGGTGCCTCTGCTGACACTGCTGGCGCTTTCGGTACTGCCCGTGGCGCTGATCGGGGTGCTTGGCGCGGCATTGCAGGCCACGGGGCACACGGTCCTGCCGGCGGTGGCTATGACTGTGGGTGCGCTGATCAAGCTGACACTGGAATTCTTTTTGCTGACGTTGCCTCCCATCTATGCTTTGGGCGCCCCCATCAGCACCCTTGTGTGCAATCTTGCTGTGCTGACGATCGAGGCGGTGGCACTGTCGCGGTTTTTGCCCTATGCTGTGCTGCCCGTCACGCAGCTGCTGATCCCGCTTGCGGCGGCTCTGCCTGCTGTTGGAGCGGGTGGCGCCTTGTACGTTGGATTGCTGTCGGCGTTTCCAACAGCCGACTGGATCATACTGCCGCCCCTTGCCCTTGTGGTCGTATTATACGGGGCACTCGCCCTGCGCTTTGGCGCCGTAGGGCGAGAGGAGCTTGCGGTCCTGCCCTTGGGGGATCGCCTTTGCGTCATATTTGAAAAATGCAGATTGTTGAGGACAAAAACATGAACAGAGATGAAAAAATGAAGGATATCCTGCAAAAAAGCACGTATTCCGCCGACGATCTTGTCACCATCGTAGAGCTGCTCCGCCTGCCCGGCGGCTGTCCGTGGGATATGGAGCAGACCCACACCTCCATTCGAAACGACCTGATCGAAGAGACCTATGAGGTCATCGAGGCCATTGACAACGGCGACCCCGCATTGCTGCGCGAGGAGCTGGGAGACGTGCTTTTGCAGATCGTGATGCACGCCCGTATGGAGGAGGAGGCAGGCCGCTGCACCTTTGCCGATGTGATCAATGACGTCAGCCGCAAAATGGTGCACCGCCATCCTCACGTATTTGGCGACGTGGTGGCCGAGACCTCGGCAGAGGTGCTTTCTAATTGGGAGGTCATCAAAAGCGAGGAGAAAAGCCGCGAGACCGTAACCGATAAGCTGCGTGCCATCCCCCGTCAATATCCCGCGCTGATGCGTGCCGCCAAGGTGGGCAAAAAGGCCAAGATGATGGATTTTTCCAATGCCGCTTCTGTGGCGGATAAGGTCAGCGAGGAGCTGCTGGAGGTGCGCGAGGCCATGGCGGCAGGGGATAGCGAGGCACTGTGCGAGGAGATCGGCGACCTTTTGCTGTCGGTGGCCAGCCTGGCCCGCCTTTCGGGCGTTGACCCCGAGATCGCCCTGACGCGCGCCACCGATAAGTTTATCGATCGCTTTGCCGCTGTCGAGGCTGCCGCCATATCCGCCGGGGCAGACCTTGCACAAATGACCGATGCCGAAAAGGATGCTTTGTGGGAAAATGCCAAAAAAATTGAAAAATAAAGGCGATTTTTAATAATTTTTTTCATAATCCTATTGCAATTTGTTCATGGATATGGTAAAATAAAGACAAGAACAGACGAAATTCGCCTGTTATGTATTGATAAATACAGAAAGGATGTATTTGAAATGAATAAGGCTCAATTGATCGATGCTATCGTCGCAAAGACCGAGATGTCCAAAAAGGACGCTGATGCTGCTCTGACCGCTGCTCTCGAGGCTATTACCGAGGCTTTGAAGGCCGGCGACAAGGTTTCTCTTGTTGGCTTTGGTAACTTCACCGTTAAGGAAAGAGCCGAGCGCGAGGGTAAGAACCCCGCCACCGGCGAGACGATCACCATTGCTGCTTGCAAGGTTCCCGCTTTTGCCGCAGGCAAGGCGCTGAAGGACGCTATTCAGTAATCTGAAAATAAAAAACAGTGGGGCACAACGTGCCCCACTGTTTTTTGTAAGACGAAAACCCCGCCATAGTGGCGGGGTTCCATAAAGGCTTTTCCAATGAGCAGAAAGCAAATAAAAATTCAGCGTAAAATGATCTTGTGTCAAAGGCTCCCTTGTGTAAAGGGAGCTGTCAGCGAAGCTGACTGATCAGCGTAAAATGATCTTGCGTCAAAGGCTCCCTTGTGTAAAGGGATCTGTCAGCGAAGCTGACTGAGGGATTGTTTTGTGTAGATGATCGCTTTTTACAATCCCTCCGTCACGGCAAGCCGTGCCACCTCCCTTTACACAAGGGAGGCTTAGTTTTAGTCCCGCTTGAGCGGGGTTTCGTAACAAATGCATGGCTGGCAGGCCAATCTTTAGCGCATTTGTGCGTAGCCAGTAACATTTAGGGTTTTACCCGAAAATGAAACTGACCGGGGGATTTTTATTTGCTTGCGGTATCGGTGCGCTTATTTTTGTCACAAAATCCATTGCCAAACGGCAGGATCTGTGCTATAATAAATATGGCATAACCGTCAATTTATCATAAAGAGAGAAAACCTATGCGATTGGATAAATATTTAAAGGTCTCACGTATCATCAAGCGCCGCACTGTGGCCAACGACGCCTGCGATGCCGCCCACGTCACCGTCAACGGCCGCCCCGCAAAGGCTTCTTATGACGTTAAGGTCAACGACGTCATCGAGGTGGGCTTTGGCAATCGCACCCTTAAGGTGCGTGTGCTTTCGGTCAAGGAGATCGTGGGAAAGGCCGACGCGGCCGAGCTTTACGAGGTCATAGAATAATCGCTTGCCGCATATACTCTACCAAAAATGCAAAGGAGCAAAACGGTGGAGAGAGAAAGCGAGCAGAAAGCACATCAGCACGCATTGCGATTGGAGTGTCGCCAAAGGCTGGCAATATCCGGTGTAACCGACGTCAAAAGCTTTGACGAGCAGCAGATCGACCTGATCACCGATTGCGGCGCCCTGACCGTAGAGGGTGAGGCGTTGCACGTTGGCACGTTAGACATTGCACGCGGCGAGGTTGCGGTAGAGGGTAGCATCAGCGCCCTTTATTACAGCGACGGCGCACCAACCAAGCGCGGCCGCCGGGGCGGCCGCTGATGGAGATCTATCCCGGTCAGCAGCTTGCTATGCTGCTGTCGGCGCTGCTGCTTGGTGTGGCGCTGGGGGTGCTTTGGGAGTGCCTTGCGGCACTGCGCATTCCGCTGGGTGCCTATCAACCGCAAAGGCGGATGCGCGCCCTGTACGACCGTCCCTTGCCCCTCTTGGGGCGCCCCGTGTCCTTTGGCCGTCAAACGCCCTTGGGCAAGCTGTGGCGCGGCACGGTGGTGGCCGTTGGCGATCTGCTGTTTTGCCTGTGTATGGCCGTTGGTGTGGTGCTGATCCTATATCGCTATCACGACGGCAAGCTCCGCATAGCGGTGCCTGTGCTGACAGCCCTTGGCTATGCCGCGTGGCATCGGGTGGCGCAGGGCATATGCGCTCCGCTGGTGGCATATCTGGCCTACGGTTGCTCGGCCTGCGCGTTGTATCTGGCGGCGCTGCTGCGCTTGCCGTTTCGGGTGCTGCGGATGCCCGCGCTGCTGCTTTTGCGGTTGCTTGGGCGTTTGAAGACAGCATTGCGTTATCGCCGTGCCAAACGCGATTCCAAGCGGCTGTGTGCCGCACAGCTTGCCGCCGCACGGCGTGGGAGCTTAAAGGACCTATAAAAGAAAGGAAGGCTGCATCATGTCCAAAAAGACAAGAGGAAGAACAACGCCCATGCAATGGGTGATCCGCATCCTCATTCTTATCATATTTGTGGTGGCGATCGTGATCGCGGCCCGTAATATGATGGAGGCAAGGCAAAATCTGCGTGACGCTGCCGAGACCGAGCGCGAGATGCAGGAAAAGGAAGGCGGAGAAGCGCCGCGTTCTTGAAACGCGTGTATAAAATTGCTCCTACCTGTAAAAAATGGATATAAAACCATTTAAAGGAGGAGCGTTATGTCCGGTATGCTGATGGAGCTTGTAGGAAGGCGGTGCAGTATCGTCAACGATATGGAGGAATACCTGACGGGTAGCCCCGATATCACCTGCCACGTGATCGCCGCCGATGACGAGTGGATCAAGATCGCTTATGTGGATGGCGACGGCCGCCACGTGACCCGTCTTGAACGGGTCGAGACCGTGGACAGCGTTAAGATCTTTGACGACCTACGCTAAACAAGGCTGCCCCCAAAGGCGCATTGCGCTTTTGGGGGCAGCCTTTTTAAAAAACAGGCAATATCTCCACCCGTTAGGGGGGATATTGCCTGTTTTGCGTTTCGATCAAGCCAAAACGGTAAACTGCACGGTGCAATAGCCGGCGTAAAGCACCAGCAGGGCAATGCCTTGCCAACGGGCCAGCTTTCCGCGGATCAGGGCGGGCAGGATCATCAGCGCCATAACGCCAAGCATCAGGGGAATATCCAGCACCAGCGAGGCGTTCATACCGCCGATGGTGGCGGCGGCGGGCACCTCAAAGGGTGCAAGCGCAACCGAAACACCGCTGACCAGCACAAGGTTAAAGAGGTTGGCACCAATGATGTTGCCAAGAGAAAGCGAGCCGTGACCCTTCAGCAGAGAGGTCACTGCGGTGACAAGCTCTGGCAGGGAGGTGCCAAGCGACACAAAGGTCAGGGCGATCACGGTCTCGGGCACGCCCAGCTCACGGGCAATGAAAATGCCGTTATCCACCAGCAGATCTGCGCCAAGGGCGATCACAGCGGCACCGGCGATCAAAAACAGCAGCGCGCCAAGGATCGAGCCGTTCTGCTCGGTGTCAAGCATATTGGTGTCGGGGTCGATCTCGGGGAGATCCTCTACCTTGTCAGAGGCAGGAGCGGTGCGGCGGATCTGCCACACGTTGATGGCGATATACACTGCAAAAATGCCAAGCAGCACAAAGCCGACCCAGCGGTAAAAATAACCGGTGATGTAGGAAATGGACACGTAAAAGGCGGCGGCAACGGTGAAAAAGATCACGGGGGTGCGCAGGGTCTTACGCTCGATGGCGGCGGGGGCCACTGCAATGGTGACGGCGGCGATCAGCGAGGTGTTGCAAATGATCGAGCCGATGGCGTTGCCATAGGCAAGGCTGCCGCTGCCTGCCAGCGCGCCGCCGGCGGATACCATGACCTCGGGCAGGGTGGTACCGATCGAAACGATGGTGGCGCCGATCAAAAGCTCGGGGATCTTAAAGCGGCGGGCAATGGCGGTGGCACCGTCCACAAACCAGTCGCCGCCCTTGATCAGCATGATCAGGCCAAAAGCAAACAGCATCACTGCATTGTACATTGTCATAGTACGTTCTCCTTTTTTAAGCAAGTATTCCTTGGATCAGCGTTTTTATGCCGATCGCGATCAAGATCACGCCACCCAAAATGGTGGCCTTTTCGGCCAGCCTTGTGCCAAATTTGCGGCCGATGAACACCCCTGCAAAGCAGAGGATAAAGGTGATGACGGCAATAATGCCCGCAGAAAGCAGCGCCTCGTACCACAGGGTGGTATCAAAGGCAAGCCCTGCAGAAAGCGCATCGATCGAGGTGGCAACGCCTTGGATCAAAAGCCCCACGAACGAGGTGCGCGCGATGGCGCAGACCACGGCCGGCTCCTTGCCTGCGGCAAGCGCCTGCTTTTTCTCACGCAGCTCTAAGATCCCCTCGTACAGCATTTTGCCGCCGATAAACAGCAAAATACCAAATGCAATGTAAGGGATAAAGCGCTGAATGGCGTGAAACTGCTGTGCCACGGTCAGCACCAGGATCCAACCCAAAAGGGGCATAGCCATTTGAAACAGCGAAAATATACCCGCAATGGCCGCCGCGCGGCGCTTTGTGCCGCATGGCTCTGCAAGACCGTTGGAAAGGGAAACCGAAAAGGCATCCATAGCAAGGCTGACGCCAAGTCCCACGGCCGTTATGATCAATCCTAACATTTAAACCTCCAAGCAGATAAAAAGACCCAAGCATGGCGCGTACCACGCTTGAGTCTTGCAAATTAAGACAAGCCAGGCCGCGTGCGGCCAGAATGTTGACTTGTCGCATACAGCGTATGCTTGCTACTCCCTCAAACAAACGCCATCATTATAACATATAGGAAATCAAAAGTCAAGCCCTTTCTGAATTTCAGCCGTCAATGCGCTCCAACAGCACAAGCTCGCTTTGCAGCGCGCCGTCAAGCCGCACGCGCAAGCCCTCGTTGCAAAGGGTAAAGCCGTCGGCCTCGCCAACAGCACCGCTGTTATCAAGGGTCACGCGATAGCGGCCTGCGGCGTCAATGCCGCGGGGGAAAATGCGTTCCTCGCGCTCGCCTGCCATACAAAGGTTGAAAACGCCCAGCATCGCGCGGCTGCCGTCCTCGGCGGCACGCTCCAGCACGCACACGCCCTTTGGCTGCGTGCCGTTGACCTCGGGGGTGTGATGGAAGGTCAGGTCCTTGCCCACCATCGGGCGCACAAAGGACTTGTAAAGATCAAAGGTGTGCTTGACAAACGCGATCTGCGTGGGATTTTGCTTGCTGCCAACGCAGTTGTAATCGTTGGTGGTGGGGCGGCCGAACAACGCGTGGCGCACCTGAAGATCAAGGCTGCCGCGGGTGTGGCAGAACATACCGCTGGCAAGGCGGTCGACTGTCTCGGGGGGCAGTACCATGGTCATACCGTTGGTCACGGCGATCGAGCGGGGGGCAACGTTCCAATCCGATACCCACGTGAGGGTAAAGGGCTGCAGCATCGCCACGTCGGTACGAGAGCCGCCGCTGGCGCAGTTTTCCATCACCAAATGGGGAAAGCGCGCGCGTAGCCGCTGATAAATGCCGTAGACCGCATCGTAATGGCGCAGGATGCCCGATGCAACGTGGCCGCTCTGCCGGGTGCGGGCGTACCAGCTGCCGATGGGATTGTTGTGATCCAGACGGAAGGCGTCCAGCTTATTTTCCTCGATCACGCGGATGATCTCGCGCTCCACCCACGCGGCGGCCTCGGGGATGGTCAGATCCACCTGCTTTTTTTGATCGTGTGCGGCAAAGGAGGTGGTCAGCCATTCGGGATGCTCTGTGGCCACGCGAGAAAGGGGGCCGATGGCCTCGGGCTCCATCCACATGCCAAATTTCAAGCCCCGTTCGTGGGCATAATCACGGATCTCACCGATGCCGCTCGGGTAAAGATCGGCAGAAACCTGCCAGTCGCCCTGCCGCTTGCTCCATTCGGTGGTGGCAAGCCCCGTGGGGGCATACCAGCCCGCATCGATCAAAAAGACCTCGGCGCCAACGGCGGCGGCCGTGTCGATAAAGTGCTTGCAGGCGGTCACGTCCATGGTGCGCTCGGGGCCCATGCCGCATTCGATCAGGCCCTTGACACCGTTCACGTCGGTGCATTTCAGCACCGAGCGGCGCAGGTGGCGATTCATTTCGTTGACGGCATCGTCCAGATCACCGATCAGCATACCGACGTGCATGGCGGGGGTCACGTAGTGCTCGCCCGCGTCAAGCACCAGCATAGGCTTGGGGCCCGCAAGCGCCAGATCCCAAGAAAGGCGGCTGTTGCAGCCCTTTTTATTGGTATCGGTATTTTTGCAAAAGCTAAAGCTATAGCCGCCCGTAAAGGCCAGCTGTCCAAAAAACATAGAGCCCAGCAGGTTGTTTTTTAGAAAAAACGCAGGATGACGGTAGCGCTCAGCCCCCCATTTTCCGCTGACGGTCAGCGTTGCGTTGGGGAGATGTTGCCAACCGAACAAGCCCTCGCAGCCCCACTCGGCCGACTGAAAGCTGCCAAGCGAATAAAGCGTATCGGCGTTATTGGGGTCAAAAAAGGGGTCCCAACCCGTGGTGCTTTCCTCTACACCGCCCGAAAGGATGGAGATGCCGCCAATATTGACGGGGGAAGCCCCCGTGTTGATCAGCTCCAGATAGCGCTCCATCACGCCCGTGCCGTCCAGCTTGGTGTGGACCTTGACCGTGATGGGCTGCAGGGTGCTTTCCAGGGTCAGCACACCGTGCAGTACGCCGTCGTCCTGAGACTTGGTAAAGTCAACCAATCTCCAGTCATACTCCAACGTGGCGCCGTTGACCTCCAAGCGGAAGGCGGGGGTGTCGGTATGTCCGCCGCAGGAAAGACGGGAGGGCATATCCTCCAGCACGTTCAGGGTATAGCCCGCGCCGTTCCAGCCCGCAGTGTTCAAGCGGTGGCCGTCAAAGCTTTCTTCATAAACGGCAGTGCCAAAGCGATAGGAAAAGGTCATCAGCTTGCCGTTTTCGGTGTGAATGTCGGCAAACTCTGCACGCTTTAAAATATTTTGCATAGGATCCTCCTGAAAAGGGGCGTTGATTTCATTTTACAACAAAAAAATTTATATTACTATAACAAAATCGGCTAAAAATATGATATAATAAGCATATCCTATCCACAAGGAGCATTTTTATGGGCTACACACCGCAATTGCAGCAGGCACTGTCGCCGTTTTTGCCTTGCAGCGTAGATCTCAAGCACGATCGCCAAACGGTCTGCGGCGAGCTGTCAAACGAGGATATGCATATCCACGACGCCTGCGAGATCTACGTTAACGTAGAGGGCGACGGCACCTTTATGGTGGAAAACAGCTTTTATCCCGTCACGCGCGGAGATATCATCCTGACCGCCCCCAACGAGATGCATCACGGCACGTGGGCAAGGGGGACCCTGCACGAGCATTATTGCCTGTGGTTCCCGGCCGAGCCCAACAGCGCGTGGAGCCGCCGCTTTTTTGACCGCAAGCGCGGAGAGGGAAATCTGATCCTGCTGACTGCGCCCGACAAGGAGCTTTTGCTGCGCCTTTTAGAGCGGATGGAGCGCGAGCTTGCCGAGGGCGGAGACCCTCGCCGCGCCACGGCCGCCTTTTTGCAGGTCTTGCTGCTGATCGAGGGTGCCGAGGCCGACACGGGCGAGCGCCCCGACCTGCCGCATCCGCTTTCCGAAATATTAGAGGAGATCGGTCGCCGCCATGGCGAGCCACTGCGGATGGCCGAGATCGCCGAGCGCTACTTTATCAGCCAAAGCACCTTAAACCGCTTGTTTCGGCATCATTTGCACACCTCTCCGCATACGTATCTTGAAAATCTGCGTCTTGCCCGTGCCAAGCGCCTGTTGGCGGCGGGGCGGGATGTGACCGAGGCCGCGCTGGAATGTGGGTTTTCGGATTGCTCGTATTTCATTTTACTGTTTCGCCGTCGCTTTGGGGTGACACCGGGTAAATACCGCCGAGAGACCTCAAATGCCTGAAAAAGGCTTTGTGTCAAAAAAACGCCTCGCCGCCACAAGGAGCCGTATGTCACGATGCTTGCCGTTGCGGCGTTTGCGGGGGGCCGACTCCCCCCGCTTTGGCTGCTGCATTTTTGAAAAATCTGACCGAACAGCACAAAAATTTCTTGACAAAAAAATCCCCTGCGTGGTATACTATAAAGGAACGATTTTTACAGGAGGTGAAGGGCGTGGACGGTATAGGCCGAAGTTGGGACGTGGCTTTTCAAAAGCAGGTGCAAGGCGGCAGACCGTCGCTTTTTTGACACGCGCCTTCTCTGTTTTTTTAAAGCCGTTGTCCTTTTTGGGTGTTTGCAAGCGCAAGGCCGGGGATAACGGCATTTTTATGCCCTCCGTGCCCTTGGCAGAGTAAGGAGGAATAACGGATGAATCATGAAATATTGGATATGACCCCACCCGATTACACGGGTGAGATCGCGGCGCTGATCCGCGGGCGGCAGACCCCCGGACGTATGCGCGAGCAGCTTTTTGACTATCACGCAAGAGATATCGCGCAGACACTGGAAATGCTGGAGGAGGCCGAGCGCCGCCGCCTGTATACACTGCTGGAGGATGCCGACCTTGCCGCCGTGCTGGAATACGCCGACCGTACTGCCGATTTTTTGTCGGAGCTGGGGATCCGTCGCCGCGCCGCCGTGCTGTCCTTGTTCGAGGCGGCGGTGGCAGCCGAATATCTGTCAGAGCTGGAGGAGGACGGCCGCGAGGCGCTCCTTGCCCTGATGGACAGCGAGCAGCGCGAGGAGATCACGCTGCTGTCCTCCTTTGACGAGGATACCGTCGGCAGCCGTATGACCACCAGCTATATCTCGGTGACCAAGGGGCTTGGCGTGCGCGAGATCATGCGCGCGCTGGTAGAGCAGGCTGCCGAAAGCGATAACGTATCGACCATTTACGTGGTGGATGGCCGCGACACGCTTCTTGGCGCCATCGATCTAAAGGATCTGATCCGCGCCCGCGCGGGGGACTCTGTCGAGTCGATCCTGATGACGTCCTATCCTTACGTGTACGCTGCCGAGCCCATTGAAGATTGTCTTGAGCGCTTGAAGGAATATTCCGAGGACTCGATCCCCGTGTTGGATGGCGATAACCGCCTGTGCGGCGTTGTCACCGCGCAGACCCTGTCTGAGATCATCGACGACGAGATCGGCGAGGACTATGCAAAGCTTGCAGGTCTTTCTGCCGAGGAGGAGCTGGACGAGCCGCTGTTTAAAAGCGTGACCGGCCGTTTGCCTTGGCTGATATTGCTGTTTGGCCTTGGCCTTTTGGTATCGGGCGTGGTCGGGCTTTTCGAGGCCGTTGTGGCCGAGCTTGCCCTGATCGTGTCCTTCCAATCCCTGATCCTGGGTATGGCGGGCAACGTGGGCACCCAGTCTCTTGCCGTTACCATCCGCAGCCTGACCGACGAGCGGCTTTCCGGCCGCGAGGTGCGTAGGCTGATCTCTAAGGAGGCACGCATCTCGCTTTGCAACGGCCTTGTGCTTGGCATACTCTCCTTTGGCCTTGTGGGGCTTTACCTCTGGCTGCTTGGGGGAGAGGGTGCTGCCTTTGCCTTTTCGGTGTCCTTTTGCACCGGCCTTTCCTTGCTGGTCGCTATGTTTCTTTCGGGTATTTCGGGCACAGCCATTCCGCTGCTGCTCAAAAAGCTGGGCGTAGACCCCGCCGTTGCCTCCGGCCCCTTTATCACCACCGTCAACGACCTTGTGGCCGTGGTCACCTACTATGGGCTTGCGTGGCTTTTGTTGATCGGTTCTGTGGCGTGATAGTGCGCCTCCGCTCGCCTCTCCCATATGGGGGAGGCGTTGCTATATGCGCAAACGTTGTGTTTTTTAGACAATGTATATGCTTTTTTTGAAAGGATGACAAAATGAAGCAAGCAAAATGGATCTGGATAAACGCTGAGCCTGCCGCCGATGAATACGGTGAATTTTACGATCGCTTTGACTTTGAAAAGGGGAGCGTTCAGCTTTCGATCTCGGCGGACAGCAACTATGCCGTGTGGTTGAACGGGGCGCTTGTCGCCTTCTCGCAATACGCCGACTATCCTTACGATAAGGTGTACGATACCGTTGATCTGACCGCCCATTGCCGCGTGGGGCGCAATCATCTGTGCGTGGTGGTCTGGTACTACGGCATTGATACCACCCAGACCTATTACAAGGGCAATGCGGGGCTTTTGTATGCGGTGACCTGCGAGGGCAGGGCACTGTGCCGCAGCGGTGCGGATACGCTCTGCCGTTTGTCGCCCACCTATCAAAATCACCGCCAAAAGCTGATCACCACGCAGCTGGGCTTTGGCTTTTCCTATGATTGCACCGCCGAGGATGGCTGGCTGCTGGGTGAGCTGCGGGGCTTTTCCACCGCCACCGTAGTCGGGCAGGCGCTGCCGCTGCGCCCCCGCCCTTGCAAGCGTCTGCAAACCGAAAAAGCCGTGTGTGGCAGAGAGGTCAAGGAGGTCGCTCCAAACGAGTATATCTTTGATCTCGGCATCAACACCGTTGGCTTTCTTACCCTTGAAATTGAAAGCGAAATGCCCCAAAATATCCGTGTTTCTTACGGTGAACACCTCAGTGACGGTGTGGTGCGCCGCATCATCGGCAGTCGCCGTGATTTCAGCGTTGAGGTCAGAGTCAAGGAAGGTGTTTCAACCTATACCAACCCCTTTCGCCGCCTTGGCTGTAAATATTTGCAGATCGCAGGCGAAGCCCCCTTCAAGGTGCGCTTTTTGGGCATCGTGCCAACGGTCTATCCGCTAAGTTCGCGGCCAAGACCTGCCCTGACCAAGGTGCAAAACGCCATTTACGATATGTGCGAGCGCACCCTGCGGCTTTGTATGCACGAGCATTATGAGGATTGCCCCTGGAGAGAGCAGGCGCTTTACTGTATGGACAGCCGCAATCAGATGCTCTGCGGCTACCACACCTTTGGCGAGTATGTGTTTCCCCGCGCCAACCTGGAGCTGATCGCCGCCGACGATCGCCCCGATGGGCTGCTGTCGATCTGCTATCCCATGACGGGGGATCTTGTGATCCCGTCCTTTTCACTGCATTTCTTTACCCAGTGCGCCGAATATCTGCTCTATTCGGGTGACGTGGCATTTTTGCGCCGCATCTACCCCAAGCTGCAAAGCATTTTAAGCGTTTTTACCACCCGTATGGAGGAAAACGGCGGCATCGTGCCTCCCTTTGAGGGCAAGACCTATTGGAATTTTTACGAGTGGAGCCACGCCTTGTCGGGCTCGCTGAAGAACGAGGATGCCTACGAGCCCGACGTGGTGCTGAACGCACTGCTGTCGCTTGCGCTGCAGCATATGGCAAAGATCGGTGCGGCGCTTGGCGATCCCACCCCTTATGCCACCCGTGCAGATGCACTGAACGGCGAGATCAGATCCCGCTTTTTCGACCCCGTTCGGGGGCTTTTTGCAGACCGTGTCAAAAATCGCAGCTACAGCGTGCTGGGTAACGCCCTGTGCGTGCTGTGCGGTGCGGCAGGGGAGGATGCCGCCCCGATCTGCCAAAAGATCTGGCAGGGTGAGGCGCTGACCCCCATTTCGCTGAGTATGCGCTGCTTTTTGTACGATGCCTGCCTTGCGGTGGATAAAAAGGGCTATACGCCCCGCATTTTTGACGATATCGAGCGGATCTACACCCCGATGCTGGAGGCCGGGATCGGCACTGTTTGGGAAACCGAGCAGGGCGACCGTGATTTCGGCAACGCAGGCAGCCTTTGCCACGGCTGGAGCGCCATGCCCGTCTATTACTATCACCTACTCAAATAAAAAAAGCCCGAAAACGGTATTCGTTTTCGGGCTTTTTGCGTGCTTATGTCAGCACCACGGTGCAGCCGAGCGTTGGGTCAAAGCCGATCTCATTTCGCTTATGGAGGTTGCCGGTAAAGCTGTAATCACGGGGGAGCGTGCCGGGGGTGTACCCCGTCATCTCCTTGAACACACGGTTAAAATTGCGTATGGTGTTGAACCCGCAGCTTTGCGATACATCGGTCACGGTTGCGCGCCCCTGCAGCAGCCGCTCTACGGCAACAGAGATGCGGATCGTATTGAGATACCGCGTAAAGGTCATACCCGCGTGGTTGTAAAAATACTTGGAAAAATAGGGTCTGCTGAAATGCATAGATCGGGCCGCCTCATCAAAGGTGATATAGGCGTGATCGCGGGCGATGCGATCAAGCAGTGCCTTGTAATTTTCGGTGGTGCCGTTTTCGGGGGTGCTTTCGGTCAGGGAGTGCTCCCGCAGAATGGCGATCAGCAGTCCTGTCATAATGCTGTCGGTGGCGCGTCCGCTGTAGGCGTCGTTTCTGCGCTGCTCCTCCAGTAGCGCGCCGACGGTGCCCGCCACGTCGATATTCTTTGACAGCAGTGGAGACTGAAGTCGCTTGTCCCCAAGCAAACGGCGGAAATGCTCGGCATCGATCTTGACCACCGCCACCACGCTCCCTGTTTCGGCGCGGATGCTGTGCAGGCCCTCGCTGTGCAGAAAAACGCTTTCACCCTTATTTAAAGTGAACAAATTGCCATCGGCCATAACCGTGACAACGCCGCTCTCTGCCAACACCAGCTCGTGCTCGCGGTGCCAATGGGGCAGATTTTGCAAATTGGCGTAACGGCGCAGGTGAATATATCCTCCCGAAAAGGCCACTGCTTTTTCAAATTGAGTTCTCATGGCGGAGCTCCTTTTGTCTGCATTTTTCTTTATTATATCAAAAAGGTGAATAAATGTCTATATCCCGTGAAGAAATTTCTTGTTTTGATGACGGGAACGCGGTAAAATGGAGGTGTGGAAAACAGGGCACGTGTAACGTGCACTTGCAAAGGAGAGGAAATATGAAAAGAGAATTTTGGTTGTTGGTGGGCAGTCAGTGCCTGTACGGCGACGACGTACTAAAAACGGTCGACGCCCGCGCCGCAGAGATGACCGCCGCCATGAATGCGGGCGGCAAGCTACCCTATGCGTTGGTCTACAAGGGAACCGTCAAGAGCAATGCCGAGATCACTGAGGTCATCAAGGCTGCCAATTTTGACCGGAACTGTACCGGTATCATCACCTGGTGCCATACCTTTTCTCCCTCCAAAATGTGGATAGGCGGCCTTTCTATGCTGCAAAAGCCCTATTGCCATTTGGCGACCCAGTATAACCGCGAGATCCCCGGTGAGGAGATCGATATGGATTTTATGAATCTGAATCAAGCCGCCCACGGCGACCGTGAGCACGGCTTTATCGCTGCCCGCTTGCGCATCCCCCGCAAGGTGATCGCAGGTTACTGGCAGGATGAGCGTGTGCAGATGCGCCTTGGAGATTGGATGCGTGCCGCTGTCGGCGTGGCGGTATCCCGCGAGCTGAAGGTCGTGCGCTTTGGCGACAATATGCGAGAGGTGGCTGTGACCGAGGGCGATAAGGTAGAGGCACAGATAAAGCTGGGCTGGCAGGTCAACACCTTTGCGGTGGGCGATCTTGTAAAAGAGATGGATGCCGTGACCGAGGGCGAGGTGGATGCTCTGATGGCGGAATATACCGCCGCCTATGATCTGGCCACCGACAACGTGTCGGCTGTGCGCTATCAGGCAAGAGAAGAGCTGGCAATGGAAAAAATGCTGCAGCGCGAGGGGGCACGGGCTTTTACCAACACCTTTCAGGATCTGTACGGCATGGAGCAGCTGCCGGGTCTGGCCTCTCAGCATCTGATGTCCAAGGGCTACGGCTACGGGGGCGAGGGCGATTGGAAGGTTTCGGCCATGACTGCTATTCTGAAGGCAATGGGAGAGGGAGGCAACGGCGCCTCCGCCTTTATGGAGGACTACACCTATCATTTGGTCGAGGGGGAACAGTACAGCCTTGGTGCCCATATGCTGGAGGTCTGCCCCAGCCTTAGCGGCACCAAGCCCCGCATTGAGACCCACCACCTTGGCATCGGTATGAACGAAAAGGATCCCGCCCGCTTGGTGTTTGAAGGAAAGGCCGGCCCCGCCATCGTGGTCAGCCTTGTGGATATGGGAGGCAGAATGCGCCTCATTTGTCAGGATATCGAGTGTGTGAAGCCCATTATGGAAATGCCCAATCTTCCCGTGGCACGCGTCATGTGGAAGCCTGCCCCGGATCTTGAAACCGGCATTGAGTGCTGGATCACCGCAGGCGGTGCCCATCACACGGTGCTTTCCTATGACGTTACCGCCTCGCAGATGAAGGATTTTGCCAATATGCTGGGGATGGAATTCGTGCATATCACCAAGGATACCACCGTGGAGGGATTGGAAGAAAAACTGATGCTTGCCGATCTTGTCTGGAAGCTGAAATAATCATTTAGTGGGGGAACGGTATGAGAAAACTGCGCATTTTAGGAATTGAACTCGGTTCTACCCGCATCAAATCGGTGCTGATAGACGAAAATGCCAACCTGCTGGCGCAGGGTAGCTTTTCTTGGAAAAGCACGTTGCAAAACGGCCTGTGGAGCTATGCGATGGACGAGGTGAAAAGGGGATTGCGGCAAAGCTATGCCGCCCTTGCCGCCGATTATGCAGAGCGCTTTGGCGAGCCCCTCGCCACCCTTGACGGCATGGGCATCTCGGCCATGATGCACGGTTATCTGGCCTTTGATAAGGACGACCGTCTGCTGGTGCCCTTCCGCACGTGGCAGAACACCAACACGGCACAGGCTGCCGCCGCGCTGTCAGAGCTTTTGGACTTCAATATGCCGCAGCGTTGGAGCGCGTCCCATTTTTATCAAGCGGTTCTGGACGGTGAGGAACACGTGGGAGAGGTCGCTTTCCTCACCACACTGGCGGGTTATGTTCATTATCTGCTTACGGGTAACAAGGTGCTGGGTGTGGGGGATGCCTCGGGTATGTTCCCCATCAAAAACGGCAATTTCGACACCCGTTTGCTTAGTAAATTCAATTTGGCACTGGCTTCAAAGGGCTTTACAAAGCCCTTTGAAGCTCTGCTTCCCACCGTGCTGCGGGCAGGGGAGAGCGGCGGCACGCTTACAAGCGAGGGGGCACTTTTGCTGGACCCCACGGGAACCCTTTGCCCGGGATGTCGGCTCTGCCCACCCGAGGGCGATGCGGGCACGGGCATGATTGCTACCAACAGTGTAGCGCCCCGTACCGCCAACGTGTCGGCGGGCACCTCGGCCTTTCTGATGGCGGTGCTGGAGCGGGAGCTTTCCCGCGCCTACCCCGAGATCGATATGGTCACCACCCCTATGGGCGATCCCGTTGCCATGGTGCACGTCAACAACTTCACCGCAGAGATCAACGCCTGGGTGGCACTGTTCGAGCAGGTCATCGCCCTTGGGGGCGGCAGCCTTTCGGGCGGCGCGCTCTTTGACCGTCTGTTTGCCGCCGCCGACGGTGACCCCGCCGCCTGCGGCCTTACCTGCTACAATTTCCACGCGGGTGAGCCCTTGGCGGGCGTTGCCGCAGGCGCGCCACTTCTGTTGCGCGCCCCCGATACGCCGCTTGCGCTTGCGGATCTGATGCGGGCGCAAATTTACGGCGCTCTTGGGTCGCTGTCGCTTGGAATGCGCACCCTCCGCACCGAGCGGGTGGAGCTTGACGCGGTCTGTGGTCACGGCGGATTTTTTAAAGCGGGAAGGGTCAGTCAAAGTGCTATGTCAGCCGCCATCGGTGCCCCCGTTACGGTGATGGAAAATGCAGGGGAGGGCGGCGCCTTCGGAGTGGCGCTCCTTGCGCTGATGACCGTCGAAAAAACGCAGGATGTCAGCGAATTCCTGACACGTATCTTTAAAAATGCGACAAAAACCACGGTTTTGGCCGACAAAACGGAGCAAACGCGCTTTGCGGCCTTTATGGCGTGCTATGAGCGCGGTCTTGCCGTCGAGCGCCTTGCCGCCGACACCGTGAAGCTGTAAGAAGGGGTGGCATAGAAACTGTGCGTATTGCCGAATTTGCGTAGATCAAATTTCGGCCTCGCAAGGGCAAGATCCGGTTCCTTGCAGTGTTGCCGCACCGAAGCTTCGATACAAAAAAGGCCTTTAACGTACCCCGTTAAAGGCCTTTTTGGTTTTAATCTAATTTAGAATAGCCAAAGCCGTTGACCAGTGCGTCGATGCGCTGCCCCATCTTGCACATAGGGCACTCGTGAGAGGCGTGGCTGGCATAGCCCTCCAGATCGGCAGAGCGGAAGGCGGCCTGCACAGGGTGCCCTGCGCATTCGGGCACGGTGGCAAAGATCGAGCAGATGCCCGCCACGTGTCCGCCGTAATAGTTGATGGCCTCAACGGCGGCCTGCGCAGTGTAGCCCGTGGTCACCGAGGCGGCAAGGATCAGTACGTGCTTGCCCTTGATCATGGGGACGGTGTTGTCACGAAAGATCAGCTGGCTGCCCATAGTATGCTCGGGTGTGACCACGTAAATGGTTTGGTGAGCGTTGATGCTCATATAGTGGTTATCGGTCAGCTCGCTTGCAAGGCAGGTGCCGATCACCGCCGTGCCATCCAGACACAAAACCGTGTCTACGATGGTGTTGGTGTTATAGTAGGAGACCAATTCCTTTGCCACCGCAGTCGCCTCGGAAAGGCGGGTCTTTTGGGTGGTGATGTCGATATAGTAATTGATATGGCTGTGGCTGGTGGCAAAATGCCCCTTGGACACACGCAAAAACAGATTGTTGCGCTTGGATCTGATCTTAAAGGATCTTTCGGTTGGCATAAGAAGGCTCCTTTCGTTGTGGATGTATTTTAATTATAACACAAAAATATTTTGTCTGTCAAGCCCAATACTCATACACATTCATGTCAAAGGATTTTTTACAGCGTCACCTCGCGGCCGTCCTTGTAAAAGCAATTTTTCACCCGCACCGCGCTGTTATCCTCAACGTCAAAAACGATGTCGCCAAGGCACACGCAATCGGTAAACAGCACAAGCCCGCCGCCCTTCACCTGCACCTGCATACCGCGCCCGATGTTCATACCCGTAAACTGGATGCCGGTGGAATTTTCCAGCACGATCTGCGAGAAAAACATCTGGCAGCCGCTGAATACGTAGCCGTTTTTCACGCCAAGCAGCTTGATGCCAACGCCCTTGTTGCCGTCGGTGTGATTGACGGTGCAGCCCAGCATCGAGCCGTGGGCGTCGTTGGGGGTCTGCCCTTGGCTGTTGTCAATGAGAAAGCCCAGACGGTTGCCGTCAAAGGCACAGCCCACAAACACGTTGTTGCCGCCGTTGTTCACACAGCCGATGCCGTTTTCGGTGCAGTGCATATTGGTAAACTTGTGATACTCGCTGTAATGCGAGATATTGATGCCCGCGCCGCAGTGGAGAATGTGGCAATCCGATGCGGTGAGCGAGGCGCGGATATAGTAGCCCGTGTCGCGGCAGGTGAGGCCGCCGCCCGAAAAGCCGCGGATCTGCAGGCCGTGCAAAATGCCGTTGAGCTTGAGGTCGGGGCCCATCCAATCCTTGGTGGTGGCGGTGCCCTCCAGCAGCACGCCGTGGCGTGTGCCCACGTGCTCGTCGGCGGGAATGGCGCTCTCGCCCTCGGTGCCAAGCACCGTCAGATCCCGCAGGGTGCAAAAGCTCTCCAAGCGGATGGCAAAGCCCTCGGTCACGGTGGGGTCAAGGATCACCCGTGTGGCCTCGTTTTGCCCGTAAAGGGTAGAGTGTGGCGGCATTTTGACGCCCTTGACGTAAAAAACGCCGGGGCCAAGCACGCAAACGCCGTGTTGCCGGAGGGTCTCCTCGATCTCAGCGGTGCGATCGGAGCTGTTGTTGGTGCTTTCCAGATAATAAGCAAGCTTTGTCATAAAGTGCCTCCGTGAAAGAACTTTAACTGCATTTTAAGCAAAAAACGGCATTTTGTCAATAGAAAAGCAGGAAAAAGCCGTAAATTTTTTTGCGGTGCTTTACATTTTGGCGTTTTTGCGTTATAATGTAAGCACAATGCTTGTAAAGAGGTGTTTTATGTTACCCAATCCGTTGTTTTGGAACGTTCATATGTATGGCGTTATGATCGCCGTGGGTCTGCTTTGCCTGTTTGCCATTTTGTTTTTTGTGGGCAAACGCATCGGCCTTGAGGCACGGTTTATCGACTTTATGTTTTACGCAGGCACCGCCTCGGTGGTGGTGGGCTTTTTCTCAGCCATGCTGTTTCAGGGCATTTATAATTATATCGAGGCACCCGAAAGGGGCTTTTCGCTGAATGGCGGAAGCACCTTTATCGGTGGCCTGATCGGCGGCGCGATCACGCTTTTTGCGGCATATTTCATATTCCGCAAGCGCTATAAAAATCGCCTTTACGATATGATCAGTCTGGTGCCCTGCTGTGTGCTTGCCGCCCACGCCTTTGGGCGCTTGGGGTGCTTTTTTGCGGGTTGCTGCTACGGTGTAGAGACCGGCACGTGGCTGGACGTCAAATTCCCCAAGGTGCCCCATCCCGCACTGCCCACGCAGCTTTACGAATCGATCTTTCTTTTTATTTTGCTTGGCGTTTGCCTGTTTCTGCTGCTTAAATTTGGCTTTAAGCATAATATGAGCGTGTATCTGATCGCTTACGGCATCTTCCGCTTTATCATTGAGTTTTGGCGCGATGACGAGCGCGGCGAGCTGGTCAGCGGCATTTCACCCTCCCAGTTCTGGTCGATCGTGATGGTGGTGCTGGGCATTGGACTTGTGTTTGTGGTGGAATATCTCGGCCGCCGCAGCAAAACAAAGCAATCACAGGGCAATGAACCCCCTGCACAATAAAAAATAATCGCTCACACAGGGCAAAAAGCAGCCACGGAGCGCACAAAATGTGCGCTCCGTGGCTGCTTTTTTACCAAATCGCGTGGAAATGCAGCTAAGTAAAAGGAGCGCGGATAAACAAAAGGATCCCCCCACCGCCATTGGGCGGTGGGGGGATCGAACGCTTACGTTCTATTCAATTGATCAGAACGGGTCGTCACCGGAGTCCTCGGCAACGTCAAGCGTAACCACAAAGGTGATGGTTGCGCTTTCTTCGCCGTTGTTCTCGATAGCAACGAGCTTGGATACAGCGGTGAGATCGATCACGCCGCTGAAGGAACCGTCTTCGCACGCAACCTCATTGACGTAGAGGGTAGCGCCCTCAACGGTGATGGTTGCATAAACGGCATCGCTGCCGATTGCGGTGTTGGGGATAGAGAAGTAAGCCTTTTCACCTGCAGCAACTACAACGGTGTAGGTTGCGCTCTCGGTGATCGTGGTGGGCTCGGAAGCCGTACCGCCCTCAACGGGAACGGAAGCGGGCTCGTCGGGCTCAGCCTCGAAGGAGAAGGTCACCGTCTTGGTGTTGTCATAACCGTAGGCCAATACATAGATCGTCTGACCCTTAGTCATCTCAATCTCAACAGGAGGATATGCACCAAACGTGCTGAGATTATTAATGCTCTCAAAATCGTAGTCAAGGTACATATGGCTGTAATCAGAGGTGATCGTCAGCTTGCCGTTGGCAGGAGCGGTGAATACGAAGTAGTAACTGGAGCTGCTCTTAACTACAGTCTCATCTTCGACAAGGTCACCAAGATCGTGGGGATTTTCCTTCAAACCTGCAGGGATGCCCTCGCTAAAGGAAACGGTCAGATCGTAACCGTAGTAATCGTTCACGATCATGTAAAGCGTCTGGCCTGCTCTGACAACAATGCTGGGAGCAGAGAAAGAGGAGGTGTCCTTGCTAAATTCTACAACAGAATAGTAGAAATTCGCATAGTAAGAGGTGGTCTGGAACTTGACGATACCGTCAGCAGTAGCAGTGTACTGAATGTAGAAATCCTCGCCGGCGGGAATAGAAATGACTACATTTTCGGTCAGATCTGTGATCTCGTAGGGCTTATCAGCGGTACCAACTGCGGGCTCTTCGGGCTCAACAGGCTGATCGGGATCGGGGGTCTCGCCACCCTCGCCGCCTTCACCGCCGGCCGTAAAGGAAACGGTCACGGTGTCGTCGTAGTAGTTGTAAACGATGACGTACAGGGTCTGACCTTCTTCCAGTGCTACGGTAGCGGAAGACAATGTGTACTTGTCGGAAGTGGAGAAAGCAGAGAGAGAATAGTATACAGATGCATAATTCTCGGTGGAGATGGTTACAGTGCCATTAGCAGTTGCAACATACTTGAAGTAGGTATAGTATTCAGCAGCGAAATGAGGCATCGTAGCGTTCTCGGTGAGATCGCCAACCACATAGGGATCAGCCTCGGTACCGGAACCGGTCACGTTTGCGCTTGCAGAGGGAACCTCAGGCTCCTCGCCGCCCTCACCGCCGCTGATCTCGCCTGCCTCAAAGGAGAAGGTGATCTCATAGGAGGAAATGACGTACAGGGTGGTGTTTGCGGCAAGCTCGGTGGAGTAAGTGCCGGTTGCCCAGGAAAGGGTGCTGAAAGCATCCAAAGCAGGGTAGAACCACTTCGTGTAATCGGTTGCGGTAATGGTCAGCGTACCGTCCTCAGTAAGAACAACCTTAATGTAGGTGTTGCCGCCAGAAGTGGGGGTAATGGTTACGGGAGTGCTGAGATCATCAACGATGAAGGGATTGTTTTCGGTGCCGTCGGGCTGTGCAGGCTCTTCGGGCTCTTCGCCGCCCTCTTCCTCGTGCTCGGTCAGAGTAACGGTCAGGGTGATGAGAGCATCCTCGTCACCGGTGTTCTCAACAGCCAGCAGACGCATAAAGGTGATAGCGTCAATGGTCTCGGAATAGGTCAGAGCGGGAATGTAGGTGTCGCCTGCTCTGGGGTTAGCAAGGTAGAGATTGCCTTCGCTGATGGTAAAGACAAGGTCAACCAGCTCGCCGCCAAGAACGTCGTTGGCAATAGAGAAGTAAACCTTTCCGCCTGCGGGAACAACTACAGTGTACTCGCCGCTTGCGGTAATGGGAGTTGCGTCAAATGCGCTGGAGCCACCAACGATGGTGCCCTCAAGCTCTTCGCCGCCCTCGCCGCCTTCACCGCCTTCACCGCCCTCGGCAGGGGTGAAGGAAACGGTTGCGGTATAACTGGAAGCATACGAGTCGATCATCATATAGACAGTCTGACCTGCTTCAATCTCAACGGAGCAAGAGGACTTGCTACCCCAAAGATCAGCGACAGCGCTCTGATCAAAGGTGTAGTTATAGTAATCATAACTGCCGGAGGAAACAAGCGTTACAGTGCCGTTTTCGGTTGCAGTGTAAGCAAAGAAGGTCTTTCCGGAGCAGTTAATTACGAGATTTTGAACAGCACCACTCATAGCGAAAGGATCGCTTGCGGTACCGCTACCGGTGGTCTCGCCACCTTCCTCGTCGTCGCCGCCCTCGCCGCCGGTGGTTCCGGCCTCAAAGGAGAGGGTTACGGAGTAGCTGGCGCCATCAACACGCAGATACAGGGTCTGGCCTGCGGTCACTGCAACGTTGGTAGCGGTCTCAACCAAGATGTAGGGGGGAGTAAAGCCGTTCAGGCTATAGCCGATCATGGGGAAAGAGGTGTCGGGCGTGATGGTGATGGTACCATCTTCGGTAACAACGTAGGTGTAGTACATCTCGCCGTTAACATCAAGGGTGCCAAGCTCATCAAGCTCAAGGGGGTTCTCAATGGTGCCCTCGGCGGGTTGCTCAGGATCCTCGGGATCGGGGGTCTCGCCGCCCTCGCTATCGGTGGTGATAGCAACGGTAAAGGTAACCTCACCGGCAAAACCGGATGCAGAAGAAACCTTGAGGTACAGGGTCTGACCTGCGGTCAGGGTCTGGCTTGCAGGGAAGGTGAAGCAAGGAGAGCAGAAATTAAAGCCATCGGTGCCCCACTGCATATAGAGGTCGCCGTCAATGGTAAAGGTGCAATCAGCGGTAGCCTCGTAGATGTAGTAGGTGAAGCCACTATCCTCAACGGTGGTGGTGAACTCGCCACCCTCGGTGATGGTAATGGGATCGTTCTCGGTGCCGGCAGGGCCCTCAGGGGTCTCGCCGCCTTCGCCGCCTTCGTTGGACTTGATCAACTCAATTTCAGATTTGAAGTCGGGGTATTCGGGATTGCTGGCAAACTCCAAGGACAGCGTGTAATCACTGTTGATCAGGATTCCAAAGAGCTCAACGCCGTCGCCCTCAACGTGGGTCAGGGTCACGGTGGTGCCCTCAACCGCATAGGTTGCAGTCTCGGTCATTTCAAGCGAGCTCCAGTAATCCTCAAGAGAGAACTCGATCACAACGGTGCCGGTGGTTGCACCATCAGAGTCGGGGGTGAAGGTTACAGTGCCGTTGACAGACATGTAGTCGGTAAAGGTGTACTTGCCATTCAGCAGGTCGGCCACAGAGGGCGCCTCTTCTACAACAACGGTGATGGTGGTAGAAACAGTGTCCTCTACAGCAGAGGTCAGGGTCACAACGTACTCGCCGGGCTGGGTAGCGGTAAAGAGCACGTAGTCGCCATCGGTGGTCAGGGTAACGACCTCGGCGTACTGTGCATCAACAGAGCCGACGACAGCGGGATTCTGAGTGGTCTCTGCGGCAATTGCGCCCAGTGCCACAGTGTTGCCTGCATAAACGGTAACGCTTTCGGCAGGCTCCTTGGTGAGGGTGCCGTAGTTATCCACGCCAACAGCGGGGGACAGCTCGGTGGGCATGTCGTATTCTACAACAACGGTAAAGGTGATGGTGTTGAACTCACCGGTTACGGTGACTTCCCAAGTGCCAACCTTGTTGTAGGTGTAGAAGTTGTAGGGATAGTAGGAGTCTGCAATGAACTTGTAGGAGTTGTCGTTGGAGGTGACTTCAATATTATTAAAAGGAATCTTTGCTACGTCACCATCGGCCACAACGGCAACCAGACCATTCTCGGAGCCGGGCTTGATGGTGATGGTAGAGCCGTTAACGATCTCGTCACCGGCAACGTAAACGGGAACCTCTTCGTCCCATTCGTTCAGCTCGGTGCCGTTCTGAACGCCTACGTAAAGCTTCAGATCCTCGATCAGATAATCAGCGGCAACGTAGGGGTTGGGATCGGTGCTGCGCTCGCCAACGGTCTGATCAATGGTCAGAACGTGCTTGCTTTCTGCAACAACGTCGGCAAAAAGGGTAAAGACGTTGTTTTCGGTGTCAAGCGCGAAAGTGCCTTCGGCATATTCAAAGGCGTTTGCAACGACCTTGGTGATGGCGCCTTCAACAACGGTCACCTCAACGTCGATCACCTGGGCAATGGCGTTCTCGACCACGTAAGAGAAGCCGTAGGTGCCGGTAGCGGCGTCATAGCGCTCGGTATACGCGTAAACGGTGTTGTCAACAGCAAAGCTGTAAAGTGCGTTTACAAAGTTCTCGGTGCCAAGACCCTCGTAAGTGTACAGCAGTCTGAAGGTCACACCCTTCAGTGCATTGAGGTCGGTGGCGTCAAGATCGCGCTCAGCCGATGCAATGATCTTATTGCCGTTGTCATCGGTGATCCAGATCTGATTGTCCTCTTCATCATACCCGTATTCGAAGTAAGCCTTGACTGCAAACAGCTTCTCATCTTCACCGATCGTATAGGTGGAATAGTAGGTGTTGTAGTCATCGCCCAGAACGATGGTATAGCCGTTAGCAAAAACGATAGAGCCGGTGCTGATATAAGGATCTTCAACGCCCATGGCCATTTCATAAGAAACGCCGTTGATCTTGGCAGCGGCCTCGGCAGAGGTGGTGGCGTCGATCAGGTCAGCAAGCTCGCCCATAAATGCGCCACAGGTGTCACAAACGTTGTCCTCGCCCTCGTCAACGTGGTCGCCAAACTCGGCAAATACCACGTGGATGCAGTTGGACTGCTTGTAGTGCTGGGTGCCATTGTAGAGCCAAGACTCGCCGTAGGTATGTACGTGATCCTCTTGGGATTTCTGGCAAACGTCACACACGCCATCCTTGTTAGAGTCGGTGTGCATAGCCTTTTCAGTGCCCTCTACGTCACAGCCGCAGTTTGCGGGGTGCCAGTGGTAGCCGTACTCAACGAATTCGCCGTTCTCGTACTTCTCCATGAAGTCCATTTCCCAAACAGACTCGTCGTAGGTGTGGTTGCACCAACGGGCAGAGCATACGTCGCAAGCGCCGTCGTTGTCTTCGTCAACGTGAGCGGCCTCGGCAGAAACAACGCTACAGCCACAGGTTGCGGCCAGATAGTGGGTGCCGGTCTTGGAGGAGTCGGTGTAGCTCCAGTTGGGGGCCTCTGCATAGGAGTGCTCGTGGTCGTAATCATAACCGCAGGTGTCGCAGAGCTTGTCGTTGTTAGCGTCAACGTGATCGCCAAGCGCGCTCTTCAGTGCACAGCCGCAGGTTGCTGCGTGCCAGTGCTGCGTGCCGTCCATCGACCACGCATCGGCATAGGTGTGAGCAGCGCAGAGTGCGTATGCGCAGGTGTCGCAAACGCCGTCTCTTTCAGCGTCAACGTGCGCGCCGAGCTGAGAGGTGACCTCGCAACCGCAGGTTGCTACGTGCCAGTGGTTCTGCGCATCGGTGGTCCACTCGGTGGCAAAGGTGTGAGCGCATACCACGTACTGGCAGGTGTCACAGTTGCCGTCCTTGTTGGCGTCAACGTGATCGGCCTCGTCCAGCTTGACCTCGCAGCCGCAGGTAACGGCGTGCCAGTGCTTGGTCTCGCTCTGAGACCAGGTCTCTGCCTTGGTGTGGGCGCATACCACGTACTGGCAAACGTCACACAGGCCGTTCTTGTCGGTGTCGGTGTGGGCGGCGCTATCCTTGGTCACAGAGCAGCCGCAGCTTGCTGCGTGCCAGTGATTGGTGGCGTCGGATGCCCAGGTCTGCTCGTCGTAGGTGTGGGTGCAGCTGACATAAGCGCACACGTCACATACGCCGTCTTTGTTTGCATCGGTATGAGCGGCAACGTTGACCTTCTCATCCGTGTGCTCACAGGTGGCTGCGTACCAGTGGCCGGTCGCATCAGACACGTACTTGCTTGTATCAAAGCTGTGCTGGTGCGGCTCTTCACCACAGGAAACGAATGCCATTACTGCGATCAACAGGATGCAAACCAGTAATAACAGGTTTCTTTTTTTCATAAAAAGCCTCCTAAAAAAATTTTCGTATCCTGACAGGCCCTCTTGGCCCGGATAGATAACTCATTATAGCATTATTTATAATGCTTTGTCAATGATTTTTAAATAAATATTGCTAAATATTGTGAAAAAAAAGATAAATTATGAAGAAAAGGACACAATTCATCAAAAAAGTACTTTAGCGCGATAAAGGAAATTCTTTTTTAGTGAAAATTAAACAATTTTCTTTGTGAAAAGACTGCGTTCTGCGCCTTTGCCCCGTCCCTTCTGCAGGGGCTCCCCTCGGGCGCCTCTCATCCGACAAAAAAAGGGGTACGGCGCATTGCGCCGTACCCCGGGATAGCTTATTTTTCGCGATAATAGCCGCAGGCAAACATCCATTGCTCGTTTTCGCCGGAATAGATCTTGATAGAGGGATGGGTCTCTACAAATCCGTTTCCGTCAAAGAACAGCAGCTGCGAAACGCTGAATTTTTGCAAAAATTCCTTTAGCTCCTGCGTAACGGCGCAAACGCCGTCGCTGTTGGCATAGTCCGCATAGCCGCCGGAGGAGGTAAACAAGGCCTCGGGCGCAGGGGTGCATTGCGAATGGCATTTTTCACAGCCCGCGTGGCAGGCACCGCCGCAGGTAGAAAGGCAGGGACAATACACGTTGTTTTCGCGGTGTCTGACACAGAAATAGCCCATAGAAAGGATCGAAAAGCCCTCGATAAAGAACTTGTAATTCTCGGTGCCGCTGTTTACCGTCAGGTTTTTGTTGCCCGCGTACTCAATGGCAGAAAGGGCAGTGTCGTAAAAGCGGCAGGGCTGTGAGATCTTGGCATAAAGGATCTCGCCGTAGGTGCCGTTTTCGCTGTCGTAAAAGTGATAATAGCCGTCACCCGTTCCAAAGCGCAGCTCACCGGAGCGCGTGACCGAAAGGCCGGCAAAATCCACCTCGGTGCTTAGCACATACCATCTGAGGTCCACGTTTGGGGTGGGCATATCGGTGGCCGAGGTGCGGGTCTTGCCGCAATGCTCGCAATCCATATCCGTTTCGCTTACAAAATGGTGATTGGCACATACGGTATAGCTGTAAATGCCTGTTTTTTCCGTCCGCTTGGCGGGGATATCCGGGTTGTCCACCTGCAGGATGGTCACGCGGCCGTTCCACGCGTCGCTTGGCTCAAAGGTCAGCTTGCGATAAACCGTGCGTCCGTCCTTGGGGTTGACAAAGGTCAGCTCCCACTCTCCGGTAAACTGGTCGGGCAAAGAGCTGCCGCGCCCCTCGGTCAGCGAGACCATCGGCATACCGGTGCCGCGCTCCCACAAGGCCACCATATCGCCCTTAAAGACCTTGTTGGTGCCTTCTGCGATCTCCAGTCCGTCAAAGCTGTACAGGGCCTTGTCGTATTCTGCGGCGCGATAAAGCCGCTCGGCAGGGATGACCATAGTAGAAACGATACGGTCGCGGGTGTAATCCGGATCGGCACAGTATACGTTAAAGCATACGGTCACGGGATAGACGCCGTCCTTTGCGGTGGCCTTAACGCCAAAGGGATAAACGTTGCCGATCTCGTCGCCGTCGATCGAAAAATCGCGCTTAAAGTTTTTGGTGTAGGTCGAGGCATAGCTGCCGTCGTCAAGCAAGCCCTGATAGACCTTGTTGGCAAAGGTGCCCGTGTAGACCTCCATAATGGGGTTGACGTTGTTTTCGGTCGTGTTGACCCAGGATTCGATCACGTAGGTGCCCTTTTCTTGGGGGGCAAACTGATAATAAACGGTCTTAGAGGCCGAGGTCAGCGTGGTCTGATAGGTGCCGGGCTTGGTGATCTGAATGATATCGGTGTAAAGATTGCTGCCGCTTTTGGCGGTGCGTACGGGCTTGGCCATCTCGATCACCACGTGGCGGTCGTCGGTTTTTGCCACGTGGCCGTTGGGGTTGTAGACAAAGCCGACCGGCACGTGGGAAAGCGAAACGGTGTAGGGGTAGGCGTCATCCAGCCCCTCGATCGAGGCTACGCCGTCCTTCATCTCGGCGGAATGCACCGAAAATCCGTCACTCCATTGCACGGTGATGGGCACGTCCACGGGCTTGGTGTAGACCTCGCCCTGATAGGTCAGGGTCACGGTCCAGGGCCCCTCCTGCGGCGCCCCAGAGGGGCCGCCGCCAAGATCCTCGGGCCCTGTCGGCCGGTGGTCGCCGCCGGGGATGGCGGCGGGGGTGTACTGCCCGCAGGCGGTCAGCAGCATCGCTGCCAAAAGCAGCAGGGCTATCCATATTTTCTTTTGCTTCATACCGCTTTTCCGCCTCCTTTTCTTTGCTTGCGACCAAAAAAGCTCTTGACGTCGCTCCATTTTAATTTTCTTATTATAATGTCGGTGATATAAAGCACCACGGCCAGTATCATCAAGGGCAGCTCAAAGGTCATCTTATAGGTGGCCGTGCGCCCCTCCTCGTTCTCCAAAACAGGCACGGCGCCCTCGGTCACGCTGCCGCGATCGCGCACGGCGGCGTAAAGCACCGAGGCGTCAAACAGCGTAAAGGCATCGTATTCGGGGAGGTAGGGGAGGTGGAAGGTCGCGGTGGCGGGATAGCTCTTATCCCCCGCGGTGTACAGCACGCGCAGGGTGTATTTGCCCACGGCGTCGGTCTTGATCTCGTGGAAATAGCGCTGAGAGTCAAAGGTGAGGGTGCGCTCCAGCACGCTGCCGTCAGGGGAGGTCAGCTCCATCGTGACAGTGGCATCGTGACGGACGGAGGCGGGGATCACCTCGATGGCGGCATAGCAGCCGTCAAGATCGATATTCAGGCGGAAGGGGTGATCCAGCCGCTGCTGCGGCACGTTGACCCCGACCAGCGAAGAAGCAAAGCGGTATCCGTTGGTGCCGACAGTCCAAAGCGCGTTCCAGCTGCCGCCAACGGTGGTGGTCAGCACTGCCACGCGGCCGCTGTCATAGCTCCAATGGGCGTAAAGGGGCGCGTAAAGCTCCTTGCCGGGGTATTTGACGGTTGCCGCAGTGGTGGCAGAGGGCTTGGCCTTGGAAAAGACAAAGCCAAGGGTCGCATCGATCGAAAGTATCCCCTGCAGTGCGGGGTCTCCCGTTTTTTCAATGCGGATGGGGCAAAGCGTGCCGTCCACCACAGACATGGTCACGTCGTCGGCCACCTCGCTGAAGATAAAGTCGTGAATGCTGTTTTCGTTTTGGATGGAATAGACCTTGCCGTTGCCGGCGTTGGCAATGCGCTCCAGCTCTGCGGCGCCCTCTCTGGAATTGGGGTTGATGGCGGAAACGCGGATGCCGGCCTTGGCCATTTGACGCGCCACCTCAACGGGATTGTCCTTTTCCAGTGTGTAGGTCATACCGTCACTGATCAGCATCACCTGCTTGGTCTCATAGGCAAGCTCGCCGATCAGCTCGTGGGCCACGGAAAGGCCCTTGCCAAGAAAGGTGCCCTGAATGGGGGTGATGTCGTCGATCACCTTTTTCAGCGCCTCCTTGTCGGTGGCGGGGGTGGGGATCTGCAGGACCGTGGCGTTGCCCGCAAAGGAAACGATGGCCACGTGGTCGTTTTTATCTATCAGATCGATCAGCTCCTTGGCGGCCTCCTTCATCATCAGCAGGCGCGCGGCGTTCTGCATACTGCGGGAGTTGTCTACCACAAGGGTATAAAGCTTTGGCGTGCTGTCGTCGTTACCGTAGGTAACGGGCAGTAGCTTTTGCAGTGCCAGTATGGCAGGGTCGCTTTGGTTTTGGATGTGCAGATCGCCTGCCACCAGCAGGCTTTTGCCCAGCACCGAAACAGCCTTGGTCAGCGCGTCGACAAAGGCGGAAAGGTCGGGGATCGTTTTCACGTCGATATCCGAGATCAGGATCTCGTCAAATTCGCACAGGGCCTCTACGGTGGTGGGGACGCCGTGGCCGTTCATACAGGTCACGATCTCGGCGCCGTTGCCGTAAAGCTCCTCTGCGCGGGTCACGTCGGCAGGATCGTCGGTCACAAGCAGCAGCTTGATCTCGCTGCCGATCCGCTGGGTAAACGTGTAGGTGTTGTTGATGGGGGTCAGATCCTCGTCTGCCTTGATCCGCACCTCATAGTCAAATTCGCCCGGGGTATCGGTCTGCAGCTCAAAGCTGACGCGATTGAGCGCATTACGGTAAAGCGTAACGGCACGCACGGATCTCAGTACGCCGTTGCAATAAAGCTCGGCAATAGCCTGCGTATCGTAGCTGGTGTCCACCAGCACGGCGGCGCGGCTCTCGCGGCCAAGATAGGCCGTGGAGGTCAGCTCGGCCACCTCGGAGATCTGGATCTCGCGCGCGTTTTCGTCAAGGTTGTTGTCCAGATAAACGGCGTCAACAAAAATATCCTTGGCATACAGGGCATCCACGGCGCTGACCAGCGCGGCATCGCCGTTTCTGTCGGTGGCATGGCCGTCTGTCACCAGCAGCACGCGCTTGATCACGTCGGGGCGGAACAGCTCGGCGGTGTAGCGCAGGGCACCCGCAATGTCGGTGGCAGAGCCGTCCACCGCAGCGGCGGTCACCGAGGGCATAGGCTCGCCGGGGGCGGCCATCAGCACGGCGTCGCGGCCAAAGCAAACAAGGCCTACGCGGCTGTTTTCGGGCAGCTTTTCTTCAATGTTGCTCAGCAGGGCATCGATGCGCTGGGGCTCACGCGTGGAGTGAGAGACGTCGGCCACCACGATCACGTGGGTCTCGGTCATCACGGCGGTGGTGGAAAGTCCTGCCACCGCAAGGGTCACCGCCGCGGCGATCGTAAGATGCAAGATCATAGAAAGCAGCGGTGCCTTGGCGCGGCGATCGCGGCGAAAGGCCAGCAGATAGGGGATGACGATGGCCAGCGCCAGCGGGATAAAGAGCAGCAGAAGGTAGGGATTATCGAAGCTGATGCTTTTCATAACAATAGATCCCCCAATCCGCTAAAAATAGTACTGCGAGCAGGATGAACAGCAGCGTCATGCCGTCATAGGTGCCGTCAAGGCCGCCGTCGGTGGGCTCGCCGGAAAGCGCAAGGCTACCGCCAAAGGGCGAGGTCTGTCCTTCGCGCTCCTCTACCGAGGCGTAAACGTTAAAGATCTTGGGCGAGCCCGCCACCGTGACCGTCAGGGTATAGGTGCCGGCCTCGGTCAGCTGATAGCTGCTTGTCGTGCCGCTCGTCTCCAGATACGCCACGTTGCCAAGAGGGGTATCCACACGGATGCTCTCGCAGTTGGCGGTCACGTTGACCTCCAGCTCCTCACCCACCGTAAAGGCGGTGCCGTCGATGATGTCGGGGAAGGAGTAGGTCAGCAGATTGCGCATCAGCACCGTGTAATCAAACAGCAGCGGCAGGTCAGAGCAATGCAGGTCAAAGGCGATCACCGCCTGGCGGCTTCCGTTTCCGTTGGTGCCCGCAAAGATCACAGGGTCGCCCTCGTGGCTGTACAGCGTGGTAAAGCGGCGGGTCAGCGCGCATTGCGCGTATTTGGAAAGATGGATGTCGTTGCCCAGCAGCTCCTCGCGCAGGGCAAGCGCCATGGCGGCGGCAGAGTCGGTCAGGGTCAGCACGCAGCCGTCCTCCGGCTCGACCTCTCCCTGATAGCTAAAGCCCGCGTTTTCCACGCTGCCCGTGGGGTTGATGAACCACGTGGCGCCGTCGGCGGGCAGCTCGGTCGGCACAAAGCTGTCAAAAATATACAGGCCGTAGCCGCGGCGGTTGTCAAACTCCTCGGTAGAAAGCACGGTGATGCTTGCGTTGGAGATGGCGCGCAGCGCAGACTCGATAAAGAAGGGGCGATCGCTGACGATCAGCGTGCTGTAGGAGTTTTCGGCCTCCTTGTTAAACAGGATAAACTCGTTGTCCGCGGCCAGCGCGTCCTCGTTCTCCAGCACCACGCGCAAAGAGGAAAAGCGCTCGACCCCCTCGGCGTAAAGCTGGAAGGGGAGCTTGATGCCTACGGTGCCCATATAGGAGCCGGAGTAGGCGGCCGTTGCGGCGCCGTCGATATACAGGCTGATGCGCATCGGCTCGCCCGCGGCGTGGGCGGTGGCGTTGCCGTATACGGTCAGCTTGCCGTCCTCCAGGGTATAGGAGACGTCACCGACGGCATAGTTCTTCTCGTCGGCGCTGACGTTGATCGCGGTCAGGTTCTGCAGCGAGGCAAAGGTCGCATCCGTGATCAGATAGGTCTTAACGCCGGGGTTTTCGTCAAAATAGCTCTGCGCCGTGCCAAGGGCGTCGCCATAGTCGTCGGCCAGATAGGCAGGGGAAAGCTCGTTCAGCAGCTCGATGGCCTGCGCCTTGCTTTCCAGTCGCTCGTAAACCGGGGCCTTGCCCGTGCTAAGGCGCAGCAGCGTGTAGACACTGCCGTCTACGGCGTCCTCGATCAGGGCCTCGACCCTGTCCTTGGCGCGGTCAAAGCGGCTTTCTCCGTTCAGGGTCATCTGCATACTGGCCGAGTCGTCCAGCAAAAAGCAGTATTCGGTGGCGGCGCCCGCCACGGTCACGGTGGGGTGGGCAATGGCCAGCGAGATCACCGCGATCGAAAGGATCTGCAGGATCAGGCTGATGATGCCGGTAACGCGGCTGATGGGGTTTTTACGCTTGAGAAAGCGGTTGCTGAGGGTCCACAGATAGGTGGAGGCTACGGTCTGCTCGGTGTATTTACTTTTGATGATGTAAATGACGATCAGAACGGGGATGCCCAAAAGGCCCAAAAGGCCAAGGGGATACAAAAAGGTCATTTCAGCACCTCCCGATCCACCAGCTGCTCCAGGATCACGCGGGTCACGGATTCCTCGGCGCTCAGCAAGAGATAGCTGCCGCCCCGCGCCTTGCAGTATTGCTCGATACGGGCGGTGGCGTATTCCAGTGCTGCGCGATAGGCGCGGGCGATCTCGCGATCTACGTTTTTGCGGTATTGCAGGCTGTCGTTTTCGCTGTCAAACAGATGCACCTTGCCGCGGGTCTGGGGGTCCATCTCCTCGGCAGAAAGGATCTGCACGCAAAAAACGTCGCGCTTTTTGTCGGTCAAAAGATCAATGGCATCCTCATAGTTGTTGTCGGTCAAAAAATCCGAGATCAGGATCGACAGGCCGTCGCCATAGCCCACGTTAGAGGGCAGGATGGCGCGGGAGATGTGGCTATCCCCCTCAAAGGTCACGTCGTTCAGGGCCGAGATCGAGGCAAGATAGGCATCCTTGCCCGCAATGCCCGAGATCACCTCGGTGATCTCGCCCTCGTGGATGACGCTGATCGACACGCGGTCCATCTCACAGATCGAGATATAGGCGATGGCCGCGGCCAGGCGGATGGCCTGCTCGGCCTTGCCGCCCTCGCCAAAATCCATCGAGCGGCTGGCGTCGATATAGATCCTGGTGTGCATCTGCCGCTCGTCCAAAAACAGCTTCAGATACAGTCGTTCAAAGCGGGCGTATGCATTCCAGTCGATCTTGGATACGTCATCTCCGCGCACGTAATCGCGATGGTCGGCAAACTCGCAGGAGGAGCCAAAGCTGCGGCTCTTGCGGTTTCCGCCGAACAGTCCCGATACGTTTTGCTTCAGGATGCTTTGCATCGCTTCGATCTGCTGCAAAAACGCCTCGTTAATGATAAATTTCTTCATAAGACCTCAGCCGATCACGCTTTTTTGGTTTCCTTGATCAGCATCGCGATCACGTCGTCGGTGCCAAGGCGGTCGTTGACGGCGTTGTAGTTGACCTTGATCCTGTGGCGCAGCACGGGATAAGCCAGGGCGTCTACGTCCTCAAAGGAAACGTTGTAGCGGCCGTTCAGCAGGGCGCGGACCTTGGCGCAGGTGATCAGGGCCTGTGCCGCACGGGGAGAAGCGCCGTATTTGATGTACTTGGCGGCAGCAGCGGAGGGGGACTCGACCTCGGGGTGGGTGCCGGTGACAAGATCCACGGCGTAGGTCAGCACCTCATCCAGCACGGGCACCTCGGCGGCCAGCTTGCGCATTTCCAAAATGGTGGGGCCGTCGATCACGGCCTCGGCGGTCTCGTCCATGGTGACCTGGGTCATATTCACGATGTCGCAAAGCTCGGTCTTGCCGGGGAACTTCATCAAAAGCTTAAAGAAAAAGCGGTCCATCTGCGCCTCGGGCAGGGGATAGGTGCCGTCCTGCTCGATGGGGTTCTGGGTTGCCATTACGAAAAAGGGCTCGTTTACGGCGTACAGCTTGCCGCCAACGGTCACCTTATGCTCCTGCATCACCTCCAGCATAGCCGACTGGGTCTTGGGGGTGGCGCGGTTGATCTCGTCTGCCAGCACAAGGCTTGCAAAAATGGGGCCGGGACGGAAGCTGGTCTTCATATTGCCGTTCTCGTCGCGCTCGATCACGTTGGCGCCCGTGATATCCGAGGGCATCAGGTCGGGGGTGAACTGAATGCGGGAAAAGTCAAGGGAGAGCACGCGGGAAAGCGAGCGGACAAGGCGGGTCTTGCCAACGCCGGGCACGCCCTCCAGCAGCACGTTGCCGCCGGCCACGATGGCGATCAGCACGTTCTCCAGAATATCCTCTTGACCGACCACGTCCTTTCTCAGCTCGGCACGCACGCGGGTGACGGCCTCGTTAAAGCGCTGAACGCGGGCAGCGGTCTCGGGGTTGACAGCGGTATTTTTATCATTCTTTGCGGCAGTATTCATTTTCATATGCTCCTTTTTATTCGTTCGGGCTCTTCGAGCCGTCGTAAAGTGACGTAAAGTATTTGGTGATGTAGGCGGAAAGGGTATCGGGGGTCTGGCCGGAAAGCAGCTGGGCAGAGACCAGGCGGTGATAGTCGCCAAGCAGCTCGCCGTAAGAGACGTAGCGCTTTCCAATGGGGTCGTAGATCATATCGTTGCTGCCAAAGACCTGTTCGGCATCGCCATAGCCGCCGGAGTTCAGCTTGTCGTCCTCCTCGGGCTCGTAAACGCCCTCGTCGGCGTCGGGCAGACCTTCACCGTTTTGAAACAGGTCGTCGGGCAGATCCTCTGTCGTCAGGCCAAAGATCGTCATCAGTCCGGCGATCACGGTGGCGCGCACCTGCTCGTTGCCGTGCTGCAAAAACAGCTCGTTGTTCAAAAGATCGGAAAGGGCGGTAAAGGCCGTGTTCAGCTTGCCGGAAAGCCAGGTGTCGGTGTGCGTTTCCATGCCGTCGGCGGCCTCCTGCAGTGCGGCCGCAAAGGCCGTAAAGGCAGCGGCAAGCTCGTCCTCGGGGGAGAGGGAAAGGGTCGCCAGCGCATCACGCAGCGCGGTCAGCAGAGCGGGCAGCGCGGCGCGGTCGGTCTTGGAAAGGGCATCGGAAAGCTCGGTGCGCACCGTGGTGCCCGACAGAGAGCCGATGGCGGTTCCCAGCCTTTTGAGCTGTTCGTTGGTGGAGGCAAAAAGTGCCACGGATACGTCGTTGTAGGAGTTGGCGGTGTCGATGCTGCGATGCACCTTGCCGATCACGTTGACCACGTCCGCCTTCAACGCGGAGGCGGGTCTTGGTGTATCCAGTGAGGCCAGCAGCTCCTCCAGCGAGGTCACGACCTCGGCCTTGGGGGTCTGCTCCAGCACAGAGGCCTTGACCTCCTCGATCAGCTCGGCCAGTGCCACCTTTTGCCAGTCGGTGGCCTCATAGTCCGGCTCTGCGGGGGGTTCGGGGGGCAGGATCACCCGTTGGGGGATCAAAATGGCCGCGATCAGTGCTGCTGCGGCCAGCACGGGGGCGATCAGATGCCACAGCACACGCGGCCACTCGCGCAGGGCGGTGCGGGGCGCCGCCTGCAGCCGTTGGTCGGTATCTGTCCGCTGCAGGGCAGCCATCTCACCCTCGTCGTTGCGATACGCCACCATCGTTTGTACGCGCTCTCCAAGCGCCAGTGCGGTGTCAAGCCGCTTTGCCAGCCGCTTGTCCGTGGGATAAAGCCATAAAAGCATCAAGCCAAGGCCAACAAGCGCCGCAATGGCGGCGGGGAGCAAGACCAGCGCACGGGGGCCCGCGGCGGTCAGCTTTTGTATGATCGTAGCCACAGCGCCGGCCAGCACACCGACCGAAAGGCCGAATATGCCGCTTTTGATCCACACACGGCGCTTTTGCTGCTTTTGAAATCTCAAAAAGCCGTTACCCATTTCAAAACCTCCTTTGCAATGTGCTTTACAGAAAAACACATTAAAATTCAAAGCAAAATATAAAAGATTATACTGTATTTATATATATCCTGTCAATATTTTAGTTCAAAATTAATAATTTATTTACAATATTTCCTGCATAAAAATGCAAAACGGCGCCGTTCAAGCCGGTGGGCGGGTCAATGCGATAAAAGTAACGAAAATGCAAAAATGCCCCGAAACGACTTGACAATCCGGCCGTGTCGCGGTATCCTAAAAGGAGAGTGCCGCCTGCGGGCGGCTGAAAAGAGCCCGAAGGGAGGGGATCGCGTGAAAAACAGAATACGGCAGGAGCTGCTGGAGTTCAAGATCCTGATACGCTCTATCCCCGCCACGGTGGTCACGCTGTTTGTGGTCAGTGTGATCTGTATGAACCTGCTTGCCAACAAAACACTGCTGCAGCTGGATTGGATCGCGCTGGACGGCGGCATTCTGATCTCCTGGCTGTCGTTTATGTGTATGGATATGATCACCAAGCACTTTGGCCCCAAGGCCTCCAATCGCATCTCGGTGCTGGCGGCGGCCATCAATCTGCTGACCTGCCTGATCTTTTTTGTGGCAAGCATCATTCCGTCCACGGCGGCGGATTACAGTGCCTTTGACGGCATTTTTGGGGGGACGTGGTTCATTTTGCTTGGTAGCACGGTGGCGTTCCTTGCCTCGGCGGTCATCAATAACACCCTGAATTTTTTGATCGGCAAATGCTTTTCCAAAGATCCCGACGGCAAGCTTGCCTTTGCCGCCAGGACCTACGTTTCTACGTTCGTTGGCCAATTTTTGGATAACTTTATTTTCTCTGTTATCGTGTTCGTCGGCTTTGCCCCCATCTTTTGGGGTGGCTTCAGCTGGACGGTGCTGCAATGCGCGATGTGCGCCCTGACGGGGGCTGTGGCCGAGCTTTTGATGGAGGTCGCCTTTTCACCCGTCGGCTATCGCATCAGCAAAAAATGGCGGCAGGATGCCGTCGGTAAGGATTATTTGGAGTACGTGGAAGGGAGAAGGGCAGAATGAAGGCTTTGATCACGGGTACGTCGCGGGGCATTGGGCTTGCCATTGCCGAGCTGTTTTTAAAAAAGGGGCACACCGTTGTCGGCATCGACCGCGAGGCAGCGGGGCTTACACACGCGGCCTATACCCATTATCGGTGTGACGTCAGGGACTACGAGGCGCTGCCCGAGATCGAGGACGTGGAGATCCTGATCAACAACGCGGGAACGCAAAACGAGGATGACATCGAGGTCAATCTGAAGGCGCTGATCCATATGACCGAAAAATACGGCGTGCGCCGCGGCATCCGCTCGGTGCTGAGCATCGGCTCCGCAAGTGGGCACACGGGTGCGGAATTTCCCGCCTACTGCGCCAGCAAGGGCGGCGTGATCGCCTATACCAAAAACGTGGCACTGCGGGTGGCACCCTTTGGCGCGACCTGCAACAGTCTGGATCCCGGCGGCGTGCTCACCCCGCTGAACGAATGCGTGATCAACGATCCGGAGCTGTGGGCCGAAATCATGGATGAAACGCCCCTGAAGCGCTGGGCCACCGTGGAGGAAATCGCCGAATGGGCCTATTTTCTCACCGTGACCAACA
>JAZQWJ010000041.1:0-11278 GCA_045632285.1 Eubacteriales bacterium | reverse complement strand
CCAAACACGAGATGCCCGCAATAACAGCAAATTGGCGAATGAGAGCCATGATTTCCTCCGTTACAGATTGGCGGCGATGGCGTCGAGGAAGTCGTCGCTGTTCAGCTTCTGAGCTTCGCCCTCGTAGAGCGCAGCCAGATCGCCGGTCATTTTGCCGCTTTCGATGGTGGTGATGGTCGCCTTTTCCAGGCGATCAGCAAAAGCGCACAGGTCAGGCAGGTGATCCAGTTCGCCTCTTTTGCGAAGTGCGCCCGTCCATGCAAAAATGGTGGCCGCCGGGTTGGTGCTGGTTTCTTCGCCCTTCAGGTAGCGGTAATAGTGACGGGTCACGGTGCCGTGCGCGGCTTCGTACTCGTACTGGCCGTTGGGGGATACGAGCACGCTGGTCATCATGGCAAGGCTGCCGAAGGCGGTAGCGACCATATCGCTCATCACGTCGCCGTCGTAGTTCTTGAGCGCCCAGATAAAGCCGCCCTTGCTGCGGATGACGCGCGCGACAGCGTCGTCGATCAGCGTATAGAAATATTCGATGCCGGCGGCTTCAAACTCCGCCTTGTACTGGGTTTCATACAGCTCGGCAAAGATATCCTTGAAGCGGTGATCGTAGGTTTTGGAGATGGTATCCTTGGCGGAGAACCACAGATCCTGCTTTACACTCAGCGCATACTGGAAGCAGCTGTGCGCAAAGGAAGCGATGCTGGCGTCGGTGTTGTGCATGCCCTGCATCACGCCTGCGCCCTTGAAGGTCATAATGGGCTGGCGGGTTTCATTGCCCTGCTCATCGGTAAAGCAAATTTCAGCCTTTCCGGCGCTGGGCACGCGGAACTCGGTGTTCTTGTACACATCGCCGTAGGCATGGCGGGCGATGATGATGGGCTCTTGCCATGTGCGCACGTTAGGGGTGATGCCCTTGACAAGAATGGGTGAGCGGAATACGGTGCCATCCAGAATGGTGCGGATGGTGGCGTTCGGGCTCTTCCACATCTGCTTAAGGTTGTATTCCTCCATGCGCTGGGCGTTGGGGGTGATGGTGGCGCACTTGACGGCCACGCCGTATTTTTGAGTAGCATAAGCGCTGTCAAAGGTCACCTTATCCTTGGTGCGCTCACGCTCGGGCAGGCCAAGGTCATAGTATTCGGTCTTAAGATCCACAAAGGGGAGCAGCAGCTCGTCCTTGATCATTTGCCAAAGAATGCGGGTCATTTCGTCGCCGTCCATCTCGACCAGCGGCGTTGTCATTTTGATCTTTTCCATATTTCAATACCTCCGAAGTTAGGAAAATTATAATACGTATAGCGATTTTTGCTACATATTTGCGGATGTTCGTTAAATTTCACGCGCGGCAACGCGGCGCACGCGCTCCAAAGCCAGCGCATAAAAATCGGAGAGGGGCATAGCACGGTAGGCATCGTGATCGGTACGGCCGGGGCTGGGTGTGAGCTTCAGCTCGCACATCAGCGGCCCCTTGTAGGGGGAGGCCTCGATGCGATCTATCACGCTTTTCCGGTTGACGATGCCGTCACCAGGGGGCAGGTGCATATCGTTCCATACCCAAAGAGAGCTGTCGTCCTCGGGTGCCCAGCGGCCGTGATTGTCATTGAGATGTGTCAGGCACAGCTTTTCGCCGTAAAGGGCCATCATATCCCTGCCGTAGTTGTGGCAACGCTCGTGTCCCGTGTCAAAGCAAAAGCCGCAGGCGGGGGATTGCCAAAAGGCCTTCATCACGGCGGCAAGGTACTCCTCGCCCTCCAGATTTTCAAAGCCCACGGTCACGCCGCGGCGCTCTGCCACCTCTAAAATGCGGGCATAGCGGTCAAGGCCGATCTGCGAAAGGCTGGGGAAGCTATAGCCGATGCAGGGGTGTACCACCATCACCGAAACGCCGTGATCGGCGCAGTCGGTGATGCAATCGGTCAGCATTTTTGCAACCTCGTCACCGTCGGATCCTTCCCGCCACAAAAGCGGCGTGTGCTTGCAGGGGGCGTGGATGGAATAGTAGTCAAGACCGCATCGTTTTGCCGTTTTGGCGATCTCTGCGGTGGCGCTTGGATCCCACGCTGTAAAGAAGGCGTCAAAGCCGGCATCCCGCACCATTTTTATCTGATCGGTGACGGGATAACGGCTTGTGTCGCCCAAAATATTGATACCGTATGTGTGTTTTTGTGACATTTTTTGTTACAGAGTGCGCTCAAGCACGCGGCGCATACGCTCCAGCGCAAGGGCGTAAAATTCTTCCACGGGCATATTTTTATAGGCGCCGTGCAGATCGCGCTCGGGCTTATCCTTCATAGAAAGCTCACAGGTCAGCACACCGTTGTAGCCGCAGGCGTCAATGCTGTCCATCACGCCCTTCCAGTCTACAATGCCGTCGCCCATGGGCAGATGGGCATCGTCGTACCAGGTGATCACGTCACCCGTCACGCCAATGTTGTCGTCAAAATGGGTGTGGCAGAGCTTTTCGCCGTACAGCGCCATCACGTCGCTGTTGCGGTAGCACTGCTGGTGCCCCGTGTCATAGCAAAAGCCAAGGCAGGGCTCGTTCCAAAATTTTTGCATCACCGCGGCAAGAAATTCCTCGCACTCGGTGTTTTCAAAGGCCAGCTTTACGCCGTGCTTGTTGCCCGCCTCGATGATACGGGCATAGCCGTCCAATCCCACCTGTGTGGGGGCGACGGGCGTTTTGGGAGAAAAGCCGTTCATGGTGTGCAGCACCATCACGGGGATGCTGTTGCGTGCGCAATCCTCAATGCAAGCGATCATGGTCTTGATCTCGTTATCGCCCTCCTCGCCGCCGTTCCAGATGCGGTACTCGTGGCTGAAGGGCGCGTGGATCGAGGTGTAGATCAGGCCATTTCGGGCGGCGGCATCTGCCCACGCGGCGGTGCGGTTCGGGTCCCAACCCGTAAAAAAGGCGTCCCAACCCACCTGTCGGATCAGGGAAATGTGCTGGGGCACGTTCAGTCCGCCCATACCCCCCAGCACGTTGATGCCAAGCTTATGCTGCTTCATTACAGTTGTCTGTCTCGCACCTTTCGTGCGCGCTCCAATGCAAAGGCGTAAAAGCCCTCCATGGTCATGGCAGCGTAGCCGTCGTGGTCGTGGCGACCGGGCTTGTTGCCGCGGGTCAGCTCGCAGATCAGCGGCCCCTCGTAAGGAGAAGCGTCGATGCGATCCATCACGCCCTTCCAGTCCACAATACCGTCACCCATAGTCAGGTGCAGGTCGTTGTGCCAGGTGTTTTCTACGGGAGCATCGGGGGGCAGGAAAATGCCCAGATTGTCGTTGAAGTGGGTGTGGCACAGCTTCTCGCCGTAAAGCGCCATCATATCCTTGCCGCCGTTGTAGCACTGCTCGTGACCGGTGTCAAGGCAAAAGCCGCAGCAGGGCTCGTTCCAGAATTCCTTCATCAGGGCGGCGAGATACTCCTCGCCCTCCACATTTTCAAAGCCCAGCTTTACGCCCAACTTGTTGGCAACCTCTACCACACGCTTATAGTTGTCAAGACCCACCTGTGTGGGGGTGTGATCCTTAAAACCGATAAAGGGATGAATGACCATCACGGGGATGTCAAATTTGGCGCAATCCTTCACGCAATCGATCAAAAGATTGGTCACGGCCACGCCCGCCTCGCCCTCGCGCCACATGCGGCTGACGTTGCCCTCGTGGGCAAAGGGAGAATGGATGGATTGATAGATCAAGCCGTTTCGGGCGGCCTCGTTTGCCCAGCGCTCGATGTTTTTGCGATCCCAACCGGTGAAAAATGCATCCCAACCGATCTGGCCGATCATATTGACGTGGTCGCCCATCAGGGCGATGCCCAGCTTATACTGCTTTGCCATAGCCAGCTTCTCCTTTTTGTAAATTATTTATTTTGTGCGGCGTAATAGTTCATCAGGCAACCGCGGAGAATGATCTCTTTTTCGTTGTCGGTCAGCCCCTTGACGTAAAGGGTAATGTCCTCAACGGTGCCGTTTGCACGGATCACCTTTGCCGGGAACTCCTCAATGCCTGCGGCGATCTTTTCGCGCACGGCAGGCACAAACACAAAGTCGCCCTCGGCATATTCAAACTTGGTGTCCGCATCCAACGTAAAGGGCAGGATGCCCCAGTTGATGCAGTTGGAGCGATAGCGCTTGGTGGCAAACTCATAGCAGATGTTGCCAAAGCCTCCCAGCACCTTCTGGCAGGAGGCGGCCTGCTCGCGGGCAGAGCCGTCACCGGGCTTGTTGGCGAATACGCAGGAACCGAACTGAGTGGCGGGAGCCAGCGCATCGGCGTTGCCCACCTTGGAGAGGGCAAAAGCAATCTTGTCGGAGATCACACCCTCGCGGCGCGCCTTTTCATCGGCGGCCACGGCCTTAGAGCGGCCTACGTAATCGGGGCAGCGGCGGGAGAGGGCAAACTCGGAAAGGCGCAGGGGATTGGAGCGGTAAGACGAGGTCTCGCCCGAGGGGATCAGCTCGTCGGTAGTGGTGACCGGATCGTGAATGACGGCAGTCAGCTCCAAAAGCAGATTGTCAGAAAGCTCGTACATCTTCGGCCAGTCGGTGATGTTGGGGCCAAGGATCAGCTCGGCGTTCTTGTCGGCCTTGCCAAATCCATAGTAGCAGCGCTTTTCATAAACCGAACGGTCGTAGCTGTATTGGTGAGCTTCGTGGGTGTACTCCACGTCGGTGGCGGCGGTGATGATGCCGCCGTTGGCGGCGGTTGCGGCGATCGAGCGTGCGTCCATCAGTGCCACGCCCGAAAGCTGACCCTCACCGGGCTTCGAGCCCTCGCGGTTGGGGAAGTTACGGGTGGTGTGGCGAAGCGACAGACCGTTGTTGGCGGGGACGTCGCCGGCACCAAAGCAGGGGCCGCAGAACGAGGGCTTGATCACGGCACCGCTCGAGAGCAGCTCGGCCGAAACGCCGATGCGGGTCAGCTCCAACGAAACGGGGATACTGGTGGGATAAACCGACAGATTGAAATAGCTGTTGCCCACGTTGCCGGTCTTGAGAATGGAAGAAGCCTCGTCAATACTGTCAAACATACCACCGGCGCAGCCTGCGATAATGCCCTGATCGGCCATCACGCTGCCGTCGGGGCGCACCTTGCTGACAAGATCAAGCTTGGCCTTGCTGCCAAACTTTGCAACAGCCTCGGCCTCAACCTCAGCCAAAAGCTCCTTTGCGTGCTCGTTAAAATAATGGATGGTATAGGCTCTGGAGGGGTGGAAGGGCAGGGCGATCATGCTTTCCATCTCGGAAAGGTCGATCTCCACCATACGGTCGTAGTAGGCCACCTTGCCGGGCTGCAGCTTTTTATAGTCCTCGGGTCTGCCGTGGGCCTTGTAGTGCTGCTCCACCACCTCGTCGGTCTCCCAAATAGAAGAAAGACAAGTGGTCTCGGTGGTCATCACGTCAATGCCGTTACGGAAGTCCATGGGCAGCTCCTTCACACCGGGGCCAACGAACTCCAGTACACGGTTTTTCACAAAGCCGTTTTCAAAGGTGGCGCCAACCAGGGCAATGGCCACGTCGTGGGGGCCGATGCCTTTTTTGGGCTTGCCCGTGAGGTAAACCAGAACCACCTCGGGGGCGGGAATGTCATAGGTGTTCTTCAAAAGCTGCTTGACAAGCTCGGGGCCGCCCTCGCCCACGGCCATAGTGCCGAGAGCGCCGTAGCGGGTGTGGCTGTCAGAGCCAAGGATCATAGCGCCGCACTTGGCCATCTCCTCGCGGGCAAAGGAGTGAATGACACTCTGGTTGGCGGGCACGTAGATGCCGCCGTACTTCTTTGCTGCGGAAAGACCGAAGACGTGGTCGTCCTCGTTGATGGTGCCGCCAACGGCGCAAAGAGAGTTGTGGCAGTTGGTCAGCGCATAGGGCACGGGAAATTCCTCAAGACCGCTGGCGCGCGCGGTTTGAATAATGCCCACGTAGGTAATATCGTGAGAGAGCATCGCATCAAAGCGGATGTTCAGCTTTTTATTGTCATTAGAAAGATTGTGTGCCTGCAAAATAGAGTAAGCAATGGTATTTTTGCGTGCCTCCTCGGGGGAGAGGGGAGCGGTTGCGGCGATCTTGCCGTCAACCAGATACACGCCGTTGGGAGTAAGCTTGACCATGGATTTTCTCCTTCATGAAAAAATATACATAAATATTATATAAAATATAAGTGATAAAGTCAAGGTGTTATCAAAATCTTTGCGCAATAAAATTTGTGTTATTTTGCATATGTATTACAAGCAATGGGCAATAAAAAGTTTCCAAACAAAACTTCAATAGCGTGTATAGAATTCTTTAGCGTGTTTTAAAGTGGGCGATCAAATTCTATAATGAAAGCATATAAACTATGCTATTGAATGGGGTGGCGCTGTGGACAAAAAGTTTTTTGGGCTTCGCGTAAAGGAAACAAGAAAAAGTCTAAAGCTAACGCAAGAGGAGCTTGCGGAAAAGGCCGATATTGGAGTTGTTTATTTGGGAGAGATCGAAAGAGGTTTGAAATCCCCCAGCATCACAGTTTTCGCCAAGATCGCAAAGGCGTTGGACGTTTCGGCCGACTATTTGCTGCGTGACGAGCTGCCTGCGGGCAAGGCATACGTGTTTGACGATCTGACCAAAAAGCTGGAGGGGCTGACACCCAAGCAGCGCAAAACGGTTTCGGATATCATTGATGCCTACTTGAATAATTTAGAGTAAAAAAACGCCCGCAAGGGCGTTTTTTTCAATGCATCCTTTTTTCGACAAAAATCTCACCTTTTTTGTGATAACATATGCTTGTAGCACGTATTATATGCTATAGTTTGCAACAAAAAAGGAGAAATTATGACACCGATCGGCGTAATTTTAAAAATTGATGCCTTGGGGCGCTGCGTCATCCCTCAATCCATGCGAAAGGCGCTTCATATCAAAAATTGCGAAACCGTGGAGATCCTTTTAACCAAGGATGGTATTTTGATCCGCAATCCGCAATATGAGGTCGTAAAAAAACAGTCAAACGAGTAAAATGTGCATTTTATCTTGCAAATATCGCTTTGCTGTGTTACAATGGTAAAAAGAGGAGGTGAGCGCTGTGGTTTTGCAGGCAAATGATTTTGCGCAACCCGCAACAAAGCTTGCCCCCGCACTTGTCGGCAAGCTGCTTTGCCGTCGCTTGCCCGATGGAACGGTGCTGTGTCGCCGCATTGTAGAAACCGAATGCTATTTTGGCGAGGAGGACACCGCCTGTCACGCCCACAAGGGGCGCACGCCCCGCACCGATACGCTGTATCAGGCGGGCGGCATTGCCTATGTGTATCTGTGCTACGGCATCCACAGTCTGCTCAACGTGGTCACAGGCCCCGAGGGACATCCCGAGGCGGTGCTGATCCGTGGCGTGGAGGGGGCGATCGGCCCCGGCCGTGTCACCAAGGCAATGGGCATCACCTGTGCCGAAAACAAGTTGCTCCTCTGCCCTGAAAACGGTCTTTGGCTCGAGGACGACGGCACGCCGCAGCCCACGATCACAGCAGGCCCACGTGTTGGCATCGACTATGCAAGCGAACAGGATAAAACGCGCCCTTGGCGCTATTTAGTGAGGTAACGGTATGAGTAAAACGAGAATTTTATTGGTTTCGGACGTGCATTACACCACCGAGGAAACGCGCCGCGAGCTGCGCGAAAAATATCCCGGTGCCAACGGCTCCACCGCCAACGGCCCTATCCTTGGCTACAGCCAAAAGGAAAGAATGGACTATCTGCTGGAGTGTATCAATAAGGAGCACGAGGCAGCGCCTCTGCACGCCATTCTGATGCCGGGCGATCTGTCGATCGACGACTATGATTTCCGCCATTTACCTTATAATTTCTGCGAAAAATTCCGTGACGACTATATGTCCAAGATGCCGGTTCCCATCTGCGCCGCCCCCGGCAACCACGATAGCTACAGTGACGAGCAGTGGTTTGCCATGTTCGGGCATCATCGCCAGTTCTCGGTGGTGGCCAACAACGCACTGTTTTTGATGGCCGATACCTATAACGCGCCCGCTGACGGTGCATCAGGCTCTCCCTATACCCATTTTGATATCGAATGGGCCAAGCGTGAAATGGAGATCCACAAGGACAAGCCCGTGTTTATTCTGGCGCACTATCTCTGGCCCAAGCGCGAGGGCGAGGCGTTTGCCGAGTTTTTGCGCGAAAATCCCCGCATTGCGGCCATTTTTGTGGGACACAGCCATCGCTATGAGGTGATCCGACTGGGCGAGGAATACGGCAACAAGAACATTTACGATATCGGCGGCTTTTCCTACTATACCCGCCCCACCGACGGCGTTTGGGATTTCAATATGTTCAACCCCGAATGGCGTTGGGGCTATCAGATGCTGGAGTTTGACGAGGATAGCTTTAAGACCTGGCACGTGTTCCCCGAGTGTACCTATCACGCCCACAACGGCGAGTTTGTGCAGCCCTTGGAGATCACCCCCGCCGAGGAGATCGAATTTGCAAAATAACCCCCTAACGGTATGAGAAAAACGCTGGATTAGGGGAAAACTTTTGATAAAGTTTTCCCCTATAACCCCTTTCAAAATCTTTCAAAAAAGGAGCTTGCACAGACGGAAAGCTCGCAAAACTTTTTTGAAAAGTTTTCGCCCGTCTTTTTCAAAAGGCGGCGCGGGTTCGGGGTGCGTAGCCCCGCATGCAACTTTTTCTTTTGCGCTTGCAGTGTCAAAAGAAAAAGCGGCTGTGGAGTTTTGCTGCATCATGCGGCTATGTTGCGAAACGGGCGGTCTCCTCTCGGCAAAGCCGAGAGGAGTGGTCTGCCCTACAAGGCGATTTCTTTGTTTGTGCGGATTTCAAATTTTGATTTCTAGGGAGGTTACCCTCTCCGTCATTGCTACGCAATGCCACCTCTCCCGAAGGGCGAGACTTGAGTCTCATCAACCTTGCGACAAAGGCTCCCACTTTGGGGGAGCTGGCGCCGCAAGGCGTCTGAGAGGGCTTGCTAAACCTCAATTTAGCATATTGAGTGCACCGTTGTGTGTGCATTCTACTTCAATTTTCACCACGTTCCAAAACACAAAAAAGCCGCACACGGTGCGGCTTTTTTGTGTCAAATGCAATTACTGCCCGTTGTCGGCGTCAAAATTCCCAAGGGGATCCAAGGCCGTGGGGCCAAAGTTTCCAAGCGACATTTCAGTGTGCGCGCGGTTGGGCACGGGGGGATCCGGCACCTCAAATTCGGGCACGTAGGGCGGCTCGATCTCGGGGCGCTTCTTCTTTTTCTCGGGGCTTTTTTCGGGAATGTTTTTTGGCTCGTTCATGTTCATCACCTCGCCCATATCTTACCCCGTTCGGGGGGATATTATGCAAAAAGGCGATCAAATGCCGCTGTTACGGTAATGCGCGATCTGCGCCTCCAAGCGCTTGGCGGCGGCACCTGCGCGGGCGTAATAGTCCTCGGGGGACATCTCGGCATACATCGGGTGGGCGGTTTGGATCAGCTCCAGCATGACGCTGCCCTCATAGGGGCTTTTTGCGATCTGCCGTGCCACACGGTCAAAGTTGATCTTGCCGTCGTAGGGGATCATATGGTGGTCACCGTCGATAAAGTTGTCGTGAATGTGGAGCGCTTTTGTCTGGCAGCCGAACATGGGCATAAACTGCCGCTTGTCGCCCGAGCAATGCTCGTGCCCCACGTCCCAGCAAAAGCCGGAGTCGGGGAACTGCTCCAGCACAAAAGCAAGGTTGCCAAAGGGGCGGATGTTCTCGCAGGCGATCTCCACGCCAAGGGCGCGCGCCCGCTCAAAGATCTGCACAAAGCGCTCATAGCCTCGCTTGTTGGGGCGGGGCGGTGTAGCGCCTGCGGTCACGTGCAAAACAAGCGTTTTCACGCCGTACTTGCCGCACTTTTCCACGCCGTCCATCAAACGGTCAAGTAGAATGGGCGCGCGGTCGTTGTCACGCCAGATATCGTTTGCATTGCAGCGCTCGTCCGAAAGCGGCCCGTGCAGGTTTTCAAGCAGAATGCCCGCCTCACGGAGCTTGGGCACGATCTCGTCAATACGGGGATCCTCGGAGCCGAGAAAGGTGGCCTCAAAGCCGTTCTTTTTCATCAATTCGATCTGCGTTTCGTCATCCAAACCCGGATAGCAGTGAAAGCTGATTCCTAATTTCATGGGGTGCTCCTTTTGATGTTGGTGTCAAAGTCAATTTTTGTTTAGCCCGAATTTCCTTGTCATTAGGACTTCTTTCCAATGATTTTCACGGCTAATAATATATTCATTTCCCAAACTCATATTGCAAATTTCCAAAACAGAATATTTGAAATTGTATTTATAATCATCACCGTTTTGGCGCAATAGTTCTTTAAGTTCAATGTTCCCGCCATGACCGTTTTTTGCGTATTCAGCCCATCGCTGCCAAATGCACTCATCACCATAGGCGCTTCCAACATATTGTTTTCCGCTTAATTCGTCCATAATTAAATAAATGCCTTTGACGTTTGAAAGTGCGGTTTTCCAAGACATGATGTTGTCATTGACAATCAAACGAAGTGTTTCGTGATCTATGTTTACATGGTCAAATCCGAGAAAATCCGTGATGGCTACTTTCTTATCAAAAATGCTTGAAACATAAATATCGGACGGGGACATGCCTTTGGTTGCCTGTAATTCGAGTGTGGGATAAGATGCCCGAAACTCTTTTTTGAAATAGAACAAGACTCTACCGATCAAATCGCTCTGAACATCCAGCAACTTTGTTTCGTATTTCCAACCTTGATGTGTCCATTTTTCTTTTTTTAGAGGGCTGGGCGTGTTGGATAGCACTTCGTAAATGCCGCCAAACAGCCAAACATTTTTACTGTAGTAGATAAGTGAAATGATATATTTACGGCTCCAGTTTTTGCTCGTTTGCTCTTCTTGCCATTCCTTGAATTTGTCAATTACAAAATAATTGTATGGTTCTAACTTGTCAGGAAGTCCTGTTGCAAGATGAATTTTGTAATCTTTATATTCGCTTTCAGATATGTCTAACAAATCAACTAATTTTATCATAAGAAGATGCTCCTGCGACATTAATGTAGAGTTATTATATCATAACAAAAAAGGCAAATCAATACCGCAAAGGAAAAAGCTTGCCAAAAGGAGCAGATTTTGAGACGCTCAACGGGTATTTCGCCTTCGGCGAATATACCCACGCCCTGCGCCTGACAAATGCCTTGCTGCGCCACGGCGCTTGCCGATCTTCGGGCGGGGTATGCGAACCCACGTTGTTTGGCGGCGATGCCGTCAAACAACATCGGTCGCGTTAGCGCT
>JAZQWJ010000040.1:0-25832 GCA_045632285.1 Eubacteriales bacterium | reverse complement strand
AACTTCTTTCATAGATAAATCCTCCGTTGTGTTTTTTAGTTTTGACTGGCAGGTCAAACTCATTATATCACAACGGAGGATTTCCTGTTCATCGGTTAACCTCTACTGAACCACGCGACTATCGCGTGGTTTTCGTTTTACAAGGAAACGCCCCAAGTGCAGTGCACTTGGGGCGTTTTATCATTCCTCTCCGTTGCTGCGACGGTTGCGGCGCCAACGGAAGGGAGAGCAGTGATAGCGCTCTCTGAATTGATTGTGGAAAAAGCTGGTGTTTTCATAGCCTACGGCAATGATGATATCGCCAACAGGCAGATCGGTCTCGTCCAAAAGGCGGATGGCCTCCTTAAAGCGGGCTTCCTGCAGGAGCTGACTAAAGGTAAATCCGCACAGCTCGCGGATGCGCTTAGAGAGGTATGGAACGCTAAGCCCCAGCTTTTCAGCAAGCTCGGAAAGGGAGGCGGTGCGGAAATCGGTCTCCAGATAATCCTCGATGCGGGCCTGCATCAACTCCGCATCAGAGCGGTGCTTGGCGGCGGTGATCATACACTCGGGCAGCTCGCCGAAATAGCGCAGGATCAGCGCCACCGTTGCCTTAAGGGTATCTACGCCCGTGATATCGTTGCCGACCAGAGCATAGGTCAGATTTTCAAACAGATTTTCAAGCGGGGGGACGCCGTCGGTAGAAAACAGCATAAACTCAGGCTCGCCGTTAGAACGGATGTTTTCAGCCATAAAGGAGGAAAGAGGAGAGGAGGGGGGCAGCGAAGAGGCAAGAGAGTGGAAGCAATCGGTTGCCAGCATAATATTAACGGCAAGATCGCTTTGACCGGTCTTGCGAACGCTGTGCTGTGTGTGGCGATTCAGCAGCAGCACGTCACCTGCGTGCATCTTGACCTCGCGGTGCTTGATCACGTGGGTCACCTCGCCGCTTGCCACGTAGGTTATTTCTACGTAGTTGTGGCCGTGGGCGGGGAAATCGGCAAAACGGGTGTGGCGGCGCAGTGCGATCTGCTCACCATCCTGCATCAGGCGGTGACTGTTTACAATAAATTCCTTGGCAAAGGCTGTATACAAACGCTTGTTGACCTTGTTTTCGCCCTCAAGTATTCTGCGCTCTTCGTCATTGATCTGCGAAAGTCGCGTTAAAATGTCCTCTCTCATGTTGGCGCTCCTGAAACGATTTTTCTACATTATAGCACAAAATTTGCAAATATGCAATAGGTTTGATTAAAAATAGACCTCTTTTTATGAAATAGCCGTTCTTATTATTTGAACGCAATTGTGTTAAAATGAAGGTGTAAAATATGTTTAGGAGGACTTTCCAATGGCAACTTGTTACGAATGGGCCAAGGCCAAATATGCTGCAAAGGGCATTGATACCGAGGCCGCTATCAAGGCTCTCCAAGATTATGCGATCTCTATGCACTGCTGGCAGGGCGATGACGTCAACGGCTTTGATAGCAAAGAAGCACTTTCCGGCGGCATCCAGACCACGGGTAACTATCCCGGCCGCGCCACCACCCCCGACGAGCTGATGGCCGATATGGACAAGGCACTGTCTTTGATCGGCGGCAAGCACAAGCTCAATCTCCACGCCTGCTACGCCATTTTCGAGCAGGGAGAATATGCTGACCGCGATCAGCTGGCTCCGAGGCACTTCAAGCGTTGGGTAGAATATGCAAAGGAAAGAGGAATGGGCATTGACTTTAACCCCACCTTCTTTTCTCATCCCAAGGCCGCCAGCGGCCTGACCCTTTCCTCGCCTGACGAGGACGTGCGCAAATTCTGGGTGGAGCACGGCAAGGCCTGCATCCGCATTTCCGAGTATTTTGCAAACGAGACCGGTATTCCTTGCGTGATGAACGTCTGGATCCCCGATGGCTACAAGGATACCCCCGCCGACCGCATCGGCCCCCGCGCCCGCTTTGCAAAGTCGCTGGACGAGATGCTCTCGATCCCTTACGACAAGAGCAAGGTGCTTGTTTGCCTTGAATCCAAGGTGTTTGGCATCGGCGTAGAGTCCTACACCGTCGGCTCTGCCGAGTTCACCATGAACTATGTGGCAAAGCACGGCCTTGTGCCGCTGATGGATAACGGCCATTATCATCCCACCGAGGTGGTTTCCGACAAGCTTTCCTCTATGTTCCTGTTCAACGACAAGGTTGCTCTTCACGTCACCCGCGGCGTGCGCTGGGATAGCGACCACGTGGTTCGTCTGGATGACGAGACCCGCGAGATCGCCAAGGAGCTGGTTGCCTCCGGCCGTATGAACGACGTGGCTCTGGCACTGGACTTCTTTGATGCCAGCATCAACCGTATCGCCGCTTGGGTCGTTGGTATGCGCAATATGCAGCGTGCGCTGCTTGGCGCTATGCTGCTGCCTCTCGGCGAGTGGAAAAAGCTGCAGGACGAGGGCAAGTACACCGATCTGCTGGTGCTGAGCGAGGAGTTCAAGTCCTATCCCGAGTGCATCGTTTGGGAGGAATTCTGCGAGCGCTGCGGCGTTCCCACCGACGAAAAGTGGCTTGACGAGGTCAAGAAATATGAAGCTGACGTGCTTGCTGCACGTGCATAATAAAAATGAAAAGGAGATTTTATCATGAATCGTTTTGTACTGAATGAAACCTCTTACCACGGCGCAGGCGCCATTTCCGTGATCCCCGAGGAGATCAAGAACCGTGGCTTTAAAAAGGCCTTTGTTGCCTCCGACCCCGATCTGATCAAGTTTGGCGTTACTGCAAAGGTCACCGACATTCTGGATGCCGCAGGCATTGCGTACGTGATCTATTCCGACATCAAGCCCAACCCCACCATCGAGAACGTGCAAAACGGCGTTGCCGCCTTTAAGGCAGCAGGCGCTGATTGCATCGTGGCCATCGGCGGCGGCTCCTCTATGGATACCTCCAAGGCCATCGGTATCATCATCACCAACCCCGAGTTTGAGGACGTTCGTTCTCTCGAGGGCGTTGCCCCCACCAAGAACCCCTGCGTGCCGATCATCGCCGTTCCCACCACTGCCGGCACCGCTGCAGAGGTTACCATCAACTACGTGATCACCGACGTTGAGAAAAAGCGCAAGTTCGTTTGCGTTGACGTGCACGACATTCCTGTTGTAGCCGTTGTTGACCCCGATATGATGAACACCATGCCCAAGGGCCTGACTGCCGCAACCGGTATGGATGCGCTGACCCACGCCATCGAGGGCTATATCACCAAGGGCGCTTGGGAGCTTTCCGATATGTTCCACATCAAGGCCATCGAGATCATTGCCAAGAGCCTGCGCGGTGCTGTTGAAAACACCAAGGAGGGCAGAGAAGGCATGGCTCTCGGCCAGTACGTTGCCGGCATGGGCTTTTCTAACGTAGGTCTTGGCGTTGACCACTCCATGGCGCACACCCTCTCCGCTTACTACGATATGCCTCACGGCAAGGCTTGCGCAACCCTGCTGCCCACCGTTATGGCCTTCAACGCCGACTACACCGGTGAGAAGTACCGCGAGATCGCCCGTGCAATGGGCGTGAAGGGCGTTGATAATATGACCCAGGCCGAGTACCGCAAGGCAGCCGTTGACGCTGTTCAGCAGCTGGCCGAGGACGTGGGCATCCAGTGCTCCCTCAAGGGCGTTTTGAACGAGGCCGATATTCCCGCTCTCGCAGCCGATGCTTATGCCGATGCTTGCCGCCCCGGTAACCCCCGCGAGTGCACCGAGGCCGACATTGCCGCTCTCTATCGCAGCCTGCTTTAATTTCGCACACAAAAAAGAACCGCCACGGCGGTTCTTTTTTTGCGCGCGCTTGCGAGGATCTGTTCGGGCGCAGCGAGGCTATCCGGCAATTTATTGCGGATTTTGCCGAGAAAAACAAAGAAGCCGCCACGGGCTTTACCGCAGCGGTGAAAAAGGTGCTTGCCAAGATCAAGTCGTTCTTTGAAAATTTGATGTTCGGTCACAGATCGCGCACTCTGGAGGCAGGGATCGTGCGCAAGTGCGGCGTTGACGTGGTGCAGGGCTTGCAGGAGCAGTACGATAAGACCTTTATGGCTGCCCTGGAGGGTAACGCCGCCCGTAACGCCCTCGGCGAGTTTGAACGGGGTGGGGTGATGTATTCTTTTGGGGTTACGCAAGAGGACATAGACCTCTATGTGGACAATGCGTACACAAAGCAGAACGATCAAGATTACAAGAAATATGCCGTTGCATCAGAACAATTAGTTAAAGATGCTAAGCCTGATGTTGATGTGTCTGACTATGCTCATGCGCTTAGAGATAACGATATCAGACATATTCGTAATTCTCATGGAGAGGATACTAACGAAAAATACCCAGTCACAAAAGAGGATTTGAAAAGAATTCCGCATATTGTTGCGAACTATGATAAGGTTTTTGTTAAAACCAATGCGCGAGGTACTCCGGGGCTTGTTTATGTTAAGGTCGGGAAGGATAACGTTGTATATTACGTAGAGGCGGTTACGCAAGAATACCACAATGAAAAGTTGCTTGTAAATAAGCAAATGATCAAAGCGGGTATTGATGAAATTCCAAATTTGCACGGTTTGATTGCAGCGATAAACAAAAAAGAGAGTAGTTCTCAATATCTCGCTGACCTCAAAGCGATCCGCAAGGCGTACGTCCAAGACGTTAAAGAGAACTACCCTGCTATCAGTATATCACAAAATGATGAAAAGTCAACACCCGATGCAAAAAAACTTTTGGAAAATCGTGTTTCGGGTGATGATCTGCTGAATGCACAGGATCTGATCGCTGATGTGCAGGAGCTGGGCGGGCAAGTTGACGAGTACGGTTATATCACGTTGTATCATCGAACCTCGGCGGACAAAGCGGCTGCTATTCGCTCCACGGGTGAGATGGTGGCAAAAGAGAACGGACTGTTCTTTTCGACCAAACAAGAGGGGCAAAATGTCGGCTACGGCGATACCGTTGTGACATTCTCCATTCCCGCTGAAAAGCTGTTGCTTGATGATGTTTTTGACGATGAAGCGCATCTGCGCTTTCCGTTGAAGAAGCCCGGTCGTGTTTCCGTGAAAGAATATCTGGTAGGCGAGGATGCAGGCGACACGGGACTCCACTCCGACCCCGAGGATGATATAGACAACAGGACTTTTTCTTACAGCGAGCTTGTGGCTAAAGGTGATCTGCAAGGTGTTGTGATTGGGAAGGCAAGGCAGGTGCCTTTGAAAGCGAATGGCGGCATAGATGATGATGCCATTGTGAAAGACGTGAAAAGCAAATGCCAGACCATTACGACTAAGGGTGGAACCACATATTTTGTCAGTGTTCCTGATATTGGTAGAAACGTTGAAATATCCAAAGACGGTATCGTTCATGGATTTATTAAGCTCAAGAATAAAAGCGGCAATGCACTCCCCGTTCGGTCTGAAACAAATGCGAGAGCAGCCTTGGAAATTCCGCAAATACTGGTAAATTCAATAGAGGTTAATCGCTCTCAAAGAGGAAGCAATTTAGATGTTCCATATACGCATGTGATGATCGGAACGGTTGCAATGGAGGATGCCCAGGGCAAGTTAGAGTATTATGCAGTAAGAAGCATGATACTGGAAAGGAAAAATCAAAACCCTATCTTGGTTGAAGCTAATGTAATAGGGAAATTGTACGCTGTCAATGCAAAAAAATAGGCTCGCCTCATGTTCGGGGCACCCAAAAGGGTGTTGCCCTTGCATATAGCAAAGCCTACGCATATAGTATAGCCGATTTTTTGCAGGATGTCAAGGGGGTATTTGATGATACTTTCTCACTTGACGTGTATAACCATCTGGGAGTGCAGAGAACAGCATCGAATTTTTCGCAATATTTGCTCCACTCCGACCCAGAGGACGACGTGAAATCCGATCGTGAGATCCTGGCAGGGGCTTTGATGAGCGTGGCGCAGAACGAGATCGAGCAAAACGCTTTGAAAGTTTACCAAGGGTACGCAAAGAAGCTGGATGAGATGAACGCACGGCTGCGGGAGGTCAATGCCGAAATCCGCACGATGATGTTCCAACGAGGCGCCCGTGACGAGGCCTATACCAAGAAATTGGAGGGTCTGAAGGCCGAAAAGGACAAGCTGGAAAAGAGCATTGCCAGGTGGGACAGCAAGCTGTTTGCGCTGGAGGTCACCAAATCCTTGCAGGATCTGCTTGACCGTGAGAAGCAGCGCAAAAGGAGTAAAAGCAAAAAAAGAACCGCCACGGCGGGTCTTTTTTTTGCGTCAAGGCTTCCAATGCTCGGCAAAGACCTCTTTTGCGATCTGTACGTAGCGGCGGCCACGCTCAAAATCTCCAAAGATGGTGCCGACCTCACGCTGTGCCACCTCAAAAAGGCAGCCGCTTGCGGCCTCGGCCACGCCCTTGAAATAGCGGCGCAGCGCATCCTCGTCCAAGGGGCCGGGATTGGTAACGTACTCGGCGCGAGGCTTGCTGTAATAGACCACCCGCGTGCCGCGCAGAAATTCACCGACCTTGCGCTCGTCGTTAAAGGGAGAGACCGAAAGCTTACGCAGATTTGTCCATTTGGAAAGATAGTCCTCCCAAAGGTTATCCACACGCTCGCAGCAGCCGTAGGAAAGCAGGCCAAAGCGCTTTACAAGGCGGTCGTAATAGGGATACACAAATTCTCCGTACATCGCAGGGGAAACGGCTGTGGTCTCCTGCGACTCTAAAAAGCCCCAGCATTGCTTGGTGGAGGTGATGGGCCCCTCGGTGGGCAGCTCGTTTGTAAAGGCAAAGCTTTCCTGTGCCAGAGGCGTGCAGCCGTTGGTGGGGGAGAGCAGACCCTTTTGCTCCAGCTCGTCAAAATAGCGCTCGTAGACCGTGGTGGCCATATCCATAATTTGGTGAAGAGCCTCGGGGGCATCGTACATCGACATATAGTAGTTTTCCATGCCGATCATACGCACCAGCGGATTGGTGATGGCGCCTGTCAGCGAGGGCTGGATCACCTTGGCGGGCAACATATCACCAAACACCTCGTCGGCAAGCGTGCAGACCGCCTGTGTTGCGGCAACATCCACCGAAAAGCTTCCGTTTTCAAACAGCGCAATATCGCTTTCGATATCATCGGTCAGCGGCTCGATATGATAGCCGATCGAGCCCTTGACGGCGGTCTTTTGCGGCTTTGTGCCAAAGGGAAAGCCCTTAACGGCGGGGCGCACGTCAAAGGTATCGGTCACGGGGGTGTCATCGTCAAACAGATCTCTGCCAACCATGGGGGAAAGCAGTCTGCGCTCTAGGCTTCGTGCCTCCTCGCCCTCACATTGCAGGCGTGTGTCGATGACCTCGCTTGTAAAATTGGAAAACAGCAATCGCACCGTGGGGGTATCACGCTCGCCACGTGCCTGCTTTTGCCACATAGCCAAAATTTCATCGTTGCGTTTGCTATGCGCAAGCTCTGCCTTATGGGCAGCCAACGCGCGCAGTATATCTCTATCCTTTTGTGAAATCATGATCGATCAAACCTCTTCTAATAGCATTCCTGACATATAAAGCTCGGCAAATACGGGGGAGGTAGAAAGCTCCAGCGTGGTGGCGGCACTTGCCAGGGTCGTTGCACGCTTGATTGCGTTTTTGTCAAGCAAAAGCAGCGCGGCACCGTCCAGGGCGGCGTTGCCGACGGCCTTGATCTTTTGAGAGAGCGAACGGGGCAAAAGCCCGATGCGCGCGGCACTTTTGGGGTTTAAATAATGGCCAAAGCCCCCTGCGATATACAGGGTGGAGATCTGCGTCGCATCAGCGTTCTGTTGCCGCATTACGGTGCCGATTCCGGCACAGATGGCGCTTTTGGCAAGCTGCAGCGCACGGATGTCCTTGGCGTACAGAGAAACAGGGGCGGCGACCGTCAGGCACTCGTCCTCCATATATCCCGTTTCGTCCAGCTCCTCCAGCTCCAAAAGGCAGGCAACTGCGTCCACAAGGCCGCTGCCGCAGATACCAAGGGGGGAGGTGTCACCGATCACGTGGGCACAAAGTGTGCCGTTGACGATCTGTACGCTGTCGATGGCGCCTGTACCGCCTCGCATACCCATAGTGATGCCCGCACCCTCAAAGGCGGGGCCCGCCGCCGTAGAGCAGACCGTCAGCCTTTGGTCGTGCCAAAGGGCGATCTCACCGTTGGTGCCAACGTCGGCAAGCAGGGCGCTTTCGGTTTGATTACAGATATTGGTGGCAAGCAGAGCACAGACCGTGTCTGCCCCCACAAATGCGGAAATACAAGGGGGGAGCAATACAGGCGTGCCCTCGGCTACGGCGTGCAGCCCGATGGCCTTGGCGGTCGTTTTTTCGCCAAACAAACGGTCAGCGGAAAAGGGTGCGTGAGAAAGCGCCTCAGGGTCGCTTGCGGTCAGCAGATACAGCATTGCCGTGTTGCCCGTGATGCAAAGTCCATCGATCTCGGCGGGGGAGCGTGATGCTTGTGCGGCAAGCTCACAAAGCATTTCGTCAATGGCGGTACAGATCAGCTTGGACAGCGCCTCGGCGTTTCCACTGAGCGAGGCCTCGATGCGCGAGATCACGTCGGCACCAAATCTCCCTTGAGGATTGAGGCGTCCACAGGCGGCAAGCAGGTTTCCACCGTGATCGTAAAGCCTTGCGGCAAGGGTGGTGGTGCCGATATCCAGTGCCGCGCCGTAGCTTGAAAACATAGGTGCTACAGGGCTTTCAGCGTTTTTTTCACCAATCAGAACAGCGGCCTGCTCGGGGGCGGCATAGGGCATAGCCACGCAATCTCCCAGTACCGTCACGCGGCAAGCCAGGCGAATGCCCTCGGCAAGCTCCTTGGCAGAGAGTTTGGCTTTTTCGCTTTCGCTTACAGGGGAAAGCGCGCCGCTTGCGATCACCTTGCACTTGCCGCAGCTGCCCCGACCGCCACAAGGGGCGTCGATACCGATGCAAGTCGCAAGTGCGGTGCCGACAGGCACCGAAAGCGGGGTGCCGTTCCATAAAACAGTGACGTTTTTATCTTTCATAGCACTTTACCGCTTCAAAAAATGCATCGATATTCTCCCACGGCGTGGCGGGGGGGATATCGCAGCCCGATGAGGGCACGAAATTTTGATATTTTGCGCAGTTTTCCATCAGTGCAGTCGTGGCCTCTCGCACGCTGTCGGGCGTGCCCATACGCAGCACGCCTGCGGGGTCGATATTGCCCATTGCCACGGTGTCGGCGGGCAGTTCTGCCAGTATAGCGGCCATATCCACGGCGTTGCCGAAATGATAGGCGGCAGAGCCTGTGGAAAGGATGGAATCCAGCATTTTGGGCACGTTATCGCCGCAGTTGTGATAGATCAGTACAAACTCGTCATCCTGTACGGCGTCCACGATGCGCTTGACGTAGGGAGAGGAAAATTCCTCCTCCAGCGCGGGAGAAAGCAGACCGGCTACGGGCTCTGCCATCATCACACCGTGTGCCCCCGCCGCCTTAAAGGCAAGCGCATAGGAGATCAGAAACGCCGTGACCTTTTCCAACACGGTGTGTACCATATCGGGGTCGTCATAGCAATCTATCATAATTTCAGAAACGTCCAAAAGGCGCGCCGCCAGCGAAAAGGGGCCGATCATACCCGCGATCACAGGGCGGTCGGTGATCAGTTCGGTGGCCTTTTGAATGGCATCCACATAGATCTGCGTTCTGCCGCTGCCCATAGGCGGGATAGCCAGCGCCTCGGCCTCGTCGGCATCATGGATAAAGCGCCCCTTGATGGTGGGCACCTCGTCATCCGAAACCGTGACGGCGGCGCCGAAGCACTCGGCATCTACCGAAAGATCCATAAAGCTGACGGCCGCTGCCGCATCCACTCTGTCGGCAACCGCCTTCATTCCGTTGGCCTGCAGATCGCTGTCTGCGATCAGCTCACGGACGGAGACCCCAAGCAGCGAAACGCAGGGGAAGGAAAGAATGGGCAGAGGTTTTTTTAGGGAAGCGCTCCCGAGAGAGCGGATCCAATTTTTCATATTTATTTTCAACTTTTACACTCCAATATAGCGGATTTCGTTTTTTAACACAAGTGAATTATTCCTTACAAAAAGCAACTGCCGCATCTGCCGCGCTGGCGGCGTCAACGGTATAGCAGTCCGCACCGATCTTGGCGCGGAATTCATCGGAAACAGGGGCGCCGCCGATCATGATCTTGACCTTGTCGCGGATGCCTGCCTGCTCGGCGGCCTTGACCACGTCGCCCATCACGCTCATGGTGGTGGTCAGCAGGGCAGAGCAGCAAATGACCTTGCAGCCTTGCTCGATGGCGGTCTGCACAAAGGTCTCGGCGGGCACGTCGGTGCCAAGGTCGATGACCTCAAGCCCCTTGCCCTCCATCATCATTTTTACAAGATTTTTGCCAATATCGTGGAGGTCTCCCTGTACGGTGCCAAGGCAGACCTTGCCGGTTGCCTGCACGCCCTGTGCCACAAGGTGAGGCTTCAGCACCTGAACGCCCATATTCATAGCACGTGCGGCAACCAGCACCTCGGGAACGTAGACCTCGTTGTTCTTGAATTTCTCGCCAATGATGCTCATGCCCGCAAGCAGGCCCTCGTTCAGGATCTGCTCGGGATTGCTGCCCTCGTCCAGTGCTTGCTGCACCATTTCCTTGACGATCTTGGATTTGCCCTTTTGCAGATTTTCGGAAATCTCGCTTAAAATGATCATGATTTTATCTCCTTTAGCGGTATCGCTTTGATTTTTATTGGTTGTATGTAAACCACGGAACTGATTGGGGGTCATCCCCGTGTATGCATGGAAGCCCGCGTAAAACGTGGCAATATCACGTATGCCGCATTGCTGTGCGATATCCTCTACGGTCATATGGGCCTCGCGTAACAGCTTTTTTGCGTGATCAAGACGAACTCCCTTCAAATACTCCGAAAAAGGGCGTCCCGTTGCACGTTTAAACAGTCGGCTAAGATGAGATTTGCTGACGTAAAGGCCGTTTGCGATGCCTTCAAGCGTCAGATTGCAATCTCCAAAGCGCTCGCTCACCGTACGTATCACGGCAGAAACCGTGTGCCGCTCCTTGCTTTGCAGGCGGGGGATCTGCCGGATGGCATTGCCGACATAGCGCCCGACGGTGATCAGCAGCAGGGAAAGGTGGGCGCGGACCGCATCCTGCCACTCGGCTCTGCGGCTGCTTGTTTCCAGTGCGATGCGGTCAAGCAAGGCTCCGATCTCCTGATGTGTTTCGGCATTCAGCAGCGCATAGGCAATTGCGGCATTGTCGTGAAAGGCGCCGTAGCAATAGCGCGGTGAATCGGGATCGGCTATATCACCGTCAAGCCAATCCGAGGGGCGTAAAAAAAGACAGCGAACCGTCATGACGGCCTGAGGCTCAGCTCCGAGAAAAACGTGCGGGATCCCGGGCGGTATGATATAAATATCACCGACTCTGCAGGGGAGTTCTCGGTCAAGCACGCGATGAAAGCCCCTGCCCGACAGCACTATGGCAATTTCAAGCAACCCGTCCTCTGTCAAACGTAAAACGTCGGTATCGTCCTTTTCCCTTGGCTTGCATTGCAAGATCCTTTGAAAAATTTCGGGCTCTGCGCCCTGTGCTTTGGGCTGACCGTGATTTTCGTACACCCTCTCACCTCCCTGCGGCATAACGGTTTATAACCATATTATAACAGTATTTTTGATATCTGTAAATACGGTTTGCTTGCTTTTGTGGCGCGTGTCTGCAACAAAACCGAATATTTCGCTTGACAGAGCGGTGGGCATTTGCTACAATAGAGTCATCGAACGAAAAGGAGTGTTACCATGCGCACACATTTTAATATGGATACAGATTGGCGGTTTCACAACGGCGATTATATCGAGGATGCAGAAACAAGCCACACGGCCGTATATAACAGCGTTAAGACCGGAAATCTGAAGGGGCCCGCGACCAAGCGTGCCTTTGATGACGAGGGCTGGGAGCGCGTAGATCTGCCCCACGATTACATCCGCGAAGCAGCATTTTCAGCCGACTCCCCCAAAAACCACGGCTGCCGCGTTAAAACCAACGGCTGGTATCGCAAGACCTTTACCGTAGACAGCAAGCACGCAGGCAAGCACGCGTTGCTGGTGTTTGATGGCATTTCCACCTCCTCGGTGGTCTATCTCAACGGCTCGATCGTAGCACGCTCGTTCAGCGGCTATTATGAGATCGTAGCAGACGTGACCGACCGCCTGTATTACGATCGTATCAATACGCTGGCCGTCTATACCAAAGGTGACGAAAACGAGGGCTGGTGGTACGAGGGCGCGGGTATTTACCGTCACGCACACCTGTATATCAAGGAGCCTTTGCACATCGCACATAACGGTCTTTGGGCAAAGCCGGTCTTGCTGAACGCTGCTAAAAATCTTTGGAAGGTAGAGCTTGAGGTCACCTTAGAAAATTCTGCCTTTGATACGGCGGGTGGCATTCTGCGCGCTACGCTTTACGATCAAGATACCGCGATCTCTACTACCGTGGGAGAGGCGGATTGCGCCCCCGACAGCAAGACCGCGCATATGCTGACGCTTGCCGTAAATACGCCCCGTCGCTGGGACGTGGACGACCCCTATCTCTACACACTGAAGGTCGAGCTTTTGCAGGGGGGCGAGGTGATCGATACCGAGCAGACCCGCATTGGCTTCAGAACCGTTCGTATGGACGCCGAAAAGGGCTTTTTCCTCAACGGCAAGCCCCTGAAGCTGAAGGGAGCCTGCAATCACCAGGATCACGCCGGCATCGGCGTTGCCGTGCCGGATTCGGTGCAATATTTCCGCATCCGTTGCCTGAAGGAAATGGGGCTGAACGCCTATCGCTGTGCCCACAATCCGCCCGCCAAGGAGATTTTGGATGCCTGCGATGAGTACGGTATGCTGGTAATGGATGAAAACCGCACCTTTGAGACCCGCCCCGATGCCATCCAAAACCTTGAAAATCTGATCCGCCGCGATCGCAACCACCCCTCGGTGATCCTTTATTCGCTGTTTAACGAGGAGCCCTTGCAAAACAGCGAGGAGGGCAGAAAGATCTTTGCACGCTTGAAAAGTGCGGTCAAGCGCCTTGATGACACCCGCCCCGTGATGGGTGCTGTCAATGATGCCTTCCATCCGGGCGGCACGGGTGAGGAGATGGACGTGCTGGGTCTGAACTACACCCTCCGCCGCATTGACGAGTCACGCAAGGCCTTTCCGAACAAGCCTATTTTCGGCAGCGAGAACAACAGTGCCGTTGCAACCCGCGACTGTACGGAAAGCGACCGTGAGGGCGCGCACGTACTGGCTGACTGTGACAAGGAGCTGGTGCCGTGGGGCGCCGGTGCCAGAGGAAATTGGCGTGTGGTGATGGAACGCAACGATTTTGCGGGCTCGTTTATCTGGACGGGCTTTGACTATCGCGGCGAGCCGACCCCCTTTGATTGGCCCTCCTGCTCCTCGCAATTCGGCGTGATGGACACCTGCGGCTTCCCCAAAAATGCGTATTATTTCCATCAGGCTATGTATATAAGCACGCCTATGCTGCATATTTTCCCCCATTGGAATTGGGAAGAGGGAAAGAGCGTGTGCGTGACAACGGTCACCAACTGTGACGAGGTAGAGCTGCTGCTCAACGGCCGCTCGCTCGGCCGTCGCCCAAGCAACGTTTTTGAGCAAAACGAGTGGGAGGTCACTTTTGAAGCGGGAACGCTTTCGGCCGTTGGATACCGCAACGGTCAAGCGGCGGTCACAGCCGAACGCAAAACCGCGGGCACGCCCGTTGCCGTCAAGCTGACCCCCGATCGCACCGTGCTGGAAAACGGCGGTCAGGATACGGTTCCCGTTCGTGTTTCTGCTGTTGACGCCAACGGTGTTGAGGTGCCTTTGGCCGACCATTTGATCCGCTTTACGGTAGAGGGAGACGGCTTTGTGCGTGGCGTGGGCAATGGAGATCCCAACAGCCACGAGGCAGAGCATCTGCCGGTGCGCCATTTGTTCAACGGCCTTTGCCAGGTGCTTGTCACCGCCAAGCTTGGTGCAAAAGCAATCAAGCTGATCGCCGAGAGCGACGGATTTGCCGCCGCCGAGGTGGTGTTTGAGATCAAGGATACACCCGCACCCAACTATATGCCCACCAAGCCCAACCGTGCCATCACCGGCGTGCTGGTCTCCGTTGCAAATCAGACCGAAAAGCCCGACCCTACCAAGGTCTATGGAGACGACGATATGAACAGCTTTGCTCCCATCGTGCTTGACAGCGCCTTTAACAACTTTTTGCCAAGCCGCTTCTGTGAGGGCTGGCGTGAATTCCGCATCCCGATCTCGCTGCCCGCTACGATCCCCGCAGGGAAGGCGCCCGCCATTGCGATCAACTCGATCCTTTGCGAGCGTGCGGAATTTTATGTGAACGGCAAACAGATCCTTGGCGTTCAACCCGAGTATAAAGCATCGCTCACCGTACCGCTGCCCCTTGATCAAGGCAGCAGCTTTGAGGTACGCGCACTGCTAAAGGCCATTGAGGGCTCAACCTCCTCCAACGGCTTCAGCCAGGGCATCTCGCTCTCCTTTGCAGATGCATAAAACAGTATCCGCCACACCGAAAACGGTGTGGCGGGTACTGTTATTCGTCGTCATTTTCTTCTTTCGCCGGCAGCAATATGCGCACAACTGCGCTTTCTACCTGCCTGTCACGGACGTTCTCCACGTCAATGGAAAGCTGCTCTGTCTCAACGTGAAATCCCTCTCCGTCGGCAGGGATAGATCCAAGCCTTGCCAGCGCCAGACCGCCGAGCGTGTCGCAATCCTCGGGGTCGATCTCAATCTTCAGCGCATCCGCCAGATCGGTTAGCAGCACCGAGCCGAGCACACGCCAAGAGCCGTTTTCCAAGGGCGCGATCTCAAGGGCTTGATCTTCAACCGTTTCCTCGTCGGAAAGGTCGCCCAGCAAGCACTCGATCAGGTCGGTCATCGTCACGATACCCATTACACCGCCGTATTCGTCAACCACAACGGCAAGCGAAACGCGTTCCTTTTTCATATTGCGGAACAAAAGGTCTGCTTTCACGCCGTCGGGGACGAAATAAGCGGGACGTACGGCCTCACGCATAACGGTCTCTCGGTCTTTCGCGCAGCCAAGGCGCAAATAGTCCTTGGCGTTGAGGACACCCACCACGTTGTCCACGCTCTCGGAGCAGATGGGGTAAAAGGTATAGCGGTTGGTTACAACAGTGCTTTCCCAATCCGCATCGCTTTCTTCTGCCCACAAAATGGCGAGATCGGTGCGGTGGGTCACAAGCTCGCCCGCGGTCAGATCGTCAAAGGCGAATATGTTTCGGATCATCTCCTGCTCCTCCTCCTCAATGGCGCCTTGCTTTGTGGCGGCCTCAACGGTGAGCTGAATGTCCTCCTCACTGACCTCCTCGTCGGCGTTGGGATCTATGCGGAACAGCCTTAAAATGCCGTTGGTGCAGACGGTAAGCAGCCATACAACAGGGGCAAACAGCTTTGCAATCAAAAAAATCAGTCCCGAAAGCGCCAATGCCAGTCCCTCGGCCTTTCGCTGTGCCAAGCGCTTGGGCACAAGCTCGCCAAATATCAAAGTAAAGAAGGAAAGCACGATCGTGATCAGGATCACGATCACGGGTTCGGGCATAAAGGAGAGAATGCCGTTGTGCAAGGGCTCTGCAAAGTTATCGGCAGCAAAAGCCGAGCCGATAAAGCCCGATAGGGTAATGGCCACCTGAATGGTGGCAAGAAAGCGGGCGGGCTGTGCCGTCAGCTTCAACAAACGCTTTGCGCGCTTGTCACCCCGCTCGGCCATTTGCTGGAGCTTTGTCTGATTGGTGCTGATCACGGCGATCTCGGCACAGGCAAAGATCGCATTGAGGGCGATCAACCCGACCTGCAATAAAATCAACCAAAAATAATACATAATAAGAAGTCCTTTCGTCTTGTTTAAAGCATTAAAAAAGCACGGCCAAAAAGCTTACTCACGTAAGCCGAGGTCGTGTCCGTAACACTTCAAAGCAGAGCATAAAGGGGGCTTTTGACCGTTTGCGGTACTGTCTGTGTCCATATTAGATGATCCCATCTCCTTTCTTTTTTATTGCTTCCCATTATATCATATTCTCGCCGACATGTCAAAACACACGTAGATCGGTTATGACCAATTTGGGCTCAAAATCCACCAAAAAGGCGAGTAAAAGGCGGCTTTTGTGGGTTTATCTTTCAAAATCGGGGCAAAATCGCTTTTTTTCAAAACAAGCCTTGACGGCGTAATCTCAGTGGGGTATAATGAAGCTGACCTTAGAAAAGGAGCTTGCTTATGCATATCAAAGATAAGATTTATATGGATCGTGAAGGCCTGGAGCAAAACGGCCCCATCACCATCGTGGCCTTTGGTGACAGCGTGACCCACGGAGCGCTTTTGTTTGAAAATAACTATGAGACCGTCTATTGGAACCGTTTGCGTAAAAAACTGAACGCGGTACGCGACTACGTCCCCGTGAACGTGATCAACGCCGCCATCGGCGGTACCACCGCCAAGGCATCCCTTGCCCGTATGGAAAAGCAGGTGCTGAAGCACGAGCCCGATCTGATCATCGTCTGCTTTGGCCTTAACGACGTCAACGGCTCGCTGGAAAGCTATCTTGGCGCACTTGCCGAGATCTTTGACCGCTCGCTTGCCTCGGGTGCCGACGTGATCTTTATGACCCCCAATATGCTGAATACAAGCGTGGCCGAGGATACGCCGCAGCGCTGGTGGGATTATGCCCACAAAACGGCGGAGATGCAGAATGGCGGTAAGATGGATCTTTACATCGAAAGCGCCATAAAATTGGCCGGGGAAAAGGGCGTTACTGTCTGCGATTGCTATGCCGTTTGGAAGGAGCGCAGCAAGACCGAGGATATGACCGTACAGCTGATCAACCGCATCAATCACCCCGTGCCCGAAATGCACGAGCTGTTTGCCGATATGCTGTTTGACACCATTTTCAAGGGAACGGATCTAAAGCCTGTTTCCACCCTTGAAAGTACAATGTATAAAGGAGAATGACAATGAATTTTCAGTATTTGACCGAATATATTGATAACCTTTACGATACGGAGGGTATCCCCTCGCGTGACATCATCGTGTATCACAAGGGCAAGGAGATCTACCGCCACAGTGCGGGCTTCCGCAACGTCGAAAAGGGCGAGCCCATCCGCCGCGACGATCTGTATTTTATGTACTCCGCCACCAAGCTGCTGACCGTTACGGCCACTATGCAGCTGCTGGAGCGGGGCAAGATCCTGCTCCGCGACCCCGTGGCACAGTATCTGCCCGAGTTTTCCGATATCAAGGTCAAGCAAGTCGACGACCGCCTTGCTACAACACTGGTCAAGCCCAACCGCACCCTGCGCATCTGGCATCTGCTGACCATGACCTCGGGCATCCCTTATAATATGAAAGCGCCCGAGATCCTTGCCTGTATGGAGGAGCACGGCGGTGCGCCCTCTACGGCCGATATCATCAAGGCCTATGCCGCAAGACCCCTCAATTTCCATCCCGGCGACCATTGGATGTACGGCTTTTCTCACGACGTGCTGGCACGCCTTGTAGAGGTGGTGGCAGGGGAGAGCTTTGCCTCGTTCGTGCAAAAGAATATCTTTGATCCCATCGGTATGAAAAATTCCTATTTCCACCTCACCGACGATCTTGTCCCCCGTATGGCAATGCAGTATAAATTCGATGCCGCACAGAATAAGGCTGTGGAATACGGTCTGCGCAACGAGCATGTCTTTGGCCCAAACTTTGAAAGCGGCGGCGCCGGCTGTATCTCCTGCGTAGACGACTATATTCTGTTCGCCGAAACGCTGACCCACAAGGGCGTTGCCCCCAACGGCAACCGCATCCTTTCCGAGCGCGCCATTGACCTGATGCGCTCCGACTGTCTGGACGAAAACACCCGCCCTGACTTCAACTGGGATGCCTTCCGCGGTTATGGCTATGGCTTTGGTGTACGCACCTTTATCGACCGTGCAAAGGGTGGATCGCTGACCTCTCTGGGCGACTTCGGCTGGGGCGGTGCCGCAGGTGCTTACGTCCACGCCGACCCCGAGCGCGAGCTTTCTATCGTTTATATCCAGCACATGCTCAACAGCAAGGAGCCCATCGTGCATCCCAGACTGCGCAATCTGGTATACGCCGCTTTGGAGTATTGATCTTATCAAACAGGAGGACAAAATGAACACCCGTATGAACAGAGATCGCTTGCAGATCGGTACCTTTATCCTGCAGCCCTATGCACGCACCGAGGGTCACATCAAGGATCTTGCGGACTGCGGCATTGATTACGTGATCGGCATGGAAAACGACCGTGCCGCACTCGATTTGTTTTCTAAATACGGCGTCGGCCTGATCTTAGGTGAGTTCCTGCCCTTTTGGTGGGGCGGCAACGGCGATAACGCCGGAACGATGTCAGAAAAGAATCCGCTCTGTCTTTACGAAAAGGCGGCAGAGGATTTTGTCGATCACCCTGCCATCTGGGGACTTGAGGCAGGGGACGAGCCCTCCGCTCTTGATTTCCCTCATTACGGCAAGGTGATGGACCTCGTCAACCGCCGTTTCCCCAACCAATTTTCCTTTTTGAATCTTTATCCCAACTACGCCTCCGTTGCCAAAAATTCCGATGAACAGGCCTTAAATCAGCTTGGAACCGCCACCTATCAAGAGCATATTGCAGAGTACGTCAAGTGGGTGCCCACCGACTACATCTGCTATGATTTTTACGTGTATTCCAGCACCGTTGAAAAGGCCTACGATAATCTGTGGACGGTTTCGGATGCTTGCCGTGACTACGGTCGCTCGCTTTGGATCACCCTTCAGGTGAATGCAAGCCGTGCGGAGCGCATTCTTTCCACCAACAATCTGCGCTTTCAGGCGTATACCGCCATGGCCTTTGGTGCCGAGAGCATCATTTGGTCCTGCTATACGGCGGGCTGGTGGCATCACAACGTGCTTGACGAAAACGGCAACAAGACCGAGCAATACGACAAGCTGAAGGCCATGAATGCGGAGCTTCGTGCGCTTTCCGACACGTATATGCGCTATAAACGACTCTCTACCCATTTTATTAATTTCCCGACCGACTACCGTGCCGCCACCAAGACCTATTCCGACGGCTACGTTTTTGACCTTCGCTCCGTCGACAATCTCCCCTTGATCTGCGGCACGATGACCGAGCGGAAGGGAAGCGGTCACGCGTATATGCTTTGCTCCTGCGACGATCCGCAGGATAAAGCGCCCACCGAAAATCACATCGCATTCCGTACCAACGGCAGAACGGCGATCCTGCATCGTCCAAGCGGCGCAGAGCAGTTGACTCCTGACGAAAACGGTGTTTGCAGCTTTGTGCTTTCCTCCAACCACGGTGCGATCCTGGAGATCCTTGAATCATAAGAAAAGCACGGCATTGCCGTGCTTTTCTTATTGCTTGCGGTATTCGAGTGGGGAACAGCCAACGTGCTTTTTAAAGCAGGTTGAAAAGTAGAGCGCATCGGCAAAGCCGCAACTGTGGGCAATGGCCTCTACCGTAAAGTGCTTCGGATCGCGCAGCAGCTGCTTTGCGCGCTCCATTCGCAAAGAGATCAGATACTGCGTTGGCGTTTGCCTCATCTCACGCTGAAAGCAACGGCGGAAATAATCGGCAACAAAGCCGGTTTTTGCGATCTCGGCGGCAAGGCAAAAGTCCGAATTTGAAATATTTTCATAAACAGCACGCTTTACGCGCTCAACGGCGGGGGTAAGCGTGTTGCTGCTGAGCTTTGCAATCAGTATGCGGTTAACCGTTTCGATAAGGCTGTGGATGGTTGCCGCAAAATCTCCCTCTCGCTCAGTGCTCAGCTGCCTGATCATGGTAAACAGGGTGACGATATGCTCTTGCTCGTCACGGAGCCTTGCAAAGCTTGAAAAGTGCAGGGTGTCGGCATGCAGGGAGGTATCGCGGCAGGGCATTTCCGAGCTTCCGCTGTGTACGGCACCGGGGGGGATCAGCATCACGTCACCGGGACACATCACAAACGTCTCGCCGTTTACCGTGGTCTGCATTTCACCCTCTAACTGGCAAACCACCTCCCAATGATCGTGGGCGTGCGGACGGTACTGCGTAATGGGTAAGCTGACAGCGCAACGAAAAGAACTCAATTCAGCCACCTCCTTTTTGATAAGTATATCACAAAAAGTCGGTTTTGTCAATATTTATATCGTGTTTGTGTATTCCGAAAACGATAGCCGCGTGCTATGATAAATACAGAGCCGAGGCTCACAAATCTTATCAAGGAGCGCTGTTATGAAAAAACTTGTTTCCAAGGCACCCTGCACGACCGAGCTGATCGAGGTAGAGGAGCCCCGCATCAACGAAAAGGAAAACGTGAAGATCAAGGTCACCTATTGCGGTGTTTGCATGTCCGAACATTACGATTGGAGTACCGCCAAAAAGCAGAGAGCCTTTGGGCACGAGCCGGTCGGCGTGGTGGTCGAGGTTGGGGATAACGTGAAAAGCGTAAAGGTCGGTGACCGTGTCAGCGGTCTGTTTTCCGGCTCTGCCGAATATACCGTTGCCAAGGAAAGCGACGTGTTCAAGCTTCCCGATAACGTCAAGGATACAGAGGGTGTTTTAGAGCCGCTTGCGTGCCTTATCAGTGCGGTCAGCAAGGTGCGTATTCCCGTGATCGGCGAGCGCGTTGCGGTGGTCGGCTGCGGTTATATGGGCTGCGGCGCCATCAGCTTGTTGAAAATGCGCGGCGCTTACGTTGTGGGCGTGGACATCAATCCCGAATCCGTAAAGAATGCTTTGAAATACGGCGCGGACGAAGCGTATTTGGTTGAGGATCTCCCTAAAAATTATTTCTATATTCCGGGCGACGGATTGAATTTTGACGGTGAGCCCGGCGGCTTTTCGCTGGTGATGGAATGGGGCGAGACCAACGAATCGCTGGATCTGGCCATCCGTATGACTCGCCAATGCGGTCAGCTTGCCATCGGCGCTTATCACACGGGCGAAAAGCGCTTGGTTGACGTGCAGATGCTGAACGTTAAGGCCATCGACTGCCTTTCTACCCACCCCCGCGAAAAGGAATTGAGCCGTGCGGGCTGCAAAAACGCCGCCAAAATGATGGGAAACGGTGTTTGGTGCTATCAACACGTGCCCACCAAAGTGTTTCCGATCTCGATGTTCGACAAGGCACAAGCCGAGCTGCCTGAAAAGTTCGGCAAGTACCTGAAATCCGTTGTTGCTTTTGAGGGCGGCGATTTTGAACCTTATATCATTGAGTGAGGTGGCAGCATGAAGATCGCGATCGGTAACGACCACGTGGCCGTGGAAATGAAGCGGCATATCGTGGCATATCTGGAGGCAAAAGGACATACGCTGGTCAATTTTGGCACCGACAGCACAGAGCGCGCCGACTATCCGCTTTACGGCAAGGCCGTAGCAGAAGCGGTGGCAAGCGGAGCGTGCGAGGTGGGAATTTTGATCTGCGGCACGGGTATCGGCATTTCACTTGCCGCAAACAAGGTAAAGGGCATCCGCGCCGCCGTTTGCTCCGAGGCCTATTCTGCCGCGCTGACAAGACGGCATAACAACGCCAACATCATTGCGTTTGGCGCCCGCGTAGTGGGTGTTGCCACGGCAGAAACCATTGTAGACGCGTTTTTAGAGGCTGAATTTGAGGGTGGCCGCCATGCCGCCCGTGTGGATATGATCACCGCCATAGAGGAGGGCAGGCTCTGATGCTTCGTCTTGGTATTGACGTGGGCGGCACCAAGATCAACGTGGGGCTGATCCGCTTTGACGGGGGCGCCGCGCAGGTGCTGGCGCAACGTCGCCTTGCGGTAAAGGATCTGATCGATGCGGTTGCAGAAATATCCAATGCCGCATTGGAGCTTTGTAAAGCATCAAAAGTCGCTTTTACAGATATTTCGGGCTGCGGCGTCGGAATCCCCGGCACGGTCAGTGCCGATGGAATGCAGATATTGAAAGCGCCCAACATCACCGCCCTTGGCAAGAATTTTGCAAGCCGCTTAGCGGCGGCCTTAGGCATCCCCGTACGTCTGGTGCAGGATTCTCGCGCGGCGGCATGGGGAGAATACCGCTGCGGCGGCGCCTACGGTGCTCACAGCGTGATCTGCTTTACGCTTGGCACGGGTATCGGCACAGGCCTTGTGCTGAACGGTCAGATCTATCACGGCGCGCTTGGAACGGCGGGAGAGCTGGGGCATATTCCCATTGTCGAAAACGGACGTCCTTGCGGATGCGGCAAGCGCGGCTGCCTTGAAAAATACTGCGCGGGAGGCGGACTTGACATAACGGCCGCAGAGTTGTTGGGGCAGGGGAACACCGCCAAGGATCTGTTCGCGGCCGCCAAGGCAGGGAACAGCGCTGCGCAAAGCGCCATACATGCGGCTGTTACGCATCTTGGAAATGCCATTGTTGCGGCGGTCAATCTGCTGTCGCCGGATTGCGTGCTGTTCAGCGGCGGATTGGCCGAGGAGGAGGCGTATTTAACGCCCCTGATGGATTACGTTCGCGATCATTGCTACGCAACCGATGCATTGCCCGTGTTAAAAAAAGCCAAGCTTGGGGCTTTGGCTCCCATGATCGGCGCGGCAGTTCTTGATGCATAAACGCACAAAAAGCGCAGGGAACTGCGCTTTTTTGCAATTTTACGGAAAATTGCCTTGCGAAAAAACATTTTTTAACGACTTGTACAAAATTGTTCCGTTCCGTATTTTTTTGCATAAATATCTTTACAAACCAACTTTTTTTTGCTATAATAATACAGTGGTAAAATCGTCTTACCCCTGTTTGACTTCAAACAGCACAGGATCTTGCGGGTGTTTGCCCGTTTCAAATCCTATTATAAGGAGTGGTCTTTTTATGAGCCGTATGATCGGTACAGTTTCCCGTGGTGTTCGTGCCCCCATTATCCGTGGTGGCGACGATCTGGTTGAGATCGTAACCAACTGCATTCTTGATGCCGCAAAGGACGGCGGTTACGAGGTACGTAACCGTGATATCGTTGCAATGACCGAGTCGATCGTTGCCCGCGCACAAGAAAACTACGTGACCATTGACAACATTGCCGAGGACGTTCGCACCAAGCTTGGTGGCGAGACCGTTGGCGTTGTATTTCCTATCCTTTCCCGCAATCGCTTTTCCGTGTGCCTCACCGGTATTGCAAGAGGCGCAAAAAAGGTCGTGATCATGCTGTCCTACCCCTCTGATGAGGTGGGCAACCATTTGGTCAGCCTTGATGCCATCGACGCCGCAGGCATCAACCCCTACAGCGACGTGTTGGATATCAAGCGCTACCGCGAGTGCTTTGGCTATGAGAAGCACACCTTCACCGGCGTTGATTACGTTGAATACTACGAGCAGCTGGTGCGTGCCGAGGGCGCCGATTGCGAGATCATCTTTGCAAACGATGCCAGAGCTATTCTCAAGCACACCGACAACGTGCTTTGCTGCGATATCCATACCCGTGCACGCTCCAAGAGACTGCTGAAGGAAGCAGGTGCCAAGAACGTTTACGGCATGGACGAGATCATGTCCGCTCCCATCAATGGCAGCGGCTACAACGAAAAGTACGGTCTGCTTGGCTCCAACAAAGCAACCGACGATAAGGTCAAGCTGTTCCCCCGCGACTGTCAGAGCCTGGTCGAGGCTATTCAGGATCGCATCCTGAAGGAGACCGGCAAGCTGGTTGAGGTCATGGTCTACGGCGACGGTGCCTTTAAGGATCCCGTCGGCAAGATCTGGGAGCTGGCCGATCCGGTGGTTTCTCCCGCCTATACCAAGGGCTTGGAGGGCACTCCCAACGAGCTCAAGCTCAAGTACCTGGCCGATAACGACTTTGCAAATCTTTCCGGCGAAGAGCTGCGTGCAGCCATCGAGGATAAGATCTCTCACAAGGATGCAAAGCAAGAGGGTCAGATGGGTACCACCCCCAGACGCCTCACCGACCTGATCGGCTCGCTTTGCGATCTAACCTCCGGCTCGGGTGATAAGGGCACGCCCATCATCTATATTCAGGGCTATTTCGACAACTATACCACCGAATAATAAAAAAACAAAGGACGGGGAGCTCTCCGTCCTTTGTTTGCCTATTAATTTTACAAGGAGAGCTGCTGTGAAAAATCCTATTGCAGAAAACTGGTACGCCGATCCCGAATCCCGCGTATACGGCGATACCGTTTATATGTACGTGACCAACTCCTTGCCGTACAAGGAGCAGGTCAATCTGGATCTTGTCACCACCAAGGATCTGGAGCATTTTGATATTCATCGCGGTATTTTGGATATGTCCACCTATCGCGGTGCCGAAAAGGCCATCTGGGCACCTACCGTGGTGGAAAAGGCAGGGAAGTACTATATCATTTTCGCCGCCAACGATATCCACAGCGAGGAGGAGATCGGTGGCCTGTATATCGGCGTATGCGACACGCCCATGGGTCCCTTCAAAAACGTGTTTGCCGACGGCAGACCCTTGGTCAACGCCATCTATAACAACGCACAGCCCATTGACGCCCATTTGTTTAAGGACGATGACGGCGCGATCTACCTGTATTACGGCGGCTGGCGCCATATGATGGTCTGCAAAATGAACGAAGCGATGAACGGCTTTGAGCCGATGCCCGCACCCTCTTTTGGTGGCGTTGCAAGGGAATTGACCCCCGACGGCTACGTAGAGGCACCCTACGTGATGAAGATCGGCGACCGCTACCACCTGATGTATTCCTCCGGTAACTGGACCGACGGCAGCTACTGCGTTAAGGCCGCCGAGGCCGAGCATCCTTATGGCCCCTTCAACTATTACAACGACGTGCTGAAGGCTGCGGAGATCGCCGACGGCCCCGGTCACAACAGCGCTTTCTGCTTCAAAGGGCAGTGGTACGTGGCTTATCACCGCCGCACCATCGGAGACACAAATCCCCACCACCGCAAGCTCTGCATCGACCGCTTGGATATCAAAGACGGACGTCTGCAGCCTGTGGAAATGACCTGATGCGATGGATACGGTACTGTTTATCATACAGACCATCGGTTCTGTTTCCTTTGCGCTGACGGGAACCATCATTGCCATTCAAAAAAAGACAGATTTTGTGGGCGCCGTGTTTTTCGCTCTGCTCACTGCTTTTGGTGGCGGTATCATCCGCGATCTGGTATTAAATCACACGCCTCGGGTGTTTGTAGACAGAGAATTGTACGTAACCGCTGCCATTTGTGCCGCACTGGCTTTGATCTGCTTCCATCTGGCATTTTTTAAGCCTGTGGCCAAGTTTATCGGTGCACACCAACACAATCTTGTACTGGAGCTGACCGACGCCCTCGGCCTTTCCACCTTTTGCGTGCTTGGTGTTGACCTGGCCCGGAATGTGGCGGGTGAAAGCGCAACCACTGTGCTGCTTATATTTTGCGGCCTGATCACAGGCGTTGGCGGCGGAATGCTGCGCGATATCTGTTCGGCACAGATCCCATCGGTGTTCCGCAAGAATATCTATCTGATCCCCGCAGTGCTGGGCTCCACACTTTACGTGTTGACCTATTCACATTGGAATCAGCTGCTTTCTATGCTGCTGTCCATTTCGCTGATCATTGTCATTCGCCTATTGGCCTATTTCTTCAAGTGGAATCTGCCGGTACATAAAAACGAGATCTGAGCAAAAAAGCAAGGTCACGCAAAAGCGTGACCTTGCTTTTTGTAAAACGAAAACCACGCGATAGTCGCGTGGTTCAGTAGAGGTTAACCGATGAACAGGAAATCCTCCGTTGTGATATAATGAGTTTGACCTGCCAGTCAAAACTAAAAAACACAACGGAGGATTTATCTATGAAAG
>JAZQWJ010000039.1:0-78484 GCA_045632285.1 Eubacteriales bacterium | reverse complement strand
TGTATTGTTTACTAAATATAAAGCATCTAAATATTAAATTTTTCCTACTAACAGTTATTTCTATTTTTCTTTTTAAGAAGTTACGCTAAAAATAATGTTGGATTATGTTATAATGAGTAAAAAATGTTTGAAACGTGTTGGAGGAAATTATGGCAACGTATACGCCTATGATAATGCAATATTTAAGTGTGAAGGCAGAATATGAGGATGCCTTTTTATTTTTCCGTCTCGGTGATTTTTACGAGATGTTTTTTGAAGACGCGATCCGCGTTTCCCGCGAACTGGAACTGACCCTGACGGGCAGAGATTGCGGCGAGGCCGAGCGTGCACCGATGTGCGGTATTCCGTTTCACAGCTCGGAGGGATATATTGCCAAGCTGATCGAAAAGGGCTATAAGGTTGCCATTTGTGAGCAGATCGAGGATCCTGCAACAGCCAAGGGGTTGGTCAAGCGCGACATTGTGCGCGTGGTGACCCCCGGCACGTTGTTAGAGCCCGGCTTGCTGAAGGAGCAACGCAACAATTTTGTTGCCGCCGTTTGCCTTGGAGAAGCTACTGTCGGCCTTTGCTTTGCGGACGTTTCTACCGCAGAGGTCTACGCCACAACGCTGGCAGGGGACAACGTGCAGGCAAGATTGCAAAGCGAGCTTGGCACCTATATGCCAAGCGAGGTGATCACTGACCTTGACCGCAAGGATTTTTGCGAGCTTGCCGAGTTTCTGACCGCCCGCCTTGGCACGATGCTGACCGACGGGCAGGGAAGCCGTTTTGATTATGATGCGGCACTTGATCGCGTACAAAAGCAGTTTGGCAGTCAGGTCGCCGGATACGAGGGCGATGCCGCTATGATCTCGGCCGTTGGCGCTTTGCTGGACTATATTTCGGATATGCAGCGCGGAGACGCGGGATATATCAAGGATCTGCACGTTTATTCCGATGGGCAGTATCTGGATATGGACATCAATACCCGCCGCAATCTGGAGCTGACCGAAACGATGCGTACCAAAGAAAAGCGCGGTACGCTGCTTTGGGTGTTGGACAAGACCCGCACCGCTCCCGGTGCCCGTCTCTTGCGTTCTTACGTTGAGCATCCGTTGCTTTCTACCCGTGATATCGTTGCAAGACAGGGGGCTGTAGACGAGCTGTTTGGCAGCTTTATGCTACGCTCTGAGCTTGGAGACACGCTTTCCGGCGTGCTTGACCTGGAAAGACTGATCACGCGTATCGTTTACGGTACCGCAAATGCCAAGGATCTGCGCGCCGTAGCCACCACCGTGGCGGTTTTGCCCGAGGTGCGCCGCTTGCTTTCAAGCTGCCGTGATCCCGAGCTGCGTCGCATTTACGAGGATCTTGACGATCTTACCGATCTGCACGATCTTATTGACAACGCCATTGCAGAGGATCCGCCCTTCCTTGTGCGCGAGGGCAAGATGATCCGCCAAGGATATAACGCCGACGTAGACTATCTGCGCTCGGTGATGAACGACGGAAAATCCTGGATCGAGCGGGTCGCTGCCGAGGAAAAGGAAAAGACCGGCATTCGCACACTGAAGATCGGCTACAATAAGGTCTTTGGCTACTATATCGAGGTTTCCAATTCCTTTAAGGATCAGGTGCCCGATACATATATCCGCAAGCAGACGCTGACCAATGGCGAGCGTTACATTACCCAGGAGCTGAAAGATATGGAGGCCACCATTCTTGGCGCCGCCGACAAGGTCTGCTCGCTGGAATACGAAATTTTCCAAGAGATCCGCACTGCCGTTGCCAACGAGGGTGAGCGCATTCAGCGCGTGGCCAACCGTTTGGCCGAGCTTGACGTGTATCTCTCGCTTGCCGACGTTGCCGCCAAAAATAATTACGTGCGCCCCGAGGTGGACAACAGTGACGTTGTCGAGATCAAGGACGGAAGACATCCCGTTGTCGAGCAATTTGTAAAGGATAGCTATTTCGTGCCCAATGACGCTTTGCTGGATACGGTAAACAACCGTGTAATGCTGATCACGGGCCCCAATATGGCGGGTAAATCCACTTACATGCGCCAAGTGGCACTGATTGTGCTGATGGCACAGATCGGCTCCTTTGTGCCGGCTTCCTCGGCACGTATCGGCGTGGTGGACAAGTTGTTTACTCGCGTGGGAGCTTCTGACGATCTGGCATCGGGTCAGTCCACTTTTATGCTGGAAATGAACGAGGTCGCCTACATTTTGCGCAATGCAACTCGCCGCAGTTTGATTATTTACGACGAGGTGGGACGCGGTACCAGTACCTTTGACGGTATGAGCATTGCACGCGCGATCGTAGAATATACCAACAGCCGAAAGATCGGGGCCAAAACGTTGTTTGCGACGCACTATCACGAGCTGACCACATTAGAGGCCGAGCTCACCGGCGTTGTAAACTATAATATTGCTGCCAAAAAGAGGGGAGACAATATCACCTTCTTGCGCAAGATCGTGCGAGGTTCTACCGACGATAGCTACGGTATCGAGGTTGCCAAACTGGCCGGTGTGCCAAACGAGGTCATTCGTCGCGCCAAGGAGGTGCTTTCTCAGGTCGAGCAGACCGCCAAAGCGCTGCAAACGCCAAGCGTTGCCCCAAAGGCTGCGGTTGACGACGGAATGATCTCAATGGAGGACATTGCCAACGAGCAGGTCTTGGAGGAGTTGAAGGCTGTTGATCTGAATACGCTTTCGCCCTATGAGGCTATGAGCTTTTTGTTTAACCTGAAAAAGAAATTGCTGTAAGAGGAACGGAATATGAAAAGAATTGCGTATGTGCTTGCGCTTCTTGCGCTGTTATTGGCGTTGATTGCGTGCAGTGTGGTTTCTTATTGCTATCGCGATATGCAATGTGCCGCCGCGCACGGCGGTGCAAGTGCGCCTGCGTCGATCGCATTCTTTTGGCTGATTCCTTTTGGCGGCGCAATTGCAATTTGCGCAGTTGTGGCCTATGTTTGTTATAAAAAATCGCGAAAGGGGGAGAATTGATGGGAAAGATCAACGTATTATCCTTTGCTGTTGCAAACCTCATCGCCGCAGGCGAGGTCGTAGACCGTCCCGCCTCGGTCATCAAAGAGCTTTTAGAAAACGCCATTGACGCAGGAGCGCGGCACATAACGGTTGAGATCCGCAATGGCGGCGTAACGTTTATGCGCGTGACCGATGACGGATGCGGCATTTCTCCCGAGGATCTGCCTGTGGCCATCCGCCGCCACGCCACCAGCAAGATCCGAGAGGCGGACGACCTTGACGGCATCTTGACACTGGGCTTTCGCGGTGAAGCGCTTGCCGCTATTGCGGCGGTTTCTGATCTGCGCATTATTACCCGCACGGCAGATGCCCCTTATGGCTCGCTGTTGGTCTCACACGGCGGCGAGGTGCAGGATGTGACCGAGCAAGGCGCTCCTGTGGGCACCACGGTGATCGTAGAAAATCTGTTTTCCAACGTGCCCGCACGCCGCAAGTTCCTGAAAAAGGATGTTTCCGAGGCGATCGCAGTCAGCACGTACGTGGAAAAAATTGCGCTTTCACGCCCCGATATTGCCATTCGTTTGATTATAGACGGCAATATGAAGCTGGATACCGCGGGTGACGGCAAGATCGAAAGCGCTATGTATGCGGTATTCGGTCGTGAATTTGTGTCCAAGACCATCCCCGTAGAGGGGGCGGGGGAGGGCATTCAGGTGCGTGGATTTATCGGTCGCCCCGACAACGTCCGCCCCAAGCGCAATTACGAAAACTTTTTTATCAACGGCAGATACATCAATTGCCGAACCGCCGCAGCGGCACTGGAGCAGGCCTATACTTCCTTTATCTCGCCCGAAAAATTTCCGTGCTGCGTGCTGTATATCGAGATCAATCCCGCTGCTGTGGACGTCAACGTACATCCTGCTAAGTTAGAGGTCAAATTCTCCAATGAAAAGCCGGTGTTCGAGGCGGTGTATTATGCCGTTCGTGCCGCATTGGAAAGCAATGCGCAGCGCCCTACGATGCAGTTAAAATCACCCGTACAAAGCGCGACCAACGCCTTTGTTCCGATCGAGGAGGGAAAGCGCGAAAGCCTTGCCTCGCGGCAGATCTCCATTGGAGCTTCGATTGCACGCAACGAGCAAGCTTCCCCATCCACAGTGCCCGTGTCTCCAAGCGCTGTGGCAAAGCCCTTTGAGCGCATCAGCGCGGCAGAATATAAAGATCGTTATGCAGAAAAGGCAGCTGTTGCTTCTGCAGCTCCGTTCTCATCTAACGGACGGTCCGTTCCTGCAAGGGGATATAGTCTGTCCGACCTGATCGCTAAAAATCAAGACGATCATACTGCCAAGGCGCCCATTCCCTCGGATGCGGACGCACCTGTACTGCGATCAAAAGCCCCGATCGTCACAGCGCCTGACGCAATATCGGAGCCGAGCGATCCCTCTCCCGTTGTCGAGGATCGAGTGCCGTGGCGGATCGTTGGCGAGGTCTTTCACGCGTATATCGTAGTAGAGGCAGGAGATAAAATGCTTTTGATCGATAAGCATGCCGCCCACGAGCGCGTGTTGTTTGAGCAATTGCGCGCCAATATGAAAAAGCGAAATGAATCTACGCAAATGCTGTTGCTTCCGTTAAACGTTTCTCTTTCTCGTACAGACGTTGAAACTCTGGAGCTTTACAAGAAGGAGATCGAGGCCATCGGCTTTGCCTATATGGCAAACGATTACGGTGTTTCGGTTGGTGAAATGCCCACAGGGCTTTCTCCCGCAGAGGCAAGCGAGCTGTTGGCTACCGTTGCTTCACATTTGCACGATGGGACCGGAAGCGCGGCGCTTGCCCGCGAGATCGTGTTTGAAAAGGCACTGTATCAGGGCGCCTGCAAGGCGGCCATCAAGGCGGGCAGAGAATACCCGCCCGAATATGTTTCTTGGCTGTGTGAAAAGCTTCAGGAGCTGCCGGATATTACCGTCTGCCCCCACGGCAGACCCGTAGCAATGGAGCTGACACACGCTTATATCGATCATCAATTCAAAAGAACTTAAAAATGAATTCGCCGAGCTGTGCTCTCGGTTTGAAAGGAAAAAATATGTCAAATTTTACTCTTAAATCCAAGGACGGACGCGCACGCCGCGGTGTGCTGCATACCGTTCATGGCGACATCCAGACTCCCGTTTTTATGAACGTGGGCACCTGTGCCGCCATCAAGGGCGGTGTTTCTACCGTCGAGCTGAAGGAGATCAACTGTCAGGTTGAGCTTTCCAATACCTACCACTTGCACATTCGCCCCGGTGACGCGTTGATCCGCGATATGGGCGGTCTGCACAAGTTTATGAACTGGGATCGTCCCATTCTGACCGACAGCGGCGGATTTCAGGTGTTTTCGCTTTCTTCCTTGCGCAAGATCACCGAGGAGGGCGTGCATTTCGCCTCTCACGTAGACGGAAAGCGCATTTTTATGGGCCCCGAGGAAAGTATGCAGATCCAATCAAACCTTGGCTCTACCATTGCCATGGCCTTTGATGAATGCATCGAGAATCCCGCACCCCGCGATTACGTAAAGGCCTCTTGTGATCGCACCTACCGTTGGTTGGTACGTTGCAAAAAGGAAATGGAGCGACTGAACAGCTTGCCCGATACCGTCAACAAGCACCAGATGCTGTTTGGCATCAATCAGGGCAGCACCTATGACGATCTGCGTATCGAGCATATGAAGCAGATCGCAGAGCTGGATCTGGACGGCTATGCCTTGGGCGGTCTTGCCGTTGGCGAGGCTACCGAGGATATGTACCACATCATCGACGTGGTCGAGCCCTATATGCCCGAGCATAAGCCCCGCTATTTGATGGGTGTGGGAACGCCTTGCAATATTTTGGAGGCTGTGCACATGGGCGTGGACTTTTTTGACTGTGTTATGCCCAGCCGCAATGCAAGACACGGCAGCCTGTTTACCTGGCACGGTAAGATCACGCTGATGAATGAGAAGTATGCGCGCGACAGCAGACCGATCGACGAGGGATGCCAGTGTCCCACCTGTCGCAACTATTCTCGCGGCTATATCCGTCATCTGCTTAAGGCCAAGGAAAGCCTTGGCATGCGCCTGGCCGTGACCCACAATTTGTATTTTTATAATGATCTGACGCAAAAGATCCGCGATGCTCTTGACGGCGGCTATTTCGAAAGCTTTTATCAAAAATATCGCAATATCTTGGGCGAGCGTCATCCCGATTAAATTTTGAAAACATAACAACTAATTATAAAGGAGCTTTGTATGATTGAAAAGCATCTTTTGGAAGAGCTGCTTGGTATAGCGGTTTCCACCGGTGCAGATTTTGCCGAGGTTTTTGCCCAGCGCGAGCGCGTTGAGCAGATCCACTTGGTTTCAAGCAGGATCGAAACGGTCAAGGATAATTTGATCTCCGGCGTCGGCATTCGTGCGTTCGTCGGCACTAAGACCTTTTATGCTTCTACCTCCGATACCTCCCGCAAAGGGCTTTTGCGTTGCGCTGCTGCCGTGGCGGGCGCCGTGGGAGATAGCAATGGAGCTATGACCAAGATCGATCTGACCCCCGATGCCGTTTCTACCGAGCAGGTGCGTTTTGCACCGGACAGTGTAGACGCACGTCGCAAGGCCGACGTGCTGCGCGAGGCGGCCGAGGCCGCTTCCTCTTTGGATGAAAGGATCTCTCAGGTGCAGGCCACCTATCAGGACGTGGATCGCCGTATTTTGGTTGCCAATACCGAGGGGCTTTGCCGAGAGGATCGCAAGATCCGCACCCGTTTGTCGGTCAACGCCGTCGCTTCTAAGGACGGAGAGAATCAGTCCGGCTTTTACGGCCCCGGCGGCGGTGTAGGGTTTGAATTTTTTGAGAGCGTATCCCCCCGTTCGGTGGGTGAGCGCGCCGCACGACAGGCTTTGACAAATCTTTCTGCCGTTTACTGTCCCGCGGGCGTGATGACGGTTGCCATTGAAAACGGCTTTGGCGGCGTTATTTTCCACGAGGCTTGCGGTCACTCGCTTGAGGCTACCTCTGTCGGCATTGGCGCCTCTCAAATGGCCGGCCGACTGGGTGAAAAGGTAGCGGGTTCTAAGGTGACCGCCATTGACGACGGCACGATCCCCGGTGCTTGGGGCTCCTTTGCCATCGATGACGAGGGCAATGCCGCCACCCGCAACGTTTTGATCGAAAACGGTGTGTTGAAGAGCTATATGGTAGACCGTTTAGGTTCTCGCCGTATGGGTATGCCCATGACGGGATGCGGCCGCCGCGAGAATTACACCTTTGAGCCCACCTCCCGTATGACCAATACCTTTATTGACAACGGTCCCGATAAAAACGAGGATATCATTGCTTCTATCGAGTACGGTCTGTATGCCAAGGCAATGGGCGGCGGCTCGGTCAATCCTCTTACGGGCGAGTTTAATTTCTCGGTCAAAGAGGGTTATCTGGTGCGTAACGGTAAGATCTGCGAGCCCGTGCGCGGAGCTTCTTTGATCGGTACCGGTTCTCAAATTTTGCAGGATATCGATATGGTCGGCCAAAATCTGGCCACGGGGCAGGGCGTTTGCGGCTCCTCCAGCGGTAGCGTGCCCACCGACGTGGGGCAGCCCCTGATCCGCGTCAGCAAGATCACAGTAGGAGGTCGCGCATGAATTTCAATGAGATCAAGGAAATCCTTTTTGCCGAGGCTCAAAAAGCAGGCTTGAAGGATTATGACGTTTATTTTCGTATGAGTAGCGATGCCTCTGCTGAGGCATTGAATCGTGAACTGAGCGCATGCACCTCCGGTACGGCAGGCGGTGTGTGCTTCCGCTGTGCTGTGGACGGTCGCATCGGCTCTGCCTCTTCTCAGTGCTTAGAGGCCGACGAGGTCGCTGCATTGGTGCCCCGCGCTGTTGCCAATGCCGGCATCATTGATGCCGACGAAGAGCCCATTTTCTTTGAAGGCTCCGGCGAGGGAGCCTATCGCACCGTGACGGTTGAGGTCCCCGAGCTGCCTGAGGCTGCAGAGCTGCGTCACGCTGTGCTGGATCTGCAGGAAAAGCTTTATGGTGCAAGCGAGCTGATGACCGATGGCACCTGTTCGGCTGCCGCCGCCGCTGTGACGGAGATGTCCCTGGCAAATTCCAAGGGGCTGAGTCTTTCACATCGTACCGGTATGCGTTACACTTACGCAGAGGCCATTATCAACGACGGCAAGGAGCCCTCGTTCGGCTCTGCCTTTGCCGCAACACTGGATGAGAGCGACATTGCCGAAAGAGCTACCAAAGAGGCGTTGGCGCGCCTTGGTGCAGGCACTGTAAAGACCGGCACCTATGACGTGATCTTTGAAGCGCCTCAGGTTCGCTCTCTGCTTTCAACGTTTTCCGGTATTTTCAGCGGTAAAAACGCTTTGCTGGGGCTTTCCTTGCTGGCGGGCAAGGAGGGGGAGAGGATCGCGTCCGATTGCTTGACTGTGATAGACGATCCCTTTTACGCGGAGAATACCGTGCAGATGCCCTTTGACGCAGAGGGCGTTGCAACCAAAGAAAAGAACGTGATCGAGGGTGGCGTGCTGAAAACGCTGCTTTACGATCTGACCTATGCCAAAAAGGCAGGAAAGGCCCCCACAGGAAACGCCAAGCGCGGTTCGATCGCCGATCCCGTTTCCATTGCCCCCTATTGTCTGCGCATTGTGCCCGGTAACGACACGCCCGAGGTGCTGCGTCAAAAGATGGGAAATGGACTGTATATAACCGAGCTGAAGGGATTGCACGCAGGTGCAGACCCTGTAACGGGCGACTTTTCTATTGAAAGCGCCGGATTTTTGGTAGAAAACGGCAAGCTGACAAGACCCGTGCATACCTTTACGGTAGCCGGTAATTTCTTTGATCTGCTCAAAGCTATTGACGGCGTTGCAAATAACGTGAAGATGGGCGTTCCTTCTTCTACTGTGATGGCTGCCCCCGATCTTCTTGTCAGAGGCCTTTCGGTGGCGGGCGAATAAACCGTTACGCTGATTTTTAAGACAATAATATTTTATAAAAGAGGACTGCTATGCAAACCATTAAAAAATTGATCGCCGCGCGACTGACTGATGGGATCACCGCCCTCGGCGCCCCTGCGGCTCCCGGCGTAGACGAGTTGATCTCAATGCTGGAATATCCGCCCGATGAGAGCATGGGAGATTTGGCGCTGCCTTGCTTTAAGCTTTCCCGCACGCTGCGTCGCGCGCCCGTTCAGATCGCTGCCGCGCTTTGCGACTGCTTGCAGGGCTTGGAATGCGTTGGAAAGGCAGAGGCTGTTAACGGCTATCTGAACATTTCCATTTCCGGTGAATATCTAATGAAGAACGTGCTTGGTGAGATCTTTGCCAAGGGCGATCGCTACGGTGGCTCTAACGAGGGCGCCGGTAAGACCGTTGTGTTGGACTATTCCTCGCCCAACGTGGCAAAGCCCTTTCATATCGGCCATCTCGGCACCACTGTTATCGGCCATTCGCTGAAAAAGCTCCATGAATTTGCAGGCTACAAATGCGTTGGTATCAACTACCTTGGCGACTGGGGAACTCAGTTTGGCAAGCTGATCGTAGCCTATAAAAAGTGGGGCAATAAGGAAATGATCGAGCAGGGCGGCATCGACAAGTTGGTCGAGCTGTACGTGATGATCAACAATGCCATTTCCGGCAACGAGGAAAAGGGCATTCCTGCCGACCCTGCTCTTGGCGATGAGGCGCGCGCCGAGTTCCGCAAGCTGGAGCTTGGTGACGAAGAAAATCTGGCGCTGTGGCGTTGGTTTATCGACATCAGCCTTGCAGAGTATGAAAAGACCTACAAGCAGCTGGGCATTGAATTTGACAGCTACAAGGGCGAAAGCTTTTATACCGATAAGATGCCTGCCCAGGTGCAAAAGCTCCGCGATCAGGGCTTGCTGAAGATCGACGACGGTGCTTCTATTGTTGATCTGGAGCCTTACAATATGCCTCCTTGCCTGATCCTGAAGCGTGATGGCTCTACGCTGTATCCTACCCGTGATATTGCCGCTGCAGTCTATCGCAAGGGCGAGTACAACTTTGACAAGGCCATTTACGTGACCTCCGCAGGTCAGAGCCTGCACTTTGCGCAGTGGTTTAAGGTGGTGGAGCTGATGGGCTATGACTGGCACGATCAGCTGGTGCACGTGCCTTACGGTACTGTCAGCATCAACGGCGCCAAGCTTGCCACCCGTACCGGTAACGTGGTGCTGCTTAAGGATCTGTTCAAGGCTGCCATTGAGGAAGTCAGCAGCATTATGGACGAGAAAAATCCCGATCTTGAAAACAAGGCTGAGGTCGCTGAGGCTGTGGGCGTTGGTGCTATCGTGTTCTACTATCTTTCCAATGGACGCATCAAGGACATCAACTTTGTGATGGAGGATGCCCTGAACTTTGACGGCAATACCGGCCCCTATGCACAGTACACCTATGCGCGTACCTGTGCGGTGCTTCGCAAGGCAGGGGAAAGCAAATGCGAAAAGCTTGTTTGCACTGCCCCCGAGGAGCTTTCGCTGGTCAAGGTGTTGGCACGCTTCCCTGAAAAGGTGGAAAATGCCATTGCGGATTATGAGCCCTCGGTCATCACCCGCTATATTTTGGATGTAGCCGCAGCCTTTAACCGCTTTTATCACAATTGCAAGATCCTTGGCGCCGAGGACGAGGCCGTTCGTGCCACCCGCGTTGAGATCACCCGTGCTGTCAACATCGTGCTTGGCAATGCCTTCCCGTTGATCTGCATGCGTAAAATGGAAAAAATTTGATTTTTAAGGAGAATAGATATGTCCGGACATAGCAAATGGGCGAATATCAAGCACAAAAAAGAGAAAACCGACGCACAAAAGGCCAAGGTCTTTACCAAGATCGGCAAAGAGATCGCTGTAGCCGTTAAGGCAGGTGGCGGAGACCCCAATTCCAACTCCAAGCTTCGCGATCTGATCCAAAAGGCAAAGTCTAACAACGTTCCCAACGATAATATCGATCGTATCATCAAAAAGGCTGCCGGCGCAGGTGGTGAGGAATACGAAGAGATCACCTACGAGGGCTACGGCCCCGGCGGTGTTGCCGTGATCGTAGAGACCACTACCGACAATCGCAACCGTACTGCGGGCAATGTGCGCTCCTATTTCAACAAATACAAGGGCAATATGGGCACCTCCGGCTGCGTGTCCTTTATGTTTGAGGACAAGGGCGTGATCATTGTGAACAACGAGGATGGCGACATTGACGAGGATAAGCTGATGGAGACCGCCCTTGAGAGCGGTGCAGAGGATTTTGCCGCAGGCGACGGTGTGTTTGAGATCTACACCGTTGTGGACGATCTTTATGCCGTAAAAGAAGCACTGGAGGGCGCAGGCTATCCCATCCTTTCCGCAGAAAAGGACAAGATCCCTTCTAACACCGTGACCTTGACCTCCGAGGATGACCTCAAGTTTATGGGACTGCTTGTGGATATGCTTGAGGAAGATGATGACGTGATGAACGTTTATCACAACTGGGAAAACTGCGATTGATCTATGACAAGACTGATCATTGTTCGCCACGGTGAAAGTGAGGCGAATAAGCTGGGGGTCATTGCGGGCTGGAATGACTATAAGCTGACGGCACTGGGACTGGAGCAGGCCGAGCAGACGGCCGCTCATCTCGCAAACGAGCAGATCGATGTGGTCTGCTCCAGCGATCTTTGCCGTGCCGTGGCCACCGCCAAGGCACACGCAGATCGCAGAGGATTGCCCGTGCTGACCTATCCCGAGCTGCGCGAGACCTATTGCGGTGAGTGGGAGGGAAGACTCTTTGCCGATCTTGCCGAAAAGGAGCCGGAGGTCTATGCCGAGTTCAAGCGCATTCAGCTGATCTTTACCATCCCCGGGGGAGAAAACCTGTGGGAAAGCGGCGAGCGCTTTTATAAAAAGATTATGGAGCTTGTAAAAGAGCACGAGGGCAAGACCCTGCTGATCGCTGCTCACGGCGCCGTGATCCGCGTGTTTTGGGCGATCATCAGCGGTACGCCCAAGGAAGAAGCCACCGACAAGCACGATTACGCCTCGAATGCGTCGTACAGCATCGCACAGTACGACGGTGAACGCATCGTTCCCGTGGAATACTCTCACGATGCGCATTTGCCCACCGTAACGCATTTGCATATTTGATTTGATCCATAAATGCCCACTGTGTGGCCCGTTTTGGGGCCGTGCGGCGGGCATTTGTTGTTTTGCAGTATCTTCCAAGCAAAAAAGCACTGTCCTTGTAAAAACTAAAGAAAAAACAAGGAGGAAGGGGACATGAGCTTAAAAAAGAAGTGGATGAGCAATTTTGTGGCACTTGGGATCGGCACCGCTTGCTCAAAAGCGGCCGTTTTTTTGCTGATGCCCATCTACACGGCGTCTTTGACCCCCGCCGATTTCGGTGCTGTGGATATTTTGGTCAGCACAGCTGTTTTACTGTTGCCCCTCTGCTCACTCTATGCGCCCGAAACGGTGTTTCGCTTTATCGCGGGGAATGAAAGCGAGGGGGCGGTGCTGTCGGTTGGGAGATGGCTGTTATGGCGTGGCGGCGCGGTGCTTTGCTTGCTTTTTCCGTTTCTTGTATGTGTTCCCATCATACGCCCGCATTGGGGGCATTTGCTTTGCTATGTGACAGCGGCGATCTGGCATAGTTATTACGCCCACGTTTTGCGGGCCAGAGGACAATATGGCTTTTTTGCAGTTCAGCAAATTTTTTGCACACTTTTGACCATTGCGCTGGCTTTTTTGTTTTTGACCGTGCTGAGAGCCGGTGTGAGGGGGTATTTGGCAGCAGTATATTTTGCCGATGGTGCAACGTCGGTGATCTTGCGATGTTATTTGCATCCCGAATGTGAGAAAAAGCCCGATGCAGCCTTGCGGAGATCGATGCTGGGTTACGGGCTCCCCTTGATCCCAACGGCGGCACTTTGGTGGGTGGTTTCGGCCTTAGACCGTTACGTGCTGCTTTGGCAGCACGGCGCTGATGAGGTTGGGATATATGCTGCTGCGTATAAATTGCCCATTGTGATGACCTTGGCATCGAGTATTGTTTTAGAGGTCTGGCAGTATGCATCGCTTCGTGTGCAAGAAAGCGAGCAGTGTAAGACCTTTGATCGTGCGTATGCAATGCTGTTGCCCGGTTTGGTGGGCTTGGCGTTGGTGGTTATTTTGAGTTGCCGTCCTTTGATGGGATTGCTATTAGCAGGGAATTATATGCAAGCGGTGCTTTACGTGCCGTTTATCACGGTGGCGTTACTGTTTTCGGCGCTGTCGTCCTTTCTTGGTAGCGTGTACAGCCTGCGGCTCCGTTCCCGTGCAACACTTTCCACAGCGGCTTTGGGGGCTGCAGTGCACGTGGCAGGGTGCTTTGCCTTGATCCCTAAATTTGCCGCCGTAGGAGCCGTGCTGGCAACGGCCTTTTCCTATTTTGTTGTATATCTGCGCCGTATGGCTGATTGCCGCCGTATGATGCCGTTTTCGCAGCGCTTGTGGAAATTGCTGTTGGCGATTGGTGGCCTTTTGTTGACCTCGATATTTGTGGTACAGGGCAGAATGGCGGCGGCTTTTTTCTGTGCACCCTTGGCGTTAGCACCTTTTTGGAGGGAGTTTGTGTTGGCATTTCGCACAGCCCGAGCGGCTTTTGCAAAAATCTCCTGTTTTTTGACAAAAAGGGCGAAACGTTCTTGACAAACACGGTGTAAACAGATATAATAAGTATGAATTTTTTGTAAAGGAGTGTCGAAAATGAAGCTTGCAATGAAAAAACGAACGCTGATCAATCTGATCATCGTTTGCGTTGCATTGATCGCTGTTGTGGTCTTATCGATTACCTTGCGCAACGGTGATGCGGCCGAAGGTCCGTATTATGCTACCTTTATGTCTTTGGTGCCGCCGATCATCGCAATCGGGCTTGCACTGATGACCAAGGAGGTTTACAGCTCACTGTTTGTGGGTGTGATCGCCGCTGCGTTGTTTTATGCCGATTTTAACCCCATCAAGGCTATGGATGCCACGGTAACAGAGGGCATTGCAGAAGCCGTAAAGGGACAAGCCGGTATCTTTGCTTTCCTTGTTATTTTGGGTGCCATCGTGGTGCTGCTCAACAAGGCAGGCGGATCCCGCGCCTTTGGTAAATGGGCGGAAACTCACGTTAAAACCCGCCTTGGTGCCATTATGGCAACCTTTGTGTTGGGCGTTTTGATCTTTGTGGATGACTATTTCAACTGTCTGACGGTGGGTAGCGTAATGCGCCCCGTGTCCGACACCCACAAGATCTCCCGCGCAAAGCTGGCTTACATCATCGATGCCACCGCGGCTCCCATTTGTATGATCGCGCCCGTATCCTCCTGGGCTGCTGCCGTTTCCAACAGTATGAGCTCGGAGGTGGCCGCGGATCAGGGCAAGGGTCTGATCTATTTTATCCAGGCTATTCCTTATAACTTTTATTCCATTTTGACCATCGTTTTCGTTATCGCTATTACTTATATGGGCTTTGATTACGGCAAGATGGCAGGTGTAGAGTTCAAGGCTCTGAAGGGCGATATCGGCGTGCCTAATGTGGATGAGGACGAAGGCGAGGAGATGGACGGAGCAGAGGAGATCGTTGAGCAAGAGCGCTCTCGTGTGCTGGATCTGGTGTTGCCGATCTGCACCTTGATCGTCAGCTGCATTCTGGCCCTGCTTTACGTTGGCGGCTTCTTTACCGAGGGCGACTATCGGTGGGATCTGATCGGTGCGTTTGGCGCTACCGATGCAACCGTGGCGTTGCCTTGGGGATCGCTGATCGCATTGATTTTGATCATTGTTTATCTGATCGCACGTCGCTTGGTCACCTTCAAGGCCTCGATGGCGGCTCTGCCCAAGGGCTTTTGCGCCATGGTGCCCGCAATTTTGATCCTGACGCTGGCAACTGCGTTGAAGAATACCTCCGGACTGCTTGGCTCTGACGTGTTTGTAAAGGGTCTGCTGGAAAATGCCGAAACGTTAACGATGTTCCTGCCCGCTATTATCTTTGTGATCGCAGCACTGCTGGCATTTGCTACCGGCACCTCTTGGGGTACGTTCGGTATTCTTATCCCCATCGTACAGCTTGGCATCGGCCTTCACAGTGAGCTTGGTATCATTGCTATGTCTGCTTGCCTTGCAGGCGCTGTTTGCGGAGACCATTGCTCTCCTATTTCCGATACAACGATCATGGCTTCGGCGGGCGCACAGTGCAATCACGTAGAGCACGTATCCACCCAGTTGCCTTATGCTATCACCGTTGCGGCGGTTTCCTTTGTTTCCTATATCCTTGCGGGTCTTTTGCACAAGGTCGGCTGGTATCTCTCGCTTCCCATCGCTATTTTCTTGATGCTCAGCACTTTGGTCGCGATTCGTTACATTATCAAACGCCGCGATAGCAAAAAAGAACAGGGTGTTTCGGTAGAGAATTAAAAAATATCAAAAAAATTGCAAAAAACACTTGCAATTTAGAAAAAGATATGGTATAATACACGTTGTGTGTTTACACAGAATATAAGGGTGGTCCGCTGCGAAGCTCTGCATGAACATCCGGATTTTTAAGGAGGCCATAAAATGAACTTGATTCAGGCTTTTACAAATGAGCAGTTGAAGGAAGAGGTACCGGTTATTCGCATTGGTGACACCGTGCGCATCCACAACAAGATCGTTGAGGGTACCAAAGAAAGAATTCAGCTTTTCGAGGGCACCGTTATCGCCAAGCACGGCGGCGGCATCTCCGAGACTTTTACCGTAAGACGTATTTCCTACGGTGTTGGTGTAGAGAAGACCTTCCCCCTCCACTCGCCCAACGTGGCAAAAGTTGATGTGATCCGCGTGGCTAAGGTTCGCCCCGCCAAGCTGTACTACCTGCGTGATCGCGTTGGTAAGGCAGCAAAGGTTAAGGAAAGAATCTAATTTCCAAAACCGATACAAAAAGGAGCTCGTTTCGAGCTCCTTTTTGTATTTTTGCCTTTTTTCTTGTCGAAAAGCCTTGCATTTGTGATGAAAATAGTGTATTCTATTAATAATGATTTCATATAATGAGGTAGATTGCGATGTGGACGGGAATTGATATCGGAGGAACCAAGTGCGCCGTTGTGCTTGGCGACGAAAATGGCGTCAAGCAAAAGCTCCGCTTTGAAACCACCACCTGTGCAGAAACGATAGCGCGCATTTTTGCTGCCGTAGAGGCGCTTGGTGTGGGAGAGCGCATCGGTATTTCGTGCGGAGGTCCTCTTGACAGTAAGAAAGGGCTGATCCTGTCGCCCCCTAATCTGCCCGGATGGGATAACGTTCCCATTGTTAAAATGCTGGAGGAGCGCTTTGGCGTTCCTGCCTATCTTTGCAATGATGCCAACGCGTGTGCATTGGCTGAATGGAAATACGGAGCCGGTAAGGGAACCGAAAACATGATCTTTCTAACCTTTGGTACCGGAATGGGTGCCGGGATCATTGCCAACGGGCGCCTTTTAAACGGTGCTTGCGGTGCTGCCGGAGAGGTGGGCCACATACGGCTTGCTGAAAACGGCCCGGTTGGCTTTGGCAAGCGCGGCTCTTTTGAGGGATTTTGCAGCGGTGGCGGCCTTGCGCAGATTGGACGCACGTTGGCTCTCGAAAAGCTTCAAAACGGCGAAAAAACGGCTTTTTGCGCCTCTCACGCAGAACTTGGCGGTGTTACTGCCAAAAGTCTTGCCGAGGCGGCTTTTGCGGGAGATCAGACCGCGGTCGAGGTCTATCAACTGTGCGGCGAATATCTGGGGCGGGGACTTTCTTTGCTTGTGGACATCATCAATCCGGAGGTCATAGTGATCGGCAGCGTGTTTGCGCGTGCCGAGCAGTTGTTGCGTCCTTCAATGGAGACTGTTATGAAAAAAGAATGCCTGCCCCCCTCGCTTGAGGTGTGCCGCGTAGTGCCTGCTGCTTTGGGTGAGAGTATCGGCGATCTTGCTGCTTTGGCAGTTGCTGCAGAGGGCGAAAACCTCTGAAAAGGAGAAATATGGAAGCTGTAACTGAAATAAAAGGGAATTGGCGGCTGTTGCTAGCCCCCAATTCCGACGTAAACAAAACCGGATTTGATCCTTGTACCGTGGCAGAGCTGGAGGCTTCTCCTTATTTGAAGCTGAATGCTACCGTTCCCGGCTGTATGGAGCTGGACCTTTTTGCCGCCGGCCTTGCTCCTGATCCTTATTTTGGGAAAAATCCCTTGGCTTATCGCCAATATGAAAATCGCCATCTGTGGTATTATACTACGTTCACGTGTGAAGAAACGACTTCTCAGACGTGGCTGCGCTTTGATGGCATTGATACCGTTGCCGTGATCTTTTTAAATGGCATGATGATCGGTTATGCAGATAATATGCTGATCGACCATTCGTTTGACATCAGTGAATATGCACAGGTGGGCGAAAACGAGCTGATCGTGCATATTTTCCCCACTATGATCGCTGCTCGCGACGTTGAGATCACGCCGCTGAATCGAACCCAGTATTTTAACCAAGCCTCTCTTGCATATCGCAAGGCGGCCTATATGTTCGGTTGGGACATTATGCCCAGATTTGTGTCCGGCGGACTTTGGAAGCCCGTTTATTTGGTGAAAAAATCCGATGAGAGATTGGAGCAGTGCTATCTGTACACCACTTATGTGGATGCAGTCAAAAGTCAGGCGATCCTGACCGCCTTTGTCCAATTTGAAACCAATGCGGATCTGTTGGATGATATGCGCATCACGGTAGATGGCGTTTGCGGCGAGCATAGCTTCCATGCAGAAAAGATCCCTTATCACACATATGAAAACATTGTTGCCAAATTTGACGGTCCCAAGCTTTGGTGGCCGAAAAATTATGGCGAGCAGAATCTGTACGACGTTTCCTTCCGCTTGTGGCGCGGCGACGTGCTGCTGGATGAAAAGCAATTCCGTTTCGGCGTTCGTGTGATCGAATTGGAGCGCACCTCTGTGCTGGACGCTGACGGAAACGGCAAATTTGGTTTTATCGTCAACGGCAAGCCCGTCTTTTGTCTTGGCACCAACTGGGTGCCGCTGGATGCCTTCCCGTGCCGTCATAAGGAACGCTTGCCCGAAGCGCTTCAGCTGCTGAAGGAAAGCGACTGCAACGCTGTACGCTGTTGGGGCGGCAACGTCTATGAGGATGACGCTTTTTACGATTTCTGTGACGAAAACGGCATTCTCATCTGGCAGGACTTCGGCATGGGCTGCGCTATTTATCCCGAAAACGAGCAGTTTTTGTCTGACTTGGAGGCCGAGGCTGTTTCTGTGATCAAGCGCTTGCGCAATCATGCCGCATTGGCGCTGTGGGCAGGGGATAATGAAAACGATATTTTCTTAAAGAGCTTTTTCAAAAATAAAGTCGATCCCAACGGTTGCCTTGCCACCCGTCAGGTTTTGCCCAAGGCTGTGCGCAATTACGATATGGTGAGACCTTACATTCCGTCCTCGCCTTACGTGGACAGCGTAGCCTTTGAAACGCGCGCCAAGACTCCCGAGGATCACCTCTGGGGCCCCCGCGACTATTTCAAGAGCGATTATTATAAAGGGGCTAAGTCTTGCTTTGCCTCTGAGATCGGCTATCACGGCTCGCCTTCTCCCAAATCCTTGGAAAAGTTCATTTCTGCCGAAAATCTGTATCCGATGCTGAACGAAAAGGATGAGGGCACGCCCGAATACCTGATCCATGCAGCCTCTATGAATACCGATCCCAAGTCGCCCTATGCTTATCGCATCCCGCTGATGGTAAAGCAGGTGCGCACGCTGTTTGGCAAAGAGGCCGACAATCTTGTGGATTTTGCAAAGCAAAGTCAGATCTCTCAGGCCGAGGCGAAAAAATACTACATTGAAAAGTTCCGTATTGGCAAGCCACATTGCACGGGCATTATGTGGTGGAACCTACTTGACGGTTGGCCTCAGGTATCTGATGCCGTGGTGGATTGGTACCATTGTAAAAAACTGGCGTACCACTTCATCAAACGTTCTCAACAACAGCTCTGCTTGATGTTTGATGAGCCCGATGGTGGAAAAATCCGACTTTTTGCTGTACAGGATGGCGGCAAAACGCAGGACGTGCAATATACAGTGCGCGATATGACAGACGGCGGACGCGTCATCTGTAAGGGCTTTGCTACGGTTGGTCCGGATTGTAGCGTTGTGATCGATTCGGTCTCTGCCAAGCAAAATCTTGGCTTTTGGTTGATCGAATGGTATTGCGCCGACGGAAGCAATGGCCGCAATCATTTTACAACCAAAACCAAGCAAATTTCCTATGTGCAGTATCTTAATGCACTTGAGCAAAGCAAAATGAATGAATTTGAGGGATTTTAATATGAAAAAACAAATGAAGCGATATTTGATATTGTTGTTAAGTATACTTCTGTTGGCGTCTTCGTTCACTGCCTGTTCGCCCACAGATTCCGGAGAATCTTTGCAAGAAAAAACGGTGGTATTTGATCGGCCTCTTACCATTATTTATGCGCAATCCGAGGGCGAGATTGCAAAAGAGGCTGCTTTGCTGCTGCGCGAGTCCTTGCAAGACGCTTTGGGATATGAGCCCACCGTAGTGACCGACCGTGCATTTCAAGGAGATGTGACCGCCGACTGCGTTTTGATCTTGGGCAACGTGGATGCAGCCATTTCCACGCCCGATGTAGAGCTAAAAGGTGAGGCACAGCTTACTTTAACCGAAAACGGCGCATATCTTTGCGCCAAGTCAGATAAGGCGCTTTATCTGGCCGCTCAAAAAATTGCAGAGCTTTGGCCTACTGCAGAGTACGGCTATCGTGACGATACGCTTGTTTTGACCAATACGATGTGCAAAACGTTTTCAGAACAAAAGCTTGGCAGTGATGCACTGATCTCGGTAATGTCGCAAAACATCCGCTGTGCCAACGACGGCGACGGCAATGACATTGCCGACAGAAAGATCCGCTTTAAAAAGCTGATGGCAGAGTATCAGCCCGATTTGTTGGGCACGCAGGAGACAACTGCAGAGTGGAATCGCATTTTTGAAGAGTATTTCGGTGAGGAGTATGGCATGGTCGGCTGCTCTCGAGAAGGAGAAAATGCCACGGACGGCGAATGGAATACCATTTTGTATAAAAAATCTCGCTTTGATCTGGTAGAAGGCGGCACTTTCTGGTTGAGTGCAACGCCCTATAAGGTTAGCGAGGTGTATGGTTCGTTGTGTAAACGAATTTGCACGTGGGCACTCCTCTTGGATAAGTTGACGGGCGAAAAGGTCTTTTTTGCCAACACGCACCTTGATCACGGCAATGACAACGTCCGAGAAAAGCAAGCAAGATATCTGATGGAGCATCTTGCTTCTTATATGAGTGAATATCCCACGTTTTTGACGGGCGATTTTAATACAAGCAACAAGAACGCACCGTATAAAACCATTACGGACAAGATGTCGGACGCGCACAAGGCCGCGATCGTAGACGAATCTACCGTGAAAGGAACCTATCACAATTACGGTGCGCAGACTCCTGCAGAGATTGATTTTTGCTTTTACAACGATAGATCTGTGGCGCTTTCTTATCGCATTTTAAGTGATTCCTACAGCGGTTACGTTTCGGATCATTATGGATTGATAACGCATTTTGCGGTAAAATAAGAGCGGTAAAATAAGAGATGTAAGCAGAGGTAAAGACATTATGAAAGAATTTTTTGGCCTTGGCCAATATGTCAACGGGGAATACGAATATGCCAGAGAGGCCTCCGGGGCATGGTCCTGGCAGCACTTGACCTTTGTGGGATGCTTGATACTTGCAATGCTTGCTTTGGCGATCCTGATGGGAATAAAGGCCAGAAAGGCTCCGTATAAAAGCAAAAACAAGGTTTTGATCGTTTGTGCATTTTTGATCAACGCCTTTGAGATCGTGAAGATCGTGGTGCTTTGCATCAGATGTCAGGATCCTATGCATTGGTTGTACGTTTTGCCGTTGTTCCTTTGCAGCATTCAATTGATCGCCATTCCGATGGCCGCCTTTTGTAAGGGAGCCTTGAAGGATGCCGCTTTGGATTTTGTGATGATCTTTGGTATTCTCGGTGCTGTTTTCGGCACGATCGGCGCCGCACAAAACTACGGAACCTATCCTGTTTTGTCTATGGATAATGTGTTTTCGGGCATTACACACTGCATTTCGGGATTTGCATCGCTGTATATCGCGATTTCCGGTATGGCAAGCATGAAGCGGCATAATTTTTGGATCACCAATCTGATCCTGCTTGACGTTTCGGGGCTTGCTTATATCGCAAACAAGCTTTTGAACTATAACTATATGTTTTTGATGAGCCACGACGGAACGCCCTATAGCATCTTTTATAACCTTGTTGGCGGCAGTCCGGTGCTCTATCCGCTTTGCGTGGTGGGCCTGTTTATACTGTATACGTTGGTCTACTACACGGTTTACTATTACATTCAAAAAAAGAGACAAAACAAGAAAAAAACATAAAACAAAGGAGCAACGCGATCGCGTTGCGCCTTTGTTTTATGAACTTAGTCCTTGGTTTCCAGCTTCAGGGGGTAGTCTCCAAGATGATCGACTTTAAAGCCGTTGGCCTTGAATTTTTCATAGTCAAAGGCATCCAACTCGTCCATAGCCAGCTTATGGAACTCATAGAAGTTGTGCCACCGCTCATAGCCGGAGCCAAGCTCAGCGTTGAGATAGGCGTCGGCAATGTCGCAGCCCATAGCGGGAGCCACGTAGAAGGCGCCCATGGCCAGCACGTTGACGCCGTTGCCCGTAATGGCGCGCAGCGCTGCGGGAACACTTTCTACCACACCTGCGTGTACGCGGGGGCACTTAGAGGCGGCAATGTGAATGCCCATACCGGTGCCGCAGAAGAGAAGAGCACGCTCAAAATTGCCCTCGGAGATCTGCGCGCCAACGCGCAGACCAACGCGGTGAAACATATTTTCGGTGTCGTCGGGATCACTGTCAACCGTTACGCCCATATCGGTGACGGTCCAGCCCTTTGCCTTCAGATGCGCGACGACGGCCTCCTTCAAGGGGAAGCCCGCGAAGTCGGCGCCTACCAGGATCTGCTTGTCTTTTACCATTTTCATATTCGTTTCTCCTTTATAATATTAGTTTTCACATTCAAAGCTAAAGCTGTGGCAGCCCGAGCCAAGCTCGCGCACGCCGTCGGGAAGTGTGAGGGTGGCAGTGGTGCCAAAGGGCACGTCAACCAAAACGTCGATAGCGTCCATTTGATGCTGCCAACGTACGTAGATCTCGCCCATAACAGTGTCGATCTTGCCCTCGGCATAGAGCAGATCGGCAGGGAAGCAAGGCTTTACGGCAAACTTGGTCCAGCCGGGCTCAGTGGGGGTCACACCAAGCAGACCTGCATAGAACCAATAGCCGATAGCGCCGTACATAGGATGATCGTGAGAGTTCATACCGGAGCCACGCTTGAACTCAAAGCGCTCCCAAACGGTGGTGGCGCCGTTATGGATCATATAGCCCCAAGAGGGATAATCCTTGCGGGTCATCAGCTTCCATGCGTCATTGGTGTAGCCGTATTTTACCAGCATATCCATCAGATAGCGATAGGTCAGGTTGCCCGTGGTCAAACGGTAGCCTGCGTTTTTCACGGCCTCGTGCATCAAACGTGCGGCCCTTTTCTCATATTCTGCGGGCAGGATGCCAAGCCACAGTGCAAAGGCTTGCGAGCCCTGCGATGCGTTGCAGACAACGCCGCGATCTACCTCGTGCTTGGTCTTGCACCACTTCTCAAGGAATGCGGTCTGCACCTCGGTAGCCTTTTCTATAAATGCAGCCTCTTCGTCGGGCTTGCCCAGCAGAGCTGCGAATTTGGAAAGAAGCTTGTAATTGTAATAGTGGAAGCCCGTGGACATCAGCGCGCCGGGGGTCACGATAGAATGGCAACCGTCCAGATACTTGTTGCAGTAATCGGCGGGGCCGGCCCAGTCGCCGTAGGGTGAATGCTCGATAATACCTTCCTCGTTGCGAAGGGCTGCAAGGCAAGCGTTCCAGCGCTTGAAGGGCTCGTAATAGGTGCGAATGGTCTCGGTATCGCCGTAATGCAACAGCATTTCAAGGCCTGCGATCAGGAAGGAGGAGCAAACGGGGTCGGCAGGCGTTGCACTCCAGATGCAGGGGGCTGTGTCGGTGATGCTACCGGTTTCGGGATCCTGATCAAGTGCCATATCCAACAGGATCTTGGGGAGCATACGCCCCATATTAAAGTTGTAGGGGGCCTCTTCAAAGCGTACGGTGGCATCGTTCATCCAGCCCATGCGCTCGTCGCGCTGAGGGCAGTCGGTGGCAATGTGGTGCAGGTTGTTCATCTCGGTCTGCACGATGTTTTGCTGCAGCTGATTGATAAGGGGATCACCGCAACGGAAGAAGGAATTGTTCTTCACATCGTTGCAGAACATCACGGCCACCAGCGTATCCTTGTCGGGAAGTGTGGGAAGACCGCTGATCTTTGCAAAGCGGAAGCCGTGGTAGGTGAGATGCGGGATCCAGGTTGCAAGATTGTTCTCGCCCACGATATACACGTCCTTGGTGTGCTTGGCACCGCGCAAGGTCTCACGGTCAAGATCGCCGTTCGGCAGGATCTCTTCGGTAAATTCCAGCGTGATCTCGGTGCCGACGGGAAGCCCTGCGGGGATCTTTAGTTCGCAAACACCGGCAATGTTTTTGCCAAAATCGTAAACGTAGGCATTTTCACCGGGTAAGCGGCGGATGACTGTTGCCTTCAGACGCTCCTGCTCGATGACGGGGGGATGGGTCTGAGGTCGAAGCTCGCCAACGCTTTCGGTGGAGGGTACGGCAGGGGAAAGGCCGTTTCCGTCAAAGGTAGGCGTGTCCCAGCCTGCAAGAGCGGCAGTAGCGTCATAGGTTTCGCCGATAAACAGACCGTTTCTCGTGATGGCACCGTAGCCGGCCAGCCAGCTCTCGTCGGTGGCAATCAGCTCGCGGTGTCCGTCGGCAAATTCCAGTTCTAACTCGGCGATCAGCTGTGTGCTGCCAAACATAATATCGGGCTTGCGATCGCGGTCCTTTTGGAAAAAGCACTTTTCGGTAGTTTGGGGATCGCGCCAGCCGTCGCCAACAACGGCAAACAGACCGTTTTTGCCAAGACAGAGTGCATCTGTCACATCGGTAACGGTGTAATAGCAAAGCTTTTTAAAGTGAGAAAGTGCGGGGTTCAAGAAGGATTTTTCCACGTCCTTGCCGTTTACCGTGAGATACTGGTATCCGATGCCCGAGGCATACAGTGTAGCGCGAACGGGGAGGGTGTCCAGCGTAAAGCCTTTGTAAAAATGCTTTGCGTTAAGCCTGCGCTCCTCAGCGGCGGTGATCCATTTTGCGGTCCATTCGCGCTTGGCAAGATAGCGGAACTGTGCAGATTTGGGTGCGCTTTCACGGCCCTTGCTGTCCTTAACGGTCAGGCTAACGGTGTAGATCTCGCCCGAAACAAGGGGAGCACCGCTGTAAACGGCGCGCTGCACGTTGGTTTTGATCTCGCCGCTTTCAAACACGGTCTGCTTTCCGTTGGAAACGGTTAGCGAAAAGGCGCTTTGGTATTCGCCGCCTTCAGCGTGACGCACAGCCCAACTGAATACGGGATGGGTATTATCGGTCAAAGAAAGTTGACGGCGATCATAATCTATGGCAATGTGTTCAATTTTAAAAAGCATATGCAACCTCCCATAAGAACTAATTTTATTATAATCAAAAGGGAAATATTTTTCAATAGAAAAATGCGTTATAAAAGCTGTGTTTTTTTGCGTTTTTCTTGACGGAGCCCTCTTTTTTTAGTATAATAAGTGAGAAGAGAGGTGAAATGGGTGGCAGAGAAGATAAAACAGATGTTTTTAAGCGCAAACACATATATTCACACGGCGGAATATATTTCGGGTGATCGTTGGTGGTTGGATAAGGACGGAACCAATTGGTGGAACAGAAAGGATCATTTCAGGCACAACGCCATTTATTTGATAAAGGTGGGCAAATTTGATCTGAAGATCGATGATGCGTGGCATCACGTGACACCGGGCAACTTGGTATTCATTCCTGCCGACAGTGATCTGGAATTTGATTTTGATGGCAAAGGAAAGCTTGAAAAATATTATATCCACTTTGATCTGACTTTTGGAGCCAATCGCCTTTCCGATTATTTTAAAATTCCGCACACGATCCCGCTAAAAGATGAAGAACGCGTAGAGAGGATCTTTAAGGATCTGTGCCTCTATAACGCGAATCGTACCGCGCCCGCGGCGCAGCTTGCGGCCAATGGGGCACTTTTTTCCTTGGTGTCGGAGATGATTTGGCAAAGTGATGCTCAATTTATCCACACGCCTGAAAATCTGGACCCTAAAATGAGTGAGACCATAAAATACATTGACAGTCACTTTGGAGAAAGTCTTTCTGTCAGCAAGCTTGCGGAGCGTGTGGGATACAGCACGGCATATTTTACCAAAAAATTTAAAAAAACCTTTGGCACTACCCCTATCGACTATATCGCCAACATTAAGGTCGGTTACGCCAAGCTGTGGTTATCGGAGGGGAATAAGTCGATCCACGCGATCGCAGAAGATCTTGGTTTTTGTGATGCCAGCTATTTCAGCAATTTCTTTAAAATGAAAACAGGGCTTTATCCTGTTTATTACAGAAAAAAACGGAAATAAAAAGAACCGCCCACGGGCGGTTCTTTTTATTGGATCGGGAATTAGCCAAGTCTCTTTTCCAGAGCGGCCAGCTCCTCGTACATCGTAGCGGGAACGGCATCGCCAACCTGAGCATAGAACTCCTTGATGTTGGCAACGTCTTCCTTCCAGGAAGCAACGTCAACAGAGAGCAGATCCTTCATCGTGTCCAGAGTGATGTCCAGACCGTCGATGTTGATGTCCTCTGCATTAGGAACGTAACCGATAGCGGTCTCAACGGCGTCTACCTTGCCCTCGCAACGAGCCAGGATCCAGAGCAGAACGCGCATATTGTCGCCAAAGCCGGGCCAAATGAAGTGACCCTCGTCATCGGTGCGGAACCAGTTGACGTGGAAGATTGCGGGAGGATTGGGGATCTTCTTACCCATATCCAGCCAGTGCTGCCAGTAGTCGCCCATGTTGTAGCCAACGAAGGGACGCATAGCCATAGGATCGCGACGGACTACGCCGACGGCACCTGCAGCGGCTGCAGTGGTCTCGGAGGCCATGATGGAGCCAACAAAGGAACCGTGCTGCCAGTTGAAGGACTGGTAAACCAGGGGAGCAGTCTTTGCACGACGGCCGCCGAATACGATAGCGGATACGGGAACACCCTTCAGGCTATTGAACTCGGGAGAGATGCAGGGGCAGTTTGCAGCCAGTGCGGTGAAGCGGGAGTTGGGATGAGCGCCGCAGGTGGACTTATCCTTCTTATCAAACTTGGTGCAGTCCCAAGGATTGCCCTTCCAGTCGATAGCGTTGCCGGGAGCGGGAGGATTGTCGTTGGGGCCTTCCCACCAAACGGTATTGTTCTTGGTGTCGTGAACAACGTTGGTGAAGATGGTGTCACGCATGGTGGTAGCCAGTGCGTTGGGGTTGGACTTGTCGTTGGTGCCGGGAGCAACGCCAAAGAAGCCGTTCTCGGGGTTGACAGCCCACAGACGTCCGTCTTCGCCGACACGGAGCCAAGCAATGTCGTCACCGACACACTCAACCTCATAGCCCTCTTTCTTGAGAGCTGCGGGAGGAATGAGCATTGCGAGGTTGGTCTTGCCGCAGGCGGAGGGGAATGCAGCGGTCACGTACTTCTTCTCACCGTTGGGGTACTTCACGCCAAGGATGAGCATATGCTCAGCCATCCAACCTTCCTTACGGCCAAGGTAGGAGGCGATACGCAGAGCAAAGCACTTCTTGCCCAGCAGAACGTTTCCGCCGTAACCGGAGTTAACGGACATGATCTCGTTGGTCTCGGGGAAGTGGGTGATATAGCGATTCTCCTCGTCGATATCAGCGCGAGCGTGCAGACCCTTAATGTAATCTGCGCTGTCGCCCAGAGCCTCAAGCACGTTGGTGCCGACGCGGGTCATGATCAGCATGTTCAAAACAACGTAGATAGAGTCGGTCAGCTCAATGCCGTACTTGGCAAAGTCAGAGCCTACAACGCCCATAGAGTAGGGGATAACGTACATAGTACGGCCCTTCATAGAGTTCTTGTAAAGCTTGAAGAGCTTCTCCTTCATTTCAGCAGGAGCCATCCAGTTGTTGATGTTGCCGGCGTCCTCCTTCTTGGTGGTGCAGATGAAGGTTCTGTTCTCAACACGTGCAACGTCGTTGATGGCGGTGCGGTGCAGGTAGCAGTTGGGCAGCAGATCCTGGTTCAGCTTGATCAGCTCGCCGGTGGAGCAAGCCTCTGCGCGCAGAGCCTCTGCCTGAGCTTCGGTGCCGTCGATCCAGACGATGTTGTCGGGCTGGGTCATAGCAGCCATTTCTTCGATCCAGGATACAACGTGCTGGTTCTGGGTCAAATGTTTCATAACTTTTCTTCCTCCTATTTTTGGGACTGATGTTTCCAGTCATTTCCATGGTACAGTATACAACATTTTTGAAAGATTTTCAACAGCATCTTGCACATGTTACAATTTATTAACATTTAAAAAGAGCGATCGGCAACAAAATCATTCGTTTAAGCGCTTGGTATGCAAAACAAGGGGATTTTTGTGCGGGATCCCTTTTGCTTTGCGGCCTGTCGCCGGGGAAAAGAGGAGGCTGAAAAGCCAACCGGTATCTTTTTTTCCAAAGCCTCCGGTCAGATATAACAGAAGAACGTAAAGTAAAGCGGCTGCTGTAATATGAAGCGCCAAGCAGGCGCCGCTTGCAGGGGCGTTGGTAAAACGGAAAAAGAGGATCCTTGTCAAAGATGCGGCACCGATGGCCGCCAACAGCGGACGAAGGATCAATGCCGTGATCCGGGGGCGATAACCGCTGACCCGAAGCAGGCGGGTGACGCTGAGTGCAGCATTAAAGATCTCGGTAATATAGATCGTGACCAGATATCCGGTAATTCCCATTCGTGGTACGAGAAGGGCAACTGCGATCACGGAGATCAACGCATCCATAATATTGACGTTCATGGAATAGACCTGTTGGCCAAGCCCCTTCAGCATAGCGTCGGTTGCGGTGTCCAGATACATAATGGGTATCAGTGGCGCAAGATAGCGGATGAATCCTGAGACCGCTTCATTACCGTATAGCACTGCACCAAGCTCACCGGAAAGCAAGATCATAATGCCGCTGACGCCGATGGAAAACAACAAGGTCAGCTGATAGGCGCGCCCTGCGATATAGCGGATCTCTCGCCTGTTACCGGCGCTCTCCTGTTCGGTGATCTCAGGAATAAGAAGAGAAGAAAATGAGGAGAGGATGGCAGCCGGATACAGCACAACGGGGAGCGCCATGCTATGCAACGAGCCATAGGCGGCCAATGCGGCTGAATTACCCGCTCCATAGCTTAAAAGTCCGCGAGGGATTAAAATATGTTCTATTGCGAGCAAACCTGACCGCATATATGCGCTGATTGCAACCGGAAGCGCGATGGAAGAAACCTTGATCTTTTGCTTACTTTTTGAGGTAGAAACACAACAAAAATGTTTTTTGTCTGTATGATAAAGCAGTAGATTTACAAGCAACGAAAAGCTTTCCGATACGGCGCCTCCAAGCAGTATGGCAAGCACAGACCCCTCTATGGTCTTGGGGGAAACGACCAGCAGCAGATAGATCGTCAGCGCAATTTTTATCCCTTGCTCGCTTACCTGCGAAACGGCATTTTTCCATGCGCGGCGCACGGCGGTAAAATAGCCGTTCAACACCGAGGTCAGCGCAATGGGAAGCAGTGTGATAGAGAGGAGAAAGAGAGCGCGAAGGGCGCGCGCGTCGCGCAGAACGTAGTGTGAGATGGGGCGCGCCAGCAAGAGAAGGAGGAGCGTTGCGGTCGTTCCAAAGAACGCAGCATAGGAAAGGCAGGCGCGAAGGATCCGCTTATTGTCAGCACCGCCGCTTGCCTCAAGCCCCGCTGCAACCGTGCGCACGGTCGCCAGATGGATGCCGGAGGTCGCCAACGTTACAGCAAAGCCGTATACACTGCCGATCAAGGCAAGCAGCCCCATCGCCTCTGCGCCAACGCGGTTTGAAACGTAAACGTTAAAGCTGACTGCCACTGTGCGCATCAGCAGTGTTACGGCTGTCAGCAGCAGGGCATTCCAAAGATATTGGCGTTTGGTTTTCATATTTCACCTCAAAGCGAAGCACATTTGTGTTCTTGAGCATATTTTATTCCAAGCGAAGAAAAAATAACACTTAAAAATTCTCTTTACAAATCTTATTCGATGTGCTATACTGAAAATGAAAACAAGCAAAGGAGTGAGTTTTATGGCAGATAAATTGGCAATTACCATTGGTCGTCAATTTGGTAGCGGAGGCCGTGAGATCGGCATGCGCGTGGGTGAGATCCTTGGCATAAAGGTCTATGATAAGGAGCTGCTTACAATGGCTGCCGAGAAAAAGGGGATCAACCCTGATTATCTGCGCCGCGTAGATGAAAAGGCTGCAAACAGCCTGCTGTACACGCTGGCGATGGGAGGCTCCTTGTATGGTGCGCGCCATCTCGGCGTTGACGTTCCGATCAACGATCAGCTGTTTATTGCACAGACCGAGATCATCAAGGAAGCGGCGGAGAGCGATTCTGCCATTTTTATTGGTCGTTGCGCCGACTATATCCTGCGCAATCATCCGCATCGTCTCAGCTTTTTTATTTATTCCGATTTTGAATCGCGCGTAAATCGCATTGCCAAACGGCACGATATTTCCGCCAAGGAAGCCGAGGCTCTGATCAACAAGACCGACAAAAAGCGCATCAGTTATTATAATTTTTACACCGGCAAAAAATGGGGAAAATTTGAAAACTATCATATGTCTTTGGATAGCTCCTTGCTTGGTGTGGAGGGGACTGCGCAAATGATCGCACAGCTGATCAAGATCTATACCTCTGAAAAAGACGAAGACAGGATCATCTGACTTCAAAAATACCAAATTTATGGTATCGGGAAGTGAGAATGTCAATATTCGTATAAGATCGCAAAAATCTTTTGACTGCGTTGATGTAAAACAGTAATTGATTTTTTGAAATTTATTTCTGGGAGGCTTTTATCTATGGTAATTTATGTCTGTCAGCTCTGCGGTTACGAATATGATCCTAAGTCAGGGGATCCGGAAAATGGGATTCCGGAAAAAACAGAATTTGAGGATCTGCCAGAGCAATTCGTCTGCCCCTTATGCGGTGCAGCCAAAGAAGACTTTGAAAAGGCGAGATCCGAGGATGACGAGTGAAAAAAGGCCCCTTGCACTGCGGTGCAAGGGGCCTTTTATTGAAAAATATTCAAAATATTCATAATAATATGCATTTCAGGCTTGACAAGAACATAACGAATGACTATAATAATATTATAATTATTTTATTATGACGTTATGATAATAACGGAAAGGACATTATGGCTATCAACAGAAGAGAAGCGAGAGAGGCAGTTTTTGAACTGCTGTTTGAAACCGAGTTTCGTGCGGACGAGCCCAGAGCGGAGATCTTTGCTGTTTCTACCGAAAATCGCGAGATCGCGCAGGATGATTACATTCAAAATACGTATTTCGGGGTTCAGGAGCATCTTGAAGAGATCGACGAGCTGATCAACAAACACGCAAACGGATGGAAGACCAGTCGTATCTCAAGGGTCTCTCGCTCGCTCTTGCGTCTTTGCGTTTACGAGCTGCTGTATTGCAAGGATATCCCCGAAAGTGTATCGATCAACGAAGCGGTGGAGCTTTGCAAAAAGTTTGACGAGGAAAAGGCGCGCGCCTTTGTAAACGGTGTGTTGAACAGTGTAAAAAACGACATTAGCGGAGCAGAAAATGGCTGAAAGATGCTATATTGGCATTGATACCAGCAACTATACCACCTCTCTTGCCATTGCAAACGAAGGCGGCGAGGTCATAGCCAATCTGAAGCTGCTGTTGCCGGTAAAGGAGGGAGGACGCGGCCTTCGCCAAAGCGAGGCTGTTTTTGCCCATATTAAAAATCTGCCGCAGCTGCTGCCGCAGCTGGAGACTGTTCTGGCCGGATATGAGCCCGTGGCGATCGGTGTATCAGTACGCCCTCGTGATGCAGAGGGCTCTTATATGCCGTGCTTTCTTGTGGGAGAGGTCGTTGCCGAAGCGATCGCCGCCGTATTGCATCTGCCCATCTATCGCGTTTCGCACCAAAGCGGTCACCTGATGGCAGCCCTGTATTCGTCGGGAGCTACCGATGCGCTAATAGGAAGGAGCTTTGGTGCCTTTCACGTTTCGGGCGGAACCACAGAGATGCTTTTGGTCCACCCCAAGGATCTGGATTTTTCTGTGGAGCTTGTGGGCGGCAGCGCTGACCTGCACGCGGGGCAGGCGGTGGATCGCATTGGGGTAGCCTTGGGGCTATCCTTCCCGTGCGGCCCTGCACTGGAAGCGCTGGCAATGGCTAACACAAAAAAGATCCCAAAACCGCGTATTTCGGTCAAAGAGGGGACCTGTAACCTTTCCGGATTGGAAAATCTGGCATTGGAGCTTTACAGAAAAACCGAAGATAAGGCACTGACGGCGGCTTTTGTGCTGGAGTTTTTAACACAGACGCTGGCAACCATGTCCCGTTGGCTTCGCCTTGAACATACAGAGCTTCCCTTGTTATTTGCGGGAGGCGTTATGAGCAATCAGATCATCGCCAAGGGCTTGCGTCAGCAGCTTGGCGACGGTGTGTATTTCGCGCAGCCTGCGTTTTCTGCGGATAACGCAGCAGGTGTAGCATTGCTTTGCAGAGCACGCGCGATACAAGCGTGATCTATGAGTGGAGGAGCATGTTGTGGCACAGCTTTTGACTGTTGGTGAGTTGAATGAATACATCAAAATGCTGATGGATGGCAACGGCCTTCTTTCCGATGTTTTGATCCGCGGTGAGATCTCTAATTTCACCAATCATTATAAAACAGGGCATTTTTATTTTTCTTTGAAGGATGAAGCTGCCTTGGTACGTGCCGTGATGTTTCGCACCTATGCCGGTCGCGTTCGTTTTGCACCGGAAAACGGTATGAAGGTGATCGTTCACGGCAGAGTTTCGGCCTTTCCGCGTGACGGACAGTATCAGATCTACGTAGATGAAATGATTCCGGACGGCGTGGGCGCGTTATACCTGGCATTTGAGCAGTTGCGTCAAAAGCTGGAGGGAGAAGGACTGTTCGCTTCTGAAAAAAAGCGAAGGCTGCCTCGCTTCCCTGAAAGGATCGGCGTGATCACGTCACCGACCGGTGCGGCTGTTCGTGATATGATCCAGATCCTTGGGCGGAGATATCCTTTGGCTGAGGTCGTCCTATATCCTGCGTTGGTTCAAGGGAGCGGTGCGGCAGAGAGTATGATCCGCGGTCTGCGGACCTTTGCGGAGCAGCTTCCCGTTGATCTGATCATTATTGGGCGCGGCGGAGGCTCTGCCGAGGATCTGTGGGCCTTTAACGACGAGGCTCTGGCCCGAGCCGTTTCTGCTTCTCCCATTCCCGTGATCTCGGCTGTGGGTCACGAAACCGATTTTACTATTTGTGATTTCGTGGCTGATCTGCGTGCACCTACACCGTCGGCAGCGGCCGAATTAGCTGTCCCGGATATAGCAGAGCTGCGGCAGGCCGTAAGTAGCGTAAACGAGCGCTTGAGGAATTGTATTTTGGGCGCGTTGACCCATGCGCGCGCACAAGTTGCACTGTTGGCTGATAAAGGTGTGTTGCGTTCTCCGTCACATTATCTGGAGGAGCGCGCAATGACTGTTGCTTTTTTAGAGCAACGTTTGACGGGTGCGACAGAACGTATGACTACACAGGCGCGTGGCACGTTTGGCGGGCTGACCGCCAAATTGGATGCCTTGAACCCGCTTCGGGTACTTTCCAGAGGGTATGCTGCTGTATTTGATGGCGAAGGCTGCCCCATTACGGGAGGCAAGGATCTGTGTGTGGGGCAGGAGATCAACGTTCGCTTTGCTGATAAAACCGCGAGTGCCGTTATAAATGGCATTCGGGAAAGTGAGTTGGAATGAAAGAACAGGAGTTTTCCTTTGAGCGTGCTCTGGAGGAATTGCAAAATATTGTAAACGAGCTGGAGGCCGGTCGCGTTGGGCTGGACCAATCGCTGGGTCTTTACGAGCGCGGCGTAGAGCTGGTTCGCCTTTGCAACCGTCGGTTGGACGAGGCACAGCAGCGTGTTTCCGCCGTGCGGATGACAGGGCAGGACGAAGCCTTGACCGAGCCCTTTGAGCGGGAGGCCGAAGTATGATCGTTAACGAGCGCCTTGCGGCCAATGCCGCTCTTGTCGAGGCTACGCTTGCTGATATGCTCGCCGAGGAGGATACGGATTTTTCCGCTGAGCTTGCCGCAGAAAGATACAGCCTTTTTTCCAGAGCCAAGCGCATCCGCCCCACGTTGGTGCTGGAGTTTTGCCGCTTGTTTGGCGGTAAGGACCGTGCGGCGTTGCCCTTTGCGGCCGCTGTGGAGATGATCCACACTTATTCGCTGATACACGATGATCTGCCTTGTATGGATGACGACGATCTGCGCCGCGGAAAGCCCACGTGTCACAAAGCGTTTGGAGAAAGCACGGCATTGCTTGCGGGCGACGGCCTGCTGACGCGTGCTTTTGGCGCTGTTGCGGCTGCACCCGTTTCGGGCGAGACGATCCGCGCAGCCGTGGCGGCACTTTCCCGTGCGGCGGGAGCCTTTGGTATGATCGGCGGTCAGGTCATGGATCTTGCAGGCGAAGGGAAGAAGATCCCTTTAGAAAAACTGCTTAAACTCCACGCACACAAAACGGGGGCTTTGATCTCGGTTTCGGCTGAGCTTGGTTGCCTTGCTGCGGGGCTTTCTCCCGATGATGATAGGCTGCTTGCAGCCAAAACGTTTGCGCGCGGCATAGGGCTGGCATTTCAGATCGTAGACGACGTGCTGGATGCTACCTCTGACGAACAAACGCTTGGAAAGAGCGTTGGATCGGACAAGCGCGATGAAAAAACGACATTTTTGTCTTATTTCTCGGTTGAAGAGGCTCGTCAATACGCAGCGCGCGTAACACACGAGGCAAAGACTTCTATTGCACAGATCGTCGGAAGCGAATTCCTTTGCGATCTGGCCGATGCATTGGTGATGCGAGGCTTTTGATATGCGTTGGGACGTTTATTTGGTTGAAAAGGGGCTTGTGGAAAGCCGCGAGCGTGCCAAAAAAATGATTCTTGCAGGGCAGGTAACCGCCGACGGTATGACCGTGGATAAGCCCGCTGCAGAGGTCAAGGGCGAGCCTGCAGTGGCTCTGCGCGCCACCGACGATTATGTGGGACGCGGCGGCCGAAAGCTGGAAGCCGCGCTGCACACTTTTAAGATCGATCCGACAGGAATGCGCGGGATCGATATCGGTGCGTCCACGGGCGGATTTACAGATTGCCTGCTGCGTTATGGCGCAGCGGAGGTGGTTGCCGTGGATGCGGGCTGCGGTCAGCTGCACCCCAAGCTGCTGAAGGACGAGCGTGTGATCAATATAGAAAAATACAATGCGCGCGAGCTGTCTCCCGAGGATACAGGCAAGGTACAGATCGCCGTAATGGACGTTTCCTTTATTTCTCAGACTTATATTTTGCCGCGCATTCCGTCTGTTTTGGAAAGCGGCGGATGCCTTGTCTCGTTGATCAAACCGCAGTTTGAGGCGGGACGTGGGGCCTTAAACAAAAAGGGGATCGTCAAATCGCCGCGTGATCGCGTTGCGGCGGTTCGCCGCGTTTTGGCTTGTGCCGAGCAGCACGGCCTGATCTGCCGTGGACTTGCGCCCTCTCCCATCAAAGGGGGAGACGGCAACGAGGAATATCTTGCTTATTTTACCGTGGACGGTGCCGCACGCACCGCAGAGATCGCGGTTGAGAAAACCGTTTTGGAGGGTTTGGTCGCCTTATGAAAAAAATCGCCATTATTACAAATTTCAATATTTACGAAAAAGCCCGGGCTGCCTTGAACGTGGCGGAGGAGCTGGTTCGGCTTGGCGGAGAGGTCTTGCTTTCGTCCGTAAACAAGGATCGCATTTTCCGTATGCATCGCAATCGTCGTGAATACGTATACGTTTCACCCGATGAGATCTACGCAGCCGCCGATTGCATTGCTGTTCTTGGCGGTGACGGTACCATTTTGGAGGTGGCACGCCGTGCCTCCCCCCTCGGTAAGCCCTTGCTTGGCATTAATATGGGGCGTGTGGGCTATATGGCTGAGATCGAGCCCGAGGATCTGGCGTCGCTTTCCAAGCTGATCAATGACGATTATACGATCGACGAAAGACTGATGCTTTCTGTTGGTATTTTTACGCAGACCGGCGGAAAACGTGCAGAATCCTATGCACTGAACGACGTTGTGATCTCGAACGGCTCGGTAGCACGCATTGTGGATCTGGAGCTTTATGAGGGCGGGGAAATGATCTCCGGCTATCGTGCGGACGGTATGATCGTATCAACGCCTACGGGCTCTACCGCGTATTCAATGTCGGCAGGAGGACCCATTGCCGATCCTCACGTAAACTGTATTTTGGTCACCCCGATCTGCCCGCATTCTTTGACGGCGCGTCCTTTGCTGTTCCGCGACGATGCTTCGATCGAAATCAAAAACATTTGCCAACGCGAGAAAATGCTGTATATGACGGTAGACGGACGTAACAATTACGAGCTTTATCGGGGAGACGTTGTGCGCGTAACGCGTTCTGATATGGTCACCCGTTTGATCCGTCTGAGCACGGGCAGCTTTTGTAGCAGATTACAGCAAAAATTAACATCACACATTTGAAAGGGCGATGAGCATGAAAGTAAACAGACAAAAAAAGATCCTTGAGATCGTAAATAGATATCATATCGAAACACAGGACGATCTGATCGATCGTTTGATGATGGAGGGCTATGCGGTCACACAAGCGACTGTCTCTCGTGATATCCGCGAGCTTCAGCTCAACAAGACCCTGACCGGAAAGGGAACGTATCGTTACGTCCCCCCAAAGAGAGAGGAGCTGGTTGCGGGTCTGAAATTTAACGCTGCTTTGGTGGACTCTATCATTTCGGTGGAATATGCGCAAAATCTTGTGGTGATTAAGACTTATCCCGGTCTTGCCAACGCAGTGGCAAGCGGCATTGACAGTATGTCTATTGCCGAGGTTTTGGGTTGTGTAGCGGGAGATGATACGATTTTGGTCGTTACCCGCAACGAGGCGACCGCTAAAAATTTCAGCGAGCGCATCCATATTATGATGAAGGGCTAAGCTATGTTAGATTCTCTGCATATTGAGAATGTAGCTGTGATACAGTGCCTTGATATTGATTTTTCAAAGGGCTTGTCGGTGATCACCGGCGAGACCGGTGCGGGCAAATCGGTCATGATCGATGCGCTTTCCTTTTTGCTTGGCGGAAAAGCCTCTCGCGAGATGGTAAGAAACGGTACCGAGCTGGCTACGGTCAGCGGCGTGTTTACCGATATTGGCGAGTCTTGCGCAGCTTACCTTTCCGAAAACGGTATCGCTGTAGAGGAAGAGCTTTTGTTGCAACGAACGTTAACTGCTGACGGAAAGGTCAAAAGTCGACTGAACGGCCGTGTGATCCCACAGGCAATGATGCGAGAGATCGCGGGTCTTTTGGTCAGCATTCACGGTCAAAACGACAATCAGGCATTGCTAAAAAAAGAAAGTCAGGCAAGGATACTGGATGGTGTTGCCGATTTTGGTGACTGTTTGGAGCGTTATAAATCCGCATACAGCGCGCTACGCAAAGCAAAGGAAACGTTGTCCGAGCGGCGCCGTGACGGAGCCGAGGCCAATCGATTACGTGATATTTTGAGCTTTCAGATCGGAGAGATCGACGCCGCACACTTAAAGGTTGGAGAGGAAGAAGCACTGCTAGAGAAACGCTCTAAGCTTCAAAATGCCGAAAAGATCGCAAAACAGACCGAATTTACCTATCGCGTGCTGTACGGCAGTGAAAAGGGCTCCGCGGCGCTGATCTTAGAGAGAGCCTCGCAGGCTATGCATCAATTGGCCGGAGTGATCCCCTCTGCTGCCGAGGCGGCAGAAAAGCTGATGCAGATGCGCTATGAGGTCGAGGATATTGCCAATACGGCCCGTGATATGGGCGAGGATGCCGACGGTGACCCTACCGAGGCGTTGAACCGCGTTGAGGGCAGACTGGACACGATCACAAAGCTCCGCCGCAAATACGGTGAGGACATTGCTGCGATCCTGGCGTTTCGCGCCGAGGCCGCCAAACGGTTGGATGGCTTAGAGCACGCGGACGAGGCCTGTGAAAAACTGGAGAAAGAGATCGCGCGCTTGGAAAAAGAGGTTCGAGTACTGGCGGCAGAGCTTCATACAGCCCGCGTTTGTGCTGCTAAGGAGCTTGGTGCGCAGGTACAAGCAGGCCTTGCGTTTTTAGATATGCCATCGGTGCGCTTTGAGATCGCCGTGCGGGCAACAGACAGCTTTTCGGCAGCGGGTAACGATGACGTAGAATATTGCATTGCCACAAATCCCGGCGAACCGCTGCTGCCGTTATCTCGCATTGCTTCGGGCGGTGAGCTTTCTCGTATTATGTTGGCGCTAAAGAGTGTGCTTAACGACCGCGATGGTGTCAAAACCGCTGTTTTTGATGAGGTAGACACCGGTATTTCGGGTAAAACAGCCTTAAAGATCGGTATCAAGCTTGCCGAGATCGGCCGCGCAGTGCAGGTTCTTTGTATTACGCACTCCGCGCAGATCGCTTCGCTTGCAACGTCGCATTACAAGATCACCAAGCAGACTGCAAACGATCGCGCCTTTACCACCGTCGATCTTTTGAGTGAGGATGGACGCGTAGGCGAGGTCGCACGTATTTTGGGCGGCCTTTCGGTGACCAAGGCACAAAGCGATGCTGCAAAGGAAATGATCGAGGAGGGGAGAGCGTATCGATGAAGACAAAGACCAATGCAATGCGGCGACTGGATGCTGCTAAGATCCCCTATGTCCCTTATGAGTATCCCGTAGACGAAAACGATCTTTCCGGTAAGCATATTGCAGACGAGATCGGGTTGCCCCATGAGATGGTATTTAAGACGCTGGTCGCAAAGGGAGATAAGACGGGGCCCGTGGTATTTTGCATTCCCGTTGATCTTGAGATCGATCTGAAAAAAGCAGCGCGTGTAACAGGAAACAAAAAAATAGAAATGGTGCACGTTAAGGATCTGTTGGCATTGACCGGTTATATCCGCGGCGGCTGCTCGCCCATTGGAATGAAAAAGCAGTTTCCTACCTTTTTACACGAAAGTGCTTTGCAATTTGAAAAGATCACTGTCAGCTCAGGTATGCGCGGTGCACAGCTTTTGCTGTCGGTTACCGATCTTATTTCTTTTGTCGGTGCAAAAACTGCCGATCTTACCGAATAATCGCCAATTTCCCTTGACAAAACCCCAACAACAGAGTAAAATAAAAAAGTATTACATATTTAGGAGTTTGCTATGAACAATCTTGAAAAAACAATGGACAAAATCGTTGCTCTTTGCAAGAACCGCGGCTTTATTTTCCCCGGCTCCGAGATCTACGGCGGCCTTGCCAACTCTTGGGACTACGGTCCTCTCGGCGTTGAGTTTAAGAACAACGTCAAGCGCGCTTGGTGGAAAAAATTTGTGCAGGAGAGCCGCTATAACGTGGGCCTTGACAGCGCGATCATTATGAACCCCGAGGCTTGGGTGGCCTCCGGCCACGTGGGTGGCTTTTCCGATCCCTTGATGGACTGCAAGTCCTGCAAGGCGCGCCACCGCGCCGATAAGCTGATCGAGGAATATGCCTTTGAGCACGGTACCGACGATAATCCCGCAGGCTGGACCTTCGAGCAGATGTCCGAATACATCGCAGAGAAGGGTATCGTATGTCCCGTTTGCGGCAAGAATGATTTTACCGCTATCAAAAAGTTTAACCTGATGTTCAAGACCTTTATCGGTGTTACCGAGGATAGCACCAATACCGTGTATCTCCGTCCCGAGACCGCACAGGGTATCTTTGTCAATTTCCCTGCCATTCAGCGTGCGACCCGCCGCAAGCTGCCCTTTGGCGTTTGCCAGATCGGTAAGTCCTTCCGTAACGAGATCACGCCCGGCAACTTTGTGTTCCGTACCCGCGAGTGGGGGCAGATGGAGCTGGAGTTCTTCTGCAAGCCCGGTACCGATCTTGAGTGGTTCAACTATTGGAGAAACTTCTGCGAGAAGTGGTTGCTTGACCTTGGTATGCGCAAGGAAAATCTCCGTCTGCGCGACCACGATCCCGAGGAGCTGGCTTTCTACTCCAAGGGTACTACCGACTTTGAATTCCTGTTCCCGTTCGGCTGGGGCGAGCTGTGGGGCGTTGCCGACCGTACCGATTACGACCTCGGTCAGCACGCAAAGCACTCCAACAAGGATATGACCTATTTTGATCCCGAAACCAACGAGCGCTATACGCCTTACGTTGTCGAGCCTTCTTTGGGTGCTGACCGCGTAGCGCTTGCATTCCTGGTCGATGCTTATGACGAAGAAGTGATCGATGCTGAGAAGAACGACGTGCGTGTTGTCCTTCATCTGCATCCCGCATTGGCTCCTTACAAGGTTGCCGTTCTGCCTCTTTCCAAAAAGCTTTCTGACAAGGCTTTGGAGGTGCGTGACGAGCTTTCTAAGTACTTTGCAGTGGATTATGACGAGACCGGCTCGATCGGTAAGCGTTACCGCCGCGAGGACGAGATCGGTACGCCTCTTTGCGTGACCGTAGACTTTGAGACCGTTGGCGATGCCGAAAAGCCCGCCGACAACTGCGTCACCGTCCGCGACCGTGACACTATGGAGCAGGTTCGCATCCCGATCTCCGAGCTGAAGGAGTATATCGAAAAGAAGATCGCGTTCTAAAAAAAACAATGAAAAAAGGAAGCACCAAGGTGCTTCCTTTTTTGCTTTTATTTGTAAACACGGAATCCGCAGAATTCAAAGGCACGAAGTCTCCCTTTCAGCACCACACGGTTACCCTGTAGCTCCGCCTCGCAGTTCAGGCACTCGATACGGCTGTATTGCTCGTCCAGTTGAACCACGGGGTTCAGTGCGGGATCGGCAAAGCAGTTAAACAGCGCTACGGACATCGCCCCCTCGTCCTTGCGGCACATGACGTACAGCTCGGGATTGCCTGTGGTGGCGGCAGGCATGGGCTTGCGCGCCACCCAGGGCATGTTTTCGTGTAGCACCCTTTGTACGGCGGGGTTTTTGGTAAGGCCCGAAAGTCCCACTCCGGTGGAGTAATAGATGGAATTGGCCTCATACAAAAAGACCAGAAAACGCTGTCCCGACTTGTTTTCGTAGCGGTAGGCCATGGGGCGCATACCGTGTGTGGTAGAAAACAGAACAGGCTCTGCTTCGGCAGCAATATCGGCGTATAGCACGCGAACCTTGCCGTCGGTGATAAAGGACTTGTATTCGGGATCCTTGGTGCAAAGATAGGTAATGCTTTCGGTCTTAAGCCCGCTGGGATACCGCAGACCTACGTCAACGCCTCGTTCTGCGAGAATAGCGGCAGCGGTGGCATCCAGCATCATGCCGTCGTCAAGCAAAGAAAGATCCATCAAGCGGGCGTTTTCTCCAAAGGCCGCATTGCATACGCCCTTGCCGTTGTAGATCGTAGGAATGCCGCATTGACCAAGCATCGTGCCGTCCATGGGGCGGGGCATCAGCGGATCCAGCGTTGTGAGGTCAAGATCGGCCTCCCGTGCAGTATGGGGGCGTGCTATGATACGCACACCTGTATTGGCGTTGCCCGAAAACAGTGCGGCAAGGCGGGTGATCAAAGGCTTGTTTTCATTATGGAGCTTGAGATAACCGGTCTCCATATGGGGGCCGGCCATATAGTCGAACATATATTTGAGAATGCCGTCATAGCTGCCGTCAATGCGGGTCACGGCATCGTAAAGCTCCAGATAAGAGGCAGGGCAGGTGTAGCGGGGACGGGGATACACATCGCCCTCACTCATCAGCTCAAAGCCCTCGTCCTTTACAAAGGATGCCAGCATACGGGCGATCTCAAACACGCCGATCAAAGGGAATTGCCGTTTTTTAACGGCCCAATAGGGCGCACCTGTAAGACGGAGAAGCCCTTTCTTGCCGCCGGCAAGTGTTCTCACGATCTCAGGCATATCGGTACCGTCCGCGTTCCAGGGTGCAAAGGCAACGCAGGTGCAAAGAAGCGTTTCGGGGTTCTTTTTGTCTACCTCTATTCGGATATCTTTTGCCAATTGCAAAAGCCCCTCGTTTTGTGCCTGCATCCAAGCGTTGCGATATTGATTGGCCTTGCCCGATATCACGAAAGGACGCAGCTGCTCCAAGGTGATCTCTTCACCCAGAATTTCTCCTATGCGCTTTAGATGCATCGGACAGGCACAGCAAAGCTCGGTACCGTGCTGCGACATGCGAAAATCATCGTCCAGCATCACAATATCGGCACCTGTGGCGGCCAATTTTGCTACGGTCTTGGCGATGTATTGACGAAAATTCGCATCCAAGGGGCAGTAGGCAAAGGGGCGCTGCTGACCCTGAATATCGATCATCAGGGGAAAGGCAGAGGCGTCCATGCCGCCTTCAATGTGGGAAAGAGCAAAGCCGTGACCGATGGTATCACCCAGCCAGATGCCTACCTCGAAGCCATTTTCTTTAAAATAGGCAACGTTTTCACCAAGAGTGTCGGGGATAGGATACATCGAGCTCTCGTGTGCTAAAAAAATGCGGGTCGCTCCTGCCTCGCGGCATTGGCGGACGTATTCTGCGCGGTTGCCCTTGTGAATGGAAGAGGACATTAAGGGAATAGAAAGCTTATACATTATGATCTCTCCTTTAGGTATGGGTGGCGGCGGTGCCGATCATATTTGAAGAATCGAAATGTCGCAAAGCAGCAATTCCGCGGCGCTGTCGGCGTGCTCACGACAGATGACGGATCGGATCTTTTTATCGGGATGGGGATTGTGCCAATCAAGTGCATAAAGGGTAATGGGAGTGCCGTCGGGGGTATAGCCGCCGTCAACAGGATCGCTATCCCAAGCGCAGACATAGCCCTCGTGTCGGTAGTAGCCGCCTTGCAGCGGCTCTCCAAATCGGTACTTGAAGCATCGCACGTTGCCATCGTAGGTAACGGGGATCTCTGCCTTGGTACCATCTTCATACAGCACCGTATAACTGCCGATCTCTACAAGATCCTTCCACGCAATGCGCCGTTCACGATACATTGTGGTATGCGTAAAACGCAAGCCGTCTGCGAAAGCGTTGACGGAAATCTCTATAGGATCTTTCAATAAAACAACGCTTGTTTTGCTGAAAAAGGGCGTTTCTTTTTGAATCCCGAAATTCAAAGATTTTTTGGCTTGAAGAAGGGGGGTGCCACGCAAGCTTGTGCGTACTTGTGGCAAGCGCTTGGCAATGATCGTGGCATAGGCGTTTCTCGCTTGCTCACAATAACTCTCAGACCACAGCATTTCGGCGGTATACAGCAGATCATAAAACTTTCCTTCACGTGCGATGGCAGATTCGTCGGTCAGCGCCCAAAAGGAAACCTCGCCGCCAAGCAGGGGCTTGATGCGCTTTTCAAAGCGCGGAAAATGGCTGGAATAGAGGTTGCCGATCATAACGCGATAATCCTTGTCAAGCAGATTTTGTTCTATGTCCTTTCCTGTATGGAAGTACCAGATAAAGTCCAGCCAAACAATGTCCTTTGGCAAGCGGTCAAGCGCGGGATAGCACTGATATTTTGAAACAGGCTGCACCATATCTGCCCACAGCATCATGCGAAGACCCTTGCCCTCAAGGTAGTCGTGCAGATCGCGCACGTGCATTTCATAAAGCACGTCTCTTGGTACATTTTTGCATTTGGGGCAAAGACCAAGCTGATAGATCTCGTCGTGTCCGCAATGCACAAAGCGCTGCGGGCGCACGACCTCTACGATCTCGTCGATCAGATCGTGAATGATGGCGTAGCTCTTTTTGTTTTGCGGACAATAGGAATGCTTGTAAAACAGCGAAGGAGGTATGTCGGCCTCTCTGGCGTCCGTGTCTGTATTCTCCTGCTCCGGATCGATCTCGGCGATCTCCGGATGTGCGTAGGTGATATACTGCACGTGGCCAAAGGACTGCACCTCGGGGATCAGCTCAAAGCCAAGCTCTCGTGCAAAATCGCACAGCTCGCGCACCTCGCTTTTTTCCAAAAGCGTTCCGCCTGCCACGGTTCCGTGGGGGAAGGGCGGAATTTCACCGTTTTTGGCGCGTCGGTTGCCCTCCAGCCAAGCCTCGCTGATCTCGGGGTGGCTGTCAAAGCGCATACCGCCCGCAAACTCGATATAGAGTTGATTGTAGTGAAAGGGGATCAGAATGTTTTTGATCAGGGATTTTGTAAACTCAATATTACTGCGCTTGGGGAGATACAGATGCACACCGCGCATTTCTTTATAGGGCGCGTCCTCGATCTCGCAGCAGGGCAAAGAGCCATCCTTTTCCAGCTCAAACAGGCGTTCTATGCCGTAAAGCAGGCCAAGGCGGTTAGAGGCGGATAGCTTGGCCTCGGCGCTTGTTATCTTCAAACGATAGGCATCCTGTGGCAGTGTATCATCAATAAGAAACTGCAGGAAGCTCCCCTTACTTATCGTTGATCTCCATCTTTTTTGGGCAAGCTCCGCAAAATGCAAGGCAGCAAACGCAGTATCGGGATTGGTGTCGGCCGAAACCGACAAAAGCTTCTCACGCATTTGCGTGCCATTAAGCCATTTGACAGACTTTGGGGTGGGGTACAGCATAGCATCCTCGCAGCTTGCACCGTAAAATTGCGGCGTACCGAAAGAAAAGTCGGTTAGGGTGGGAATGATGCGTAAAGTGAAGTGTGTGCCGCGTGCGCAGGGCTCAGCGGTGAGAGAGCCTTCTTCGATCTTAGCCTTTCCAATGCAACGGCCGCTTTTATCAAGCACTTCGGCTTGTTCAATCTCGCAGCCGGCATCAAGCGGCAACGTAAGCAGAGCCAGATATACAGGACGGTCAAATATAAAATGCAGTTCAACACCTGTTGCAAGATGCGTTTTCCAATCAATCACTGAAAATCCGTTTTCTGCTGACGTTGTTTGCAATTCGGTTTTTCCGCCGATACGAGTATAGCTCGCGTTCGGATCCAAAGCAATTTTTGTGCCGTTCAAATGCCCAATCAAAGCAAGCACCTCCTGCGCATATAAAATCATTTTTATTATAAATTTTTGTAGAAAAAAAGTCAAGCAAAAAAAGCGAAATCGCTTCAAAAAGCAAGATATCTGTTTTTTTATTGCAAATACCCCAAAAACCTTGTTTTTTTGGATCATTTGTGATAAAATAAAAGCATCTTAAAGGGGAGGGCGGCTATGAAAATTCGTGTTGCAGAGTTAAACATCGAAATCATTAACCGTTATCCCTATCTTGCGCAGCTATGTCGCGAGTACGTCACTGATTTTGACCGTGCTGACATTACGGTGGCTGTGACCGATGCCGAGATCGATGCAGAACTAAAGCAGGCTCCTTACGGTATAACAAGGTCCGTGGCCGAGGCAACCTGTGCCTATCGGCAGATTGCGCTACGCTTGCCTGTGTTTGATGCTTTTGTTTTTCACGCTTCGGTCGTCGCTTGTTACGGCGTGGCGTATGCCTTTGCAGCAGCCTCGGGTGTAGGGAAGTCTACTCATACAGCCCTTTGGTTGAAGCAATTTGGCGATCGGGCGCAGATCGTCAATGGTGACAAGCCGATCTTTCGATTTATAAACGGTCAATTGAGAGCTTTTGGAACTCCTTGGCAAGGGAAAGAAAATCAAGGCGCGAATACCCAAGCTCCCCTTGGTGCCGTCTGCTTTTTAGAGCGAGGTGCAGAAAATAAGATACGCCCCTTAAACGGCAGCGAAGTTATCGAACGGTTGGCAGGGCAGATCTTGATGCCTGTTGAGACTGAAGCGGCAGTGAGCTTTTTAAATCTGTTAGATCGTATGCTTAGGCATACTCCCACTTATCTGCTTTGCTGTAATACCAAGCCCGAGGCCGCTATGGTGGCCTACCAAGGAATGAAAAAGGAGAATTGATATGATCCGAAATGCACAATTTATTAAGCGCAAGCTTGGCGATCAATACGTGATCGTTGCTGTTGGTGAGGCCTCGAAGCGTTTTCACGGTATGATATCTGTCAACGGAAGCGGTAGCCTTCTTTGGGACTGTCTTGAAAAAGAATGCGAGATAAACGATCTTGTGCTGGCCATGACAGATACCTATGAGATCGATGCCGATACTGCACGTGCAGACGTTCTTGAATTTTTGACCAATCTCAAAGAGGTGGGCGCTGTTGAAGGGGAATGATTTTTCGATAGAGGAAATGCTCCCTTTGATGCTTGAGGTGCTGGAAAGCGGGGGAGAATTTCGCTTTTATCCTAAGGGAACAAGTATGCTTCCGTTGCTGCGGCAAGGCGTTGACAGTGTTGTTTTAAGAACTTGTGTTAGTGTAAAAAAGAATGATATTTGTCTTTATATCAGAAATAGTGGCGAATATGTCTTGCACAGAGTCGTTAAAGTTAACAAAAACGGAACCTTCTGCTTTTGCGGTGATAATCAGCTTGAGGCTGAGTGTGGCGTGCATCGCGAGCAAGTGATCGCCAAGGTGGTTGCCGTTATCAAGGGAGAAAAGCGCACGGGGACAGGATCTTTTTGGTATCGCCTCAGCCGTCTTTCAAGACCGGCAAGAAGCTTTCGCTTTCGAAATAGAAAAAACTAAAAGGAGCAAGCAGATCTGCTTGCTCCTTTTAGTTTTTGATCAGAACTCGTCGTCACCGGTATCAACGTTATCGTCGGTATCGACCTCACCATCGTGGTCGTGACCGGCGTCGTCGTGATCGGGCTTTCCGTCACCGTTGTGATCGTGAGGAATCTCCTCGGTGGGGCCGCACTGCTCCACAAAAATCGAGACGGTCAGCGTTGCAAGGCTGAAGATCATCAAAAGGGCCAGGATCCAGGCCATAATACGTACGGCGGTTTTGTTCTTGCTGTTCATTGTTTGTTTTCTCCTTGAATTTTAAAGATTGTCATCCAGCGATAGCTGCATAGCTTCTACACTTTTGTCGTTGAGAACCACACCCGTAGCAGGGAGCTTGTACTTTCTGTATCCCTTGGGATCTCCGTATACGGCCGCAAAATCGGTCAGCGCTTTGGTAACAGCCTTTTCCTTTCTGGAAAGGCTCATCAGCGCAACACCGTGAGAGGAACGTGTGGTCATAACAGGGATCAAAGAGGATTTAAAGACGATAGCACGGTCAGCGTCCGAAAGCATCATGATCTCTAAGGGATTTTTTTCAACTTCATAGAAAATGCCGACAATGGGGGAGTTGGCAGAATAAGCACCGGTCAGCTTGCGGCGGTTACCTTTGGTCTCGTATGCGGTGATCGGTACACGCACGCCCTTGCCATTGGCAAAGATAAACACCATATTTTCTCCCTCGGGATACGCATTTTGAACCCGCATATAGATCGGGCGCTCATCCTTATCCATTTTCAGCTTAACGTTTAAGAAATCGCCCATTGCAGAGGCCTTGGTGCTTTCAAAATCATCCAACGCCACGCGATAGACCTGAGCCTGATCGGTAAAGATCAAAAGATTATCCTTGTTTTCGGCATCGATGGTCTGTGCGATCTCGTCACCATCCTTCAGCTTTTGCTCGTCCTTTCCGATACGCGCGCTACCTTGCAGGGATTGGAAGGTGATCTTTTTGAAATAACCCTCTTTGGTCAGGATCAGGCGCACGGGATAATTTTCAACAGGAGTCTCCTCCTCGGCTTCTTCCTCGATATCGGTGGCAAAGAGAAGCTGAGATTGTCTCGGTTTTCCATATTTCTTTTTGATCTCGGCCAATTGTGTGGCGATCTTAGCGCGGAGCTTTAACTCGTCGGAAAGTGTCGCTTCAATATCTGTAATATCCTGCTTCAGCGCCTCCATTTCCTGTACGCAATTCAAGATATACTTTTTATTCAGATTACGCAGCTTGATGTTGGCAATATAGTCAGCCTGGATCTGATCGATGCCAAAGCCGTGCATCAGGTCGGAAATAACCTGTTCGTCGGTCTCAGCCTTGCGGATGATGCGCACAGCCTTATCGATATCCAAAAGCACGGTGGCAAGCGCCATCATCAAATGCAAGCGATCCTTTTTCTTTTGCAGCGTAAAATTCAGCTCGCGGCGGACACACTCGGTACGGAACAGGATCCATTCCTTTAAAATGTCCACAACGCCAAGCTGGCGGGGAGCAGAGTTGATCAATACGTTGAAATTGCATTTGAAGCTGTCTTCCAGGGGGGTCAGCTTAAACAGGCGATTCATCAGCTTATCGGGATCGGTCCCGCGACGAAGGTCGATGGTCAGTTTAAAGCCGTCGATACCGATCTCATCGCGCACGTCGGTGATCTCACCCTTCAGCTTGCCCTCCTTGACCAGTGCGGAGATGCTGTCCATAATGGCCTCAATGCTGGTAGAGTAGGGGATCTGCAGGATGTCGATGCAGTTTTCATCCTTATCATATTTATAGCGCGAGCGAATGCGGACCGAGCCTTGACCGGTCTCATAGATCTTGCGCATCTGATCACGGTCGTAAATAATCAGGCCACCGCCCGAAAAATCAGGAGCCTTGATCAGATCAAGGATCTTTTCAACACCGGTCTTGGGGTTGCGCAGCAACGCAATGGCGCCGTCGCAGACCTCGGACAGATTAAAAGAGCAAATGTTTGATGCCATACCAACAGCGATACCCGTGTTGGGGGTAACCAGAACATTGGGGAAGGTAGTGGGCAGCAGAACGGGCTCCTTTAGGGATCCATCATAATTGTCGATCATATCTACAGCGTCCCGATCGATACCGCTGAACAATTCGTTGCAAATACTGTCCAGCTTGGCCTCGGTATAACGGGAGGCGGCATATTTCATCGTAGTAGAGGAATATTGCTTGCCAAAGCTTCCTTTTGAATCGACCAACGGATGCAGCAGCGCGGCGTGGCCGCGGGTAAGGCGTACCATTGTTTCGTAGATCGCGGCATCACCGTGAGGATGCAGCTTCATAGTTTGACCTACGATATTGGCGCTTTTGGTGCGCGAGCCCTGTAAAAGCCCCATTTTGTACATCGTATACAGAAGCTTTCTGTGTGAGGGCTTCAAGCCGTCGATCTCCGGGATGGCACGAGAAATGATAACGCTCATGGCATAGGGCATGTAATTTTTCTCGATGGTCTCGGTAATGGGTTGTGCCGTAACGGGGGCGGGAATGATCTGGGAAGGGTCAGTAACAGAGGAATTTTTCTTTTTAGCCATTCCTTTTTTATCCTTTCCTTTGTTTGTTTACAGTCAAGATTTGGTGTGCGGCAGCACGGATGGCACGGTTGTACAGTGCCAGTCCAAGGCCATCCTTGGGGGGAAGATGTGCATAAAGCTGTTGCATATCCGCGGCGGCATCCGCCTCACGCAAAGCAGCAAACAAGCGGTGCGCTTGCGCGCCCAGGTCTGTTTTAGAACCCACGGGAAATAGCCTTGCACCCTTGGGCATTATAGAGACCTCTTCATCAAAGCAGAGAATACCAACACCTTGCTCGTTGGCCTTTTCAAGCAAGAAGGCAGTGACGTCGGCCTCAGCACCATCCAACAGAGTTAACGGTGCGGCAGGGGCATAATGGCGGTACTTCATACCGGGAGAGAGAACGCGCTCTCCGGCGGCCAAGGCCGCAGTTACAGCGGGCGCGATGGTCAGATTGGGCAAAACTGCCTTTAGGTCATCCGGTGTGATGGCACCGGGACGGAGCAGTACGCCCGTTTCGCCGTCCAGCTTTACGATGGTAGATTCCAGTCCGACCTCGCAGTCACCGCCGTCGATGATCGCATCCACGCGCCCCCACAGATCCTCGATCACGTGGGCAGCACAGGTAGGGGAAGGTCTCCCGGAGCGGTTGGCCGAGGGCGCTGCGATCGCAACGTCTGCGGCGCGGATCAGCGCACGGGCCACGGGGTGATCGGGGCACCGTACCGCAACGGTGTCGAGACCACCTGTAACGGACAGGGGGATCACGTCCTTTTTGGGAAGTATGACGGTTAAAGGACCGGGCATAAAGTGGCGCGCAAGGCGATAATAAGCCTCGCAAGTCACGGCGTATTGCTCGGCATCCTCGGGATCTGCGATATGGATGATCAGCGGGTTGTCAGAAGGGCGCCCCTTGGCGGCATAAATAGCCTTGGCGGCGCTTTGACTGGTGGCATCTCCGCCAAGGCCGTAAACGGTTTCGGTTGGGAATACCACAAGACCGCCGCGACGTAGGATAGCGGCGGATTCTTCAAGCGCCGACGGGCATTCTGCAACGTTGTTGATGTGGTATAGCTTGGTTTCCATTGGCGCTCCTTTCGGTATATTATCCGCCGTTTTTCATTTTTGCGGCGGCGTCTTCTGTTCTCAGGGCCTCTATCAGCTCGGAAATATCGCCGTTCAGCATTTTTTCAAGCTGATACAGCGTCAGGCCGATGCGGTGATCGGTCACGCGATTTTGTGGGTAGTTATAGGTGCGGATGCGTTCGCTGCGGTCACCCGTACCCACTTGAGCACGGCGCTCACCGGCGATCTGCTCGTTTTGCTCGCGCTGCTTGATATCATAAAGCCTTGCGCGCAGCATTTTCAGCGCCTTGTCTCGATTTTTAAATTGACTGCGCTCCTCTTGACATTCTACCACGATTCCGGTGGGCAAGTGCGTCAAGCGAACGGCGGATTCGGTTTTATTGATATGCTGACCACCTGCGCCGGAGCTTTTGCAGGACTCCATACGGATATCGGCAGGCAAGATCTCTACTTCCACGTCTTCGGCCTCGGGCAGTACGGCTACAGTGACTGTGGAGGTCTGAATACGGCCCTGTGATTCGGTAACGGGGACGCGCTGCACCCGATGAACACCGGATTCAAACTTAAATTGGGAATATGCACCGTCGCCTTCTACAGAAAAGGAGATCTCGCGAAATCCGCCAAGCTCGGTCTCGTTGGCGCTTAGACGCGCGGTGCGAAAGCCCGCCGAATCGGCATACATCGTATACATGCGGTAAAGAACAGCAGCAAACAACGCAGCTTCTTCGCCACCTGCACCTGCACGGATCTCTACGATAACGTTGCGATTGTCATTGGGGTCGCGGGGAAGCAGCGCCAAGCGCAGCTGTTGCTCTAATTCTTCGCATTTTGCAAGGCAAGCACGGTGCTCGGCCGCTGCCAGGGCGGCAAGCTCGTTGTCACCTTCCGTCTCGGACATCAGCCTTGCCTCGATAGCCTCGTCTTGCAGCTTTTGCCATTGGCGAAAAACGGTTACGGTAGGCTCTAAGCGGCGGTATTCCTTCATAAGTGCCGCAGCAGCCTGTCCGTCGGAGAGGAGAGCAGGATCTGAGATCCTACTCTCCAACTCCATATAGCGGGCTTCTATGGATTTAAGTGCCTCCAGCATTAAGCGCGGCAGAATGCGCAGAATGCGCGATAGGCCTCGTAAAGGTCAACCTTTGCAATGGTCTCGAAGGGGGCGTGCATCGAAATGACCGGAACGCCCAGGTCAACGGTCTCGATATTGTGCTCGGCAATAAACTTGGCAACAGTTCCGCCGCCGCCGCAGTCAACCTTGCCCAGCTCGCCGGCCTGCCAAACAACGCCCTCGGCCTCCATCACGCCGCGGAGCCAACCGATGTACTCGGCGCTGGCATCGTTGGTGCCGGATTTGCCGCGAGAGCCGGTAAACTTAGTCAGTACAACACCTGCGGAGAGCAGAGGCGTGTTGCGCTTTTCAAACACGTCGGGGAAATTGGGGTCGTAAGCAGCAGAAACGTCTGCGGACAGACACTTAGAGTTTGCGCGCACGATAGCAGGGTCTGCGCCAAGGGCGGCAGAAAGCTCGTTGATCAGATCAAGGAACACGTCGCTCTTCATACCGGTGTTACCGTCGCTACCGGTCTCCTCTTTGTCGGCCAGAACGCACATCAAGGTGTGTGCGCAATCGGCGCTTTCAAAGATAGCGGACAGTGCGGGATAAGCACAAACGCGGTCATCGTGGCCATAAGCACCGATCAGTGCGCGGTCAAAGCCGATGTCACGTGCCTTAAAGGCGGGAACGACGCAAAGCTCGGCGGAAAGGAAGTCATCCTCGGTAATGCCGTATTTTTCATTGAGCAGGACCATAGTCTGCAGCTTGATCATATCCTTGTCGCCGCTGTTGTCAAAGGGGCGGCTACCTACAAGCACGTTCAGCTTTTCGCCGGGGATGGCCTCACCAAGAGGCTTTTTGGATTGCTCCTGACCCAAGTGGGGGAGAAGGTCGTTAATATAGAACACAGGATCGGTCTCATCCTCGCCAACGGTGACCTCAACCACAGAGCCGTCCTTTTTGACCACTACACCGTGCAGGGCAAGAGGAGTGGCGACCCACTGATACTTGCGAATGCCGCCATAATAATGGGTTTTGAAAAAGCTCATACCGCCTTCTTCATAAAGAGGGCACTGCTTCAGATCGATGCGGGGCGCGTCGATGTGAGCGGCGGAGATGCGGATGCCGTTTTCAAGAGACTCGGAGCCAACGGTAAAGAGATAGAGCGCCTTACCGCGGTTGTCAAAATAATACTTGCCACCGGCAACCACCTTGTCACCAAGACAATAGGGGACAAAGCCCTGCTCGCGCGCCAGACGGATAGATTCTTTTACAGCCTCGCGCTCGGTCTTTGCGGCGTCCAGATATGCGGCATAGCCCTTGGCGTATGCCATAGCCTTATCAAAATGTGCTTCGTCCTTGTGCTCGAAAACACTTTTCTTGGTGTAAAAAAGATTTTCCTTGAGTTCCTTTGCTTTGCTGTTTTCGTTGCTCATAATAACTCCTTTAGAAATTTATTGATATTTGACCCGATAGGCCTCGTAGGCCGATAGGGTAGATTCCAGGTATCGTGCGGTTTCAGGAAATGGGATATGCACAAGACGACCGTTGTCATCAAGCCAGTCTTGCACGCGACCCTCTCCTGCGTTGTATGCAGCAAGTGCGACTTGCCAGCTTTTAAAACGCTTGTAAAGATAAGAAAGATAATAAGTGCCGTAACGGATATTGACAGAGGGATCAAAGATGCTTTCTTTTTGAGTGGAAGGGCCTGACAGCTCCTCTTGCAAAAAAAGGAACGTGTCCGGCATCAGCTGCATCAGACCGCACGCGCCGGCAGAGGAAACTGCATTGGGATGAAAATCACTTTCTACGCGTATCACGGCCAGCACAAGAGCAAGCGGAACGTCAAATGCCGCTGCTGATTGGCGCGCAATGCCAATGCAGTTAAGCTCACGCCGTTCGCGCCGATACGGCTCGGTAGACAGTGCCAAAAACAAGCAGATCACAAACAGGGAAAGCGAAACGGCAATTGCCGTCAAGATCCTTTTTTGCTTTTGCAATGGGCCTCCAATCCGGAAATTTTCAACAAGCGGCAGACCTGCGCGCGCAGGGCATCCACGTCACCGTTGTTTTCCAAAATATATTGACAAGCACTGCGAAAAAAGGCGTCGTCTCTCTGCGCATTGATGCGTCGTTCTGCCGCATCGCGCGAAATGTCATCTCGTTGCATGATGCGAGAAATGCGCTGCTCGCGGTCTGCCAGCACGCCAATTACAAACAGACATTCGTGCTGGATTCCGGCCTCAAACAGTTGGGGCGCATCAATGAGAACAGCGGTGGCACCGTTGTTTTCAAGCTCGCGCACCAGTTCTCGGGTCCTTGTCATAACATATTTATGGGTGATCGTGTTCAAAGTATGCAAAAGCTGCGGTGTGTTTTCTTGCCCAAAAACTCTTGCGCCCAGTCTTTTGCGATCGATCTTGCCATTTTCGGCCAAAATATTGGCACCAAAGGCGCCGATCAACTCGGCGGTCAGGGCTTCATCGGTATCCAACAGCCCGTGATAGACTGCGTCGGTATCAATAGAAGGAATGTTATATTCTGCAAAAATGCCGCATACGGTTCCTTTGCCGGCGCCGCTGGGGCCCGTCAAACCAAGGATGCTGATGCTCATATCTGAACTTCCTTGCCCGTCTCATCAGAACGGAGTGCGGCGTCCATGACCCTTTGAATATAGGCGCCGTGGGTAAAGGAGGGTTCACCTTGCTTGCCCTTGTACACTGCGTTCAAAAAATCATACATACCCATCACGTGGCCACGGAGCCAACCCTGAGCTGCCTTGGGGGAGGGGAAAGCCCCCGCGGGAGCCGGATAACGTCCGACACACTCGATCTGTGTGAAGCCTGCCGTCCCACCATAGGGCTCGTGAGGGGCAGTGTTATCGTAGAAGCCCAGATAGTTGGGGTTCATCAAAGAAAACTTTAAAGCGCCTTTGGTGCCGTAAACGGTAAAGCCGAGATCATCGTTGGTGCCCATCGTCAGCTTGCTTGCCGTGACGGTACCGTGTGCGCCACTCTTGGTGGTCACAAGCATATAAAACGCCTCGGGGGCGTCGGTCTGCCAAGGCTTTCCATTGGCATCGGCACGGGTGGAAAAGGCGATCTGACTTTTGCCGATCACGGTGTCAAGTTCTCCGCACAGCCAAACTGCAAGATCCAGAACGTGAGCGCCAAGATCAAATAAAACTCCGCCCTTGCCGCAAATATCGGCCGTCTGCTTCCATCCGGCCTTGCGATCGGGATCTGTGCAGGAATTGTGGAGATAATGGAAATCGAAGGAGAGGATACGTCCGATGCGCCCCTCGTCGATAAGCTCCTTGGCGCGTCGGACGGCAGAAAGGTGCCGGTTGTTGAATACGACGTTGCAGATGCAACCGCTTTGACGGGCCAATTCAGCCATTTCCTCGGCATTGGCTAAGGTATCTGCCAATGGCTTTTCGCAATAAACGTGTTTGCCGGCAGCCAATGCACGGCGCACAGCGTCTGCGTGAAAAACGTTGGGGGTGCAGATATCGATCACGTCGATCTCGGGATCGCGGATCAGCTCCTCTGCGTGATCAGTGGCAACGGGGATCGCAAATTCTGCCGAGATCGTTTTGGATTTTTCCAGCGAGCGAGTGCAAACGCCGCGGATCGAGGCGTGAAAAGGGAGATCACCGCAAAAATAGGGGAGAGAATTGATGGCAAAGGCGTGTGTCTTTCCCATAAAGCCAAAGCCCAACAAGCCGATCTTAATTTGTTTTTTTGTCATGATCCGGCGCTCCTTTCCCAAAAAGCAACATTCATAAATTATATTATACTACATAATTTAAATAATTGCAATAGAAAATCAAAGGTTTTTGGCAATTGCGTATTGAAATTTATCGAAAAATCCGTTATAATGAGAGAAAAGGCAGGTGGATCTTGATGACCGGATACAAAACCATATTGTTTGACGCTGACAATACGCTGTTGGATTTTTTGCGATCCGAGCGCGCTGCGCTGACCAAAGCCTTGAGCGCGCTGGGGATCACGCCGACCGAGGAAAGGCTCTCTGTATACAGCCGGATCAATGATAATGCGTGGAAAAGACTGGAGCGCGGAGAGATCACCAAGCAAGAGCTTAAAACGATCCGCTTTCGGGAATTTTGCGAATATTTTCAGCTGAACGCCGACCCCACCGTTATGGCGGACACATACTTGCGTATGCTCGCAACGCAGGGCTTTTTGATATCGGGTGCTTTGGAGGTCTGCAAAACGCTGGCAGAGCATTGCCGCTTGTATATCATTACCAACGGTATTGCGGCGGTTCAACACGGTCGATTTGACAACTCGCCCCTGTTTCCTTTCTTTTGCGGTTGCTTTATTTCGGACGAGATCGGTCACGAAAAGCCGGCAAAGGCATTTTTTGATGCAGTTGCCGCAGCGATCCCTGATTTTGATCCCGCCACAACGCTGGTCGTTGGGGATTCCTTGACCTCGGATATTGCAGGCGGTATCAACGCAGGTCTTGACACCTGCTGGCTCAACGCCAAGGGAAAAGAGCCCCCCGAATCAATGCCGATCACTTACGTTATCAAACGGCTGGAGGAGCTGATCCCTCTGGTCCTTGACGCGTGATCGGTCACATTTCGGATGTTTTAAATAAAAGAGGGGTCGCACACCGTGCGGGTGTGCTGACAGCGACGCTTTGTACGTTTCGTATCGGCGGTGTAGCTGCTGCCTTGATAGAGCCTGTCTGTATACAGGAGCTGATTCGGGCAGTAGATGTGTGTCGCGCAGAAGGTCTGCCCTATGTCGTGATCGGACGCGGCAGCAATATTTTGTTTGACGATGGCGTGATAGACCTGGTACTGATCCGTACCACGCAGCTTAGCGGGATCAGACAGATTTCCGAAAACGAGGTGCGCGTGCTTGGCGGAACCGCTTTGGCTACAGCCTGCTATTCCGTGGCAAAGAAAGGTCTTTCCGGCCTTGAATTTGCTTGGGGGATACCCGGCACAGTTGGCGGTGCCGTGTTTATGAACGCGGGTGCGGGCGGCAGATCCATGGAAGACGTTGTGGCTACGGCGGACATTTATGATGTTGAAAAGAGAAAAATAAGAACATCAATTAACCTTGAGTTGGGCTTTTCTTATCGTTTTTCCAATATTCAAAGAAATAAAGCGATTCTGCTTTCGGCAAATCTGCATATTCAAGAAAGGAAGGAACCGCAGGTGATTTTGGCGAAAATGTATGAGTTCGCCAAGCACAGACGTTTAACGCAGCCCCTTGATCTGCCAAGCGCGGGTAGTGCTTTTAAACGCCATTGTGCACAAAAGCCCTTATCGTGCGAGCTTGATAGACTTGGTCTTAAGGGACTTGCTGTCGGCGGTGCTTGCGTATCGGAAAAGCATGCGGGCTTTATCGTAAACCGCGGTGGCGCCACTGCAAGAGACGTGCGCAGATTGATCTCGATCATACAAGATACAGTAAAAAAGGATATGGGATTTGAACCAAAGCCGGAGCTTAGGTTTATCCCGGAGGAAACATGAATTATTCGCTTTTATTAAAAAATGAATTGATCGAAGGGGCGCCGCAAAAGCCGTGCTGCAAGCGCGCATACGCTTCCGGATTGCTGTTTGACCTTCGTGAGATGCGAGAAAACTGCTTGGTACTGATCTTATCGGCTGCCGCCCCGCGATATGAATGCGCCAGAGTCTACCGCGAGTTGTATCGACGCGAGGCTCTGATGGACGGCGCGGTGATGTTATTTGCCTCGGATAAGCTGTATCGCAGTTATATGGCTCCTCCAAGCTTTGTGTGCGAGCATTGTAAGGCGCATTTTTTGCGCGGCCTTTTGATCGCTTGTGGCTCTGTGACGGATCCTAGTAAGGGCTATCACCTCGAATTTCGCTTGGCCAACCCCGAAAAGGTGGGCTTGCTTGCAGATTTTCTGGCAGAAATGGGATGGGTGCCCAAAAGCCGCAGCCTTGATGGCGGCATTGGCCTTTATTTCAAGAAAAATGCGGTGATCGAGGAGATCATCAGCACGGTTGGAGCAAACCAAGCGCTGTTTGCGCTGATCAATGCCAAGATCGCCAGAGATATTCGAAACGAAGAGAACCGCGCCACCAACTGCGTAGCGCACAATATCGGCAAAACAGTAAACGCAGCACGGCGCGTATGCCTTGCTGTTGAAAAGATCCGTGAGCAGGCCAAATATGACCTTTTGCCCATTGAATTAAAGGAAACGGCAGAGCTGCGCATCGAAAATCCGGAGGCTTCACTTGGAGAATTGGCGGCTATGCACGTCCCGCCCATCACAAAATCGGGGCTAAATCACAGACTTCAAAAGATCCTGGCCTTTGCAGATGGTCTATAAAGGATCAAAAAAATAACAAAAGGAGGTAGAAAGCGTGTCGGATTTCGTTCATCTTCATTTGCATAGTGAATATAGCTTGTTGGACGGCGCTTGCCGTATTTCCGAGATCCCCAAGCGGGCAAAGGAATGCGGACACGATGCTGTAGCGTTGACCGATCACGGCGTGATGTACGGTGCGGTCGCCTTTTATAAAGCTTGTCGCGCAGAGGGGATCAAGCCGATCATTGGCTGCGAGGTCTACGTGGCTCCCCGATCGCGCTTTGACAAGGGCAATGCCGATGCGCACCCTTATCACCTTGTTTTGCTTTGTGAAAACGAGACCGGCTATCGCAATTTGATCAAGCTGGTCTCCCGTGCCTTTACCGAGGGCTTTTATGCCAAGCCCCGTGTAGATATGGAATTGTTGAAAGAGCACGCCGAGGGGCTGATCGCACTGTCTGGTTGCCTTGCCGGACGCGTGCAGCGACTGCTTGTTCGCGGAGACTATGCAGAAGCTTGTAGGGCTGCAAAAGAACTTTCTTTTACCTTCGGAAAGAACAATTTTTATCTTGAGGTGCAAAACCACGGAATTCCGGAACAAAAACAGATCCTGCCACTGTTGCATCAGCTTTCCAAAGAATGCGATATTCCGATGGTCGCTACCAACGATTGTCACTACCTGCGTCGTACCGATGCAGAAACGCAAGCAGTCCTGCTTTGCATCCAAACTAACAATCAGCTTGCAGATGGCAGACCCATCGGTTTTGAAACAGACGAGTTTTATTACAAGACTACCGACGAAATGCGCATGCTGTTTGGCAGCTACGAGGGAGCCTTGGAAAATACCGTACGGATCGCAGAGCGCTGCCAATTTGAATTTGACTTTGATAGCACCTATCTCCCCAAGTTTCCTTGCCCTGCCGGCGTAAGCGCCTCTGTGCATCTTTCCCGTCTTGCCACAAGCGGCTTTGCCAAACGGTTGGACGAGGGGCTGCTGGATCTTTCCAAATATAGCGAAGCAGACTACCGCGCACGCATGGAATACGAGCTTTCTGTCATTGACCGAATGGGGTATTCCGATTATTTTCTGATCGTGCAGGACTACGTCAATTATGCCAAATCCAGGGGAATACCCGTAGGCCCCGGCAGAGGCTCCGGTGCGGGTAGCATCGTTGCATTCTTTTTAGGGATCACCGACGTAGATTCCTTGCGATTTGATCTATTGTTTGAGAGGTTTTTAAATCCGGAACGTGTCAGTATGCCCGATATTGACGTGGATTTTTGCTATAACCGCCGCGAGGAGGTCATTCGGTATGTAACCGAGCGATACGGCGCAGACCACGTTTCGCAGATCGTGACCTTTAACACACTTGCAGCCAAAGCAGCCATTCGCGACGTTGGCCGCGCACTGGGGATGTCCTACGGTGACGTTGACACGGTTGCAAAGGCGATCCCAAGAGAGCTTGGCATTACAATAAAAGATGCTCTGCGCCTTCCTGATCTCAAAGCATTGTATACACGTCCCGAGGTCAAGCGGTTGGTAGACCTGGCGATAGCGCTGGAAGGAATGCCGCGTAACATTTCGATACACGCCGCAGGCATCGTGATCACCGAGGATCAACTCTCGCACTACGTTCCACTCTCCGGCAGCAACGGCGTGGTCGTCACGCAATATGATATGGATACCATTGCCGAGCTGGGACTTTTGAAATTTGATTTTTTGGGGCTGCGCTATTTGACGATCATCAACGACGCCGTGACCCAAATACGGGAAAGCGAACCCTCGTTTGATATAGACCGCATCTCCTTTGATGATGCGGCGACCTATAAGCTGATCGCGCGCGGAATGACCTCCGGACTGTTTCAACTGGAATCCGGCGGTATGCGTCAGATGCTGATGAACCTGTCTCCCTCTTGCTTTGACGATATCGTTGCAGCCATTGCACTGTATCGGCCAGGGCCAATGGACTCGATCCCTAAATTCATTGAAAATCGCAAAAATCCAGACAAAATCCAATATCACACCAAGCTGATCGAGCCCATCCTGCGCTCGACCTACGGTTGTATTGTGTATCAGGAGCAGGTCATGCAGATATTCCGTCTGCTTGCGGGCTATTCCTTTGGACACGCAGACGTTGTACGCCGTGCAATGTCCAAGAAAAAGGCGGGTGTGATAGAGGCAGAAAAGGATGCCTTTCTTGCGGGATGCGCACAAAACGGCGTTGAACGGGAAGCAGCTGAGACTATTTTTGACGATATGGCAGATTTTGCCCATTATGCATTCAATAAAAGTCACGCAGCTGCGTATGCTGTGATCTCCTATCGTACCGCCTATCTCAAGGCGCATTACCCCAAGGCGTATTTTGCCGCTCTGTTGACCTCTGAGCTTGGTAATATACCCAAGATCGCTGAATATATCGCCGAGCTCGGCAAACGCGGCATCCGCGTTTTGCCGCCGGATATCAACGAGTCGGACGTGGTATTCCACGTTAGCGGGGAGCACATTCGCTTTGGCCTGTTGGCACTGAAAAACGTTGGAAAAAGCTTTTTAGAGGCTGTTGTCAAGGAGCGCGCTGCGGGAGGCCCTTATCGTTCCTTTGATGATTTTTTAGACCGCCTTTCTGCAGCGGATCTCAACAAGCGCCAGATAGAAGCCTTGATCAAGGCAGGCGCGTTTGATGCGTTAGGTATTTATCGCAGTCGTTTGATGGCTGTCTATGAGCCAATGATCGATCGTTTGCAAAGTAAAAATCGCAGCAATCTGACAGGTCAGCTGGATATGTTTTCCATACCCGGCACCGAGCGCCCGGAGATAGAATACCCTGAACTGCGAGAATTTGGGCTAAACGAGCTGCTTGCACAGGAAAAGGAAGCTGCGGGAATGTATTTCTCCGGTCATATGCTGGATGGATTCTCCAAGGCACTTTCCGATCCGGCGATCACACAGATCAAAGAGCTTTGCGCCACAGACGAGGACGGCTGCTATTTCGCTGCCGATCGCTCTACCGTAACGATTGCAGGCATTATAACCGCTTTAAAGGGTAAAACGACCAAAAACGACGAAAGAATGGCCTTTTTCACGCTTGAAGATCGCGAGGGCGAGATCGAGTGTTTGGCATTTCCCAAGATCTTTGCAAGATTTTCTCACGATCTGCGCGTGGATGCCGTGCTGAGTATAAAGGGCACACTGTCCATTAAGGAGGACGAGCGCCCAACGGTTTTGGTAAGCTCGGTAACCCCCTTACAGGACGATCATGCGCCACCGCGGGTCATGACAGAGACCGAGGTGCGTCGCTCTACTGCGCAAGCGTCCGTGCAGCAATCACCTGCACCCATTCCCGTACAGCAGCCGCGTATGCTGTATTTAAGAGTTCCTTCTATGCAGGATCTTAAATTCAAAAAGGCGTTGAATATTCTGGAAATATTTGACGGCCCTTTGCCTGTTTCGATCTTTGACGCCTCAACGTCAAGCTACCAAAGGCTTGATATCGGCTTTGATCTGACTGCATTTACCTTCAATGAGCTGGTCCTGATCCTTGGCAAGGATAACGTGGTACTGAAGTAAGTGCCGTAAAAGCCAGTATTCAACCAGCATCAACACCCCCACGCCGTGTTAAACTACGGTCGAGTGGGGGTGTTTTTTTGAAAAAATGCTTGAGAATATTGACGATCTCATTTCTTTCCTTTTCTCTTTTTAGTTTGATTTTGCTGTCGGTGGTCCTGACTCTTGGTGGCGCTTACGTTGGACTTGCGCTAAACACTGACCTTGACGAATCTGTGTTTTTAAAAGCAATGGGAGATCGAACGACGCGGCTTTTTTATCAAGATGAGGCGGGGAATTTTGCAGAGCTTGCAGAGGATCGCATCAGCGGAAGTGAAAACGCACTGTACTGCCCCTTAGAGCAAATGACGGATGATCTGAAAAACGCTTTTATAGCCATCGAGGATAAGCGATTTTACGATCATGGCGGCATAGACTGGTTGCGCACCTTCTCTGCGGCAGAAAATATGATCAAAAAAGAAAAAGGGCACTTTGGCGGCTCCACCATAACCCAACAGTTAGTCAAAAATCTGACAGGCGAGGATCAACGGAGCGTAAAACGCAAGATTGCCGAAATGATCAGAGCAGCCAAGCTTGAGGAGCACATGAGCAAGGATCGGATATTAGAGCAATATCTGAACGTGGTGAATCTTGCCGAGGGCTGTTACGGCGTAAAAACGGCAGCGAACGCGTATTTTTCAAAGGAACCCAACGAGTTGACCTTGAGAGAGGCTGCGACCATCGCAGCCATCACCAATAACCCCACTCGATACGATCCCATTCGGTGCCCCGAGAGCAATCGGCAGCGGCGTGACCTGATCCTTGCGCAAATGCTGGAGCAGGGCATGATAGACGACGAGCGATACACCGAGGCCGCGGCCGAGGAAACGGCGCTTTTTCCAAACGAACGCGCGCTGTCTGTTCGCATCAACTCTTGGTTTGCCGATCTTGCCGTCCGTGATGTGATACGCGATCTTGTCAATGACAGAGGAATGAGTGAGGCGGCGGCAAGTCGCCTTGTTTACAGTGGGGGCTTGCGGATCTATACCACTGTAGATCCAAAGCTGCAAGGCGTGGTAGAGGCGTATTACCGCGAGACGGAGCATTTTCCCTTGCATCAGGGAGAAAAACGGGCGCAGAGCGCTATGATGATACTGGATCCGACGACGGGAGGCATTTTGGCAGTTGTCGGCGCCACGGGAGAAAAGCAGGGAAATCGCTTGCAAAGCTATGCTTCGGATGCAACGAGACCCTCCGGCTCTGTGATCAAACCGCTTTCGGTCTATGCACCCGCATTAGAGCGCGGACTGATCACATGGTCCACCGTATTTGATGACGTACCGCATAGCTTCAGAGCAAACGGTGCACCGTGGCCACGCAACGCACCGGACGTATATCGCGGGCTGACAACGGTCAGCACGGCGTTGGAGGAGTCGGTCAACACCGTCAGTGTTTCAATTTTGCAAAGACTTGGTAAGCACACTTCATTTGCATTTTTGCACGATCAGCTTTGCTTCTCCTCGTTGCAGAAAGCACAGGACAGCGGCGCCGCTTCTCTTGCATTGGGGCAGCAAAGCGAAGGGGTGACACTGGCAGAGCTACTAGGCGGATATACGATCCTGGCAAATGGCGGCGTTTACACGGGATGTCACAGCTATACACGCGTAGAGGACCACGCGGGAAGAGTTTTGTTGGAGCAGCGGCTTACACCTAAAAGAGTATTGAGCCCGGAGACCGCGGCTATTATGACGTTGCTTCTCAGAAGAGTGGTTCAAAGCGGAACGGGAAGGGGCTTGCGCTTAAAGGACGTCGTTGACGTTGCGGGGAAAACGGGAACCTCGGGCAACAGCTGCGACAAATGGTTTTTGGGCTATACACCGGAGCTGTTGGCCGGTGTTTGGTATGGGCACGAGTATCCCGAAAGCCTTGCAGACGTTGGAGGGAATCCCGCCTTGCGCATATTTGACGAGGTGATGGCAGAGGTCTTAAGGATCCGTCCTCCCTTGAAAAAAAGCCTTGAAACAGAGGCGGATCTTGTTGCGGTGCGCTATTGCAAGGATTCCGGAAAACTGGTCAAGGACATTTGTATGCTTGACCCGCGCGGGGATCGAACAGAGATCGGATATTTTAAAAAGGGAACGGAACCAACACAGCTTTGCGATTGCCATACGGCAGTCAGATACTGCTTGCACGGCGGTGTCGCTTGTGAGACCTGCCCGGAGGAGACCTGCATCACCGTGGCACTTTTGCGTGTGCTCCGCAGCTTTCCAAGACAGATCCGTGTGTTGGATGCGCCCTACACTTGCTGGGGCGATCCGCCAAAAACAGAACACAATTTATTGTATAATGAGCCGTATTATGCCGAAACAGAAGATTCAATCACGTTTTATGGCATTGCAAAGGATCTGCATCCCTTTAATGCGGCTTGCACCGGGCACGTCGCGTCAGAGGAGTTTTGGAAGCGGCGAGAAGAAGTTTTTGATCCGTAGCGTCAAAAAAAAGATCGGATGGTATCAACGGCGCGTTATGCCGTTTTTCCATCCGATCGTAGGGGCGAGGTATTTTTCTCGCCTCTTTTTTATTTTGTCGTTTTATTGAATGATGCCGCCGCCCACAACGTAATCACCGTCGTACAAAACAAGGGATTGCCCCGGGGAGATCGCACGTTGCGGCTGTTCAAATTCCACAGTCAAAGCATCGTCGTCCGTCTGTTCTACTATGGCAAGCGCAGCCTCTTGACGGTATCTGGCTTTGGCCAAAAGGCGCATTGGGCGATCAAGGCGATCTGTGGCGATCAGGTTGATCTGTTTTGCTGTGAGTCGCGTTGTAAAGAGGTCGGTATTCTCGCCAAGGGTCACGGTATTGGCTGTTGCTGATTTTGCAGTAACAAAGGCAGGGCGACCAAGGGCGATGCCAAGTCCCTTGCGCTGACCGATGGTATAGCAAAGCTGCCCGCTGTGGCGCCCCAGTACACGCCCATCTCCGTCAATAAAATCTCCCTCCTCGGGCGCTCGACCACGAAAACGCGTGATAAATCCAACGTAATCTCCGTCCGGAATAAAGCAAATATCCTGACTATCCTTACGCTCGGCCATGGGAAACTTCAATTCTGCCGCAATTTCCCGTGCCTCGGACTTGGTTAGCATCCCCAAAGGGAACTCTGTACGAGAAAGCACACTTTGAGGGAGGGACCACAGCACGTAGGTCTGATCCTTGGATGGATCTGCTGCGCGGCGCAGCAAGGTGCGTTCACCGTGCTTTTCCAACCGCGCATAATGGCCCGTGGCAATGCGTTCAAAGCCTTTTTGAGAAGCAAACTCCGCGAGTGCACCGAATTTGATGCTTTTATTGCAGAAAATACAGGGGTTAGGAGTCAATCCCGCCTCATAAGCCTTGACAAACGGCTCGATCACGTCATTTAAGAAGTTATCGCCAAGGTCGGCTATAAAATGGGGCAGGCCCAACAAGCTGCAAACGTCGGCAGCCCCGCGGATCTCGCTTTCTGCCGCTTCAGAGGGGAACAGGCGCATCGTAGCTCCGGCCGCCTTGCGCCCTCTCGAGGCAAGATATGCCGCAACGGCACTGTCCACGCCGCCGCTCATCGCGATCATAATACTTTGATCGGTCATGTTGCATCGCTCCAATCGTATTTGGTCAGCTCTCCCTCTGCGCACAGTCCCTCAAAATCATATTGGCGCAGGATCTCAAAAACCGCAATAGCCACGGTGTTTGAAAGGTTTAAACTGCGCAGAGTGGGGCGCATAGGCAAACGAACAGCCTCGTTTGGATGCGCAAAAAGAAGCTCCTCGGGCAGCCCGGCACTCTCTTTGCCAAACATAATGTAGACCTCCTCGGGGTAGCTTACCTCGGTATAAAGGTGTTTTCCCTTGGTGGTAAAATAAAAGATCTTAGCATCCGGGTGCTTGGCGTTAAAATCAGCCAAGCCGTCATAATAAGTAATGTCAAGCTTATCCCAGTAATCCAACCCGGCGCGCTTCAGCTTTTTGTCGTCGACCTCAAAGCCCATAGGGCGAATGAGGTGAAGAGAGGCACCGGTAGCGGCACAGGTCCTGGCGATATTACCTGTGTTTTGCGGGATCTCGGGCTCGTGCAAAACAATATTGATATGCGGCATAACGTCCTCCGTTGTGAAATTCATCTTTATTATAGCCGATTTAAGCCTTTGTTTCAAGACACAAATAAATATTTTGCAAATTTTTTGGCGATCATATAGCATTTTTCTCTATAATGTAGTATAATAATTATATTATTGCATTTTATGGAGGTCTATATGGGACTTTTCCGTTCTTACAGCGAACGCCAGATCAAAAAGCTGAAAAAAATTGCCAACGCCGTTGAGGCACTGGCCCCCAAATACGCTGAAATGAGCAACGAGGAGCTGTCGCAGGTCACCGTAGCGTTAAAGGCGCGTCTTTCTGCCGGAGAAACACTTGACGACATTTTGTGCGATGCCTTTGCTGCCGTGCGCGAGGCAGATGCCCGCGTACTTGGAAAGCGCCCCTTTTACGTACAGGTTTTGGGCGGTATCCTGCTGCACCAAGGCAGAATTGCCGAAATGAAGACCGGTGAAGGTAAAACGTTGGTGGCGACTATGCCCGCTTATCTCAATGCCCTTGCGGGCGACGGCGTACACGTGGTAACCGTTAATGATTACCTTGCCCGACGCGACAGCGAGGAAATGGGCCGTGTTTATGCTTTTATGGGGCTTTCTACGGGTCTTGTTGTACACGGCCTGACTCCCGCCGAAAAGCAAGCGGCATACAATGCCGATATCACCTACGGTACCAACAATGAGTTTGGCTTTGACTATCTGCGCGACAATATGGTCGTTTACAAATCCGATATGGTACAGCGCGGTCACGCCTTTGCCATTGTGGACGAGGTAGACTCCATTTTGATCGATGAAGCCAGAACGCCTCTGATCATTTCGGGTGCCGGACAGAAATCCACCGATCTGTACGAGCAAGCCGAGCGCTTGGTGCGCCAGATGACCAAGCTGGTTCAAAAGGAAGTGGACAAAAAAGAAAGCATGGACGAGCTTGACGTGGACTATCTGGTCGATGAAAAGGCGCGCAATGCCATTTTGACCCCTAAGGGAGCCAAGCGCGCCGAAGAATTCTTTGGCCTGGAGAACTTTTCTGACCCTGCCAATTCCACCATCGCGCACCACGTCAATCAAGCCATACACGCACACGGTGTGATGAAGCGCGACGTGGATTACGTGGTTAACGAGAACGGCGTGATGATCGTAGATAGTTTTACCGGCCGTATCATGCCGGGACGTCGTTATTCCAACGGTCTGCATCAGGCGATAGAGGCCAAGGAGGGCGTTCAGGTACAAAAAGAGAATCGCACGCTGGCCACCATCACCTTACAAAATTACTTCCGTATGTATCGCAAGCTGTCGGGTATGACGGGTACTGCACTGACCGAGGATGCCGAATTCCGAGAGATCTATGCACTGGACGTTGTAGAGGTCCCCACCAATCGCCCGATGATCCGCAAGGACCAAAATGACTATGTGTTCAAAAATCTGAAGGGGAAGACCGAGGCCATTCTTGCGCAGATCGAGGCGTGCCACGCCAAGGGTCAGCCCGTTCTGGTCGGTACCGTCAGCGTGGACAAGTCAGAGGAGCTGTCTGCCAAGCTGAAGCGTCGCGGCATACCGCATAACGTACTGAATGCAAAGCATCACGAGCGCGAGGCGGAGATCGTTGCACAGGCGGGCAAATTCGGCGCTGTGACCATTTCCACCAATATGGCGGGACGCGGTACCGATATCATGCTGGGCGGTAACTCCGAATATATGGCCAAAAACGAAATGCGTAAGCAGGGCTATACCGAAGAGTTGATCGCTATGTCCACCGGCACGGCCGATATCGAGGACAACGAGATCCGTGCCGCACGCGAGACCTTCCATCAGCTGAATGCGCATTTTAAGGAGATCATCGAGCCCGAGGCACAACGCGTGCGCGAGGCGGGCGGTCTGTATATCCTTGGTACCGAGCGGCACGAGAGCCGCCGTATCGACAATCAGCTGCGCGGCCGTTCCGGCCGTCAGGGCGATCCCGGAGAATCTCGCTTTTTCCTGTCCTTAGAGGACGATCTGATGCGTTTGTTCGGCGCAGGCCGCTTGATGGGCTTTGTAGACCGTATGGGGCTGCCGGACGATGAGCCGATCAACTCCAGAATTCTGACAGGAGCCATTGAAAGTGCGCAAAAACGCATTGAGGATAACAACTTCAAGCGCAGAAAATACGTGCTGACCTATGATGACGTGATGAATCAGCAGCGCAATCTTATTTACAGCCAGCGCAAGGAGGTGCTGGACGGCGATGATATATCCGCAACGATCAAGGGCATGATGCGCTCCTCGATCGAGGAGACTGTTGCCTCTCTTGCTTCGGGTGACGATACGGCGCTTTGGAACATCGATGGGCTGGAAAAGCAGTATGGATATATGCTCAGCGCAGGCGCGCTGCAAGAAGCGATCGACAACAAAAAGCTGCGCAAGGCGCGTGAGCTGTCTGATTATTTGTTTGAAAAGGCGATGCAGGTCTATGAGGGTAAGCCCGCGCTGTTTGGGGAGGATATCTTCCCGGAGGTCGAGCGCTCGATCCTTTTGCAGACCGTTGACCGCCATTGGATGGAGCATATCGATCTGATGGACGACTTGAAGGAGGGCGTGGGATTGCAATCCTACGCGCAACGCGATCCGATCACCGAGTACCGCATTCAAGGCTCTAATCTCTTTGAAGAAATGGTGGCCGAGATCCGTGAGGAGATGATGCGCCATGTGTTGTCCGCTGTGCCGAAGCAGCAACCCATCAAGCGCGTTCAGGTCGCAAAGCCCTTGAGTGAAGGCTTTGCAGGTGCCGACAAAGAAAAGAAAAAAACGACCGTGATCGTACGCAAAGCCGAAAAGGTCGGCAGAAACGATCTTTGCCCTTGCGGCAGCGGAAAAAAATACAAAAAATGCTGCGGCGCGCCTGCAAACGGCGGAGAGCAATAATGCATCACGCAGTTCAAGAGAGGAGGGGAGTATAATGGGCTTTGGATGGCTGCTGGTCGGTTACTTTTTTTCCAACGTTATGTCACTTTACGCCCCTCTCTCCTTTGCAAAGCTTGTTGGCTATCCCATGATGGTCTTTGGATTGTATCATTTAGCGCATTATCACGATCGCTTTCGGTATTGCTGGTATTTTTCCTTTGCCTCCTTGCCCTTCGCTCTGTATTTTTCCTTTTACGGCTTGGCACAGCTTGGCATCGGTGCGCAGTGGTGGATACTTGGCGGAAAATTTTTTCAAATTACCGAATGGTGCTATGCCGCAATGACACTGATCCTGCACGTTATGCTGCTATATGCCATCATCGGCCTTTGCTCTGAGCTAAAGCTGGTTGGCATTCAAAGCAACGCATACCGTAACCTGATCATGGTTGGTCTTTGTTACGTGCTGTATCTTGTTTCTGTGCTTCCGTTTGCATTTATCCGCGATCACGCGGGATTTTTTGCACTGCCTTTGGTGCTTTTGCGTATTTTCTTTTTGATACTGAATATGATGCTGATATTCAACTGTTATCGCTACATTTGCCCGGAGGGGGACGAGCATATGCCCGAGCTGACCTCCACAAAGAAAAAAGGTGTAGCAAGAGGAGAAGAAGAGGAGGGAGAGCAATATGACGAGTGATGCAAAGCTGATGCGTTTTGGCGCGGTGCTGCTGGGACTGTGCTTTTTCTGCAACCCCACCTTTGCCGCCCTGGACGTATTGCCCGATTTCATCGGTTGCTTGCTGATCTGCCTCGGTCTTTCACGCGTGGCATTGATCTATCCGTTTATTGCCGAAACACAAAAAGCTTTTTTAAAGCTGGCGGGAGTGGATGCCGTTAAGGTCGTGTTGCTGATCGCCATTTTCGGTATGGGCTCCGGCAACGCCGAGCAGCCCACGTCCTTGCTGATCGTTGCCTTTGCCGCCGCCGTGGTCGAGTTGTTCTTTTTGTTGCCCGCGTTGCGCCGTCTGTTTGACGATCTTTACGTGCTGGCTTCGCGTTATGAATGTACCGAGCTGTACACCGATCAAGCGGGCAGAGCCTCTTTGACCGACCGCATCTGCAAGCTTTTTATCGTATTTGTTATCACGCGTGAAGCAGTCTGCCTCTTGCCGGAGCTAACGGCACTGACCAGATCCTCCTTCAATGATTCTGCGATGGATCATTTATATGAATACATCGGTATTATGCGCCTTTTGGCGTGTGTGATCGTTGCCTTGTTTGGACTGTTTCTTGCAGTTCGGCTGATCCTTTATTTTGCAAAGGTGCGCCGCCAATTACAAATGACAGCGCCGCTTGGTAAGCAATATCAAGACTATTACAACAGCCATCCCGGTATCAGGGTCAAGCGCCGCCACGCGGTGGGCTTTGCGCTGATGGGTGCGGGAGGCATATTGCTGACGGATTTTTATCTTGATTTTCAAAATGTGATCCCCGATCATATCGCCGCGATCCTGATCGGCATCGGCGCGCTGTTTACGATGGTGCCCGGCACACTGCGCGGCGTGACAGCCCTGCTTTCCGTGGGATACGCTGCGGTATCCTATACTTCAAGCGAGCTTTCTTATCTGTTTGCGATCAGCTTTAGCCCCAGCGCTCTCGGCAAAAACAGAGAAGCGGATCTGGCCTATGCAAAAATGTGGATATGGGCAATGATCGAGCTTTTTGTGTTTGTAGCGTTGATGATCTCTGTTTTGCTGCTTCTGCGCCGCGTGATAAAGGAATGGGCAGGCTATCGTGCCGAATGCGCCGAAAGCGATTTTGAACAACGAAATCACAAGGAGCTGCTCGCCTCTCTTGATGGTCGTCTTTTGCTTTGCGCTGCCTTGGGCTTTTTTGCCGCCGTGCTGTCATTTTTGTACGACTTTATCCAAACGCCCTCCGGAAAGGGCATCTATCATTTTTTAGATTTTCTATGGATCTTTGACTTTTCGCTTTCCGTGATCTTTTCCGCCGTTTTTGCGATCACACTGACCTGCATTTATACCCAGATCAAAAACAGATATCAATACGATTGAATAAAGTGCGGAGCTTGGTGCCACACTATTGATGTATCCCAATGAAAATCAAAGGAGACACGATCATGCAGGATAATCAAAATAAGCAAAAAGCAAAGGCACAAAACAAGCAGGAAAGCCAAAACAAAAACCAAAATCAAAAGCCACAGCAGGGTGAAGAAAAAAAGCCCGCAGATCGCAAGGGCTGATTTTACGCAACGACCAAGGAGCCGAATTTTTCGGCTCCTTTTTCTTTTTTTTCGGTTGCTTTTTTTTTCAAAATATAGTATAATAAAGGAAATAAAATCAAGGGGTATATCATGTCCGATATCAACGCACGTTATCTTGCAGCCAAACGCAATTTATTTGACCGCTATTACGCATCTCTTAACAACGAGCAGCGTCAGGCTGTTTATCATATTGAAAATCCGTTGCTGATCCTGGCCGGAGCGGGAAGCGGCAAAACCACTGTTTTGGTGCGTCGCATTGCTTATATCATCCGCTTTGGAAACGCCTATCACAGCGAGGTTGTACCGGCCGGCGTGACCGAGGCGCACGTAGAGGCTTTGGAGCGCGCATTGCGCGAGCCAATGTCCGCTGATGAGCTGGAGGCACTGCTTTGCGGGTTTGCAAACGATCCTTGTCCCCCTTGGCGCGTGCTTGCTATCACCTTTACCAACAAAGCTGCCAACGAGATCAAGGCGCGCCTTTCCGCCGCCTTTCCTGAGGATCCGGACCTTTCCGGATCGATCTGGGCGGGCACCTTCCACTCGATCTGTATGCGCATTTTGCGTCGCTATACCGTAGAAGCAGGGCTTCAACCCGGCTTTACCGTCTATGATACCGACGACCAAAAAAAGGCCATAAAAGCGGTGCTTTCCTCGCTGAATATCGACGAAAAGGTGTTGCCGGTGAAAACCGCGCTCAATGCCATCAGCCGCGCCAAGGATAAACTGATCGGCCCCGAGCAGTTTTTACTGGAGATGGGCAACGAATACCGCATGAAGCAGCTGGAAAAGGTCTATTTTGCATACCAAAAGCGATTGGCAGAATCCAACGCAATGGATTTTGACGATATCATCGTACGTACCGTGGATCTGCTGCGCAATAATCCCGACATTTTGCGCTCCTATCAAAATCAATTCCGCTACGTTTGCGTAGACGAGTATCAGGATACCAACGGGGCACAATTTCGCCTGACCGAGCTGCTATCCGGCGGGCATCGTAATTTGATGGTCGTGGGCGACGACGACCAGAGTATTTATAAGTTCCGCGGCGCCACCATTGAAAATATCCGCCAGTTTACCAAGGTCTTTCATCCCGCCACCCTGATCCGTTTGGAGCAGAATTATCGCTCGACGCAGTCGATCCTGGATGCCGCCAATGCGGTGATCTCTCACAACACCAAGGATGACGCCATGCGCAAAACACTGTTTACCAACCGCGGCGACGGAAACAAGATCCACGTACTGAATCCCGAGCACCAGAATGCCGAAGCAAGAGCCATTGTGGACGTGATCCAAAAGGCTGTAGCTGCAGGGCAGTGCAGATACAGCGATTTTGCCGTGCTGTTCCGCGCCAATGCGCAGTCTCAGTCGTTAGAAGGCGCCTTTGCGCGCAGCGCAGTTCCATACCGTATGCTGGGCGGTGTGCGCTTCTCGGATCGAAAGGAGATCCGAGATGCTGTGGCATACCTGCAGGTTATTGAAAATCACAGTGACAAGGAAAGACTGCTGCGCATTGTCAACGAGCCCAAACGAAAGCTGGGCGAGCGCACGCTGACAGCTGTGGAAGAGATCGCTGAAAACGAAGGCTACAGCATGTTTCAGGTCATGGAACGCGCAGATCAATATATCGCGCTTTCTCGCTCCGCCAACACCTTAAAGCAGTTTGCTGCCTTGATCAACGAGTTGACAGCCCTGCTTGACGTCATGCCGCTTGATCAATTTGTGGATGAGGTTCTGGATCGCTCCGGATATCGCCAGATGATCCGAGATATGGGCCCCGAAGAGGCCGAGCGGCTTGACAACCTTGAGGAATTTATTTCTCAGATCAAGGAATATATGGAAAGTGTAGAGGAGCCCTCGCTTTCCGAATTCTTGCAGGAGACTGCGCTTGTTGCCGATGTTGACCGTTACGACGACAGTGCCGATGCCGTGGTGCTGATGACCATTCACAGCGCCAAGGGTCTGGAATTTCCCCGCGTATTCTTGCCCGGCTTTGAGGAGGGGATTTTCCCCGGTATGCAGACCGTTATGGCGGGTCCTGAGGAGATCGAGGAGGAACGTCGCCTTGCCTACGTGGCGATCACCCGCGCCAAGGATGAGCTGTATATTCTTCACACCAAGTCCCGTTTGCTGTACGGACATACCTCCTGTAATCCCGCTTCTCGCTTTTTGGCAGAGATCCCCGAACGGCTATTGGATCTGCCCAAGTCTCCTGCAAACGAGGGCAGAGCCGTTGGCGGTATGAGTGCCCGACAATGGGGAGAACAAGTGCGACACGCGGCATCCGCACCGATCTCGGTCGGACGCGCTGCGCCTAAGCCTGCAGCTTCTGCCGACCTGCTGGCAGCAGGGGATCGTGTGAAACATATGCTGTTTGGCGAGGGTACGATCTTAACCGTTACCAAGATGGGCGCCGATACGCTTTATGAAATCGCATTTGACACCAAAGGAACAAAAAAACTGATGGCAACATATGCAAAACTAAAGAAAATATAATAAGGAGTCGCATTATGAAGCAAAATAAGTTCTTTTTTGAACACGCTATGCATATCGCAACTGCCTGTGCGCTATTGGCCTTGGTGCTGTTTTTTCCGGCAGCGTTGGCAAGCAGCCAAGGTCTTCGAGTGTTTTTGTACATCGTGATCGTGCTTTTGTTTATCACAGGCGGCATTGTTATGTACGTTGCACACCGTGAAAAAGGAGAGCGCGCCAACTACTTTTTATACGATCGCCGCAGAGAGGTCTCCAGGTCTGCAGACGCCTTAAGCTTTGAGCTTGTCAACGAGGGCGTTGAGCGTTATCTTGCCGATTACGCAGAAAACGTTTTGGAGCTGTGGACAGATATTCCCAAAAAACTGCGGATACAATTGGACGGAGACGAAGCCTTTCGCCCCCTGATCGCCTACCGTATGCTGCTGGAGCTTTCTGAGCGAGAGCCTGCCGAGATCCTTGCGTGCTTTGAAGAAGCGGATGATCGCATCATCGCCTATCTTTGCCGCGCCATTAGGGAGGGAGGAGACCGCGAAATGGCAGACTACATTTTTGAATTAAAGCGTTATATTGAGCGTGAAGGCAACCATATTCCTGTCTTCTTCCGCAAAAATCACCGTGGCTTTCAAGACCGTATGCTTCGCTATGCCGAGCGGCATATGAGTGATTTTTATATGGACAAGAGACGGCTTAGCAAATAAAGTAGAGAGAGGACAACACACGTGGAATACTTTTACATATTTATTTTGATCCTGCTTTATACGGGGCAATCTTTCTTTTGCAAGCTGTATACCGAAAAATATCCGGGTGACCCCGATGCAACGACCCCCGTGTTTTCTGTGGTCAGCGGATTTGTCACTGCAGCCTCGGCCTTTGTTTTTGCACTTTGCACGGGCTTTCATTGGAACTGGCAGATCGTTTTGATGGGCCTTGTCAACAGCGTAATTTTGGCCATTTACAACTTTTCTATGGTCAAAGCCTCTGAGCGCGGCCCCTATTCCATCCAAATGACGATGATGCTATCGGGCGGTATCATACTCCCCGCGCTTTTTTCCTACGTATACGGTGCGGGATTAAAGCCCCTTGGCTGGTTGTTTGTGGCCATTATTGCGGCCTCTATTCTTTTGGTCAGCAAAAAGAAGGGAGAAAGCCTGTTTTCGGGCGGTTGGCAGTTTTGGGCATTTTGTATCGCACTGTTTGTGTTCAACGGACTTTACGGAGCCATTATGGCACATCAGGGGGCATACAGCGTAACGGCCAACTCCAAAAACGAGTTGATCGTTTGCACCTTTGGATTTTCCGCCTTGATCAATACGGTTCTCGGCTTTTATCAACGTAAAAACAAGTTTATTTCCGATTTTAAACAATCCAAGCTCTCTTTGATCAGCTTGCTTTTGTCCTCGGCCTTTACCGCCTCTGCCGTGATCCTGCTTACCATATTGATCAACAGTGGCATGAGTACCGATATTCTGTTTACCTTTGATAACGCGGGCGTGCTGCTGTTCAGCGTACTGTTCTCGTTTATCGTATTCAAGGAAAAGCTCTCTTGGCTGAACCTTGTAGGCTGTGCAACCATGGCTTTTGGCCTTGTTGGAATTGTATTTTGGGGAGGAGCATAATATGGAAAAGTTGCTGACCGGCGTTGCCTATCACGGCAACCGCATTTTGCGCCACGTAGAGGAGGATATGCGTGATATCGTCAACCACAATATGAATCTTGTGGTGCATATGTTCTCTCATAACGACTGGGATCGTCATAAGGGTGTTATGCCCGATATCATCAAGATCTCCGAGGCCTATGGGCTTGAGGTCTGGGTCGATAACTGGGGCATTGGAGGCCCTCCCGGTGACAAATCACACTTCCTGCAGTATCATCCTGAGGCACATCAGGTCTATGCCGACGGCACGCCCGATCCCGTCAGCTCCTGCTATAACAGCGAGTCCTTCGTGCAATTCACCAAGGACTGGCTTGACGTGGTACGTGAAAGCGGCGGCAAACGCATCTTTTGGGACGAGCCCCGCTTTAAAACCAAAAAGCTGGCCGACGGCAGCAAGATCAGCAGCTGCTATTGCGAGTCCTGCAAAAAACTGTTCCGCGAGCGCTACGGCAAGGAGATGCCCTTGGAGGACACCCCCGAGCTGCAGGAGTTCCGCGCGTTCACGCTGGTGAATTACTTTGACCGCGTAACGACCTACGCACATTCGCTGGGTATGAAGAACTATGCCGGTATTATGATCCACACCCTTGACGTGGCATCCGGCTTGGCTCAGATCCCCCATTTGGATAACTTTGGCACCGATCCTTATTGGTTCCCGCGCAAAAAGCCTGATGGCGTAACCGGTGCAACCGATCCTTACGATTACGTATATACCAACACCCGCTACACCATCGAGCAGGCAGAAAAGTACGGAAAAGATAGCCACATCTGGATCCAGGGCTATGATATTCCTGCAGGGCGCGAGGATGATATCATCCTTGCCACCGATGCCGCTTACGATGCCGGTGCGCGCACCATCATCGATTGGAGCTTCCGCGGTGCCGAGTCCAATACCTACCGCTGTGACAATTGTGATCGCGCCTGGCAGGTCATGGGAGAGGCTATGGGACGCATCCGTCAACGCCATTTCGACGCCATCCGCGCAGAGCGACTGAAAAAATATCAATAAAAAAAGAAGTGCTTGGATTTTTCCAAGCACTTCTTTTTATCCACAATTTGAATGGGTGAAGGATCAAAAGCGTGAAACACTAAAAAAGAAGGGAGTTGATTGTATGAAAAAAACAGTTTTTCTGCTTTTGACATTCTGCTTGCTGTTTTCCTTTTGTGTAACTGCTGTTGGGACAGAAAATAAGTCACTAAGCTGGTATTGCACCCGTCAAAAGGCGCATAAACAAGCGATCGCGGCGCCCGAGTTGCGCTTTGCGGAGGAGCTTGGCGCTTATTATATCGATCACGCACACGGCAATGCTTGCGCAGACCGCGTGGTCTATTTGACCTTTGATGCGGGCTATGTAAACGAAAACGTAACACAGATCCTGGATACGTTGCGTGCGCAAGAGGTCCCTGCAGCGTTTTTTGTGCTGAAGCACCCTGTAGAAAAAGATATGACTTTGATAAAACGAATGGCTGACGAGGGGCATTTCATTTGTAATCATACCGCGACGCATCCCGACTTGTCAGCAGCCTCTGAAGAGCAGATCAGGCAGGAGCTTGAGGGATTAGAGGAGGCTTGCCGCCGTGCGGGAATCGAGATCAAACCATATTTCAGGCCACCCGAGGGAAAATTTTCAAGCGAAATGCTGAGAGTTGTGCGCAATATGGGATATAAAACCGTTTTTTGGAGTTTTGCGTATGCGGATTGGGATAACCGCAAGCAGCCTTCTGCAGAGAAAGCGCTGCGCTGCATCATGGATAACATCCACAACGGCGCGGTCCTTCTGCTGCATCCTACGTCAGCGACCAACGCCAAGGTGCTTCCAACAGTGATCGCAGAGTTAAAGGCACAAGGGTATCGCTTTGGAAGGCTGGATGAGCTATGCGGAGACTGAAGCGCCCCATTCTGTTCTTATTAATTTGTGCGTTACTGCTTGCAGTGGGAGGGATATATCCGTCAGCAGAGGTTGAGGTGATATACCGTCACGCAGCCCAAAACGGCCGCCTTTGCATTGCCTTGACCTTTGATGACGGCCCGCATCCCAGATATACGCCACAGATCTTGGATATTTTGGCAGAATATCAAGTGCCTGCAACTTTTTTTGCGGTTGGAGAAAACATTCGGGCATATCCGGCAGTGGCCAAGCGGATCGTAGCAGAAGGGCACGAGCTGGGGAATCATACCTTTCATCATTGCCATTTAAGCGGTATGGACGCAGTTGCATTAAAGCAGGAGGTCCTATCCTGCAAAAAAGAGATCGAAGAGATCACAGGCGCTGCGGCTCCTTTGCTTCGGCCACCGGAGGGCGTTTGCACGCCGGAGCTGCGCACGGTCTGCGAGGAGCTGGGGCTTACCATTATATTATGGAGCGTTGACACACGAGACTGGGCTCATACACCGCAATCCGAAATACTGCAAAACGTCAAAAGCAACACCAAAAACGGCTCGATCATTTTAATGCACGACTTTATCGGTCAAAAAAGCCCGACTCCGGCAGCACTTAAAAAAATCATTCCTATGCTACTGGAATCGGGCTATGAATTTGTAACTGTCAGTCAATTATTGGCTACGGAGGGTCTTTAGGTCCGCTGCTCGGAAGGATCGTCACACGTTTCCTCGTTTTCGACATCAAGAGGATCTTCATCCTCGGTGACAGAGGATGATCCGTCTGCATTGTAGGGATCGATCATATAGCGTTGGATATTGGGCCACGCGCAATAGGTTGCAATAAAGCCGGACAGCGCAGGGAAGTAAAACAAAGGCAAAATAATGGGAACCGAAAATCCGACGGCAAGGCAGGGAATTATGATCAGTACGTTCAAAACAATGACAAGTGCAATGCCAAGAAGTGCCATAAAATTGCGTTTAAAGCCCAGCATTGTAAAGATCAGTGCGTTTTTCAGCAGCTTTTTGATCGACAGATCAAAGGTCACCATCATGTGATAAATATAAAAGCGCATAACGATATACAAGATCAATAAAACCAAAAAGATCATGTACAAAGCGCCATTCAAGGTTCCGCTGCTGACACTGAAATAAAAGAAATCAAAAAGCAGAACGGCCAAGAATATAAAATCCAGCAATCCAAACACAAAGGCTTGCTTTAGGTTGCGGCGCACGGCATAAAAATAATCGGACCACAAAAAGCACGAATCGCCGCGCACCAAGCTACGCAGATTATAGGCCGCGCCAACGTTTTGCCAGCCCCAGGTCAGTGCGGTAAAGGCGATCAAAACGGCGATCGCAACGTATTTACCCGTAGACCATACCGGAACGTTCAACTGCTCGGAAAGCAGGCCCATGACCGACGTGACCGAAGGATTGATGGCTCCTTCGCCCGATTCGATCAGATATATGCCCAAAAAAGAGGAATAGGAATAGGCTCCCTCGGCTACGGTGGGGGCCTTTGCCCCCATAAAGGGGATCAAAACGGCAGCCAGGATCGGAAGGATCATAACCGCCATCATCAAATTCAGGGAAAGAAGCTTTCCGCACTTTCGCTTAAGCAGCTTAAAGAAATAGCCAAGTGTTGGTGTAGTGTCCTCTGCCAAGGCATCGGGACGGTCTGCGCGATGAAATAAAGAAAAACCTTTTTTTGCGTCGTTCGCCATAATACATCCTTTCAAAGAAACGTTACAGGGGATCAAGCGGAATACCAAGAGAGAGGCAAAGATGCGGCCACAGCAGCGCAACTGTCAAGGCAAAGGCCATGCATAGCAGTGCTAGGACAAGATATCGGCCAAAAGCAGAGGAAAAAAGGAGCTTAAGATCCCTTTCATTGTTAAAAAACGAAAAATGCTGTGCTCGCGCTGCTCCAAAAGCAAACAAAAAGGCCGTTCCCATAATCAAGAAAAAGCAGGCATTCCAAGAAAAGATACCGATCTCACCGCATTTTGCCAGGGCAGTAAAAGAGCGTACAAGTGTTGTATCATACAACCCTTTTACAAAGGCCAAAACGGATAGAAATGGCTTAGCTATGGTCAAAACGCCGCCCAAAAGAGCAAGAAGCAGCAAAATCGCTTGTATTCTTCCTACCGATTGGAGATCGACCGTGGGCAGCATATGATTGCCACGCGGCATCATACCAAAGGGAATAGCAACGGTATAATACAGCAAAAACCGAAGTAAAAGCCTTGAAACAACGTTTTTTGCCGTGGTTGGAGCAGAATAGCCACGCATACGATCACCTCCGCTTCAACTATATGGAGCGAAAGGGTCGCATTATTCGTATATATCAAATTGTATTATAGCACAAAAACAACTAAAAATCAACCTAATAGCCCAATTTATATGTAAACAAAAATGCCGCTAACGGGTGTCTGCCGTAGAGCAATATACTCGAACCGACAGGAAAAGGACAGAGAGTGTTTTACATTCTCTGTCCTCTTTTCTAGACAAGCACTGCATTTGTGGACACAAAAGCTATTTTCAGTTACAAGTTATAAGGTTCGCTTGCGCTCGCCGTTATGGGTTTGCTCTGCAAACGTTATGATATGATCGCCTTGCTACTTCAAGCTGCACCGAAGGTGCATCACAACTTGCCGAAGGCAATCATAACTCTAAACTCGCCAGAGGCGATCATAACTGGCGACCTGCTCTGTGGCAGGCTCGCCAACGCG